>NZ_JBVHRI010000001.1:321547-952118 GCF_055566975.1 Streptomyces sp. NPDC027189
GACGCCAAGCCCGTGCGTCGCCGGACCCGCAAGGCCGTCGACGCCGAGATCCCCGCTCAGGCGGCTGCCGAGGACACCGAGGCCAAGCCCGTGCGTCGCCGGACCCGCAAGGCCGCGGAGGCTGCCGTCGAGACCGCTGAGGGCGTTGCCGAGGCTCCGGTCAAGGCGCGTCGTACGCGCAAGGCCGCGGTCGACGGGGCCGAGGTCGCGGCCGAGGCCGAGGCCAAGCCGCGCCGTACGCGCGCCAAGGCCGCCGCTGCCGTGGACACCGCCGAGGCCGCCGACGCCAAGCCCGTGCGTCGCCGGACCCGCAAGGCCGTCGACGCCGAGATCCCCGCTCAGGCGGCTGCCGAGGACACCGAGGCCAAGCCCGTGCGTCGTAGCACCCGCAAGGCCGCGGCTGCCGCGGAGTCCGCGGAGAGCTGATCCCCTGTCCGATGGCCCGGTCCCGCCTTTCGGTGGGGCCGGGCCATCGGTGTTTTCGCCCCCTCCGCCCCTGCCCGTCCCGTCCCTGGGGGCTGCGCCCCCAGACCCCGCCAGAAGACTGCGCAGTTCCCCGCGCCCCTAAAAAGGGGCGCGGGGAACTGCGCGTCAAGCCCCCACAGGTAAGGGCGGCTGGGGCGGAAAACCACCCCCGGTGCCCACCCACAGAGCGCTCGTCAACTCCGCCCGATAGCCTCGGGGGCATGAGCAGGCCGCCCAGCTTCATCCCGCCCGCCGGAGTCCGTGCCTACCGGCTCCCCACCGCCCGCGGTGAGTTCGCCGTGCTCGACGCCGCATCGCAGGGGCACCCAAAGGGAACCGCCCTCCTGCTGCCGGGATTCACCGGGAGCAAGGAGGACTTCATCGCGCTGCACGAGCCGTTGGCGCGCGAGGGGTATCGGACGGTCGCCGTGGACGGGCGCGGGCAGTTCGAGACCGAAGGCCCCAAGGACGACGAATCGGCGTACGCGCAGAGCGAGTTGGCGCAGGACGTGCTGGCGCAGGCCGCCGCCCTCGGTACTCCCGTGCACCTCGTGGGGCATTCCCTCGGCGGCCAGATCTCCCGCGCCGCGGTGCTCCTGGACTCCTCCCCCTTCCTCTCGCTGACGCTCATGGCCTCGGGCCCCGCCCAGATCTCCATCTCCCAGCAGCAGCGCGTCAAGCTGCTGCGCGACGCGCTCGCCGTGATGAGCATGGCCGAGGTGTGGGAGGCGATGCGGTCGATGGAACCGCCCGAGGAGACCGACGCCGGCGGGCTCGACCCGGGGCTCGACGACCTCACCGACCTGCGGCGCCGCTGGCTGGCCAACAGCCCCGCCCAGCTCATCGCCACGGGCCGCCAGCTGTGCACCGAACCCGATCGAGTCGCCGAACTGGCCGCCGTCCCCCTGCCGAAACACGTGCTCTCCGGCGCGCTCGACGACACCTGGCCGATCACCCTGCTGGACGAGATGGCCGTACGGCTCCAGGCCAAGCGCACGGTCGTACCGGGAGCGGAGCACTCCCCCAACACGGACAACCCGCCGGAGACGGCGCGCGCCCTGATCGAGTTCTGGAACGAGAACCAGTAACGAGCAGCGGTCAAGAGCGCCGCGATGGCCACCAGTTACTAGTACTGCGCCTGCAAGTGCTCCCAGAAGCCGTCCCGGAGCGCGCGACGCAAGTCCGCCTGTCCGCGCAGGGAGTACTGGAGCAGCCCCTCGGCCTCGACCAGCAGATCCTGGTCGACCGAGCCGGGGAGGTACGGGTGCCCGGGCAGCAGTTCCGCCAGTGACTCCCGCCCCCGCGCGGCGAGCCACTTCGCGGCGACCTGCGCGCCCACGAAGCGCACGTCGTCGCGCGTGGGACGGCTCGCAACCGTCGCGTCGTACGAGAGGGCGGTCCGCCGTGACACATACGGCTTGAAGAAGTCGAGGTCGAAGGTCCGCTGGCTGTCGACCTCCCAGAGCAGCGGCTCGGCCTGGTTGCGGCCCTCGGGCGCCTCGATCCCCCACAGGTGGACCCGGGCCCCGTACCCCTGCGCCGCCTCGACCGCCGAGACCAGGTCCTCGTCTCCGCCGAGCAGCGCGGCGTCGCTGATGGCGCGGTGCCGGGCGAGGGACTCCAGGTCGGACCTGATGAGTGAATCGACGCCTTTTTGCTGGTTGTTGGCGTTGAGGTTGCCCAACCGCACCTTCACGTCCGGGAGTTCGGCGATCGCCTGCTGTTCCGAAGTGTGGATGCGGCGGCGGGCGCCGTCGTACCAGTAGACGCGCAACAGCCTGCTGTCCGCGAAGATCGTGCGGGCCCGGTCGATGAGCGCCTCGATGAGGCCTTCGGTGTCCAGGTCGAAGGAACGGCGGTCCTCCGTCCCGGCGACGAGCCGCCCCGCGGCCGCGTACAGATATCCGGCGTCGACGAAGATCGCGTGGGTCGAGGGCGTCTTCGCCACCTCGGCGAGCATGCGCTGCAGCAGCTCGTTCGTGCGGTCGATGCGGGCGCCGAGCGCCGCGAGGTCGTCGTTCATCGCCTCCATTGTCCCGGCGGTCACGCTGCGAACACAACTGGCCCCGTTCAGTCTCCGCCACACCGCTTACCAGTCGGTAATTAGGTTCTCGAAAAATTTCCTTAGCGTAGGGAATGTTTGTAACACGCACCCCGTTGACTACGTACGGAAGCGGGGGCACCGACGCCTCGCACGCCACCACGAGTAGTTCTCCGCAGGAGGATGACCAGACGAAGGGAGAAGCCCATGCGCTTCGAAATCATGCGACTCGACGATGTCGACGGCACGCCCGTGGACAGCACCGTTGTAGACGCCGCCTCCGTCAACCGGATCGTTCAGCAAGCCGCCGCCATCGGGCAGCGACTGTGGATCCGCCCGGCCGACTCGTCCGCCTCGTAACAGCGCGGACGCATTTTTCGGACTGACGCGTCTTTCAGACTTCAGAGCCCCGCACGGCAACGGTTGCCGTGCGGGGCTCTGCGTGTGCGTGGGGCCGTTCGGCTCAGGCGGTCCGAATCACCTGCATGACGCCATTGATGATCTGCTGCACCGCGATCGCGGAGAGCATCATGCCCGCGAGCCGGGTCACCAGCACGACACCGCCGTCCTTGATGACGCGGATGATCACCAGTGAGTAGCGCATGACCAGCCACAGCACCACGTGGATGGCGAGGATCGCGGTCCACACCGACACCTGCGTGGCGACGGTGTCGGCCTTCCGCACCGCCAGGATCACGGAGACGATCGCACCTGGGCCGGCGAGCAGCGGCATGCCCAGCGGCACGAGGGCGACGTTCACGTCCTTGGTCTGCTTGGGCTCGTCCGTCTTGCCGGTCAGCAGGTCAAGGGCGATCAGCAGGAGCAGCAGCCCGCCCGCGATCATCAGCGCGGGCACGGAGACGTGCAGGTAGTCCAGGATCTGGTGCCCGAGCAGCCCGAACACCGCGATCACGCCGCCCGCCACACAGACGGCCTGGAAGGCCATCCGCTTCTGCACCTTGGCGGGGCGCCCGGCGGTCAGCGCGAGGAAGATCGGGGTGATCCCGGGGGGATCCATGATCACAAAAAGGGTGAGGAAGAGGGAGCCGAAGACGGCGACGTCGAACACAGGTGAGGCCTTGCTGGGGTGATGAATGCAGGACGGCAGCGGGGCAGTGGATGCCGCTACCGCTGTGGGCGGTCGCTCCGCGGGGCGGAACAGGTGGGCACAGCCGGCAGCGCCGGGTGCCTGAGAACAGAGTCAGCGGTGGGAAGCGTGCGCCTCAGGCCCCGCCGGTACCCGGCACCGGAAACGCCCCGGTAGCCCGCCGAATGATCTCCCCGTACACCTCGGGATCGGTCGTGAACTCCCCGAGCACGCACGTCTTCCGGCTGCCGTGATAGTCCGACGACCCCGTGGTGAGCAGCCCCAGCTCGGCCGCGAGCCCGCGCAACCGCGCCCGCGTCTCCGGCTCGTGGTCCATGTGGTCGACCTCGATGCCGTCGAGCCCCGCGGTGGTGAGTTCCGCCATCGCGGACTCCGGCACGGTCCGGCCCCGCTTGGCTGCGGCCGGGTGCGCGAAGACGGCGACGCCGCCCGCGCCCTTGATCAGCCGGATCGCCTCGAACGGGTCGGTCTCGTGCTTGGGGACATAGGCGCGGCCGCCGTCGGCCAGCCACTCCTCGGTGAAGGCGTCAGAGACGCTGTCCACGACACCCAGTTCGACCAGCGCGGACGCGACGTGCGGCCGCCCCACGGAGCCGTCGCCCGCGATGCGCGCCACCTGCTCCCAGGTGATCGGCACGCCGAGGTCCTGGAGCTTGGCGATCATGCCGTGGGCGCGCGGCACTCGGTCGTCCCGCACCAGCTCGCGCTCGGCGAGCAGCGCGGGCTCCTCGGGGTCGAACAGGTAGGCCAGCATGTGCATGCTGATGCCTTCGATGCGGCAGGAGAGCTCGGCGCCGGTGACCAGGGTGAGCCCCTCGGGCAGCGCCGCGATCGCCTCGGCGTACCCGCGGGTGGTGTCGTGGTCGGTCAGCGCGACGACGTCCAGACCCGCGGCGGCCGCGTTCCGCACCAGCTCGGCCGGGGTGTCCGTACCGTCGGAAGCCGTGGAGTGGGTGTGCAGATCGATGCGCACGACATGACTCCAGGCGGTGACCGGACGGGTGGGGACGCTCAAGGATAACGGGAATCCGAGGGTCCCCTGTCACACCCTCTCCTGCGGAGCGCCCCCTACGAGATTCCTGTGAGGGGCCTCCGCGTTCCTGTGCGGGCCCAGGCGCCCGACCTCACACGCCTACCTACGACTCCAGGATCCGCGGCGACAACGCTCCGCACGGCAGCAGATCCATCTCCGCCCCCGCGTCCCGCAGATCCGTCAGCACCAGCTCGTCGTACATCAGCAGACCCGACTGCTCGGGCCAGACCACTGCCCACAGCCACAGCCCGAGCGCCTCGCCCGCGAAGACAGCGCGGTCGTCGGGGGCGCCGGAGACATGCCAGAGCGGGGTCGGACGCCCGGCCGCGAGGACCTTCGCCTGGGGCGGCTTCTCGACGCTCATGTACGGGCCGGGGTCGGGCCCGTCGATGCCCGCGTACCGCGCACCGAGACCGACGCCGAGTTCCTCGGCGACGAGGATCAGCTCCCCTACGCCGCCGAGCGGCCCGGGACCCGAGCAGGCGACGGCGGTCGCACGCCCGCCGCTGCGGTCGTCACCGGCGAACGTCGCGCCGGTGAACAGCCAGCCGACCGGCAGCGGCCATGGCATCCACACCGGTACCCGCGCGTGGTGCACGACCACGCCGAGGGCCTCGACGCTGGGCGGGATCACGGGCTGCAGCGGATGCACGTTGCCGTGCACATCGCACTGCCAGGAGTCGGCAAAGAGGCCGGGAGCCCTGACCCGGCCACCACACTTCGGGCAACTGGGTTCGCCCCTCATAGGGCCCAACGGTCCTCCCCGCCCTGCGCCGCGTCAAGGACGATCACCCGTCCGGCGTGTGCCTGTCATGTCGGATCACACCCAAAAAGTAGATGTAGATTACATTAATTAGCACAGCTAACTTATTATGTGCATACGACAACGATCTCGGTCGCACACAGCAGTCGCAGTGAAGGAGCGAGCATGACCAGCAGCACCGGAGGCCCCGCGGAGGGCGACACATTCGACGCGGGTGCGGGCGGCATCCTGCGTCAGCCGAAGGCCGTCTGGGCGACCGCGGGGGCATCCGTCGTCGCCTTCATGGGCATCGGGCTCGTCGACCCGATCCTGCCGTCCATCACCAAGGGCCTGGACGCCACGCCCAGCCAGGTGTCGCTGCTGTTCACCGCGTACTTCCTGATCACCTCTGGTTCGCGGCGGCCGCCGCGCCGTACTTCGCGCCGAAGATCGAGGAGTGGAGCGACATCCACATCCCCTTCGTCGTCGCGGCGGTCACCGCGGTGGTCGGCGCCGCCGTCGTCCTCCTACGCCGCAACGCGCTCACCCTCCCCCACTCTCGGCTTCGCTCGAGCGGGGGACCCCCATGGCCGAGGAGCTGGAGCCGCGGCACGCGACCGAGGACAGTGTCACCGTCTTCGCCAACTGACGGACTCCGGCCGGTCTCTGACCGGGGCGCAGGGAGTGAGATGCCCCACTCCGCGCCCGGGGCCGCTCAGTCCAGCGGAACGGACTTGCGCAGCGGATCGCGCAGGTCCGTTCCACCGTTCAGCCAGCGCTCCTGGAGGGCGCCCGCGCCGTGCACACGCTTCCACGCGGCCTCGTTCGGCGTCATCGGAAGCAGCGGCAGGAAACGCACGGGGTCGGCGGGCGTGTCCAGCTCCAGGTCCTCGACCAGGCCGCCGGACTCCGCGACCAGGACGGAGCTGAACGGCGCTCCGGGCCACAGGGGTTCGCCCACGTCGAGCGAGGCGCCCGGAGCCACCACCACCCCCTCGACCTGAGGGGACGCGGCGAGCACGGCGAGCGGGCGGAGCACCTTGTCGGTGTCGGCGCCGCCCGCGCGCACCGAGAGGATCAGTTCGGCGCGGGGGCCCTTCACCGGGTCGGCGAGGACCGCCGTGGGGTCCGCCATCGGCTGGGCGGACATGCCCAGCGTCGCGTAGCGGACGATGTCGCCCTCCGTGAAGCGCAGCACTTCGACGCGGTCGGTGCCGAGGAAGGTGACCGCGGCCCGCGCGTCGGGTTCGCCCAGCGCAGAGCGCAAACGGGCCTCGACCAGAGGAAGAACATCAGCCATGCGCCGAGCATAGGCCGCGTCAATTCCGCGTCAGCACACCGGACCCCGCGGTCAACAACGGGCAAAGCGGCGCGTTGACGCTTCAGTGCGCTGATAGTCTTGGCCGCTGGTCGGGGCAGCACGCAGAAGCGTCGCTCTCGAGCTCCGACGCACTGAGACTGATCTGGCTCCCCACGGCGGGAGACAGACTCCCCTTCGGGGGATGGATCGTCCCTCACGGGGGACCGACCGGAGGAGGTGGGGCTGCAATGGACCGAAGTCGACCGTGCAGTACCACCCGCTCTTCCGGTCGCTGAGTTCCGTAGCTGGTTCCGCTGGTTTCCCCAGCTCTGCTGGCTGCCGCCTCCTGCAAACGTGTGCATACGTGTCAGCGTTGTCCGGTGCACCACGGAAGAGCGCTTCGTTTCCGCCTGATCTGTCTGATCTGAATCAGTAGCGAAGCTGCCACCGCGACGGTGCGGTGCTCCCCGCTTTGTGGACGTGCCAAACATCCGCAGTCAGGACGTCCCCATTCCGGGTAGTTCCAACCGTCGTCGGCGGCCTCCGTTCCGAAAAGGAGCCTGCCATGTCGATGATCCGTGACCTGCGTGCCGCGGTCCGCCCCCGTCCCTCGCTGCGCAAGGAGAGTGGCTCGTACGACACCACCCGTGACCCCGCCACCCCGTCCGCGGTGGTCGACTGCGCCGTCTACCGCGACGGCGCCCGCGTCGAGAGCCGCGAGCCACTGACACCGCACGAGGCGATGCGCCAGGTGCACCGCGACGGCGGCTTCGTGTGGATCGGTCTGCACGAGCCGACGGAGGCCGAATTCGCGGGTATCGCCCGGGAGTTCGGGCTGCACCCGCTGGCCGTCGAGGACGCCGTCCAGGCGCACCAGCGGCCCAAGCTGGAGCGCTACGACGACTCCCTGTTCACCGTCTTCAAGACCATCCACTACGTCGAGCACGACCAACTGACCGCCACCAGCGAGATCGTGGAGACCGGCGAGGTCATGTGCTTCACCGGACGGGACTTCTTCATCACCGTCCGGCACGGCGGGCAGGGCTCGCTGCGGGCGCTGCGGCACCGGCTGCAGGACGACCCCGAGCTGCTCGCCAAGGGCCCCTCCGCCGTGCTGCACGCGATCGCCGACCACGTCGTCGACGGGTACATCGCCGTCGCGGACGCCGTGCAGGACGACATCGACGAGGTCGAGACCCAGGTGTTCTCGCCGGGCCGCAAGGGCACGCCGCGCGGCACGGACGCCGGGCAGATCTACCAGCTCAAGCGCGAGGTCCTTGAGTTCAAGCGGGCGGTGTCGCCGCTGCTGCGCCCCATGCAGCTGCTGAGCGAGCGGCCGATGCGGCTGGTCGACCCCGACATCCAGAAGTACTTCCGCGATGTCGCCGACCACCTCGCCCGGGTGCAGGAGCAGGTCCTCGGCTTCGACGAACTGCTCAACTCGATCCTCCAGGCCAACCTCGCCCAGGCCTCCGTCGCGCAGAACGAGGACATGCGCAAGATCACGTCCTGGGCCGCGATCATCGCCGTACCGACGATGGTCTGTGGCGTGTACGGCATGAACTTCGACCACATGCCCGAGCTGCACTGGAAGTACGGCTACCCGCTGACGCTCGGCGTCACGGTCGGCATCTGCCTCTCGATCCACCGCATCCTCAAGCGCAACGGCTGGCTGTGAGAGCGCGCTGGATAGTCTTGGCCCCATGACGGAAGAGCTGCTCGACCAGGCCCTCGTCGAGGAGGCCACCAAGAAGTCCGGGCTGATCTGGGTGCGGGGCGGCGGCGTACCGACGCCGCAGGGCCACGAGGCGCCCAGCCGCGCCCTGTGGCACGTGTGGCACGACGGCGCGGCCTGTCTGGTCGGCGACGGGCCCGGCGAGCAGCCGCTGCCGGGCCTGGTCGACGGGGGCGACGCGGTCGTCACCGTACGCAGCAAGGACAAGGGCGGACGCCTCGTCTCCTGGTCCGCGAAGGTCGTGGAGCTGACACCCGCCTCCCCGGAGTGGGAGGCCGCCGTCGCCGAGCTCAAGGGCAAGCGCCTGAACGCCCCCGACGGTGAGGCCATGCCGGAGCGCTGGGCCCGCGAGTGCCGGGTGCTGCGCCTGGAGCCCACGGGCGGCACGGCCGAGCTGCCGGACGGCTCACTCGCCGAGCGGCCGCTGCCGACCCCGGCGACCACTCGCCGGCCGATCCCGGCGGGCCTCCCCCGACTCCTCCTCAAGAAGCGCAAGCGCCGCTAGGTCTGCCTTTCGGATCACGCCGGCTTCGGGCTACGGTCCCTCACGACCCCGCGGCCCGGGCGTGATCCTGAAGACGGGCCCCAGGGGCCGCGGACTACGACGTGGGCAGCTGCTGCCCGTAGTCCACCGTCTCCTTCTTCGAGGGCTCTTCCAGGGCGAAGTCCTTGCCCCAGTCGGTGAGACGAAGGGTGCCCGCGTTGCCCGCGCGGACCAGCAGCAGGGGGTACGGGGTTCCCTTCAGGGAGACGTCGAGGGAGCCTCCGGAGCCCTTGTCGCCGGTGATGCGGATGGTGCGGACGCCGGACTGCGCGTGGTGGCCGTCCGTGGCGAGCGCGCCGTGCAGGGTGAGCAGACCGTCGAGGAGGACGTCCTTGTCGGTGAAGCCGCTGAACCGCTTGTAGGCGGGGTCGCCGGTGGGCACCTTCACGTACATGCCCTCCAGCTTCTTGGCCGCGGCGGTGTCGGCGGAGGTGCTGTCGCTCTTGCCGTCCTGGTGGGTCCAGAACTCCGCGTCGGCCTTGAGGAAGAGGTGCTCGCCGACCCGCAGCAGCCGGAAGCTCGCCCCCTTCGAGGTGACGGAGCCGGTGCCGCCGTCGGCCTTGAGGCGCATGTCGAGGGTGTACGTCGTCCCGTTGCTGACGACGGTTCCGGAGAGCCGTACGGTGGCAGCCGCCTCGGCCGCCTTCTTCGTCTTCGCCTGGATCGTGGCGGCGGGCAGCTTGCCCACTCCGTTGGTGCCCGCGTCCGGGTCCTCACTACTGCACCCCGTCAGTCCCGTCCCCGTCACGACCAGTGCGCACATCGCGCTCACCAGTGCGGCCCGGCGGGTTCGGCCCTGGGGAATTGCAGTCACAGGTGGGGCTGCCTTTCGTGCGGGGGTCCTTGGCGGCGTACGGCAGCGTACCGGTGCCGCCGGCGCTCGGCGGAGGCAGTCCGTCCGGACCGCTCACCAGGGCGTATCCGACCGGGACGGGCTAGCCTGAAGCCCACCCGAGCGGACAGAGCGGGACAGACCGCGCGTACGTCGCGTGCGCACGGAGAGTCGTACAGGAGAACGCCCGCAAGAGCGCGTACGAGGGGAAGGAGGCGCGGGCATGGCCGCAGGCGCCCGGATCTTCGTCTCGCACCTCGCCGGTGTCGCCGTCTTCGACCCGAACGGCGACCAAGTGGGCCGGGTGCGGGACCTCGTCGCCATGCTCCGCGTCGGACGGCGGCCGCCCCGGCTGCTCGGCCTCGTCGTCGAACTGTCCACGCGGCGGCGCATCTTCCTGCCGATGACCCGGGTCATCGGCATCGAGTCCGGCGAGGTCATCACCACCGGCGTCCTCAACGTGCGGCGCTTCGAACAGCGGCCCACCGAACGGCTCGTCTTCGGCGAGCTGCTCGACCGGGTGGTACGCCTCGTCGAGACCGACGAGGAAGTGACCGTGCTCGACGTGTCGATCGACAAGCTGCCCGCCCGCAGGGACTGGGAGATCGACCGGGTCTTCGTCCGCAAGGGGCGCAGCGGGGCCTTCCGGCGCACCAAGGGCGAGACGCTGACCGTCGAGTGGTCCGCCGTCACCGGGTTCTCGCTGGAGGAGCACGGACAGGGCGCCGAGAGCCTGCTCGCCACCTTCGAGCAGCTGCGCCCGGCCGACCTCGCCAACGTCCTGCACCACCTGTCCCCCAAGCGGCGCGGGGAGGTGGCCGCCGCACTGGACGACGACCGGCTCGCCGACGTCCTCGAAGAACTCCCGGAGGACGATCAGATCGAGATCCTCAGCAAGCTCAAGGAGGAGCGCGCCGCCGACGTCCTGGAGGCGATGGACCCGGACGACGCGGCCGACCTGCTCGCCGAACTGCCCACCGAGGACGTGGAGCGGCTGCTGAAGCTGATGCAGCCGGACGAGGCGGCCGACGTGCGGCGGCTGATGGCGTACGAGGAGAAGACCGCCGGCGGGCTCATGACGACCGAGCCGATCGTGCTGCGGCCCGACGCGACGGTCGCCGACGCGCTCGCCCGGGTCCGCAACCCCGACCTCTCCCCCGCGCTCGCCGCCCAGGTGTACGTGTGCCGCCCACCGGACGAGACGCCGACCGGAAAGTACCTCGGCACGGTCCACTTCCAGCGGCTGCTGCGCGACCCGCCGTTCACGCTGGTCGGCGCGCTCCTCGACGACGATCTGCAGCCGCTCGCGCCGGACGCCTCGCTGCCCGTCGTCGCCGGCTTCTTCGCGACGTACGACATGGTCGCGGCGCCCGTTGTCGACGAGAGCGGCTCACTGCTGGGCGCGGTGACCGTGGACGACGTACTGGACCACATGCTGCCCGAGGACTGGCGCGAGACGGAGTTCCACCTCGTGGAGGAGGAGCCCCATGCCACCTGAGCGACCCCGCGAACGCACCCCCGCCGGGGCGACCGCCGCCACTCGGCCGCGTACCCGGCTCGACCAGCCGAAGCCGCCGCGGCGCAGACTGGTGCCCGAGTGGGACCCGGAGGCCTTCGGACGGCTCTCGGAGCGCATCGCCCGCTTCCTCGGCACCGGACGGTTCATCGTCTGGATGACCGTCGTCATCATCCTGTGGGTGGTGTGGAACGTCTCCGCGCCCCACGATCTGCGCTTCGACAACTACCCGTTCATCTTCCTGACGCTGATGCTGTCTCTGCAGGCCTCGTACGCCGCCCCGCTGATCCTGCTCGCGCAGAACCGCCAGGCCGACCGCGACCGGGTCAACCTCGAACAGGACCGCAAGCAGAACGAGCGGTCCATCGCGGACACCGAGTACCTCACCCGCGAGATCGCCGCGCTGCGCGTGGGCCTCGGCGAGGTCGCCACCCGCGACTGGATCCGCACCGAATTCCAGGACCTGATCAAGGAGCTGGAGGAGCACCCGGGCGACGGCCACGTCGTATTCCCGACGGAACGGTCGCGCGGACGTGACGTAGACGACCGGTGACGGGGCTTCGGGGCCCTGGGCCCGTCGCCGTACC
Organism: Streptomyces sp. NPDC027189; assembly: GCF_055566975.1. Classification (NCBI taxonomy): domain Bacteria; kingdom Bacillati; phylum Actinomycetota; class Actinomycetes; order Kitasatosporales; family Streptomycetaceae; genus Streptomyces; species Streptomyces sp. NPDC027189. Next base: position 333,451 of record NZ_JBVHRI010000001.1, read on the forward strand.
ATCTGGTTATGGCTACGGAAGACGCGGTGCGCGAAGCACTGGCGACGGTGAACGACCCCGAGATCCAGCGACCCATCACCGAGCTGGGGATGGTCAAATCAGTGGAGATCGGTGCGGATGGTGCGGTCGCGGTCACCGTCTATCTGACCGTCTCCGGCTGCCCGATGCGCGAGACCATCACGAAGAACGTGACGGAGGCGGTCTCGGCGGTCGAGGGCGTCACCCGTGTCGGCGTGACTCTCGAGGTGATGAGCGACGAGCAGCGCCGCGAGCTGACCTCCGCGCTGCGCGGCGGGCAGGCCGAGCGCGAGGTCCCCTTCGCCAAGCCCGGCTCGCTGACCCGTGTCTACGCGGTCGCCTCCGGCAAGGGCGGCGTCGGCAAGTCCTCGGTGACGGTGAACCTGGCGGCGGCGATGGCGGCCGACGGCCTCAAGGTCGGTGTCGTCGACGCCGACATCTACGGCCACTCGGTGCCCCGGATGCTCGGCGCTGACGGCCGTCCGACCCAGGTCGAGAACATGATCATGCCGCCGTCGGCGAACGGCGTGAAGGTCATCTCGATCGGCATGTTCACCCCGGGCAACGCGCCGGTCGTCTGGCGCGGCCCGATGCTGCACCGCGCCCTCCAGCAGTTCCTGGCGGACGTCTTCTGGGGCGACCTGGACGTCCTGCTCCTCGACCTCCCGCCCGGCACGGGCGACATCGCGATCTCGGTGGCCCAGCTGGTCCCGAACGCGGAGATCCTGGTCGTCACCACCCCGCAGCAGGCGGCCGCCGAGGTCGCCGAGCGGGCCGGCTCCATCGCCGTGCAGACCCACCAGAAGATCGTCGGCGTGGTCGAGAACATGTCGGGCCTGCCCTGCCCGCACTGCGGCGAGATGGTCGACGTCTTCGGCACGGGCGGCGGCCAGTCCGTCGCCGACGGCCTGACCCGCACCACCGGCGCGACCGTCCCGGTCCTTGGCTCCATCCCCATCGACGTCCGCCTCCGCGAGGGTGGCGACGAGGGCAAGCCGGTGGTCCTCACGGACCCCGACTCTCCGGCCGGCTCCGCCCTGCGCGCGATCGCGGGCAAGCTGGGCGGCCGCCAGCGGGGCCTGTCCGGGATGTCGCTGGGCATCACCCCGAGGAACAAGTTCTAGGAGCGCCCCGTAAGGGGCGCGGGGAACTGCGCGACCAACCACGACGGACCCGCAGTTGGCGAACGATCCGCAGTAATCCAATTCCATACGGGGAAGGGGGCGCCGTCCATCAGGACGGCGCCCCCTTCCCCGTAACCCCGCCGGCTAGGCGTACGCGCCGATGTCCTTGATCATGGCGAACCCCAGCCCATACGCACTCATCCCCCGTCCGTACGCCCCCACATGCACACCCTCCTGAGTGGACCCCGCCAGCACCCACCCGAACTCGGACTCGCGGTAGTGGAAGGACGTCGGGACACCGTCCACGGGGAGCGACAGCGAGGACCAGTCCGGCCCGTCGAGGTCGTCCGCGAGGACCCACGCAGTCTCGGTCTGCTGGTCCAGCCAGTCGTCCCGCAGGGTGTGGTCCATCTGCCCGGGCCAGGTGAAGGACAGCAGACCCACACCGGCCAGCCAGGCCGCGGAGGACACCGAGGTGGCCTCCAACAAGCCCGTACCGTCCGCGCTGCGGCGTACGGGGCTGGCCGCCACGGTGACCACCACCGCGAAGCGCTCCTTGTCCTCGGTCGACTCGGCGCGCACCGTGGGCTCGTCGCCGTGCCCGATCGATCCGTGGTCGACGGCGCCGTCCGCCGAGGTACCCACCTGCATCAGCCAGCGCGGCCCCGTGAAGGCCTCATCGAGGCCGTACCACGGGAAGGGCGCCAGCAGGTAGCCGTCGACCGTACGCCGGGCGGAGGGGACCTGTTGGCCGCCCTCCGCGGCCGGCGCCTTCGCGCCTACCCGACTTGTCGTCTCCATCTGCCCGGACGCCTCCTTGCTCTCGTCGGACCGGGCGGCCCGCCCCCCTCGGGCGTCCTTATCGGTCCGCACAACAACTGGGCAGCATAGCCACACCGCTCCTATCAGCAGGGAAACCGCCCGGCGCGTGGGTCGCGAACGCGCCGGTTCAGGCTGCGAGGCGTCGCTCTGATGTGCGGGTACGCGGGCGGCCGTGTGGATCAGGTGACGTCCGCCACGGCCAGGGGGCGTACGGCCCAGTCGGCCTCCGCCGAGTGGGACGTACGACTCAGGTGGCGTCCGCGTCGTACGGCGGACGCTCGTCCGGGTCGAGCTTCTCGCGCTTCTTCGTCATGTCGACGGAGCCACCGGTCGAACCGGACGAAGACGAGGCCGAGGAGGTGTCGGCTTCGCGGCCGTGGACCGCGTCCGTGACCTCGGCCATCTCCTTCTTCAGGTCGAAGCCGTTGCGGATTTCCTTGAGCCCCAGCTCGTCGTTGTCCAGCTGCTTGCGGATGAACGTCTTGGGGTTGAGGTCCTCGAACTCGAAGTCCTTGAACTCCGGGCCGAGTTCCTCACGGATGTCCGCCTTGGCGCTCTCCGAGAACTCGCGGATCTTGCGAATGGTGCGCGTGACGTCCTGGATCATCTTCGGGAGCTTCTCCGGGCCGAAGACGAGCACGGCGAGGACGACGAGCGTCACCAGCTCGAGCGGTCCTATGTCATTGAACACCTGAAGCTCCTTGCGATGTCCTCGGTCCTCGGCCCTCGGCGGGTCTTCCGTGGTCCGGGCCGTGTCCACGGTACCCGGCGATCCTGTCCGTCCGGAACTGTCCCGGGGCTTCCGGGTTCATGTACACGACGGGTTTTCCGCGTTGTTTGCCGTTCGGAGCTGCGGCGATGCGCCCAGCTGTGAACTTCATGTCAGTCACCGTCGGCGGAACCGAGGACCAGTGTGACCTTCTTCTGCGTGTCGCCCCGCCGCAGGGTCAGCCGGAGCCGGTCGCCCGGGCGGTGCGCACGGGTCTTCACGATGAGTTCCTCGCCGGAGTGGACGCGCTGGCCGTCGACCTCGGTGATGACGTCGCCCGCCTTGATGCCCGCCTCGGCGCCGGGACCGCCCGCGGTGACGGGCGGGCCGCCGCCGTTGCCCTTCGTGCCGACGCGGGCGCCGTCGCCCGTGTAGTTCATGTCGAGCGTGACGCCGATCACGGGGTGGGTGGCCTTGCCCGTGTTGATGAGCTCCTCGGCCACGCGCTTGCCCTGGTTGATCGGGATGGCGAAGCCGAGCCCGATGGAACCCGCCTGACCGCTCTCCAGGTCGGAGCCGCTGTCGGCGGAACGGATGGCGCTGTTGATGCCGATGACGCGGGCCTTGGAGTCGAGCAGGGGGCCACCGGAGTTGCCGGGGTTGATGGGCGCGTCGGTCTGCAACGCGTCGACGTACGAGACGTCGCTCCCGTCGCCCTTCTCCCCGCCCGCGGTGATGGGCCGCTCCTTGGCGCTGATGATGCCGGAGGTGACGGTGTTGGCGAGGTCGAAGGGCGCGCCGATGGCGACGACCGGGTCGCCCACCTGGACGTTGTCGGAGTTGCCCAGTGGCATGGGGTCGAGGCCGCTGACCCCGGAGACCTTGACGACCGCCAGGTCGTACCCGCTGTCGTGTCCGACGACCTCGGCCTTGGCGGTCTCCCCGCCGCTGAACGTCACGGATATCTCGCCGCCGCTGCCTGCCGGTTCGATCACGTGGTTGTTGGTGAGGATGTGGCCCTGGCCGTCGAGCACGAACCCGGTGCCGGTGCCTTCCTCCTGGGAGCCGCGCACATGCAGGGTGACGACGCTGGGCAGCGCGTGGGCGGCGATCCCGGCCACGCTGTCCGGAGCGCGCCCCGGCGCCTCCTTGCCCGCCTGCGGCAGCTCGACGTCCCCCATCCCCCCGTTCCGCTCCAGATACGCCCCTACGGCACCGCCGACGCCCCCGGAGACCAGCGCGATCAGCACGGCCCCGAGCACCAGCACCTTCTTCGCCCGCTTGCGCCGCTGCGTCACGGTCGCCACGGCCGCGCCGTTCTGCTGGAGGGGGCCCGGGGCGGCCCAGGGGTCGTAGTTCTGCCAGGGGGTGGGGGGCTGGGGGGTTTGTACGGGTGCTTCGTGGGCGGTTCCCGCGTACGCGGCCGGGGGCGCGCCCGCCGGGGCGTGGGCAACGGGCGCGGTGCCGTTCGGCGGGGCATCGAAGGGTGTGCCGTGGGCCGGTGCGCTCGCGGGGACGTGTGTGCCCAGGGCCGGTGCGCTCGCCGGCATGTGCGTCCCGTGCGCGGGGGTGGCCGCGGGGACGTGTGTGCCCTGGGCCGGCGCGCCCGCCGGGACGTGTGTGCCGTGGGCCGGTGTGCCCGCCGGCATGTGCGTCCCGTGCGCGGGGGTGGCCGCGGGGTGCTGGACCGGCGGGGCGGGCGCCCAGGGACCGGGCTGACCGTAGGGCGGGGTGCCGTAGGGGTCGGGGTCGTGCAGGGGCTTGGCGCGCTCCGCGGCGGCACCGGGGTGCGTGCTCGCCTCGCCCTGCGTGACGTGCGCGAGGGCTTCCGTGACCCGCGTGGGGACCGACGGCACGTGCGCCTCCCCGGTGTCGCCCGGGGCCGGGACACGGTCCGCCGGAGCGGTGTCGCCGCCCTGCGCACTCGCGCGCTGAACCGGCACGGGCCGCTCCAGCTCGAAGTCGCCGTCGGCTCCGGGCCCGCCCGTGGCCGGAGCCGCCGCGGGGCGGGCCAGCTCGAAGTCACCCCCGGTGTCGTCTCCCGTGGCACTGCCAGGCGTCTCGACGTCACCTCCGGTGCCGACCGCGCCGCCGGGCGTGCGGACGCCGGCGACGCCCGCGGGCCCGTCGGCGCCCTCGGACGAACCCGCCCCGGCATCCTCCGGAGAGACCGGCGGCCTGGGTCGGCTCCACCACTTCGCCTTCGTGGGCTTCCCCTCGTTCATGTTCTCCCCACACCTGGCCCGCGGCACAACTCGCCGACGGTCACCGCAGATTGTCGACTCCGCGTCCGGGATCCCTCCTGCGGACGCGGCCCACCCTGGATTCAACCAGGTTCACGGGCCGCCGCGCAGAGGGCGGGGTCAGCGGACGCTACGGGAGGAGGGGGAGGTGGGGGACGGGGAGGAAGCGGGGGACGGGGTGGCCACGGGGGCGGCGAGCAGGCCCGGAGTCGTGACGTCAGGGACTGCGGACCACGAGGTCAGCGCGAGCGGCTGGGCATCGGTGAGCGGACGTATGAGCGGGGACATCGCGGCTGCGCCGGCGACCACCGGTGTCGTCAGTGTGTGCATGGCGTCCTGGCCGCGCTCCGCCGGAGCGGGGACTCCGGACAGCAGCGGCGCGGACACCTCGGTCGGCGCCACGGTACCGTCGCCCAGCGCCCGGCGGCCCTGCGCGAGCAGCGGTGCGTCGGACCGGCGACGCTGTGACTCGGGAGACGTCGAGGCCCCCGTGCCCGGCGAACGCGTCGGCGTCACATTGCTTCCGGCCCCGGAACCGCCGCGTGCGTCCGCGGTGTCACCCGGCACCCCGGTCGACACCCCACCGAGCGCGACCGCGGCGAGCGACACCGCACCGGCGGCGGCGAACGCGAACCGCAGCCCGCGCGAGGCCGATCGCTCGGCCTCGTGACGGCTGACGTCATGGATGCGGAAGCCGCTGCCCGACGAGGGGGGCAGCACATCGGCGTGCGGTCCGGCGGGAACGTAACCGAAGGGCTCGCCCCTCACTCCGAAGAGTCCGGTGAGGCCGGAGGTCCGGTCGGCTCCGGGAAGTCTGCCGCCGAATCCTCCCCCGCCCAGCGGCGAGCCGGTGCCGTCGGAGTCCCCTCCCCCGGGAAGCCCCTGGAGGCGGGCCAGGAAGCTCTCGGAGGGCGGCGGAGGGGCCACTTCCGCGAATACGTTCTTCAGTCGGCGCTGGGCGTCCGCCTCGACCTTGCACTTCGCACAGGTGGCGAGGTGGGCCAGGACACGATCGCGCGACTCATGACCGAGCTCTCCGTCCACCAGGGCGGAGAGTCGGTCGCCGAGGTGCTGCTCAGCGGGCGTAGGACGGGATCCACTCACGCGGTCGCGCCCCCTCCTCCCAGCACGGGCACACGGGCCGTGAACGAGCGGCGCTCGGCGCGGGCCTCGGGAGACCGGTGTGCAAGGGCCTTGCGCAGCTGGGAGCGGCCACGGTGGATCCGGGAGCGGACCGTGCCGAGCTTCACGCCCAGGGTCGCGGCGATCTCCTCGTACGAGAGTCCCTCGATGTCGCACAGGACGACGGCGGCGCGGAACTCGGGCGCGAGGGTGTCCAGCGCCTGCTGGACGTCCGCGTCGAAGTGCGCGTCGTTGAAGACCTGCTGCGGGGACGGCTCGCGGCTGGGCAGGCGCTCGGCCGCGTCGTCACCGAGGGCGTCGAAGCGGATGCGCTGCTTGCGGCGGACCATATCCAGGAAGAGGTTCGTGGTGATGCGGTGCAGCCAGCCCTCGAAGGTGCCGGGTGTATAGGTCGACAGCGAGCGGAAGACGCGGACGAAGACTTCCTGGGTGAGGTCCTCGGCGTCGTGCTGGTTGCCCGTCAGGCGGTAGGCGAGGCGGTAGACCCGTCCGCTGTGCGTGCTGACGATCTCCTCCCAGGTGGGCGGAGTCCACGCCTGCGACTCCGCGTCGGTGGTGAACGTCGCGGTCTGCGCGGGGGCAGCAGCATGGAAGTTGTCAGCGATCTCGGTCACGGATTTCGGCTCACCCGCCGATCTGAGCAGGCGCCGCAGCACCCCTCCTCGATCCACAGGCGCAGCCGCACCTCCCCTGTCGGCTCTGGTGGTGTCCAGTCGAGCCCCTACCATAGCCACCTCGCCCGTTAGCTCCGGATAAGCGGTTTTACGGGAATTTGATACGTGCTCATATGGCTGCGTCAGCACTTGCTCGCCGCCCTGCTCCGCTTCCTGGTCCATCGCCTTCCCCCCGCTCTGTTTCCCCACCCCTCTAAACGCCCGGTCCCATCTGCGGGTTCCCGGCACCAACGGATACAGTCACGCCCAGGCAACCACGGGGACAGGAGAGGGTCATTACCGGCAACCGGCAGACGAGCTGGGCGTTCGCCGACGCCTTTGTCGCCGAGGACGAGGCGCTGCGCTGGGCCCGCGACCGGGCCCGCGAGGCAGGCCTGCGCTCGGTGTCGCCCGGCACGGGCGCCGCGCTGCGGTTGCTCGCCGCCACCGTGGACGCGAAAGCGGTGGCGGAGATCGGGACCGGGACCGGCGTCTCCGGAATTCATCTGCTGCACGGCATGCGGCCGGACGGGGTACTGACCACCGTCGATCCGGAGCCGGAGCGGCAGCAGTTCGCCCGCCAGGCCTTCCGCGCGGCCGGTTTCGCCAGCAACCGCGCCCGCTTCATCCCTGGCCGCGCCCTGGACGTCCTGCCCCGGCTCGCGGACGCCGGCTACGACCTCGTCTTCTGCGACGGCGACCGTCTCGAGTGCCTGGACTATCTCGCTGAATCGTTGCGCCTGCTGCGCCCGGGCGGGCTCGTCGCCTTCGAGGGCGTCTTCGCGGACGGCCGCACGGTGGACTCGGGACCGCAGCCCGCGGAGGTCGGCCGGCTGCGCGAACTGCTGCGCGCGGTCCGTGAGAGCCAGGATCTGGTGCCCTCGCTACTGCCGGTGGGCGACGGTCTGCTGTGCGCGGTCAAGCGCTGACTGCGCCCCGGCTCGTACGCGTCCGACCTGGAGAAATACCAAAGGGGTACGTCGCTGACGTACCCCTGGAGCCCCCTGGAAGACCACTGCCCCGGCACCGATTACGATGCCGGGGCAGCTGAAAAGGTGTGGTCGCTTCCGCGTCAGCCGACGACCTTCTTGAGGGCGTCGCCGAGCGCGTCGGCCTCGTCAGGGGTCAGCTCGACGACGAGCCGACCGCCGCCTTCGAGCGGAACGCGCATGACGATGCCCCGCCCCTCCTTGGTCACCTCGAGCGGGCCATCGCCCGTCCGCGGCTTCATGGCCGCCATGCTCGTTCCCCTTCCTGAAACCAGCTCATCGTCGCCGACGGCCCCTTGAGGGCACGCCCGTCCCCTCATAGGACACGCGTCACCGGCATCGAACACATTGCTTCCAGGCCATTATCCCGCATCTCAGGACCCGATGACCAACATCAGTCGGCATCGCTTGCGCAACGCGCTTGAGCAAAACCACTCAATTCGGCGATGTGACTGCGATACTGCGCCGCCGCATGGTCTTCCGGAGCGCGGAATTCTTTGACGCAGGTCACATGTCCGGTCCGCGCCACCGCCGGTGATCTCCGCCATGCTGTCCTCGGACACAGGACGTACCGACCGGTACGACGGAGCCGCGACACCGGAGGGAACCCACCATGGCCGACACCGTGCTCTACGAGGTGAGCGACGGACTCGCGACGATCACGCTCAACCGCCCCGAGGCGATGAACGCGATGAACATCGAGACCAAGGTCGCCTTCCGGGACGCGGCTCAGGAGGCCGCGGCGGACGGGGAGGTACGGGCGATCCTGCTGACCGCCGCCGGTGACCGGGCGTTCTGCGTCGGCCAGGACCTCAAGGAGCACATCGGGCTGCTGGCCGCCGACAAGCAGTCGGGTTCCGGCCAGACGATGAGCACCGTGCGCGAGCACTACAACCCGATCGTGCGGGCCCTGACCGGCGCCGCGAAGCCCGTGGTCGCGGCCGTGAATGGCGTCGCGGCCGGAGCGGGCTTCGGCTTCGCGCTCGCCGCGGACTATCGCATCGTCGCCGACACTGCTGCCTTCAACACGTCGTTCGCCGGGGTGGCGCTGACCGCGGACTCGGGCATCTCCTGGACGCTGCCCCGGGTCATCGGACCCAGCCGGGCCGCTGACCTGCTGCTCTTCCCGCGCAGCATCACCGCGCAGGAGGCGTACGAGCTGGGGATCGCGAACCGTCTCGTGCCCTCGGCGGAGTTGCGCGCCGAAGCGGAGAAGGTGGCCCGGGCGCTGGCCTCGGGACCGACGCTCGCGTACGCCGCGCTGAAGGAGTCCCTCGCGTTCGGGCTCTCCCACTCTCTGGAGGAGACCCTGGAGAAGGAGGATGAACTCCAGGCGCGGGCGGGTGCCTCCGAGGACCACACCATCGCGGTGCAGGCCTTCGTGAACAAGGAGAAGCCGAAGTACCTGGGGCGCTGACGCTTCGCCGGAGTCGGCGGTCAGAGGTCGGTACGGGAACTGCGGGCCGTCTGTGGCCGGTCGCGCAGTTCCCCCCGCTCCTTAAGGGGCGCTCCTGGCCGCGCAGTCCTCCAAGTGATCGTTCACCAGGCCGCAGGCCTGCATCAGTGCGTAGGCCGTGGTCGGGCCGACGAAGCGGATGCCGCGCTTCTTCAGCGTCTTGGACAGAGCCGTCGACTCGTCGGTGACCGCCGGAATGTCGCCCAGTCTCTTCGGGGCCGGGCGGGTGGTCAGGTCGGGGGCGAAGGACCAGATCAGCTCGTCCAGCTCGCCGGGGGCCCAGTCGGCCAGCACGCGCGCGTTGGCGACCGTCGCCTCGATCTTGGCGCGGTTGCGGATGATGCCCGGGTCTGCGAGCAGGCGCTCCTTGTCCGCGTCCGTGAAGGTCGCGACCTTGGCGATCTCGAAGCCGGCGAAGGCGGCGCGGAAGCCGGGGCGGCGGCGCAGGATGGTGATCCAGGACAGGCCCGACTGGAAGGCCTCCAGGCACAGCCGCTCGTACAGCGCGTCGTCGCCGTGGACCGGGCGGCCCCACTCCTCGTCGTGGTACGCCACGTAGTCCTCGGTCGACAGCGCCCAGGGGCAGCGCAGCGCGCCGTCCGGGCCGGCCAGGGTGTCGCTCACTGGGAGTCCTCCTCGGTCCGCTTCCGCAATGAGGGTGCGGCGCTCGCGCGGGCGCCGGCCAGCGCGTCCTCCAGGTCGGCGATCCGGGCGTCCCGCTCGGCGATCTCGGCGCCGAGCCGGCCGAGGGCGTCGTCGACGTCCGCCATGCGGTAGCCCCGTACGGCGACGGGGAAGCGCAGCGCCTCCACGTCACCGCGGTTCACCGGCCGGTCGTACGGCAGCGGGTCCTGCAGCCGCTCCGGGCCGGCCTCGGGAAGGGGGGCGCTCTCGCCGCCGCCCACCACGGACACTGTCACCGCGGCGACCACGACGGCGAGCGCGACGACCAGGAACAAGAACATGAACATCGCTGAGGTCCCCACGCTCTGGTGCCGACACATGCGCGTCGGCGCTGAAGTACTGAAGCTGAAACTGTCAGGGTCCGATCGTGCCATGCGACTCTGACAGTTAAGGTCGCAGGCGGCTTATCGGCGGGACTTACTGGGAGAGGTCACAGGGGATGCTCAGGCTGGGCAAGCGTGAATTCGACACGCACGAGCCGGTGATCATGGCGATCGTGAACCGGACCCCGGACTCCTTCTACGACCAGGGGGCCACCTTCCGCGACGAGCCGGCGCTCGCCCGCGTGGAGCAGGCGGTGGCGGAGGGCGCCGCCATCATCGACGTCGGCGGGGTCAAGGCGGGGCCGGGTGAAGAGGTGACCGCCGAGGAGGAGGCGCGGCGCACGGTCGGTTTCGTCGCCGAGGTGCGCCGGCGCTTCCCCGACGTGGTCATCAGCGTCGACACCTGGCGGCACGAGGTCGGGGAGGCGGTCTGCGAGGCCGGAGCGGATCTGCTCAACGACGCGTGGGGTGGGGCCGATCCGCGGCTGGCGGAGGTGGCCGCACGATACGGGGTGGGGCTGGTGTGCACCCACGCCGGAGAGTCCGAGCCGCGTACCCGTCCGCATCGGATCGCGTACGACGATGTCATGGCCGACATCTTGCGGGTGACCGTGGGGCTGGCCGAGCGTGCGGTGTCACTGGGCGTGCCGCGTGAGTCCGTGTTGATCGACCCCGGGCACGACTTCGGGAAGAACACCCGGCACAGCCTGGAGGCGACGCGGCGGCTGGGCGAGATGGTGGCCACCGGGTGGCCGGTGCTGGTCTCCCTCTCCAACAAGGACTTCGTCGGGGAGACGCTCGACAAGCCGGTGAAGGAGCGGGTGGTCGGCACCCTGGCGACGACGGCCGTCTCCGCCTGGCTGGGGGCCCAGGTCTACCGCGTCCACGAGGTCGCGGAGACCCGGCAGGTCCTGGACATGGTGGCGTCCATCGCGGGCCACCGCCCGCCGGCCGTGGCTCGGCGGGGGCTGGCGTAGCGGGTTCCTCGCCCCTCCGCCCCTACCCGTCCCGTACCCGGGGCTCCGCCCCGAACCCCGGGTGCCCTTTCGGCTAGGGGCTTGTCGCGCAGTTCCCCGCGCCCCTGACGGGGCGCGTCACCCAGACCGTCCGGCGTTCGAGGACGAGCGCCGAGGAGACCCCCGGCCCGACTACCGGCCCGCCTCCTTCGACACCAACGCCACCGCTTCCTCCACCTCGTCGGTCAGGTGGAAGAGCAGCAGGTCCTTCTCGGATGCCTTGCCCTGCGCGATCAGGGTGTTCTTGAGCCAGTCGACGAGGCCGCCCCAGTACGCGGTGCCGAAGAGGACGATGGGGAAGCGGGTGACCTTCTGGGTCTGGACGAGGGTCAGCGCCTCGAAGAGTTCGTCGAGGGTGCCGAGACCGCCGGGCAGGACCACGAAGCCCTGCGCGTACTTGACGAACATCATCTTCCGGACGAAGAAGTAGCGGAAGTTGAGGCCGATGTCGACGTAGGGGTTCAGGCCCTGTTCGAAGGGCAGCTCGATGCCGAGGCCGACGGAGATGCCCTTCGCCTCGCAGGCACCCTTGTTGGCGGCCTCCATGGCGCCGGGACCACCCCCGGTGATCACGGCGAAACCGGCTTCGACGAGACCGCGGCCGAGGGCGACCCCCGTCTCGTACTCGGGCGAGTCCACCACCGTACGCGAGGATCCGAAGACACTGATCGCGGGCGGGAGTTCGGCCAGGGTGCCGAAGCCTTCGATGAACTCCGACTGGATGCGCAGCACCCGCCACGGGTCGGTGTGCACCCAGTCGGAAGGACCACCCGCGTCCAGAAGGCGCTGATCCGTGGTGCTCGCCTGTACCTGACTCCGCCTGCGCAGCACCGGTCCGAGCCGCTGCTCGTCGGGTGGCACCTTCTTGCCCTCGGGGTTGCCGGTAGCCATGTCCGCTCCCTTCCCACCGCTCGCGGTCGTTCCACCCCAGCGTAGATCTACGCGGGTTACGGAGGGGGGACGCGAGTATGTCCGCCATGAACCGCCCCGAGATACGGCTCAGGCGGTCAGCCAGGCGCGCAGCCGCTCCTCGCCCGCAAGGACCTTCGCCGTCTCCACCCGCTCGTCGCGCTTGTGGGCCAAGTGCGGGTTGCCCGGGCCGTAGTTGACCGCCGGGATGCCGAGCCGGCTGAAGCGGGAGACGTCCGTCCAGCCGTACTTGGGCTGCGGGGTCCCCCCGACCGCCTCGATGAAGGCGGCGGCCGCCGGGTGCGAGAGGCCGGGGAGCGCGCCGCCGCTGTGGTCGTCGATGACGAACTCCTCCACGCCGCAGTCCCCGAAGACCTCGCGGACATGGGCGATGGCCTCCTCCTCGCTGCGGTCCGGCGCGTAACGGAAGTTGACGGACACGACGCACTCGTCCGGGATGACGTTGCCCGCGACTCCGCCCGAGATGCCCACCGCGTTCAGGCCCTCGCGGTATTCGAGGCCGTCGATGACGGGGTAGCGCGGCTTGTACTCGGCCAGCCTGGCCAGGATCGGGGCCGCCGCGTGGATCGCGTTCGAGCCCATCCAACTGCGCGCGGAGTGGGCGCGCTCGCCCTTCGTCTTCAGCAGTACCCGCAGCGTGCCCTGGCAGCCACCCTCGACCTGGCCGTCGGAGGGCTCCAGGAGGACCGCGAAGTCACCCTCCAGCCACTCGGGGTGGGCGTCGGCCACATGCTTCAGACCGTTCATGTGTGCCGCGACCTCTTCGTTGTCGTAGAAGACGAAGGTGAGGTCGCGGTTGGGGTCGGGGACCGTGGCCGCGATGCGGAGCTGAACCGCGACGCCCGACTTCATGTCGCAGGTGCCGCAGCCCCACAGCACACCGTCCTCGTCGAGGCGGGAGGGGACGTTGTCGGCGATGGGGACGGTGTCGATGTGGCCGGCGAGGATGACGCGCTCGGCGCGGCCCAGGTTCGTCCGCGCCACCACGTTGTTGCCGTACCGGTCGACCGTCAGGTGCGGCAGGGCGCGCAGGGCGGCCTCGACGGCGTCCGCGAGCGGCTTCTCGTTGCCGCTCTCCGAGGGGAAGTCGACCAGCTGCGCGGTGAGCTCGGCAGCGTCCAGGGTGAGGTCAAGGGAGGTGTCGGCCATGCCTTCGACCCTAGCGCCCCTGGGCGCCCGGTCCCGCTGACGGCCGGTCCCGCTGACGCCCGGTCCCACTGACAGCCGGTTCCTCTGACAGCCGGTTCCTCTGACGCCCGGTCCCGCTGACGGCCGGATGCGGCCGGATATGGACGGACGGATATGGACGGATGTCCCGAAGCGCCGGTCGGCACTCGGGTTGTCCACAGCCCCAAGCGCCGCCGACAGTGGCCTCCAGTACCTTGTACGACGTGCCAGAGCCGTCCCCCACTCCTGTCCGGCGCGGCCGCCTCCTCCGTTTCGGGGGGGCCGTCGTGGTCCTGCTCGCGCTCGCGGGGTATCTCACCGTGCAGTACCTCACGGGAGGCACCGGCGCGCCGAGATGCAAGGTCGTCTCGGGCAAGGGCGACGGGGCGTCGTACGAGTTCACACCGGAGCAGGCGGTCAACGCGGCGACGATCTCGGCAGTCGGCACCTCCCGCGGCATGCCCGAGCGCGCCGTGACCATCGCCCTCGCGACCGCCCTCCAGGAGTCAGGGCTGCGCAACATCCAGCACGGCGACCGTGACTCGCTCGGCCTGTTCCAGCAGCGGCCCTCGCAGGGCTGGGGGACGACGAAGCAGATCATGGACCCGACGTACGCGGCGGGGGTGTTCTACGAACACCTGGCCAAGGTGGCCGGCTATTCGCGCCTTCCGCTCACCGTCGCCGCGCAGCGTGTGCAGCGCAGCGGCTACCCGCAGGCGTACGCGAAGCACGAGCCGGACGCCACGCTGCTCGCCGCGGCCCTGACCGGGCGCGCGGCGGCCACGCTGACCTGTGAGGGGCGCCCCGACGCGACCCCGCCCGGCGGCGCGGACTCGGTGCGGGCTGCGCTCGTACGGGACTTCGGGCGCGATGTGCTGCAGGAAGCAGGGGCCGACGTGGGCGCCGAGGGCGTCTCCGCCTCGCCGTCGGCGGCCGCTTCGGCGTCGGCCTCGCCCTCCCCGACGGGCGGCGGGGGCCGGACCGTGACCGTCCCCGTGCGCAAAGAGGTCACCTCCGGGACCGGCGTCCGACAGCGCGGCTGGGAGCTGGCGCACTGGGCCGTGGCCAACTCCTCGGCGCTGCACATCGAGCGGGTGTCGTACGCGGGGCGGGAGTGGACCGCCGGGAGCACCGACAGCCAGTGGCGCGCCTCCGACGCGCAGGGGGGCCCGGACGCGCGGGAGTCCGCCGCCGCGGTCCGAATCGTCACTGGGCAGTAGTACGGGTCCTCACCCGTTGGAGGGACCCGTTCCGCGGCGCGTCGACGATGTGCGCAGGCATTCGCGCACTCACTCCTCCGTCCGTCGAATCCCTTGAAAACAAAGAGCCGTAAGGATTCGGCAGACTTTCCGACCGGGTGCCTTTTGCCCGCTTTTATCCGCAGATGATAATGCGACGCATTGCCAACTCTTTACGTCGGACCACCGCAACCTTCGTGGGCTTCGAGCGGTAGTCACTGCGTCCGAGCCCGGAACGATCACCTTCGGTCGGTCGGCAGCCAGTCGGTCAACTGCCGGGCGCGGTCGGACACTTCAACGTTCTCTCCCGTCTAAGGAGCATCATGTCCCTCCCCCTGACCCGCCGGATCGCCCGTGCCGCGCTGCTCGTCGCAGCGGGAGCGGCAGCCGGGGTCGGTGCGGCCGGCTCCGCCAGCGCGGCGGCCGAACTGCCGGCCACCCCCAACCTCGGCGGACTGACCGCCCTGGACGGGGCGAGCGTCGGCAACACCGTTGACGGAGCGGCTCAGAACGCCACCGGCCTCGCGGGCACGGCCGGCGGCAACACGGTCAAGAAGGCGGTGCCGGCTGCGGGCAAGACCGCTGGCAAGGTCGCCAAGATGGCGACGCCGGCCGCGCAGAAGGTGGCCGGGGATGCGGCGGGGCAGGCCGGGGGTCTGCTCGGCGACACCGCGAAGACTGCCACCAAGGGTGGGCTGCCGACGGACACCGTCACCAAGGGCGGTCTGCCGACCGACACCGTCACCAAGGGCGGGCTGCCGACCGACACCGTCACCAAGGGCGGGCTGCCGACCGACCAGCTGCCGCTGAAGACTCTCCCGCTCGGCTGACGCCGGGTCTGTACGGCTACGGGGGTCCAGGGAAGTGTTTCCCTGGACCCCCGTTTCGCTTGCCCCTGCCGGGGCTGGGGCCTGCCTGCACGGCACCCGGCGCTGTCGGCCGTGCCCACCGTTCCGCCCTGCGGAACATGCCCACAGTGGCAGCGGTAGCGATAGCGGCAGCTGCGGCTCGGCCGCGCACAGCGCGGTTACCGCGCCAGGCGTTCCACCGCTGCCGCTACGCGCTCGTCCGTTGCCGTCAGGGCTACGCGTACGAACGTGTCGCCCGCCTGGCCGTAGAAGTCGCCGGGGGCCACCAGGATGCCCCGCTGTGCCAGGTGGGCCACCGTGTCCCAGCAGGACTCGTCGCGGGTGGCCCAGAGGTAGAGGCTGGCCTCGCTGTGCTCGATGCGGAAGCCGTGCTTCAAGAGGGCGTCGCGCAGGGCCGTACGGCGGGCGGCGTAGCGCTCGCGCTGGTCGCGGACGTGGGTGTCGTCCGACAGGGCGGCGACCACCGCGGCCTGGGTCGGAGCCGACGTCATCATGCCGCCGTGCTTGCGGATCTCGAGCAGGTCGCCGAGGGCGGCGGGGTCGCCCGCCAGGAACGCGGCGCGGTAGCCGGCCAGGTTCGAGCGCTTCGAGAGGGAGTGGACCGAGACGATCCCCTCGTACGAGCCGCCGCACACGTCCGGGTGCAGGACCGAGACCGGGTCGGCCTCCCAGCCCAGCTCGATGTAGCACTCGTCGGAGAAGACCAGGACGTCGTGCTCGCGGGCCCAGGCGACGATCCGGGTCAGTTCGTCCTTCGACAGCACCTTGCCCGTGGGATTGGAGGGCGAGTTGAGCCAGAGGAGCTTCAGGTCCGTCGGGTCCAGTTGCGTGGGGTCGTCGTAGGCCTCGTACTCCGCGCGGGCCAGGCGCGCGCCCACCTCGTACGTCGGGTACGCCAGGCGCGGGTAGGCCACCTTGTCGCCCGGGCCCAGACCCAGCTGGGTCGGGAGCCAGGCGACGAGCTCCTTGGAGCCGACGATCGGCAGGATGTGGCGGTGGGTCACGTCGCGGGCGCCGAGGCGGCGCTCGACCCAGCCGGTGATCGCGTCGCGCAGCTCGGGTGTGCCCCACACGGTCGGGTAGCCGGGAGAGTCGGCCGCCGCGATCAGCGCTTTCTGGATCAGCTCGGGCACCGGGTCGACCGGGGTACCGACGGACAGGTCGACGATGCCGTCCGGGTGGGCGGCGGCCGTCTTCTTGTACGGCTCCAGCTTGTCCCAGGGGAAGGTGGGCAGGCGGTCGGAGACTGCGGACACGGTTCTGGCTCACTTTCTCGTACGTACGAGCCGTCGTACGGCAAACGCCTCGGTCCCGTACGGCGATCGTGCCGTACGGGACCGAGGCGGCGCGTGTGCGGGCCGCTTACTGGTTCTGCGGCGGCAGCGCTGCGATGAAGGGGTGGTCGCGCTCGATCAGGCCGAGCTTGCTGGCGCCGCCGGGCGAGCCGAGTTCGTCGAAGAACTCGACGTTCGCCTTGTAGTAGTCCTTCCACTCTTCAGGAGTGTCGTCTTCGTAGAAGATCGCCTCGACCGGGCACACCGGCTCACAGGCTCCACAGTCGACGCATTCGTCCGGGTGGATGTACAAGGACCGGGAGCCCTCGTAGATGCAGTCGACCGGGCACTCCTCGATGCACGCCTTGTCCTTGACGTCGACACAAGGCTGCGCGATGACGTAGGTCACGCTGTCGTTCCTCCTCGATAGGGCGCTGGCGGGCCTCCGTAGGCTCCGCCGCCTGGCGCGCGGGAGCGCGGCGTCGTCGATGCCCGCCCCTAGTATCTCCGTTCTTGGGCATGATCCGAACAGGAGGGGTGAACTGACCTGTGGAAATCTCTGCCTCCGGCCGCCTTGAGGTCCGTATCACCGCTGCTGACGTGGGCAAACGTGTCTCTGTTCGGCGGATGATCAAAGATGCCGCCGAGGGTGAGAAGTTCACCGACACGGTCGGTGTTCTCACATCATGGAACGAAGGTGTGCTGCTGATCACACGACGGACCGGTGAACGTGTCCGGATCGCGGAATCCGCGCTGGTCGCGGGCAAGGTCGTGCCGTCCGCTCCGGCGCGTCGGCGGGGCCCGGCGGCCTCGTACGAGGAGCTGGCGCGGGTCGCCGCGCGGGCGTGGCGGCCGGTGGAGAGCGAGCGGCTCGGCGAGTGGGAGCTGCGGGCGGCCTCCGGTTTCACCCGGCGCGCCAACTCCGTCCTGCCGCTCGGCGACCCCGGCGTGCCGCTGGACGAGGCGCTGACGTACGTCCGGGACTGGTACGCCGCCCGTGACCTGCCCGCGTACATCCAGACCGCGACCGGGGCCGAGGGCACGCAGGAGCTGCTGTGCGCGGAGCTGGAGGCGCGCGGCTGGACGCGTGAGGTGACGGCCGAGCTGTGGATCGGCTCGCTCGCGCCGATCGGGGACCGGGAGGCGCCCGAGGTCGTGCTCTCCCGCGCGGCGGACGACGCGTGGCTGGGCCGCTATCAGCGGAAAGGGCTGAGCGAGGTGGCCCTGAAGGTGCTGGGCAGTGGGCCTTCGGTGTGGTTCGCGACGGTGCCCGGTGCCACAGGGGAGGCTCCGGCCGCGATCGGACGCTGCGTGGTGGACGGCCGCTGGGCCGGTTTCGCGGCGGTCGAGGTCGATCCCGCCCACCGCCGCCAGGGACTCGCCACCGCCGTCATGGCCGCGCTGGCCCGTCGGGCCCTGGACGAGGGCGCCTCGGCGGCCTGGCTCCAGGTGGAGGACGACAACGCGGGAGCGCGGGCGATGTACGCGGAGATGGGCTTCGGGCCGCATCACGCGTACCACCACTATCGGTGGGTGCCGGACGCCGACGCCGGGGAAGGCGCTGCCGAGCGGCCTGGCGCGCGAGGCCTCGGCCCGCTCGCCGCCGGTGCTGTGTGCCGGACCGACGGGCCGACCGGTCACCGGAACGAGCCGACCAGTGACCAGAACGGGCCGAGCGGCCACCGGAACGGCGAGAGCGGCGGTTTCGGTGTCGGCGACTCGTATCGATCGGCGTGAAGGGGCACGAGCCAGTTATGCGTTCCCCTCAGCCACCGGAACCGGAGCGGGCCGCCGAGGTGCGGCGGCGGTTCGCCGATGAGGCGCGGGCCGAGCGGCCCGATCTGGCGCTGCTGTGCCTGCTGGTGGGGGCCGCGGCGGACGGGACGCTGGACGAGGCCGGGATGGACGCGGCGCAGATCGAGCTGGACCGGCTGGCGGGGCAGCTGCCGTTCCGCCCGGGCGGGCCGCGGTCCTGGGCGGCCGCGCTCGGTGAGCTGCTCGGCGGGCGCTGCGGGTTCCGGGGGGCGCCGGCCGACTACCAGCGGCTGGAGTCCTCGCTGCTGCACGAGGTGCTGCGGCGGCGGCGCGGGCTGCCGATCCTGCTCTCCGTGGTGTGGATGGAGGTCGCGCGGCGGGCCGGTGCGCCGGTGTACGGGGTCGCGCTGCCGGGGCACTTCGTCGTCGGCTTCGGGCCGCCCGAGCAGCAGGTGCTCGCCGATCCCTTCGACGGGGGGCGCGTCCTCACCGGGTCCGACGCGGAGCTGCTCGTCGCGGGGGCGACCGGTGCCCCGCTCGACCCGTCGATGCTCTCGCCCGCCGACACGCTCGACGTCGTGCTGCGCATCCTGAACAACATCCGGGCCTGGGCCGCCGCCCGGCCGGAGCGCTCCGACGTGTCGCTGTGGGCCGTGGAGCTGTCCCTGCTGCTGCCCTCGCATCCGGCGCGGCTGCGCTACGAGCGCGCCCAACTCCTCGTCCAGCGTGGCGACTTCCTTGGGGGTGCGGCCGAACTCGACGCGTATGCCGATGTGGTGGCCGCCGTCGATGAACCGGCCGCGGCCCGGGTGCGCCAACAGGCCCAGGCCGCGCGGGCGATGCTCAACTGAAGCCGGGGAAGGGCTTTTTCGCCCCCTCCGCCCCTACCCGTCCCGTATCCGCCTTTCGGCTGCGAGTGTGGGGGGCTTGTCGCGCAGTTCCCCGCGCCCCTGAAAGGGGCGGCAGAACCCCGGATACGGGACGGGCGGGGGCGGGGCAGAGGCGAAACGACGCTTGGCCGCTGCCTTACAGCCAGCCCTTCTCCCTCGCCGTGCGGACCGCTTCCGCGCGGTTGCGGACCGCCAGTTTCTGGATGGCCGTGGAGAGGTAGTTGCGGACGGTGCCCTGGGACAGGTGCAGAATCGTGGCCAGCTCCGCGTTGGTGGAGCCGTCGGCCGCCGCGCGCAGGACCTCGCGTTCGCGGTCGGTCAGGGGGTTGGCACCCTCGGCGAGAGCGGCGGCTGCCAGGGTGGGGTCGATGACCCGGTCACCGGCCAGTACCTTGCGTACGGCTTCGGCGAGTTGGGCGGCCGGAGCGTCCTTGACGAGGAAGGCGTCGGCGCCGGCCTCCATCGCGCTGCGCAGATAGCCGGGACGGCCGAAGGTCGTGAGGATGACCAGCTTGAGACGCGGAAGCTCCTTGTGGAGTTCGGCCGCCGCCTCGATGCCCGTCCGGCCGGGCATCTCGATGTCGAGGAGCGCGACATCGACGTCCAAGGCACGGGCCGCGGCCAGCACTTCGTCGCCGCGCGCCACCTGAGCGACCACCTCGATGTCCGGTTCGAGGCCCAGCAGCGCGGCCAGCGCCTCGCGGACCATCGACTGGTCCTCGGCGAGCAGGACCTTGATCGTGCGGCTCATGCCCCGGATCCTACGGGGTGGCCGCCCACGGCAAGGGGGGCCTCCGTCGGTACGCGCGCGACCAGCCGGAAGCCGCGCCGCACCCTCCCCGCTTCCAGCGATCCGCCCGCCTTCTCCAGGCGCTCGGTCAGCCCGGTCAGACCGTTGCCGTGGGCGCCCCCTGAACCGCCCGAGCCGTCGTCCTCCACGGACAGTTCGAGCACCGGACCGTCCAGCGTCTGACGTCGGACGACCTCCACCGCGCAGCGCCGGGCCCCGCTGTGCCGTACGACATTGGTGACCGCCTCGCGCAGCGCCCAGGCCAGCGCGGACTCGCTCTCCTCGGGGACGCCGCCGAGGTCCGGTTCGGCCGGAAGGTCGGCGGTGACGCCCGCGGCGGTCAACGCGACCTGCGCGCCCGCGAGTTCGCCGGCCAGCCGGGGCCGCCGGTAACCCGTGACCGCCTCGCGCACGTCCACCAGGGCCTGGCGGCTGACCTGTTCGATGTCCGCGACCTGCTGAGCCGCCTTCTCGGGGTCGTCGGGGAGCATCCGGCCCGCCAGCTCGCTCTTCAGGGTGATGAGGGAGAGTGAGTGGCCGAGCAGGTCGTGCAGATCGCGGGCGAGGCGCAGGCGCTCCTCGTTGGCGGCGAGCTGGGCAACGGTGGCGCGGGCCTTGCGCAACTCGATGGTCGTACGGACCAGTTGACCGACGCCGGTCATGGCGAATCCGATGAGCAGCACCAGCAGGGCCAGGTTCTGGGCCTCCTCCCGGTCGACCCGGCTGCCGACGAGCAGCATCACGCCGGTCGTCGCCGGGATCGCGCCGTACGCCAGCCGCAGCGGCAGGGTGGACCCGCAGGCGACGGACACGTAGCAGTACAGGCCCAGCCAGGCGCCGCCGAGTGTGAGGCACAGCAGGGTGGCGAGCGCGCCCAGGACCAGGATGAGGCCGACGACGAGCCGTCCGGTGAAGGGCTTGCCCATGTTCCGGAAGACCAGCGACAGATACACCCCGACGAAGGCCGCGAGGCCGAGCCAGCCCGCCACGGTGCCACCGGTGGTGTGGTGCCCGGAGACGAGGTCCTTCACCGGTGAGCTCAGGAACACGAGCCAGACGCCGATCCACAGCACCTTGCGCCGCAGCTCGGCCCGGTTGCGGGGCGGCTGCCCCGTACGCATCAGCCGCTCCGACCGGGACTCGTCGTCGCACCGCGGGTCTTCCGTCATGGCACTCACGCCTTCAGCGTGTCCTTCCGGTACAGCCAGGCCGCGCCGCCCGCGAACAGGACGAAGAAGACGGCGAGGATGGCGATGTCCTTGGCGTGCGGGGCCTGGCTCTGTTCGATGGCCTGGCCCAGCGCAGCGTACGCGTGCGTGGGCAGCCACTTCGCTATGTTCTGCAGCCAGTCCGGGAAGGTCGTCGCCGGCATCCACAGGCCGCCGAGCATCGAAAGGCCGAAGTAGGTGATCATGGTGATCGGGCGGACCGCGTCGCCGCTGGCGAGGTAGCCGATGGCGACACCGAGCGCGGCGAAGACGAGGCTGCCGGCCCAGATCGCCCCGGTCAGCGCGAGCCACTGCCAGGCATCCAGGCGTACGTGCTTCACGGCCGCGGCGACGACGAAGACGATCACGATCGAGGGGAGGCTGACGACGGCGGCACTGGCGGTCTTCGCCAGGACATAGCCGCGGCCCGGCAGGGTGGTCAGCCGCAGCTGCCGCACCCAGCCGCTCTCGCGCTCCTTGGCGATGCGCTCGCTGTTGCCCATCAGGACGGCCGTCAGGGCGCCGAAGGAGGCCATGGAGACCATCATGTAGGTCGGGATGGTGAGGCCGGTGCCGTCGACCTTGGCCGTGCTGTCGGCGTTGCCCGCGATGAGCAGGAACAGGGCCGAGGGGTAGATCACCGAGAAGAACAGGAACTTGCGGTTGCGCAGCGCGCGGGCGAGTTCCAGTCTGATGAGGCTGTTCACTTCGACTTCGCCTCCTCGGCGGCCGTGATGGCGACGAAGGCCTGCTCCAGGCCGAGCCCGGCCACTTCGAGATTGCGGGGGTAGACACCGAGCCCGTACAGCGCGTGCACGGTCGCGTCGGCGTCGGAGGACTGGATGCGGACGGTCTGGCCCGACCCCGCGGTGGAGCCGCTGTTGGACACTGTCATCGACGTCAGGAAGGGCAGCGACCGCAGCGCACCCTCGTCGATCGGGCCCTCCAGGTCGAAGGCGATGCGGCGGACGCCGGCCTTGGCCTTGATCTCGGCGGCGGTGCCGTCGGCCAGCAGACGGCCTCGGTGCAGGACCAGCACGCGGTCCGCGATCGCGTCGGCCTCCTCCAGGTAATGCGTGGCGAACAGGACCGTACGCCCCTGGTCGGCCTGCTCGCGCATGGTGGCCCAGAAGGCCTGACGGGCGGAGACGTCCATGCCAGTGGTGGGCTCGTCGAGGACGATCAGGTCGCTGTCACCGGCCGTGGCGAGGGCGAAGCGGACACGCTGGGCCTGGCCGCCGGAAAGCTTGTTGACCTTGCGGTCGGCTATCCCCGAGATGCCCGCACGGGCCAGTACGTCGGTGGCCCGGAACGGCTTGGGGTGCAGATCGCAGGCGAGCTTGACCAGTTCGCCGACGGTGACCTCGTCCATCAGCCCGCCACTCTGCAGCATGGCGCCCACCCGGCCTGCGACGATCGCCTCGCGCGGGGTGGTGCCGAACACCCGGACCGCGCCGCTGTCGGCGTGCTTGAGACCGAGGAGCAGGTCCAGCGTGGTCGACTTGCCCGCGCCGTTGGGCCCCAGCAGAGCGACGGTCTCGCCCGGGTGCAGGTCGAGCGTCAGCCCGTCGACGGCCCGGACGCTCCCGTAGGCCTTGGTCACCGATTCGAACCCGACCACCGAGGTGGTGGCCGTCGCAGTCGTTGTCATGTGATCCATCGTGGCGGCGCGGGAGGGGCCGTCGGCAGTGCTGCGTGTCCTCAGTCGCGGATGACAGATGTCATACCGCGCCTCTCCCCCGTCCTGTCCTGGCGTACGACAGGGGGGCACCCGGCCAGGGAGACCATGGCCGGGTGCCCTCCGGAGAGCGGCAGCGCGAGCGCCCGCTAGCTGGGGTTGGTGGAGATGGTGACGATGCGGTCGGCAGTCGTCTTTCCGAGCAGCGCCTGCCCCAGAGCCGAGGCCACGTCCTCGGGGCTCACGGCCTTCTTGCTGCCGTCGCCCTTGGTGATCGTGACCCCGTCGAAGGCACCGCCGTACAGCTCCTTGAGGACCTTGAGGTCGTAGTGCTGGACGAGCTTGCCGTTGACCGCCTGCACGCTCAGGAACTTCCAGATGGAGTTCTGCGGGCTGAAGGAGATGGTGTGGACGGCATCCGTGCGCACCGTGACGTTCGCGGACATCGCCGGCTTCGCGAACTTCGTCATCATCCGGTCGACCTCGGCGTTCGAGACCGTCGGCTGACGGGTCTTGGTGGCAACCTTGACCGGCGTGGTCGTGCCGGTCTCCACCTGGGTGCGGTACGCGTCCTCGACGGCCTGCGTCGAGGACGCGACGTCGATGCCCTTGCCCGCCTTGCCGTACACGGCGACAGCCTTGCCGGCCTCGAACTTGATGGTGCCGTCGCTCACCGAGCCGGAGCCGCCCGCGGCGCGCTCCAGGGCGGCCTGCAGCTTCTCCTCGTCGACCGGCATCACGGGCTCGACGACGCGCTCCTGGCCGAACAGCGAGCCGATCACCGAGACGGGGTTGTAGTCACTGCCCGCGGCGGCGCGGACGGTGGCCTGGCTGTCGAGCTGGAGCCCGGCCTGGTCCGGCTTGAGCGAGACGGTGTCGCCGTCGACCGACAGCTTGAGCGCCTTGTTCGTACTGGCGCCGAAGGCGTCGTCGAGCTTCTTGGCGGCCTCGTCCCGGGTGCCGCCGCCGATGTCGACGCCGAGCACGGTGGTGCCCTTGGGCACGTCCGAGTGGTTCATGAGCAGCCCGGCGCCGTAGGCGCCACCGGCGACGACGAACACGCCGACGCCCAGGAGCTTCAGCTTGCTGCGGCCCTTCTTCTTCGCCGGCTTCGACGAAGCGGGGGGCTGCTGGACCGGCGCGGGCAGCTTCGGCGGGGTGTGCGGCAACGGGCCGTCGGTGTGCGTGCCCGGCCCGAACGGGGAGTTCTGGGCGGGCGGTACGACGGGGATGCCGCTGGTCAGCGTGTGCCCGGAGACGTTGTCCACGGGGCCGCCGTAGCCACCGGCGCCCGGCTCGGGGGCAGGCTTCTGCGGCGTGAGGATCGCGGTGTCGTCGCTGAGACCACCGCTGAGACCGCCGTGCGGGGTGACACCGGGCGCGCCGGGAGCGCCTCCCGGGTATCCCGGGCCCGGGCCCGCGGCCAGGCTGCCCGGTGCCGCGCCCGGACCGACCGGCGGCACCAGCGGGCCGTCTCCGGTGACCGGACCGCCGGTCGGGCCGGCGGGGCCGCCCTGACCGCCCTCCGAGAAGTACGGAAGATCGTCGCGGCGCGGTTCGCCGCCGCTGCCGGCTCCGACGGACGGGAAGGAGCCGGTGTTGTTCAGCGCCGCGGAGACGTCGAAGGAACCGGTGCCGCCGCCGTGGCCGGGTGCCACGGGTCCAGCGCCGGTGGCACCGGGCAGCCCGGCACCGTTCGTACCGCCGCCGGGGCGGGGGGCGTTCGCACCGCCGGGCCGGGCGCCGCCGGTGGCACCCAGCGGACCGGCACCGTGCGCGGAGCTCGGACGCGCACCGCCCGGAGCGCCAGGACGCCCGCCCTGCGCTCCCGTGGAGTCGGCCGCGCCCGCGGGACCCGAACCGCCCGGCAGGCCCGCCCCGTTGGTGGACCCGCCGCCCGGCCCGCCCTTGGGCGCACCGGCCTTGCGGGGTGCGAACCAGTCGCTCGTCTTCTCCTCGGCCGCGGCGGGCGCCCCGGCGGGACTGCCCGCGAGGGCGGACGCGCCCATGGAAGTGGACGTGGTCGTGGACGCGGTGGGGGACGCGGTGGTGGCCGTCGCCGCGGACGCGCTCGTGGGCGAACCGGCGCCCCGCGGCGTCTCCGCGCCTGCACCGGCGCCGTCGGCACCCTCGGTGGACGCGTCCGCGTCCCCGACCGGTGTGCGGACAACGACGGGCGGGATGGGCCGCGATCCGGGGATGTTGATCCGGATCCGCGTCGTCAGCGTGGTCTCGGTCTTGCGCTCCTCCGGCGGGTTGCCGGTGGCCGAACGGCCCGCGTCGGCACCGCTTTCGGAAGCCGTGGGGGTCCCGTACGGCGGCGTCCCCGACGGGTACGCGGCTCCACCGCGCCCGTTGGGCCCGGAGGACGAACTGTCAGTTTCACGACTCAAGGCAGGTTCTCCCGGTTGGCTCCGCCGCCCGTTTACTCGACCTCATCTCGGGCAGCTCGGCGGCGCGCACCACCATACTGGCCGTCTCCGGCGCGCAAACCTCGCCCGGGAAGGAAACCCCCACGGGACCCGCACCTGTTGGATACGGCGAAGTGGTACGTCACTTGCCAAGTCGGACGCCTGAGCCGTCCGGTTGCCGCCCCTGCCCAAGGGTGGCGCACATCACAGCGACGGCCATGCCGCCGAGCAGGAAGAGGTAGGAGACGACTCCCGCGCCGAAGAGGAAGTCGCCCTCGGGGCGGCTGGCGGTGAGCAGGACGACGGCGACCATCCAGCCGGCCGCGGGCGCCACGGCCCCGGCCCGGGACCCGGTCGCCCGCGCGCCGCCGAGGAAGAGTCCGGCCGCGCCCGCCAGCGCGAGCAGCAACCCGCCCGGGAACCAGCCGGATTGCACCAGCGCCCCGGCGGCCCCGACCACCGTGCCGAGCACAAAGAGTCCCAGGTAGGCGGCCATCCGCCCGCCCGAGGGCCGCGTCAGCGGCTGGGCAAGCATGCTCCCGCGCTGTCCCGTCGTACTCATCGCACATCCGCCTCTCGCCGATCGGTCGTCCTCATCGCACGCCCGCCTCTCCCCGACCGGTCACGATGCCCGCGAACAGGTCCGTCTCCCGCGTCGCCGGCCGCTCCCCGCGCACCAACTCGTAGTACTCGGTGGTGAAGAGGGGTTGCGCGAGCTGGTTCGAGAGGACGAACCAGGGCTCGGCCACCTCGATCTGGGTGGCGTGCGCCCGCATCGCGGCGGCCTTGGCGGCGCCGTACGCGGTCCCGTCGATCTCGGTGGTGATCACCGGCTCGTCCACGACGCCCGGTACGTCGTCGACGGTGGCGGCCTCGGTGAACGGCAGCCGCGGCAGCGTCTCGCGCAGCCGGGCGAAGCCGTCGTCGGCCACCGGGCGCGGCACCCGGTTCCAGTAGATCTTGGCGATCTCCCAGGGGTCCCCGAGGTCCCGGCGGAAGGCGGCCTCGGCGGCCAGCTCGGCGGCGCGCATGGCCACGCGGTGGGCCTGGATGTGGTCCGGGTGCCCATAGCCGCCGTGCGGGTCATAGGTGACGAGCACCTGGGGGCGTACCTCGCGGATCACCTCCACCAGGTACTCGGCGGCCTCGTCGACGTCGGCGGACCAGAAGGCGCCCGCGCGGTGGTTCTGCGCGACGCCCATCATCCCGGAGTCGCGAAAACGCCCGGGGCCGCCGAGGAACCGGTGATCGGTGACGCCCAGCTCCTTCATGGCGGCGGTCAGCTCACCGATCCGGTGCGGGCCCAGCCCGCCGTCGCGGTCGGGTGCCAGATGCGCGAGCTCGGACGGGATGACCTCGCCCTCCTCGCCGAGGGTGCAGGTCACCAGCGTCACATGGGCGCCCTCGGCCGCGTACTTGGCCATGGTCGCGCCATTGTTGATCGACTCGTCGTCCGGGTGCGCGTGCACGAGGAGCAGACGCCGGTCGGGCAGTTCCGTCATGGAACCCACCCTACGAGGCGAGCGCCCGGCCACTCGGCCGGGCGCGGCTCAGAACTTGATGCTGCCGATCATGCCCGCGATGTTCGTGGTCAGCTCGTTGATCGTGGGAGCGACCGTGGAGGAGGCGAGGTAGAACCCGAGCAGGACGCACACGATGGCGTGCCCGCCCTTCAGCCCTGACTTCTTGATCAGAAGAAAGACGATGATCGCCAGCAGCACCACCGCCGAAATCGAGAGTGCCACGGCGGCTCACCTCCAAAGATCCCAGGGACTTGGGGTCCGGTATGGGGGTCGGACACGGGGGGTCGGTAAATCCATACAACAGCCAGCAGGTTGATACCCACGCAGCGCTAGTGATCATAACTATCCGTACGCGCGCATCGATCGGCGCACGGCCGCACAAGGGGGCGCATGGCCAATATGGTCAAGGCATGACGACCGAGCCTCTTTCCTTCCCGCGCCGGTACGCCCGCACCCAGCGGTTCACCTCCGGCGCACCCCGCGCGTTCACCGTGTCTCCCGACGGTTCCCGTGTCGTGTTCCTGCGGTCCCGCTCCGGTACGGACCGGGCGAATCAGCTGTGGGTCCTCGATGTGGCGGAGGGCGAGGTGGGGGTCCCCCCGGCCGGAGGCTGGGGGAGGGTGGCGGCCGATCCGGCGGCGCTGCTCGGGGGCGCCACCGAGCATCTGTCGCCGGAGGAACGGGCGCGCCGCGAGCGCAGCCGCGAGGGCGGTGCCGGGGTCGTCGGCTACGCCACCGACACGGCGGTCGAGTTGGCCTCTTTCGCCTTGTCAGGGCGGCTTTTCACGGCGGAGCTGCGAGCCGGCACGGCACGTGAACTCCGGGTCCCGGGACCGGTGATCGACCCTCGCCCCTCCCCCGACGGACGGCTCGTCGCGTACGTCGCCGGGGGCGCCCTGCGTGTGGTCGGCGCCGAGGGCGAGGACGACAGCGCGCTCGCGGAGCCCGAATCGGACTCGGTTTCCTATGGATTGGCCGAGTTCATCGCGGCCGAGGAGATGGGGCGTTCACGTGGGTTCTGGTGGTCGCCGGAGAGCGACCGGCTGCTCGTCGCGCGGGTCGACGACATGCCCGTACAGCGCTGGTGGATCTCCGATCCGGCGCATCCGGAACACGATCCGCAGCGGGTCGCGTATCCGGTGGCCGGCAGCGCCAACGCGGACGTACAACTCTTCGTCATCGGCCTCGACGGGGTACGCACGGAGGTCGTGTGGGACCGGGCACGCTACCCGTATCTGGCGCATGTGCACTGGTCAGCGGCGGGTGCGCCGCTGATCCTGGTGCAGGCCCGGGATCAGCGCAGCCAGCTGTTCCTGGCCGTGGCGCCGGACACCGGGGCGACCCGCATGGTGCACGCGGACGAAGATCCACAATGGCTGGATCTTTTCGCCGGTGTGCCGTGCTGGAGCCCCGGCGGACAGCTGGTGCGGATCGCCGACGAGGGCGGCGCGCGGGTGCTCGCGTTCGGTGAACGTCCGCTGACGGGACCGCAGTTGCATGTGCGCGCAGTGCTCGACGTGTCGGACGACGACGTGCTGATCTCGGCGTCGGCGGGCGAGGCCGCGGCCGCCCCGGAAACGGGCGAAGTGCATGTGTACCGCGTCAACGAGCTCGGCATGGAGCGCGTCTCACAGGAGCCCGGCGTGCACTCGGCGGTGCGCGCCGGAGGCGTGACCGTGCTCGTCTCGTCGGTGCTCGACCAACCGGGCACCCAGGTACAGGTGCTGCGCGAGGGAAAGCGTGTGGCGACCGTGCCCTCATATGCCGAAAGTCCTGGTTTGTCCCCGCGCGTGACCCTCACGCAGGGGGGCGCACGGAAAATCCCATGCGCCGTGCTTATGCCCACTGACTACGACGGTGACAATCTCCTCCCGGTCCTCATGGACCCCTACGGCGGCCCGCACGGCCCCCGGGTGCTCGCCGCACACAACGCCCACCTCACCTCGCAGTGGTTCGCCGACCAGGGCTTCGCGGTGATCGTCGCCGACGGCCGGGGCACCCCCGGCCGCTCCCCCGCCTGGGAGAAGGCGATCCGCGACGACTTCACGCTCTCTCTCGACGACCAGGTCGACGCGCTCCAGGGCCTTGCCGAGACCTTCCCCCTCGACCTGTCCCGGGTGGCGATCCGCGGCTGGTCGTACGGCGGCTGGCTCGCGGGGCTCGCCGTGCTGCGCCGCCCCGACGTGTTCCACGCGGGCATCGCGGGGGCCCCGGTCGCGGACTGGCGGCTGTACGACACCCACTACACGGAGCGGTACCTCGGTGACCCGGCGGCGACCCCGGACACCTACGCGAAGAGTTCGCTGATCACCGACGAGGGGCTCTCCGCGGCCGCCGAGCCGCACCGGCCGCTGATGATCGTGCACGGCCTCGCGGACGACAACGTGGTGGTGGCACACGCCCTCCGGCTGTCCTCTGCGCTGCTGGCCGCGGGCCACCCGCACGAGGTGCTGCCGCTGTCGGGGGTCACGCACATGACCCCGCAGGAGCAGGTCGCGGAGAACCTGCTGCTGCTCCAGGTCGATTTCCTGAAGCGCTCCCTGGGGCCGGCCTAGCCGACACGGCAACGGACCGGGGCGACATGGCGCGCCCCGGTCCGTTTACGGCACCCGCACGGCCGTACGTTGTTCAGATTGACGCGTCCGTATATCGGGATCGGGTCGGCCAAGTTGCCTGCGTGTTAACGCGGTTGGTGCGCATTTATACGGCTATTTCGCCGCGCCGCCATGATAGTCCGGTGGCTCCTCCGGCGGTACCACCTGCTTCTCCTCGGCGAAGTGGCAGGCCGAGTCGTGCGCGGCCGGGCCCTCGGTGAGCCGGAACTCCGCGGGCACCGCGAGCAGCGGCACCTCCAGCGCGCACCGCTCCTGCGCCTTCCAGCAACGGGTACGGAAGCGGCATCCGGACGGGATGTTCGCCGGCGAGGGCACGTCCCCGGTGAGGATGATCCGCTCCCGGTGCTCACGGGCCTCCGGGTCGGGCACGGGCACGGCGGAGAGCAGGGCCTGGGTATAGGGGTGTGTCGGGTGGTCGTAGATCTCGGCGTCCTTGCCGGTCTCCACGATCCGCCCGAGGTACATCACGCCGACCCGGTCGGAGATGTGCCGCACGATGGAGAGGTCGTGCGCGATGAAGACGTAACTCAGGTCGAACTCGCCCTGGAGCCTGTCCAGCAGGTTGATCACCTGGGCCTGCACGGAGACGTCGAGCGCGGAGACCGGCTCGTCGGCGACGATGATCTCGGGGCGCAGCGCCAACCCCCGTGCGATGCCGATGCGTTGGCGCTGGCCGCCGGAGAACTGGTGCGGATAGCGGTTGATGTACTCGGGGTTGAGCCCGACCACATCGAGCAGGTCCTGGACCTTGCGCCTGCGCTCGCCCTTCGGCGCGACCTCGGGATGGATCTCGTACGGCTCCCCGATGATGTCGCCGACGGTCATGCGCGGGTTGAGCGAGGTGTACGGGTCCTGGAAGACCATCTGGATGTTGCGGCGCACGGCCTTCAGCGCTTTGCCGGACAGCCGGGTGATGTCCTCGCCGTAGTACTTGATCGTCCCGGCCGTCGGCTTCTCCAGGTTGACCAGCATCTTGGCGACCGTCGACTTGCCGCAGCCGGACTCGCCGACGATGCCGAGGGTCTCGCCCCGGCCGAGATGGAAGTCGACGCCGTCGACCGCCTTGACGGCGCCGATCTGCTTCTTGAAGAGAATGCCCTGGGTGAGGGGGTAGTGCTTGACCAGGCCGCTGACCTCGAGAATCGCCTCAGGCATCGGACTCTCCCGCCGCGCTCGCTCCCCCGCCGCTCCCGGAATCGAGCGTCTCTCTCCAGAAGAAGCAGGCGCTCCTGCGGTCCTCGTCCACCTCAGCGAGCGGCGGCACATCGGTCCGGCAGATGTCCTGGGCCATCGGGCAGCGCGGATTGAAGGCGCAGCCCGGCGGGATCCGCATCAGGTTGGGCGGCAGGCCCTTGATCGCATAGAGCTCCTTGCCCTTCTGGTCGAGCCGTGGAATCGACTCCAGAAGCCCCTTCGTATAGGGGTGCGCCGGGGCCTTGTAGATGTCGTGGACCGGCGCCGACTCGACGATCCGGCCCGCGTACATCACCGCGATCCGGTCGGCGACGTCCGCGACCACCCCGAGGTCGTGGGTGATGAGGATGAGCCCCATGTTGAGCTCGCGCTGCAACTCGGCCAGCAGGTCCATGACTTGGGCCTGGACGGTGACGTCGAGCGCGGTGGTCGGTTCGTCGGCGATGATCAGCGCGGGTTCCAGGGACAGCGCCATGGCGATCATGATGCGCTGGCGCATACCGCCGGAGAACTGGTGCGGATAGTCGCGCACCCGGTCGGCGGCCGCCGGGATCCGCACCCGGTCCATCAGCTCGATCGCCTTGGCCCGGGCGTCCTTCCGCGACATCCCGCGGTGCACGGTGAACATCTCGCCCAGCTGGTCGCCGACGCTGAGCACGGGGTTGAGGGAGGACAGCGCGTCCTGGAAGATCATCGCCATCTCGGCGCCGCGGACCTTGCGCCGCTCGTCCTCCTTGAACTTCAGCAAGTCCTTGCCCCGGAAGAGGATTTCACCGCCGGTGATCTTCCCGGGCGGCATGTCGAGGATGCCCATCACGGCCTGCGCGGTGACCGACTTGCCGGAGCCGGACTCGCCGAGCACGGCGAGCGTCTCGCCCTCGTCCACGCTGTACGTGACTCCGTTGACGGCCTTGGCGACCCCGTCCCTGGTTCTGAACTCCACGTGCAGATCGCGCACTTCGAGCAGCACGGCGGTCACCTCAGCTTCGGGTCGAGGGCGTCGCGCACCGCGTCGCCGAGCATGATGAACGCGAGCACGGTGATCGCGAGCGCTCCGGCCGGCCACAGCAGCATGTGCGGGGCGTTGCGGATGTAGGCGGAGGCCGACGAGATGTCGATGCCCCAGCTGACCGTCGGTGGCTTCAGGCCCACTCCGAGGTACGAGAGCGTCGCCTCCAGGGAGATGTACGTACCGAGCGCGATGGTCGCCACCACGATCACCGGCGCGACGGCGTTGGGCGTGATGTGCCGCAGCAGCAGCCGTGAGTTGGAGGCGCCGAGGGCGCGGGCGGCCTGTACGTAGTCGTTCTGCTTGATGGTGATGACGGAGCCGCGCGCGATGCGGGAGATCTGCGGCCAGCCGAGCAGCACGATGAACCCGATGACCGGCCAGATCGTATTGCTGGTCACCACGGAGAGGAGGACAAGACCGCCGAGCACGACGGGGATGGCGAAGAAGATGTCGGTGATCCGGGACAGGAAGGAGTCCCCCAGCCCGCCGAAGAACCCGGCGAGGCCGCCGAGCACCGAGCCGAGGAACGCGACGCCGAGAGTGGCGCAGACGCCGACGCTGATCGAGACGCGGGTTCCGTACACCGTCCGCGTGTAGACGTCGCAGCCCTGGCCGTCGAAGCCGAAGGGGTGCCCCGGCTGCGAACCTTCCTGGGCCTTGGAGAGGTCGCACTGGAGCGGGTTGCCGGAGGTGATCAGCGAGGGCCAGATCGAGATGACGACCAGGAAGAGGATGACGAGCGCGGAGATGATGAAGACGGGGTTGCGCCGCAGATCGCGCCAGGCGTCGGACCAAAGACTTCTGGGCTTCTCCTGCGGACCCGTGCCCTCCGGTCCTCCCGGGGTCTTCTCGAGGGTCTCCGCCTCGCTGGTGCCGAGGTCCATGGTTCCTCCCATGCCGGTCGGGGCGATGGCGAGGTCTTCCGGGGGAGGACCCTCGGGCCTCCCGGGCCCTGGGCCCCGGAGTGCCCCGGGCTCGTACGGGGGCTGCTCAGGCATAGCGGATCCTCGGGTCGAGTACGGCGTAGAGGAGGTCGACGAGCAGGTTGGCGGCCAGGAAGACGAGGACGAGGACGGTCACGAAGCCGACGACGGTCTGGGTGTTCTGGTGCACGATCCCCTGGTAGAGCTGGTAGCCGACACCATGGATGTTGAAGATCCGCTCGGTGGCGATCGCACCGCCCATCAGTGCGCCAATGTCGGTGCCGATGAAGGTGACGACGGGGATCAGCGAGTTGCGCAGCAGATGCTTCGTGATGACCCGGTGCCGGGGCAGGCCTTTGGCGACGGCCGTGCGGACGTAGTCGGATCGTTTGTTCTCCGCGATGGAGGTCCGCGTCAGCCGGGTGACATAGGCGAGGGAGACGGAGGCGAGGACGAGGCCCGGCACGATCAGCTCACTGAGCGTGGCTTCCGGGGAGACGGACGGTTTGATCCAGCCCCACTCGACGCCGAGCAGCAGCTGGAGCAGCAGACCGGTGACGAAGATCGGCACGGAGATGACGACGAGGGTGAGCAGCAGCACGCCGCTGTCGACGGGCCGGCCGCGGCGCAGCCCGGTGATGACGCCGAGCGCGATGCCGACGACGATCTCGAAGAGGATGGCGACGATCGTCAGCCGGATGGTGACCGGGAAGGCGGAGGCCATCAGCTCGGTGACCTTCTGCCCGTTGAAGGCAGTGCCGAAGTCGCCCGTGAAGATGTTGCCCAGGTAGTTCAGGTACTGCTGCCACAGGGGCTTGTCGAGGCCGAACTCCTTGCGCAGCTGGGCGGCCGTGGCGGGGTCGCACTGTCTTTCGCCGCACAGGCCCGCGATGGGGTCGCCCATCACGTTCACCATCAGGAAGATCAGCAGTGTGGCGCCGAAGAAGACCGGGATCATCTGCAGCAGACGCCTGATTACGTACCGTCCCATGGGGGCTCCGGAGATAGAGGGGGCCAACCCCTGACGCGGGTTCGCCCCCTGGACGGTTCAGCTGACCTTGATCTCGTTGTAGACGGGGACGCTGAACTGGTTGAGCGCCACATTGGAGAGCCGCTCCGAGTAGCCGGCGCTGCCGTTCTGGTACCAGAGCGGGATGGCGGCCATGTTGTCCCGTACGACCCCCTCGGCCTGCTGGAAGAGCTTCACCGCCTTGCTGGTGTCGGTCTCCGCGTTGGCCTGGTCGACGAGCTTGTCGAAGTCCTTGTTGGACCACTTGCCGTCGTTGGAGGAGGCGTTGGTGTAGTAGAGCGGCTGCAGGAAGTTCTGGATCAGCGGGTAGTCCATCTGCCAGCCGGCCCGGAACGGACCCTGCATCTTGTGCTGGCCGATCTGGTTGCGGAAATCGGCGAAGGTGCCGATCGGGTTGCCGACGCACGCCTTGTCGTTGCCGAGCGCGTTGTTGATGGAGTTGCAGACGGCGTCGATCCACTCCTTGTGGGAGCCCGTGTCCGCGTTGTAGGAGAGCTTGACCTGGCCGCCGGGCAGGCCGCCGCCCTCCTGGATCAGCTTCTTGGCCTCGCTCGGGTTGTACTTGCAGGAGTCACCGCACAGCCCGTCCTGGAAGCCGCCGTCCGTGCCGAGCACCGGCGAGGTCCAGTCGGAGGCCGGGGTGCGGGTCTTCTGGAAGATCGTGTTCGTGATCTGGTCGCGGTTGATCGCCATGGACAGCCCCTGGCGGACCTTCTGGGCCCCGCTCGTGTCCCAGTTCTTGTCATAGAACGGGAAAGCGAGCGTCTGGATGATGCCGGCCGGTGTATTGATGTAGCGATCGCCGAGGTCGTTCTTCACGTTCTTGAGCTGAGAGGCGGGCACGTCGTCGACGAGGTCGAGGTTGCCCGCCAGCAGGTCGGTGTAGGCGGTGTTGTTGTCGGTGTAGACCTTCAGGGTCACGCCGCCGTTCTGGGCCTTGTCGTCGCCGGGGTAGCCGTCCCACTTCTTCAGGGCCATCTGCGAGCCCTTGGTGTACGAGTCGATGGTGTACGGCCCGTTGCCGACCGGCTTCTGCACCCAGGCCGCGTGGTCCTCGAAGAACGCCTTGGGCAGCGGCGCGTAGGCCACATAGCCGAGGGTGTCGGGGAACGTCGAGAACTTCTGGTTGAGCTTGACGGTGAAGGTGTTCGTGCCGGTCACCTTGAGCCCGGAGAGGGTGTCGGCGCTCTGGCTGCCCGAGTCGGGATGGACCTTGTCGTAGCCCTCGATGTACCCGAAGAAGTACGCGTTCTTCTGGTTGTTCTTGAGGCTGGCCCCGTAGTTCCACGCGTCGACGAAGGACTGCGCGGTGACGGCCTCGCCGTTGCTGAACTTCCAGCCGTCCTTCACGGTGATCGTGAAGTTCTGCGAGTCCGAGGTCTCGATCTTGTCGGCCAGCATGTCCTCGGCGGCGCCGGTCTTGGCGTCGTACCGCTTCAGGCCGCGGAAGATCATGTCGAGGACCTTGCCGCCCTGCACCTCGTTGGTGTTGGCCGGCTCCAGCGGGTTCTGCGGGTCTCCCCAGGAGGAGGAGAGCGTCCCGGAGTCGTTGCCACCGCCGCCGCTGCCCCCTCCGCCCCCGCAGGCAGTCGCCGTGAGGGCTACCGCCGCCGCGCAAGCGGCCCATTTGGCGTGCGTGGCTCCACGCATGGAGTGCCTCCTCAAGAGTGCGCTGTGCCGTCGGCGCCGGGGCATGGGAAGTCGGCTCCGGTGCGCTGTGCCTTTAGCGCCCAATATCGGCCCATACGGGGTGTATCGCTATTTCACCCCACCCTTCCGAGTGGCCGCACCACCCGGATGCATCTGGACGCGGCCACTCCGGATGACCAACGCAATGGATCTTCGCCGTTCGATGCGGAACCGTTGGATTCCGTGCACCAGATGTACGCATTCCGAGACTCCGCCGTCCGCATATCGAACCCCTTGCCCGATTGGCGTAGTTGGCCCGATTCTGGACACGGAACGGCCACGGTGCGCTACACGCGTAGTTACGCTAAGGTCAAGTCGAGGTAAAGAAAGTAAAGAGAAACCCAAGGGGGTCGAGAATTTATTGACCTTGAATGAATTGCGTTGAAAAAGTCCGGCGTAGCCCGTAGGGAGCGCCCTGCGGAGTCCTTGACCGCATCGGGCCTGGAGCACCATGACCCCCCCAACTCCATCTGCGGCTGCCCCGCTAGAGGTGACCGACGAGAGCGTCGAGAAGTCGGCTTCTCCCTCGACGCCCAAGGGCAACGAGAGTCGCTCCCCAGGACGGCTGGCCTGGACCCGCTTCAAGCGTGACCGCACGGGCGTCATATCGGCCTACATCGTGGTCTTTTTCTTCCTGGTCGCGATCTGCGCCCCGCTGATCGCCAAGCTGTACGGCAAGAACCCGTACGAGCAGTACGGTCAGGAGACCCCCGGCCTGCTCAACGACTTCGCCTTCCCCGTCAAGCCCAACGGCGGAATCGACGGCGACTTCTGGTTCGGCATCGAGCCGCAGCTCGGCCGGGACGTCTTCACCTTCCTGATCTACGGCATCCGCACCTCGCTGATGATCGCCACCGCTGCCACGCTGCTGACCACGCTGGTCGGCGTGGTGATCGGCGTCACCGCGGGTTACCTGGGCGGAAAGACGGACTACTTCGTCGGCCGGGTCATCGACATCCTGCTGTCGTTCCCGTCGACTCTGTTCTTCATCGCCTTCATGCCGGTCGTCTACGGCCTCTTCGTCCCCTTCAACGAGGACGTGCCGTCCTGGCTCAGAGCCACCTGCCTGATCCTCGTGCTCTCCGCCTTCGGCTGGGCCTCCATCGCACGTCTGCTGCGTGGCCAGGTACTCGGCCTGCGCGAGCGGGAGTTCGTCGAGGCCGCGAAGGTGACCGGAGCGTCATCCCGCCGCATCGTCTTCAAGGAACTGCTGCCCAACCTGTGGACGCCGATCCTGATCCAGTCCACGCTCATGCTGCCGGCCTACGTCACGGCCGAAGCGGGTCTCGCCTTCCTCGGCGTCGGCATCCAGGACCCGACCCCCGACTGGGGCGTCATGATCCAGCGCGGTGCTGGCTTCTACACCGAAGACATCACCTTCATGATCTTCCCTGGCGTCTCGATGATCATCTTCGTACTCGCCTTCAACCTGCTCGGAGACTCGGTACGCGACGCACTCGACCCGAAGTCCAAGCGCTGAGTCCCACCCCAGCTCCGGTCACCGTAGTCCGGCTGGTAGCACTTCTCTCATCCACCCTCCTCGAGGCAGGTAAGCCATGTCCTTTTCCCGCAGAAACTTCCTCATAGCCACTGGTGTGGCGGCCGGTGCGACCACGGTCCTGAGCGCCTGCAGCAGCGGCAACGGGGGCGGGAGCGGCAGCAGCAAGGCTCCGTCGGTGGACAAGGCCAAGGCCGCCACCATCGCCGTCGGCACCAAGGCCGACTCCACCGGTCCGGCCCCCGAGGTCGAGGGTGCGGTCAAGGGCGGGACGATCTACACGCTGGACCAGATCGACTGGGACCACCTGGACCCGGCGCAGCTCTACTCCTCGTACGAGGGCGCCTGCTCGGTTCTGTTCCTGCGTGGTCTGACCGGCTACAAGGTCGACTCCAAGGGCGCCACCACGCTCGTGGGTGACCTCGCCACTGACGCCGGCACCGCGTCGGACGGCGGCAAGACCTGGTCCTTCACGCTCAAGGACAACGTGAAGTGGGAGGACGGCGCCGACGTCACGATCGAGGACGTCCGCTGGACCTTCGAGCGCCTCTTCGCCAAGTTCGTCACCCAGGGCCCCCGTTACCCGCAGAGCTGGCTGGTCGGCGGCGACAAGTACAAGGGTCCCTACGAGGGCAAGCACCTGGACTCGATCGAGGTCGACGGCAAGACCATCACCTTCAAGCTGAAGGAAGCCCACGCCGACTTCAACTTCATGGTCGCGATGCGCGGCTTCTCCATCGTGCCCAAGAAGCACGACACCAAGGAGAAGTACGACAAGCGCCCGTACTCCTGCGCCCCGTACAAGATCGACAGCCGCAGCATCGGCAAGGGGGCGACGCTGGTCCGCAACACGCACTGGGTCGCCGAGACGGACCCGCTGCGCAACGCGTACCCGGACAAGTTCGTGTTCCAGTTCGGCTTCCAGTCCCTGGCGTCCACGGACCGCTACATCGCCGACAAGGGCAACGACCAGTTCACGCTGTCGCTGCTCAACGAGGTCGCTCCCGAGCGCATCCAGAAGGTGATGACCGACGCGACGCTCAAGAAGCGCGTGCTGACCCAGGTCGACACCACCTGCTACTACTTCGCGATCAACACCACGCGCGTCAAGGACGTCAAGGTCCGCCAGGCGCTCAACTTCGCGTGGCCGTCGCAGCAGCTGAAGCAGATCCGTGGTGGCTCGCTCTCCACCGCGACCGCGACCACGATCATCAGCCCGCTCACCCCGGGCCACAAGGACTTCGACCTCTACAACAAGAAGACGAAGCCCATGGGCGACCCGGAGAAGGCCAAGGCGCTTCTCAAGGAGGCCGGCAAGGAGGGGCAGCGCATCGTCGTCGCGATGCAGCAGTCCGACAACTCCGTCAAGCAGGCCGTCGCGATCAAGACCGCGCTGACGAAGGCCGGCTTCACCCCGGTCCTCAAGCAGGTCGACAAGACGTCCTTCTACAGCCAGATCGGTCAGCTGGACAACCAGTACGACATGTTCGCCGCCGGCTGGGGCCCGGACTGGCCGGCCGGTTACGCCGTCATCCAGCCCTGCTTCGACAGCAGCCAGATCGCCGACGGTGGCGTCAACTGGCCGCAGCTGAAGGACAAGAGCGTGGACAAGGCGATCGCCGCCGCCACCATCGAGGCCGACCCGAAGAAGGCCGCCACGATGTGGGGCAACATCGACGAGCAGATCATGCAGGTCGCCGCGGTGGTTCCGGACTACAACCCGATCCGCAACTACTTCCACGGCTCCAAGGTCGGCGGCGTGATCTACGACTCCGGCAACACCTGCATCGCGCTGGGCAAGGTCTACGCCGCGAAGGCCTGATCCCGCTTCGGGGCGGCGGCAACCGCCGCCGCCCCGGTCCCACCTCACACGCTCCCCACACCCGGCGACGGCGCCCCGTCCGGAAAGTCACGCCACATGTTCCGTTTTCTAGTCCGCCGCGTAATCGGCGCACTTGTGATTCTGCTGATCATCAGCGCCGTCACCTTCATGCTCTTCTACGCGATCCCGCGCGACCCGGCCCGTATGGCGTGCGGCAAGGTCTGCACCAAGGACCTTCTTGAGCAGGTTCGGCAGAACCTCGGGATCGCCGACCCGCTTCCGGTGCAGTACTGGCACTGGCTGGCGGGCCTCTTCGTGGGACGCGACTACGGCGGCCTCGGCAACTGCAACGCGCCGTGCCTGGGCTTCTCGTTCACCAACCGTGAGCCGGTCCTCGGCACGATCATGGATCGCTTCCCGACGACGATCTCGCTCGCCCTGGGTGCCGCGTTCTTCTTCCTGATCATCGGCGTCGGCACGGGCATGATCGCCGCGGTCAAGCAGGGCAAGGCGGCCGACAAGATCGCCAGCTCGTTCTCGTTGATCGGCTCCTCACTGCAGATCTACTTCGTCGGCTACATCGCCATGTACTTCCTGGTGCAGCAGCTCGGCATCCTCGATCAGCCCTCGTACACGCCGTTCACCGAGAACCCGTCCGCCTGGGCGGGCGGACTCCTGCTGCCGTGGCTGACGCTGTCCATCATCTTCACCGCCAACTACACCCGTATGACGCGCTCCCAGCTGGTGGAGCAGCTCAGTGAGGACTACGTGCGGACGGCACGTGCCAAGGGGCTGTCCCGGCGCACGGTCTTCTTCCGCTTCGCGTGGCGCGGTGCGATGGGGCCGATCGTGACGATCTTCGGCATCGACCTGGGCACGCTGATCGGTGGCGCGATCATCACCGAGTCGGTCTTCAGCCTCCAGGGCATCGGCCGGCTCGCGGTCACCGCGGTGGAAGCCAACGACCTGCCCATGCTGCTGGGCGTGACGCTGGTCGCAGCCTCGGCGATCGTCTTCTTCAACATCATCGTGGACGCCGTCTACGCCTTCATCGACCCGCGGATCCGGCTCGCCTGACCCCGGGCACCCGCCCCCGACAGCAACCCCCGGCATCACCCCCCTCAGGAGCGTCCCCGTGACGAGCACCGATCAGCAGCCCTTCCTGTCCGTCAGGGATCTGAAGGTCCACTTCTCCACCGAAGACGGCGTCGTCAAGGCCGTCGACGGTCTCACCTTCGACCTGGCCAAGGGCAAGACGCTCGGCATCGTGGGCGAGTCGGGCTCGGGCAAGTCCGTCACGAACCTGACGATCCTGGGCCTGCACGACCGCGACCGCACCGCCATCGACGGGGAGATCCTGCTCGACGGCAAGGAGTTGCTGACCGCCTCCGAGCGTGAGCTCGAGCAGCTGCGCGGCAACAAGATGTCGATGATCTTCCAGGACGCGCTGGCCTCGCTGTCGCCGTACCACACCATCGGCAAGCAGATCGGCGAGACGTACCGCAAGCACACCGGCGCCTCCAAGAAGGAGGCCCGGGAGCGGGCGATCGAGATGCTCAAGCGGGTCGGCATCCCGCAGCCGGACGTCCGCGTGGACGACTACCCGCACCAGTTCTCCGGCGGTATGCGCCAGCGCGCGATGATCGCGATGGCGCTGGTCTGCGACCCCGAGCTGCTGATCGCCGACGAGCCGACGACCGCGCTCGACGTGACGGTCCAGGCCCAGATCATGGACCTCCTGAAGGACCTCCAGCAGGAGTTCGGCACGGCGATCATCTTCATCACCCACGACCTCGGTGTCATCGCCGACATCGCGGACGACGTGCTGGTGATGTACGGCGGCCGGTGCGTGGAGCGCGGCACCAAGAAGGAGGTGCTGCGCGAGCCGCAGCACCCGTACACCTGGGGCCTGCTGGGCTCGATGCCGAGCCTGGACGGTCCGGTCGATGTACCGCTGAACCCGATCCCCGGTTCGCCGCCGTCGCTGCTGAACCCGCCGACGGGCTGCCGCTTCCACCCGCGGTGCACCTTCACGGAGAAGATCGAGGGCGGCCTCTGCTCCACCGAGCAGCCACTGCTGAAGATCACGGACGGGCGCGGTGCCGCCTGTCACCTCACGGCGGACCAGCGCCGCGAGTTCTTCGCCGACTACGCCGCGACCCGGTCGCACTGACGTAACTGAGACGGGATTTCACGATCATGAGCAACACGAACCCCCTCCTGGACGTCACCGGACTGACCAAGCACTTCCCGGTGATGGGAGGCTTCCCCTTCAAGCGGAAGATCGGCGCGGTCCAGGCCGTGGACGGACTCGACTTCCAGGTCGCCGAGGGCGAGAGCCTGGGTCTGGTCGGTGAGTCCGGTTGCGGCAAGTCGACGACGGGCCGGCTGATCACGCGCCTCCTGGAGCCCACCGGCGGCAAGATCAGCTACCGGGGCCAGGACATCACGCACGCGGGCCGCAAGCAGCTGGCGCCGGTCCGCTCCGAGATCCAGATGATCTTCCAGGACCCGTACGCGTCGCTGAACCCGCGCCAGACGGTCGGCAAGATCATCTCGGGCCCGATGGAGATCAACGGGATCAACCCGCCCGGCGGCCAGGAGAAGCGCGTACGCGAGCTCCTGGAGACGGTCGGCCTCAACCCCGAGCACTACAACCGCTTCCCGCACGAGTTCTCCGGCGGTCAGCGTCAGCGCATCGGCGTGGCCCGCGCGCTGGCCCTCGAACCCAAGCTGATCGTCGCGGACGAGCCCGTCTCGGCGCTCGACGTCTCCATCCAGGCGCAGGTGGTCAACCTGCTCCAGGACCTCCAGCGGGACCTGGGCATCGCGTTCGTCTTCATCGCCCACGACCTCGCGATCGTGCGCCACTTCTCGGAGCGCGTCGCGGTCATGTACCTCGGCAAGATCGTGGAGATCGCCAACCGCGAGGACCTGTACGACAACCCGCGCCACCCCTACACGCGCGCGCTGCTGTCCGCCGTTCCCGAGGCCACCGCGGACGACGTGCCGGCCCGCGAGCGCATCCTCCTCACCGGTGACGTGCCCTCCCCGCTCAACCCGCCGTCGGGCTGCCGCTTCCGCACCCGTTGCTGGAAGGCCACCGAGAAGTGCGCGACGGAGGCCCCGCCGCTGGTCCAGGTCGAGGGCAACCGTGAGGGCCACCTGACGGCGTGCCACTACCCGGAGACCCAGGACTCCGTCCCGGCGCCCCGCCTCTCCAAGGACCCCGAGGTCGCGGCCTGACACACCCCTTTTTCGTCAGCCCGTGACCCACGGGACCGACTTTCACCGGCCCATTGACCCGAGCCCATGAACGTCCGGTTCCCGGGGAAGGAAGGCCCGTGCACCCTTCGGGGGCGCGGGCCTTCGTCTTGGCCACAGTGCGGTGCGGGGGCCGGGCCTCGGGTCATCTTCCGGTTCCTCTTCTCCCCTTGCGATAGTCGAAGAGCACCACGGTGACGATCGTCGTCAACCCCAAGATGATGAGGCCGAGCCACCCTGCACCGGTGAACGTCAAGAAGAGCCCCAAGAGGACGATGACGGCGGTCAGGACTCTTTCTCGCCGGCTCCGGCGGACGAGGCGTGAACCGTGGGCGGTGTCCGGGGAAGGCGTGCCGGGCCGAGTTGCGGTCGCCGGGCGGCCGGGCTTGGGGCGATGGTCCGGCGGCATCTTGGCCGCCTGCTGCGCAGGCTTGGGCGGTTGAGGCTCCGGCTGGACGGGAGCCCCGGGCGGTTGAGCCGTCGGCTGCTCCGGAGTGGGCTCCGGTGGCTGCGGAAGGATGGAGTGCAGGCGCGCGGCGGCGGCGCCTGATACGAGTCTGCTGTCGTCGTCCGAGAGGCGGCGGATCTCGTCGAGGACGGCGCCGCGGACGACCGTGTTGCCGATCCGGTGCAGGTGGGCCAGCCCGTCGAGGGCACCAAGCCGGTCGCCCGCGATCGGGCTGCCGATCGCGTTGCGCAAATAGGCGGGGAGCTTCCAGTTGATGTTCCTGGCGATGACCGTACGGCCCTCTACGTTGTCCTGCTTTTTGGGCCGCTGCTGCGGCATCTCGTCGACGACCCGGTCGTGGACGTAGCTGTACAACTCGTCGAGAGTGATGTTGCCATCGCCATCGAGGTCTGCGCTGCCGTCACGAAGGCCCTCCACCAGGTAGCGGGTGAACACGGACTGCGTCGCTTCACCGTGCGGCTGGTTGCCCTCGAACGAGTACTGGGTCGCGTCCGATGCGGTCAGCACGGTGCGGCCGCGGCCCTGGAACCGCTCCAGTGCGTGTACGGCGGTGTCGTCGGATTTGGCGACCCGGCCGGCCGGGAACGCGCCGCTGTAGCAGCAGTCGAGCACCAGCACCTTCTGCCGTGAGACGCATCCCTCCATCGCCTGATCGATGTTCTCGGCGGACAGCGCGGTGAACAGCAGGCTGTCGCGGCGGGTGTTGGTCATCGCCAGGTAGAGCCGGCCGTCGTCATCCTTGAGGCCATGGCCGGTGAAGTACAGCAGGGTCAGGTCGTCGCGGCGCCGATCGCGATAGAAATCGCCGATGGCCTCCCCGACCACGTGATGCGGTTCGTTGACCAACGTGGTGACCTCGAACCCGGCGATGGCCGGGTCCCGCAGCACCTTGGCGAAGGCCTCCGCGTCGTGCCCCGGAGCGGTCAACTGCCGCAGCCCGGCGTCCTGGTAGTCGTGGGTGGCGATCAGCAGAGCCAGTCGGCGTCCCATGGCTAACCGCGCTCACGGCCGGTGTGGCGACGGATGTACGCGTCGACCAGGTCGCGCCGCTCGGCGGCGGACGCCCGCTCCAGTTCGATCGTGTCACCGTCGATGGTCAGCGAGACGCGATGCCGGGCGGAGGACCTGGCAAGCCAGTCGCGCAGGGTCTCGATGAGCGCCGTGAATACACCGCCGGAGGCGCTCAGCGCTACGACGACGGCCCCGAGCGTGACCGCATCGGCACCCTTCGCACCGTCAGGAGCCGGGGCGCCGGGTGCGGGACGGACCGATTCGACGTCCAACTCGGCGATCTCGGCCCGGAGCCGGCGCGCCAGCCGTTCCGCCGTCTCCGGATCCAGCTCGGGGTCGGGCGCGATGACCAGGAGCACGTTCAGCACGCCGTCCACACGGTGATCCGTGTGGCCCGCTCTCATAGGAGTGTCGTCTCGCATGAGTCCCCCGGTGGCACGTTGCAGCGAAGCCGTACCCCACAGTGTGGCGGTATGCGGCTGCGTCGGCAGCCTGTCGGGACTACTCGCCGAGCCGAGATGGTTCAGCCGGGGGCGGGCACGGGCCTCACCGGC
The DNA here is from genome assembly GCF_055566975.1 of Streptomyces sp. NPDC027189. Taxonomy (NCBI): domain Bacteria; kingdom Bacillati; phylum Actinomycetota; class Actinomycetes; order Kitasatosporales; family Streptomycetaceae; genus Streptomyces; species Streptomyces sp. NPDC027189. The sequence continues at coordinate 377,445 of NZ_JBVHRI010000001.1, forward strand.
TCAGGCGTGGGCCAGGTCCAGCTCACCCACCACCTGATCCCCACTCATCTCCCCCGTCCGACGGAACCCCAGCCGCAGATAGAACTCCTCGGGTCCGCCCTCGCCCAGGCCCCACGTCACCGTTGCGCGGGACTGGCCGCGCCCGCGGATCTCCTCGCAGACGGACTCGACGGCGAAGCGGCCGTAGCCGCGGCCCTGTCGGCCGTCGGCGATGTTCAGGCGCCAGAGGCCGGAGCGGGGGCGGTCGTCTGGGTCCTCGGGGTTGAAGCGGATGTCGAAGAAGGCCATCACGAACCCGACCAACTCCTCGCCGTCGACGATCAGGCGGGGCCCGGCCTGCTCGGGGTGCACATAAGCCTCGGCCAGCGACTTCACCACCGGGGACACGAAACGTTCCTGGTCCGGCCGCACCTTCAGCGCGAGGGCGGCGTCGATGTTGTCCGGCGTCACCTTCGCCAGCCGCAGATCCGCCACCGTCAGCCCAATTCCCCGCGCTCCACACAGAATTCGTTGCCCTCCGGGTCGGCCAGGACGACCCAGCCGCCGCCGTCCGGGCGGGTGTGGTCCGCGATCTGCCGGGCGCCGAGGGCGAGTGCCCGCTCGACCTCCGCCGCCCGTGTGCGGGCGTGCGGTTGCAGGTCGAGGTGGATGCGGTTCTTGGCCGTCTTCACCTCCGGGACGTGCACGAACAGGAGGGTCGGACCGCCGGAGGGGTCCACGATCACCGCCTCCGGGTCGCCGGGCTTGTCGTCGTCGGCCAGCGGGCGGCCGAGCAACTCGCTCCAGAACCGGCCGAGATCGTAGGGATCGCCGGTGCAGTCGAAGGTGATCGTGCGGATGGTGGGGTTCAACGGACCTTGCTCTCCCATGTGTTAGTCCCCCGTCCGGCCGTCGGCCAGTTCACGCAGGATGTCGATATGGCCGTTGTGCCGGGCCGTCTCCTCGATGAGATGGAGGAGGATCCAGCGGAGGTCGACATGGCGCCCGTCGCGGATGGGGCGCTGTGCCTTGGTGTCCAGGTCGTGGTCGGCGACCAACCGGCGGTAGCGGGCAGCCTGTTCCTCGTAGTCGTCGAGGAGCTGGGTCAGCGGGATGTCGACGGCGATGCGCATCTCGCGGTCGGGGTCCTCGTCCGTCCAGGGCCCCTCGTCCTCCTCGCCGAGGAAGACCACCTGGAACCAGGAGTACTCGACCCAGCGCAGGTGGCTGATCAGTCCGCACAGGGTCATCAGCGGGGACCCTGGCAGCGGTGCCTTGATGGCGTCCTCCGCCGAGACGCCCTCGCACTTGGCGTGGGCGGTGGCGCGGGCGTAGTCGAGGAAGGTGGTCAGCTGGGTGCGCTCGTCCCAGTCGGGGGGCGTGTCAGTGCGAGTCGTCTGAGTCATCGGGGTGAAGCATCCGCTCCCGCCCGTTCGTTGTCGAGCGATTAAGTGCCCGCTTCCAGTGCGGGGTTGTCGACGCCCCGGCACCGGAGCCAGACTGTCGCGCCATGGCCTTCCACCTGCGCGGGACCGTCCTGCCCGACGGCGTCGTACGCGACCTCTGGACCCTCGGCGACCGGATCACCTTCCAGCGCCCCTCCGCACCGGCCGACACCATCGCCGACGGCGGGTTCCTGCTGCCGGGCCTCGTCGACGTGCACACGCACCCGGGCGCCGCCGCCGAGGACGACATGCGCTTCGACCCGGACGTCTTCGCCGAGCAGATCGCCGCCCACCGCGAGGCGGGCATCACGGCCCTGCGCTTCCCGGGGCTGCTGGGCGAGGTGCCCGACGGGCTGCGCGACGCGCCCGGATCCCCTCGTATGATCGCCGCCGGCCGCTGGCTGGCCTGGGCGGGGCTGTCGAAGAGCGTCGGGTTCCACACGGTGACCGACGACCTGGTCGCCGCGGCGGTGGCGGAGGCGAAGGCCCACGACGGCTGGTGCAAGCTCATGGGCGACTGGGACTTCGAGGCGGCGCCGGTGCCGTACGAACTGCTGTGCGCGGTCGTCGACGGCGTGCACGCGGTCGGCGGACGGGTCGCCGTCCACTGCCAGTCCGCGGACGGCGTGCTGGGCGCGGCGCGCGCGGGCGTCGACTCCATCGAGCACGGCATGGGAATGCCGGAGCAGTGCATCGAGCTCATGGCCGCGCGCGGGACGTCGTACGTCCCCACCCTCACCGCCTTCGCGCGCAGCGCGCCCCGGATCAAGGACAACCCCCGGGGCAGACTCTGGCACGACGGCCACCGCACGATGATCCGTCGCGTCCGGGAGGCGTACGACGCCGGTGTCACCGTCCTCGCCGGTACGGACTCCGCCCCCTTCGGCAACGTCGCCACGGAGGTCGAACACCTCGTCGCCGCGGGCCTGCCTCCCGAGACGGCTGTCGGCGCCGCCAGCTGGACCGCCCGCGCGTTCCTCGGCCTCACCGGTCTGGCCGAGGGCGCCCTCGCCGACATCACCGTCTACGACACGGACCCCCGCCTCGACCCGGGTGCCCTCCGCCTTCCCCGCCGCATCGTGCTGCGCGGCCGGGTCGTCCGCTGACCCCGCGTCAGCGCCCCTTCGCCACCAGCTCCACCTCGAACCCGTCCACGTTCTCGAGATATGCGGCACAGTGCTCGGTCCCACCCGCGTACGGATGCCGCTCGGGGAACAGCAGCGACCAGCCGTACGCCGGCGCCTCCTCGACCAGCGCGTCGAGTTCCGCGCGGCTCCCGACGTGGAAGGCGAGGTGGTTGAGCCCGGGGCGCAGCCGGTCGTGCCGGTCTCCGCTCAGCGCGGGCGACTGCTCGACCACCAGGTACGTCTCGCCCAGGCGCCAGCTACGGCCGTCCGGCCAGTCCTGGTAGGGGACGTACCCGAGCCGCTCCAGCAACCAGCCCCACGCCCGCACGGCCCGCCCCAGGTCCGGCACCCACAGCTCGATGTGGTGCAGCATCTCGTCTCGATTCTCATCGGCAGCATGCCCGAGCCTCTCACCTGCAGGTGGAGGCCACGGCGTACACCGTGCAACCGACGGCGGGTCACCGGCCTGCCGTCATCTATCCCTTTCTTCAACTTCCCTTTACTGAACCGAACTTGCCCTCACGCTTCCTACCCGATCAGTGGTTCGACCGGGCCCTCGGGCTGAGACACTGCTGCGATGGCTGATCGTTCGTTCAGTGACGTCTCACTCGCCGCCCTGTACGACGCCCTCAATCCGTGGGGGCCGAGTGACGACTTCTACCTGGACCTGGTGATGTCCGCGCGGTCCGTGCTCGACGTCGGGTGCGGGACGGGGCGGCTGTTGGGGCGGGCCCGGGAGGCCGGGCACGAGGGGCGGCTCTGTGGGCTGGATCCCGCCGCGGCCATGCTGGTGCAGGCGCGGCGCCGGGCCGCCGTCGAGTGGGTGCTCGGGGATCTCGTCTCCGCGCGCTGGGAGCGTGAGTTCGACCTCGTCGTGATGACCGGGCACGCCTTTCAAGTACTCGTCGGCGACGAGGAGTTGCGCTCCTCGCTGGCCGCGGTCCGCGAAGCCCTCACCGACGACGGCCGGTTCGTCTTCGAGACGCGCAATCCCGCCGTCCGCGCCTGGGAGTCCTGGACCCCGGAGCGCGTGCGCGAGGTGAGCGACGACCACGGCGATGTCGTACGGGTCCGGCACGAGGTCGAGACGCCCGTGCTCGGGGACCGCGTGACGTTCACCGAGACGTTCGAGCACCCAGGGTGGGAGCGGCCGCGGGTCAGTCGCAGCACGCTGCGGTTCCTGGGGGCGGACGCGCTGTCCGGGTTCCTCGACGACGCCGGGCTCGCCGTCCACGAGCAGTTCGGCGACTGGGGACGGGGACCGCTCTCCCCCACCGCCCCCGAGATCATCACCGTGGCCGGGCCCAGCGGCGGCTAGGGCCCGCCCGGCGGATCGTGCCGGACAGGCCCTAGTCGTCGCCCTCGAGCGCCGCCAGCGCCGGATCCAGCACGATGTCCTCCGCGCGGGCCTCGATCGTCGGGTCCTCCGGGAAGTGGCAGGCCGTCAGATGGCCCTCGGCGTTGCCCGACAGCTGGATCAGCGGTGGCTCCTCCTGCGCGCACTTGTCCTGCGCCTTCCAGCAGCGCGTACGGAAGCGGCAGCCGGAGGGCGGGGCGATGGGGGAAGGTACGTCGCCCTCCAGGCGGATGCGTTCCTTCTTCTCGGCGTCGATGTCAGCATCGGGAACGGCCGACATGAGGGCGTGGGTGTAGGGGTGGCGCGGGCCGGTGTACAGCGACGTACGGTCCGCGATCTCCACGATCTTGCCGAGGTACATCACCGCGACGCGCTGCGAGAAGTGGCGGACGACCGCGAGGTCGTGTGCGATGAAGACGAACGCGATGCCCATCTCCCGCTGGACTTCCTGGAGCAGGTTCACCACCTGCGCCTGGATGGAGACGTCAAGTGCCGATACCGGCTCGTCGGCCACGATCAGCTTGGGCGCGAGCGCCAACGCCCGTGCCACGCCGATGCGCTGGCGCTGACCGCCGGAGAACTCGTGCGGGAAGCGGTTGTAGTGCTCGGGGTTGAGACCGACCGTCTCCAGCAGCTCGCGCACCCGGGCCTCGCGGCCGCCGGGCGGATTGATGCCGTTGATCTCCATCGGCGAGGAGATGATCGTGCCCACCGTCTGGCGGGGGTTGAGGGAGGCATACGGATCCTGGAAGATCATCTGGATCTCGGAGCGGATCGGGGACAGCTGGCGCCGGGTGGAGCGGCTGATGTCCTTTCCGCGGTACGAGATCGTGCCCTGCGTGGGCTCCAGGAGACGGGTCAGCAGTCGTCCCGTCGTGGACTTGCCGCAGCCCGACTCGCCGACCAGACCCAGTGCTTCACCGGGGAAGACGTCGAACGACACGCCGTCCACGGCCTGCACCGCGCCGATCGTGCGCTTGATCGGGAAGCCTCCCCTCACCGGGAAGTACTTCTTCAGGTCGCGTACCCGCATCAGCGGTTCGGCCGGGTCCACGTCCCGCTGACCGGGGATGGTGTCGACCGCGACCGCGGTCTTCTCGTCGCTCACAGCGTCGCTCACAGTCAGTCCCCTCAGCCCAGCCTGGGCCGAATCGTCTCGGTGAAGATGCGGCTCTTTTGATCCAACGTCAGATGGCAGGCCGCTCCCCGACCTTCCGGCAGCTCGGGCCGGATGTCCACACACCGGTCGGAGCCCTCGACCTCGCTCCGGAAGGCGCACCGCGGATGGAACGGGCACCCCGAGGGCGGGTTCAGCAGCGACGGAGGCGCGCCCGGAATGGGGGTCAGCGGCTCGTCCACGTCCGCCGAAAGTCGCGGCATGGATGCCAACAGGCCCCAGGTGTACGGGTGTTGCGGGGACTTGAGGACCTCGCGGACCGTGCCGCGCTCCACCGCCCGGCCCGCGTACATCACGAGCAGGTCGTCCGCCATGTTCGCGACCACCCCGAGGTCGTGGGTGATCATGATGATCGCGGAGCCGAACTCCTGCTGAAGGTCCTTCAGGAGGTCCAGGATCTGCGCCTGGACGGTCACGTCGAGGGCCGTCGTCGGTTCGTCGGCGATCAACAGGTCCGGGTTGCAGACCAGGGACATCGCGATCATCGCGCGCTGGCGCATACCACCGGAGAACTGGTGCGGATAGTCGTCCACGCGCCGCTGGGCGTGCGGGATGCCGACCTTCTCCAGCATGTCGATGGCCCGCTCGCGCGCCTCCTTCTTGGAGGCCCCGGTGTGCTTGCGGAACGGCTCGCCGATCTGCCGCCCCACGGTGTGGTACGGCGACAGCGCGGTCAGCGCGTCCTGGAAGATCATCGCCATCTTGTTGCCCCGGAGCTTCTCCAGCTCGACCTCGGTGGCGGTGATCAGTTCCTTGCCGTCGAGGACGACCTCGCCCTCGATGGTGGTGGTCAGCGGGTTGTGCAGGCCCAGGATGGTCAGGTTGGTGACGGACTTCCCGGATCCGGACTCGCCGACGATACCGAGCGTCGTACCGCGCTCCAGGTCGAAGGAGAGACCGTCGACCGCCTTGACGACGCCGTCTTCGGTGGAGAACCGCACATGCAGGTCACGCACCGACAGGAACGCGTCGGATCCGGTCGGCGCCGGGGCGTCCTCGGGCTTGGTGAGTGTGGTCACTTCAGAGGGCTCCTCAAGCACTAGGACAGCCGCACACGCGGGTCGATCACGGCGTACAACGCATCCACGATGACGTTGAGCAGGAGGATGAACGCGGCGCTGAAGAGCATCACGCCCATGAGTTTCGGCAGGTCCTTGCCGACCACGGACTCCACGGCGAGCCGGCCGATGCCCGCCAGACCGAAGGTGAACTCGGTGACGACGGCGCCGCCGAGCAGCGCGGAGAGGTCCATGCCGAGGATGGTGAGGATCGGGATGAGCGAGCCGCGCCAGGCGTACCGGAAAAAGACGTATCTGCCGGTCATGCCCTTCGCGCGAGCGGCGCGCACATGCTCTTCCTGGAGCTGCTCGATCATCGTCGAGCGCGCCATACGGGTGTAGTTGGCGGTGAAGATCACGGACATGACGACCCAGGGGATCAGCAGGCCCATGAACCACTGCGCCGGATTCTCGCTGAACGGCACGTACTTGGGCTTGTCCAGCCAGCCGGTGCTGTAGACGAAGATGCCGAGGACGATCGGGCCGAGGAAGTAGATCTGGAACGAGCTCAGCACCAGCGAGATGGAGCTGAAGACCTTGTCCAGCCAGGTTCCCCGGTAGCGGGCGGCGATCATGCCGGTGCCGAGGCCGACGATGAGGAAGACGATCAGGCCGCCGATCGTGAGGGACAGCGTCAGCGGGAAGCGGTCCATGATCGTGGACCAGACCATCTGCTGGTCGCGGAAGGAGACGCCGAAGCAGGGGGCCGGGCAGTGCCCCACGGCGAAGTCCCGCCCGACGAATATGCCGGAGAGGAACTTCCAGTACTGCACCGGGATCGGATCATCGAGCCCCAGGTTCTTGTGGATGATCGCCAGCGCGTCCGGGGTGCAGTTCTTGCCGCACGCGAGGGTGGCCGGGTCCTGGGGGATCGCGTAGTACATGAAGAAGGTGAAGGCGCTGATCAGCAGGAGGATGAGCATCGCGCCGAACGTCCGGCGAAGGATGAATCGAAGCATGGCGGAACGCTGCTCTCAGGACGGCGGCCAGGGACAGGAGCGCCCGGGGCGCACTCCGCTGAGTGCGCCCCGGGAGGGTGGTCAGCTCTTGAGGAAGACCCGGGTCGGGTCGGTGTAGCTGGTGACCGTGGAGTAGCGCAGGCCGCCCACGTTGGTGCCGGCGATCTGGAACACCTTGGTGTAGTAGATCGGCGACGCCGGGTTGACCTTCTCGCTGATGTACTGGTTGAGCGCGGTCCAGGCCTTGGTGGCCTCGGCGGTGTCCGTGATCTTCAGGATCCGCTTGATCTCGGAGTTCACGTGGTCGTCGTTGATGTGCGCGTAGTTCGACGCGCCGTCCTGGATCTGCGTGCCGTCGTACAGCGGCGGGAAGACGGTGCTGGCGGAGGACCAGTCCTGGCCCCAGCCGGTCATGTAGATGTCGAAGCCGTTGTCGACCTTGCCGATCTGCTCGTACCAGGTGGCGGCGTCGACTTCCTTCTTCTGGACGTCGAGACCGATCTTGGTGAGGGCGTTCTCGACGAGGACGGCCTGCTGCTGGCGGACCGGGATGTTGGCGTAGGCGTAGACGATCTTCTTGCCCTTGGCGCCGGCCTCTTCGATCAGCTTCTTGGCCTTGGCGATGTCACCGTTGGGCTTCTTGGTCCGGTCGAAGGGGTCGTAGTCCTTCTGGTAGCCCGGAGTGGTGGGCGACATCAGGCTGTTGGCGACCTCACCGCCGTACGCGCCGCCGTCTGCCTTGTAGACCGCGGTGGACGGCATGGCGTAGGTGATCGCGTCGCGGATCTTCTTGTCCTTGATGCGGTCCATGTTGAAGTTCATCTGCCACACGTACGGGGCGTAGCCCTGGATCGTGCGCTTCATCGCCGCGGCGTCGGAGACCACCTTCTGGACCTGGGTGGTGGCAACCTGGCCGGTCATCATGATGGCGTTCTTGGCCTCACCGCGGTCGGCGAGGATCGTCTTGGTCTGGTCCTCGTCGTCGTGGTTGATGTCGATGTTGAAGCCGTCGACGTACTGGTGACGCATCGCGTCCGTCTTCGCGTCCCAGTTGGTGTTCTTGACCAGCTTCACGCTCTTGCCGGCCTTGAACTCCGAGATCTTGTACGGGCCGATGGCGACGGGCTTGGTGTCGTACTTGGCCTTGGTGTCCGTCTTCTCGGGGACGACGGAGTAGCCGGCCATGGCGAGCGCCTGCGGCAGGTCGGGCTGCGCGTCCTTGAAGTGGAAGACGACCGTCTTGTCGTCGGGCGTGGCCAGGACCGTGTCCGGCAGGTGCTTGCCCTTGAACGGGCCCTCGTACGCCTTGCGGTAGGTGGTGCCGGCACCGGACAGCCACTGCTGGATGTACGACGGGCCGTCCGTGATGAACGGGTCGTAGAGCCGCTCGAAGGTGTGGCGGATGTCGGCCGAGTCGATCACATGACCTGTCTCGTCCTTGACGCCGTCCTTCAGGGTGTACGTCCAGGTCTTGCCGCCGTCCGACATCTTGCCGGGGTCGGTGGCGAGGTCACCGACGACCGTGAGGCCGCCCTTGGCGTCCTCCTTGTAGGTCGTCAGGCCGCGGAAGATGAGCTTGGAGAGCAGGCCGGCGTCGCTGACGTAGATCTGGCCCGGGTCGAGGTGCGAGAAGTCGTCCTCCTCGTACACCTGGATCGTGCCGCCGGGCTTGGCGCCGGTGACCTCTTCGGCGGGACCCGTCGAGTCCGCCGCGGTGCCCATCTTCACCGCCGCGGCCTGGGACGCGGCCTCTTCCTTGTTCTTGCTCTTGTCCTTGCCGCTGCCGCTGTCACTGCTGCTGCAGCCGGCCAGCGCCAGGGCGCCGGCCGCGACCGCGACGACGACGGTCCGCCCTCTGTGGGAACTGAGGATGCTCATGGAGTCGAGTCCACCTGCCTGTGAGTTGTGATCAGTGATCAACCGGTGCTGCCTGGCAGTGCACGGCCGGTCGTGCCGGCTCCCGGGTGGCAGCGGCCCCCCGCGCTCGGATCAGCGGCCCGTCTTGGGATCGAAGGCATCCCGGACCGAGTCACCGAGGAGGTTGAACGCCACGACGAAGACGACCATGGCGACACCCGGGAAGAACATGTAGACCGGGTCCTGTTCGTAGATGTCCGACCCGATGGCGAACATCCGGCCCCAGTCGGGGGTCGGTTCGGTGTAACCGACCCCGACGAACGAGAGAAAAGCGACCGACAGGATGGTGCTCGGCAGCATGTAGGTGCCCTGCACCAGGATCGGTGTGACGAGGTTGGGCAGCAGTTCCTTGCGGATGATCCGCCACGGCGAGGCGCCCGCGACCTTCGCGGCCTCGACGAACTCCCGCTCACGCAGGGAGAGCGCGACCGCCCGGATGAGCCGGGCGAGACCCATCCAGCCGAGGAACCACAGCACGCCGATGATCGCGAGCGCGTGAATGTAGGTGGGCGTCTCCTCGTCGGGGGCGACGAACACCGCGGTGATCACCGGCATCGCCGCGATCATGAACAGCTGCTGCGGGAAGGCGAGCAGGAAGTCCGTGAGCCGACCGAGCCAGTAGTCGACCTTGCCGCCGAAGTAGCCGCCGACCAGGCCGATCAGCACCCCCATGAACACCATCGCGACCGTCGCCGCGAGCGCCGTGTACAGCGAGGTGCGCATGCCGTACAGGAGCTGCATGAACACATCGCGCCCCAGCGTCGGTTCGATCCCGAACCAGAACTCCGACGTGATGCCGCCGTTGGGACCGGCGGGCATGTTGAAGTCGTTCAGGAGCGTGGGGTCGTCCTGCCCGTAGAGCGTGTACGGATCCTTGCCGTACAGCTTCGAGATCAGCGGAGCGAGGGCGGCGATCAGGAAGAAGAAGATCACGATGTACGCGGAGACGACACCGCTGCGGTCGCGCTTGAACCGGCGCCACATCAGCTGGCCGGGCGATCGGCCCTCCAGCTTCTCCGGCTCGGCGGAACGCTTCTGCTTCGTCTGCTCGTCGACCTCGGTGGAGGCTTCCGCGCTCTCGATCTCGATCGGACTCGTCATGATTCGTCCATTTCATGGGTACGCCGAGCCCGCGCCCGCCACAGGGTGTGGGCGGCCACGGTTCGGACCATGCGGATCAGGAGAGACGTATGCCTAGCGGTCGCTGCGCGCAAGAACGCGGCGTGCGACAACTCGCAGATGAACACGCGTAGTTGGCATCTGGTGCCTCCTCATGACTCAACCGGTGCACGGACAGGAGGGGCCCTGACTGACCTCCGACACCCCTGACGGAGGGTCAAACACCCCACTGTGCTCGTGAGTCGGCGCTGTCCCCACAGCGCATGACCCATTGACCCGAGCGTTACGCGGCTAACTATCTGACATGAGCCAGATAACCGACCACAGCCTTTAGGTCTCGGTTCCATCACAGCTGACGCGTACATCTTCCAAAATCTGGACAAAATGATCTGAGGGAGAAGCCCGCGAAACGGACGTGTTACATGCGTATCGGGCGGGGGGTCCCGCATTTCGGACAGCGGGAAGCAGAAATTGGGTTGCAAAAAGCCCGGGTCCCCCCATCCTGGGGAAACCCGGGCTCAGTTGCCGATGATCAGCCGTACGGAGCGACGAGAATCAGCCGAACCGGACGACCGTGATCAGCCGAACCGGCGACTGTGATCAGCCGTGCTTGGCGCGGCTCGCGGCGCGGGCGCGCTCGCGGGCGTCCAGGTTGACCTTGCGGATGCGAACGGCCTCCGGGGTCACCTCGACACACTCGTCGTCACGGCAGAACTCGAGGGACTGCTCCAGCGAGAGCTTGCGCGGCGGGACGATCGCCTCGAACGAGTCGGCCGAGGACGACCGCATGTTCGTGAGCTTCTTCTCCTTGGTGATGTTCACGTCCATGTCGTCGGAGCGCGAGTTCTCGCCGACGATCATGCCCTCGTACACCTCGGTGCCGGGGTCGGTGAACAGCACGCCGCGCTCCTGCAGGTTCGTCATCGCGAACGCGGTGACGGCGCCGGCGCGGTCGGCGACCAGCGAGCCGTTGTTACGGGTCGCCAGCGTGCCGAACCAGGGCTCGTGGCCCTCGTGGATCGAGTGCGCGATGCCCGTGCCGCGGGTGCTGGTGAGGAACTCGGTCCGGAACCCGATGAGACCGCGGGAGGGAACGACGAACTCCATGCGCACCCAACCGGAACCGTGGTTGGACATGTTGTCCATCCGGCCCTTGCGGACACCCATGAGCTGCGTGACCGCGCCCATGTGCTCCTCGGGCACGTCGATCGTCATGCGCTCGACCGGCTCGTGGACCTTGCCGTCGATCTCCTGGGTGACGACCTGCGGCTTGCCGACGGTCAGCTCGAAGCCCTCGCGGCGCATCTGCTCGACCAGGATGGCGAGCGCGAGCTCACCACGGCCCTGGACCTCCCAGGCGTCCGGACGCTCAGTGTCGAGCACACGGAGGGAGACGTTACCGATCAGCTCGCGGTCCAGACGGTCCTTGACCTGGCGGGCGGTGACCTTGCGGTCCTTGACCGCGGCCTTGGCGTCCGCGCCCTTGCCCGTGCCACCACGGCCGACCAGCGGCGAGGTGTTGGTACCGATCGTCATCGAGATCGCCGGCTCGTCGACCGTGATCAGCGGCAGCGCGATGGGGTTCTCGGGGTCGGCGAGGGTCTCGCCGATCATGATGTCCGGGATACCGGCGACGGCGCAGATGTCACCGGGACCCGCCACCTCGGCGGGCTTGCGGGTGAGCGCCTCGGTCATCAGCAGCTCGGTGATGCGGACGTTGGACATCGTGCCGTCGCGCTTGATCCACGTGACGGTCTGGCCCTTGCGGAGCTCGCCCTGCTCGACGCGGAGCAGCGCGATACGGCCGAGGAAGTTGTCGGCGTCCAGGTTGGTGACGTGTGCCTGGAGCGGGGCCTTCTCGTCGTACGAGGGGGCCGGGACGTGCTCCAGGATCGTGGAGAAGAACGGCACCAGGCTGTCGCTGTCGGCCGGGACGGTGCCGTCCTCCGGCTTGGTCAGCGAGGCCACGCCGTCACGCGCACACGCGTAGACGATCGGGAACTCGATCTGGTCCTCGTCGGCGTCGAGGTCGAGGAAGAGGTCGTACGCCTCGTTCACGACCTCGTCGATGCGCGAGTCCGGGCGGTCCGTCTTGTTGATGCACAGGATGACGGGCAGGCGGGCCTGCAGCGCCTTGCGCAGCACGAAGCGGGTTTGCGGCAGCGGGCCCTCGGAGGCATCGACGAGGAGGACGACCGCGTCCACCATCGACAGACCGCGCTCGACCTCGCCGCCGAAGTCGGCGTGGCCGGGGGTGTCGATGATGTTGATCGTGATGGCCTCGCCGCCATCCTTGGGGTGGTACTTCACGGCCGTGTTCTTGGCCAGGATCGTGATGCCCTTCTCACGCTCCAGGTCATTGCTGTCCATCATGCGGTCGTCGAGCGACTCGGCGGCGTGCGCGGCGAAGGCACCGGCCTGCTTGAGCATGGCATCGACCAGGGTGGTCTTGCCATGGTCGACGTGGGCGACGATGGCGACGTTGCGGATGTCGTGGCGCGTGGCCATATTGAGGCGCTTCTCCCGGGGTGAGTGGACGGCCTCCGCTGCGCGGGGCCTGCCGGGCTGAACACGCCACGGCCTTACCCCATGGTACGTGCCCCGGACAGCCCCGGCCCCCGGAGGGCGACGACCACCACCTGACCTGGGCCCCTACAGCCGTCCCAGCTGTGGGCATACGCGCCGCCGCCCCCCACTTTCCCAGCTGTGGGCATGCGTGCCGCTAGGGGCGGCACGGGTGGGCACAGCGGCACCCCGTACAGCGCCGGGCCGCGCGACCGGCCCTCGACCCCCGCCCCGGTGCCGGGAGCCTTGGTGCAACAGGGCACCCGGCGCTGGTGGCTGTGCCCACCCGTCCCGCCCCGGGACGATTGCCCACAGCAGTCAGCGGTAGCGGGAGCCAGCCAGCGGCAGCTGGAGTGGAGCCGTGGTCAGTTCTGTGAGGGGCCGGCCGAAGGCTTCGCGGAGGGCTTCAGGTAGCCCATGTCCTCGTAGATCGGCGTCTGGAAGCCGAAGGCGCCGGTGTTGGCGAGGTTGGAGCGTGCGGCGGTGAGCTGCGGGCGCTGGTAGAGGGGGATGGAGCCGGCGGCGGCCCAGATGCGGGCGTCGGCCTTGCGGACCAGCGAGCGCGCCTCGTCCTCGTCCAGCGTGGAGATGGCCTGGTCGAAGAGCTGATCGACCTGGTCGGTGCCGACCCGGGTGTAGTTCTGCTCGACGCTGAGGGACCCGTCGGCGGCCGGCACCGGCTTGGCGAAGATCGGGCGGGCGTCGGTGGCCGGAAAGGCGGACGCGGGCCACGAGTACAGCGCCAGGTCGTACTGACCCGACGCGATGTGGTCCTTGAAGTAGCTGTCGTCCGAGACCTTCGAGATGTCGGTGTGGATACCGATGCGCTGCAGCATCTGCGCGATGCGGTCGGCGACGGCGTGCAGGGACTCGGAGCCCGGGCCCGAGGGCAGCACGAAACGGAGCGTGAGCGCCTTGCCGTCCTTGGCGAGCGCACCCGCCGCGGCGCCCGCGGGAGCCGCCGTCCCCTTCGGCGCGTACGCCCCCGGCGCCCCGCCCTGCCTGAGGTACCGCTTCCCGTCCAGGTGCTTGCCGGCCTGCTCGTCCGCGTACTCCCCCGACTGCTTCCGATTGTGCCGTTCGCTGTGGTCCTTGGGGTCCTTCTTCCTCTCCCGGTCGGCGTCGGAGGGCTTGTCGTCCTCGCCGACGATGTACGTCCCGTCGTCGCCGGTGCCGTCGGAGTCCGCCTTCTTGCCCTGGGAACCGGCCGCCTTCTCCGTCTTCTTCTTCTGTTCCTTGACCGGCCCGCCGGGCACCCACCCGGCGTCGGTCAGCAGCGCCTGCGCCTCGGCGGTGTTCTGGCCGCCGAGAGCGCCGCTGTTGTCGGCGTACGCCTGCTGGCCCGAGAGGGCGAGATGGCTGCCGACCGGAACGGCGGGCAGGCCCAGCGGCTTCAGCACCACCTGGGCGAGCTCCTGCCGGTTGAGGGCGCGGGCCACGGCGCGGCGGACGCGCTCGTCGGCGAGCGGGCCCTCGGAGCCGTTGAGGGCGAGCTGGGTGTAGGCGGGTTCGAGGGACTTGCGGACCACGAAACGGCGCAGCGCCGACTGCTGGTCGGCGAACTTCTCCATCGCCTCGCGCAGCTTCGTGCGGGCGCTGGCCTCGTCGGAGGCGGCGTTCTCGTCGGAACCGTGCGCGAGGGCCCAGGAGCGCAGCGCCTTCGCGGGTGTGATCGCGGCTCCGGCCCCCTGCAACGGGGTGCTGCCCTGATCGCGGGCGGCGAGCGTGATCTGTTCGGCCTCGGAGGGGTCGATCTCGGCCAGGTCGAGCTTGTCATCGGCGAGCGCGGCGGCCCGCTTGTCACGGGCGACGGCGATCAGATCGATCTCGGAGAGCTTGGTGGGATGGCCCCACCAGCGCGGGTTGCGGATGAGGTGGACCTCGCCGCCCGTGCGGTCCACCTCCTTCAGCGCGAAGGGTCCCGCGGTCACCTTGAGCTTCCTTCTCGCCCCGTCGTTGAAGCTGTCCGGGGTACCCATGACGTCCTTCGGGTACAGCGGTGAGAACAGCGACTTCCAGTCGGCGTAGGGCCGGCTGAAGGTGACTCTGACCTCCAGGTTGTTCTTGCCGCGCTCGATCTTCTCGATGCGGTCGTAGCCGGCGTTGCGGGCCGTCCAGTACGCGGTGTCCTTGCCGGACAGAGCGCGCCACTGGGCCGCGAAGTCGGCGGCGCCGATCTCGCGGCCGTCGCTCCAGACGGCCTGCTGGTTGAGCTTGTACAGCACGACCTGCTTGGGCTCGGTCTCGACGATCTTCGCGGATTCCAGGTAGTCGGGGTCGACCTGCGGCCGCCCGTTCCGGTCGAGCCGGTACATCGACGGCAGTACGGCCCCGGCGACGCGCGAGGTCGCGGCGTCGGCGTCGGCCTGGAAGGTGTTGAGCGTCTCCGGTACGGCGTCCACGGCCCAGCGCAGGGTGCCGCCGTCGGCGACCAGGTCACGGGCCGCGGGCGCGATGTCCTGCCCGGCCACGGGCTGACCCGCCTCGTCCTCCGCGCTGCACGCGGCGAGGGCGGGTACCGCGAGCGCGCCCGCGGTGAGGAACGCGACCGAGCGCATCACCGCGCGCAGTCCGACGCCGTCGTGGGACATCACTGCAACCTCCGGGGGGCGCTCCGCTGTGGGGCAGGTCGGCTTCTGATCACGTTTGGCGGTATATGGAGTTGATCAGATGTATGCGCCCACTGAAGGGGAGGAAGGCGGCCACGGGGCGGCGACACGGCGGTGCGGGCCGCGAAGGCCACCCATGTGGCGCAATGGCACCCGGCGCCGGGGCCGGCCCAGGGAGGATTTCGCCCCTCCACCCCGACCCGTGGGGGCTTGTCGCGCAGTTCCCTGCTCCCCTGAAGGGGTGCGCGGAACTGCGCGATCTTTTGGGGGGTCTGAGGGCGGAGCCCCCAGGTACGGGACGGATAGGGGCGGAGGGGGCGACACACCCCCGGCGCACGGCCGCGCCACCGGCGGCACCCGGCGCGCGCAGGGCGCGTGGCGGCGCGTTCGGGATAGTGCGATCCTGGAATCCGTGCAGATCTCTTCACACGGCCCGGTGTGACGCGCAACACTCGCAGGCGCATGAACGTTGCCGCCTTGGGCCGGAGGGTCCGCGGAAGTGAGGGCAAGTCATGTCCGTGCACGACGACTTGACGTCCGTACAGCGCTGTCTCGACGACCTCGCGAGGTCGGTCGGACGGCTGGAACAGCAAATAGGCGCCGGCCTGGATATGCGCCGGGTGCGGGCGGACGCCGACCACCTGCGCGAGAGCGTCGCGCTGCTGCGCGAGGCCGCCGCCCAGCCGGCCGCGCCACGCCGGCCCGACCTGGTCGCCATCCCCGACACCCCGTACGACAACTCCCTGTGGACGGACTCGGACGACGAGGGCCTCGGCGCCCGCGACCGCCACGCCCCGTGAGCACCCCCGGCGAGCAGGCCGAAGGGTCGACACAGTCACGCGCCGGGGGGCGCACATCGATGCGGTTGCGGCCCGGAGGCGAACCGAGCCCTGAAGAGGAGCAGCAGCGTTGGCCACTGGTACGGAACCCCAACTGAACAGCGGCGGCGTACGGTCCGCCGCGCGGGCCGCGATCACCGCCCCGCATCTGCGGACGGACCGCTGGTGGCTGGCGCCCGCCGCCACCGCGGCCGGGCTGCTGGCCTTCGTCGTCTACTCGACCTGGCGGGCCTTCGCGGACACGAACTACTATGCGGCGCCGTACGTCTCGCCGTTCTACTCGCCCTGTCTGGCCGAGCGGTGCGAGACCATGCACGCGGGCCCCAACGCGGACCTCTTCGGGAGCTGGTGGGCCATCTCCCCGGCCATCATCATCCTGATCTTCCCGCTGGGCTTCCGGCTGACCTGCTACTACTACCGCAAGGCCTACTACCGCGGTTTCTGGGCGTCGCCGCCGGCCTGCGCGGTCCCCGAGCCGCACAAGAAGTACACCGGTGAGACGCGCTTCCCGCTGATCCTGCAGAACATCCACCGGTACTTCTTCTACGCGGCCATCATCGTCGCCGGGATCCTCACGTACGACACCGTGCTGTCCTTCCGCGACGAGCACTACAACTGGGGCCACATGGGCCTGGGCACCGTGGTGTTCCTGGTCAACATCGTGCTGATCTGGTCGTACACCCTGTCCTGCCACTCCTGCCGGCACATCGTCGGCGGGAAGCTCAAGCACTTCTCCAAGCACCCCGTGCGCTACCGGATGTGGCAGTGGGTGGGGAAGCTCAATGCCCGTCACATGCTGCTCGCCTGGACATCGTTGGTGAGCGTGGCGCTCGCCGACTTCTACGTGTATCTGGTCGCGTCCGGCGCCTTCGACGATCCGAGGTTCTTCTGATGTCCGTGGTCGACCGGCAGGAGTGGGACGTTGTCGTGGTCGGCGCCGGGGGTGCCGGACTGCGCGCCGCCATCGAGGCGCGGGAGCGCGGCGCCCGTACGGCCGTGATCTGCAAGTCCCTGTTCGGCAAGGCGCACACCGTGATGGCCGAGGGCGGCATCGCGGCGGCGATGGCCAATGTCAACGAGCACGACAACTGGCAGGTCCACTTCCGCGACACCATGCGCGGCGGGAAGTTCCTCAACCAGTGGCGGATGGCCGAGCTGCACGCCCAGGAAGCGCCCGACCGGGTATGGGAGCTGGAGACCTGGGGCGCCCTCTTCGACCGTACGAAGGACGGGCGGATCTCGCAGCGCAACTTCGGCGGCCATGAGTATCCACGGCTCGCGCACGTCGGCGACCGGACGGGCCTGGAGCTCATCCGGACCCTGCAGCAGAAGATCGTGTCCCTCCAGCAGGAGGACATGAAGGAGACCGGGGACTACGAGAGCCGCCTGAAGGTGTACCAGGAGTGCACCGTCACCAGGATCCTCAAAGAGGGCAGCCGCGTCTCCGGGGCCTTCTGCTACGAGCGCGAATCGGGCCGTTTCTTCGTCCTCGAAGCGCCCTCCGTCGTGATCGCCACGGGCGGCATCGGCAAGTCCTTCAAGGTGACGTCGAACTCGTGGGAGTACACGGGCGACGGGCACGCACTCGCGCTCCTTGCCGGGGCGCCGCTGCTGAACATGGAGTTCGTGCAGTTCCACCCGACGGGCATGGTCTGGCCGCCGTCGGTGAAGGGCATCCTCGTCACCGAGTCGGTGCGCGGCGACGGCGGAGTGCTCCGGAACTCCGACGGCAAGCGGTTCATGTTCGACTACATCCCGGACGTCTTCAAGGAGAAGTACGCGCAGTCCGAGGAAGAGGGCGACCGCTGGTACGAGGACCCGGACAACAACCGCCGTCCCCCCGAGCTGCTGCCCCGGGACGAGGTCGCCCGGGCCATCAACTCCGAGGTGAAGGCCGGCCGCGGCTCCCCGCACGGCGGAGTCTTCCTCGATGTCTCGACCCGTATGCCCGCCGAGGTCATCCGGCGCCGGCTGCCGTCCATGTATCACCAGTTCAAGGAGCTGGCGGACGTCGACATCACCGCCGAGTCGATGGAGGTCGGCCCGACCTGCCACTACGTGATGGGCGGCATCGCGGTCGAGTCGGAAACGGCGGCGGCACGCGGCGTACCCGGCCTCTTCGCGGCCGGCGAGGTCGCCGGCGGCATGCACGGCTCCAACCGGCTCGGCGGCAACTCGCTCTCCGACCTGCTGGTGTTCGGGCGGCGGGCCGGGCTGCACGCGGCCGAGTACGCGGCGGGGCTCTCCGAGGACCGTCCCGCCGTCGACGAAACCCAGGTGGACACCGCCGCCGCCGAGGCGCTGCGCCCCTTCTCGGCCGAGGGACCCCAGCCCGGCGAGGAGAACGGGCGGCCACCCGAGAACCCGTACACCCTGCACCAGGAACTCCAGCAGACGATGAACGACCTGGTCGGCATCATCCGCCGCGAGGCCGAGATGGAGCAGGCCCTGGAGAAGCTCGCGGACCTGCGGGTACGGGCGCGGCGGGCGGGCGTGGAGGGCCACCGGCAGTTCAACCCCGGCTGGCACCTCGCCCTCGACCTGCGGAACATGCTCCTGGTCAGCGAGTGCGTGGCACGGGCCGCGCTGGAGCGCACGGAGTCCCGCGGCGGTCACACCCGCGAGGACCACCCGACGATGGACCGCGCGTGGCGCCCGGTCAACCTGCTGTGCCGGCTGACCGACCCGACGGGCGGATTGGCGGCGACCGACCCCGTAAGCGGCCAGATCGACCTCGTACGCGAGACCACCGAACCCATCCGCCCCGACCTGCTCGCCCTCTTCGAGAAGGAGGAGCTGGTCAAGTACCTCGCCGAAGAGGAGCTGTACGAGTGAGCAGCTATGAGGCCCGCTTCAAGGTGTGGCGCGGGGACGTCAAAGGCGGCGGCCTGGAGGACTTCAAGGTCGAGGTGAACGACGGTGAGGTGGTCCTGGACATCATCCACCGGCTCCAGGCGACCCAGGCCCCCGATCTGGCCGTGCGCTGGAACTGCAAGGCGGGCAAGTGCGGTTCGTGTTCGGCGGAGATCAACGGGCGGCCGCGGCTGATGTGCATGACGCGGATGTCGGTGTTCACGCCGGAGGAGACGATCACCGTCACACCGCTCCGCGCCTTCCCCGTCGTACGTGATCTCGTCACGGACGTCGGCTTCAACTACACGAAGGCGAGGGAGGTCCCGGCCTTCGTGCCCCCGGCAGGCCTCGGCCCCGGCGAGTACCGGATGCAGCAGGAGGACGTCGACCGCTCGCAGGAGTTCCGCAAGTGCATCGAGTGCTTCCTGTGCCAGGACACCTGCCATGTCGTCCGCGACCACGAGGAGAACAAACCGGCGTTCGCGGGCCCGCGCTTCCTGATGAGGGTGGCGGAGCTGGACATGCACCCGCTGGACGCGGCGGCGGAGTCCGGCCTGGACCGCAAGCGCACCGCCCAGGACGAACACGGCCTCGGCTACTGCAACATCACCAAGTGCTGCACGGAGGTCTGCCCGGAGGGCATCAAGATCACCGACAACGCCTTGATTCCCTTGAAGGAACGGGCGGTCGACCGCAAGTACGACCCGCTGGTGTGGCTGGGGTCGAAGATCAGGAGGCGGGAGACGTAGGGCCGGACGCGGGGCCGCCGGGGCGTCGGCGGTCGCGGGTCGCACGATGCATCACGGCGGCGCCGGTGATCATCCCGACACCGCCCACGAGGGTGACGGCGAACTGGACGGCGCCCGGACCCAGCACGGCCAGCGTCAGCGAGGGGAGCGCGACGGACCCCGTCAGCACCAGCGCCCCCTGTCCCCACAGCCGTCGCCGGACGACGGGGCGGCGCTCCCACCCCGGCACCCGGCCACCACGCGCGGCGGCGATCCCGACGGCGGCCGCCAGCCCCAGGACCACGCCCTCGGCCAGCCCGAGCATGAAGTGCCAGTCCGTCGTCATCGGATCGCGGGGTGGCCGGGGCGGCGGGCGAGCAGCTGCAGTGCCGAGCCCAGGAAGGACGCGAAGAGGCCGGCCCAGGCGAAGGGGTTGGGATGGGCGGTGGGGCCCTGGAACGGGCCGAGGAACAAGAACACGGCCATGCCGAGGGAGATCAGGACCGCGCCGGAGCCCCACAGCCTCGGCCGCAGTACGCGGCTTCGGCCGAAGGGCGGCACCCAGCCCGTGGTGATCGTCACGGTGCCGACGCCGACCAGAGCGACCAGAATCAGCAGGGCCACCACTGAGTACGTGTGCATCCGCCTCCCCCTCCCCCAGAGCATGCCTGCGCGGCACGCACCCAGATCATGGCACGCGGGGGTCCTGGGCCTCTAGAAGGGTGAGGGTCTGCCGGAGGTTGTGCTCGGCGATGGCCCGCATCGGCCCCGGCTCCGGGAAATCGCCGTCGAGCAGGCGCAGTGGGCCGGCGACCAAGGAGAGGTGCATCGCCAGGCGGTACAGGCGCAGCCGGTCCTCGTCGAGGCCGTCGGTGCGCAGGGCCTCGTAGTGGTCCTGGAAGCGCAGGCGCAGGAACACGTGCTCCCACTCGGCGTCGAAGTACATCAGGCCCTCGATGTCTATGAGCACCGGGTGACTGTCGGCGGTTACGAGGACGTGGTCCGGGCCGAGTTCGCCGTGGATGAGCGTGTGGTGACCGCGGGGCCGGATCGCGGCGGCGAGGGCGTGCACGCGGTCGTGCAGCGCCCCGCGTACGGCGGCGATCCGGCCGTCCCGTGCCGCGGCCTCCGCCAGGTCGGCCAGGGCGCGGTCCCGTACGACCTCCGCGCAGGAACTCCCGTACGAGACGCCGCCGTTGTCGACGAGGGCGACTTTTCCGAAGCCGGGGGCACGGTGGCGTCGCATGCGGTTCAGGGCCTCGGCCAGCTCCCGCAGGGGCTTCGCGCCCGCCCGGGGATCACGGCGCAACAGCTCTTCCAGGCTGCCGCCGCCCACGTACTCGACGACGGCCACGTCCGCCGGGAGGTGCGCGTGGGTGCGGTCGGCGAGGAGGAGGCGCGGGGTGCGGACACCGAGCGCCGTCAGCCGCTCGTACGAGGCCGTGTAGAGGTCGATTCCGGAGGCGTGGGAGAAGGGGTCGCGGTGGTCGGTGGGGCCCGAGGGATCCGCCGGGCCGATCGGGCCTGTCGGGACCGTCGGAGCCGTCGGAGCCGTCGGAGCCGTCGGAGCCGTCGGCCAGAAGTCCTCGTCCGGGGACCAGACGTACGCGATCGCCGTGGAACCGTCGTCGAAGGCGAGGCGGTAGACGCCCTTCTTGCTGCCCCCGCGGAGCCGCGTGGTCGCGATGAGGGTGCGGGCGGGACCCAGGGCGGCGCGGGCGAGCGGGGCCAGATCTTCGCGGGTGAGAGGCGTGCGGGAGCTGGTCACTGGACCCACCCTTGCCGATACGCCGTCCAGTCCGCTTCCGTGGCGGCGAAATCCACGTACAGCGCGACGCCGAACCGCTCACGGTGGCGATCGGTGCGGGAGAGGCCGAGACGGGTGCCGCGTACGGCGGCCGCGACGGTTTCCGCCGACCCGTGGTGACTCATGTCGTCCTCGTGGAAGAACGGCAGGCCCATCAGCAAGTCCGTCGACCTCGGGGTGACTTCGAGGGCGAGGGAGGTCTGCTGGGCGACGTAACCGCCGTACAGGCTCTCCAGAGGCAGTGCCGTGTCGTACGACATGAGGGCGATCTGGTCGACGCGGCGCGCGACCTGGCCGAAGTACGACTGGGACCACCACTTGGGGTGTCCCGTGAGGGTGCCGCGGAGGGAGTGGACCGCCGGGAGCGGGTCGATCTGGTGGGCGGCGACGGAGAGCGGGACGCCGCGGGCACGGGTGACCCGGTGCAGGTCGTCGAGGAGGGAGAGATAGTCGCGGTCGCCCGAATGGAGGGGCTCCAGGTCGAAGTGGACGCCGTCGAAGCCGGCCGCGAGAACCTGGCGGGCCGACCGCACGACGGCGTCCCGGGTCACCGCGCGCTCCAGCCGCAGCCCGACCGGTCCCTCACTGGCCAGCTCGTCCCCGAGCCATGCCTGCACCCGTACTTCGGACAGCTGCCGGTGCACGGCCGCGATCAGCCGACCGGCCCCCGGATACGCCGCCGCGGGCAGCGTCCCGTCGTGTTCCAACGGCCCCGCGTGCACATACAGATCCCTGATCCCGGTACTCCGCAGCCGCTCCGCCAGCGCCTCGACCTCCGCGTCCCCCTTCCGCCCGTCCACCCAGGCATGCCCCAGCCAGAGGGCGTCACGGTTTCTCGTCCGGGTGCCGGGGGCGGGGTCTCCCGCGTAGTTCACCCGGAGGGCGATTCCGGCGGCGAGGGACGGGAGGAGAAGGACGAGAAGCAGAGTGAGGGCGATGCGCTTGGGCCAGCGGAGGCGGGGGTTGCGCCAGGCCCGGACGATCCGTCGGGTCCGGGTGGGGGTGGCAGGGTACGGGGGCGCCCCGGGGGCGCCCGCCGGCTCCCCGGCGCCGGGCGCCGGGGTCCGGGCGTCGCCCGTCCGGACCTCTTCGTTCGTCGTGGTCGCTGGGGCCGTTCGGTGGTCGGCGGGCTTCGGCTCCTGCGGGGTCCGCGGTCGGGTCGGGCCCGCGTTCGTCGGGGTTTCGGCCTGCTCCCCGTGGGGCTCGACGGGTGGCGCCGGGCTCTGCGTGTGGTTCTCCGTTGCCGGTTCCGTCCCGCCCGTGTCCATCCCCGGTGCCCCTCCCGTACGCCCCCGTGTCCCCCGTACCTTAGGCGCCCCCGCCTCGGCGTACCCCGGTCGCGTCGGCGCGCAAGCGGTCATACGCTCCCAAATGTGACGTCGCCCCAGAGCCGCAACCGATCGCGCCGAGCCACGTCCCACATAGCCCTGCGGGTGGCGCATGTCGTGCTCGGGGGGCTGGTGGCGGTGGGGTGGTTAGTGCTGCCGCCGGCGACGGCGGGGGCCGGGGATGCGGAGACCGTGGCGCGGAGTGTGCCGGCCGCCGACGAGGTGGGCGCCGCCGGGCAGGCCGAGGGTGCTCCGGGTCAGGACGGGACGGCCACCGGGGATCTCGTACTGCCCCTCGTCGCGGTGGGCACCGCGGTGGTACTGGCGGCCTACGGGTACGCGCGGCGCAAGCGGCGGGCGAGGACGCGTACGACACCCGGCGGCGCCCCGCATGCCGTACCGCCGGTCCACGAACTGGACCTGCAGACCCGGCAGTTGCTGGTCGGCACCGACGACTGCGTCCGCACCAGCGCCGAGGAACTCGGCTGCGCCACCGCCCAGTTCGGCGACGAGCCGGTCAAGCCGTGCATGGAGGCACTGGCGTACGCGAAGTCCGAGCTGGCGGCCGCCTTCCGGCTGCGGCAGCGGCTCGACGAGGCGGCCCCGGAGGACAGCCGGAGCATGCTGGAGGAGATCGTCCTCCGCTGCACCGAGGCGGGGCGGCGGCTGGACTCGGAGGCGGCCGGGTTCGACCTGCTGCGCGCCCTGGAGCGCAACGCGGCGGCTCCTCTGGAGATCGCGGAGACCCGCTTCCGCGAACTCGCCACGCGCACCCCGGGCACGGAGACGACACTTGGCGACCTCCACAAGCGGTACGCCCCCTCCGCGTCCCTCCCGGTCGCCGGCCACGTCGAACAGGCCAAGGACCGGCTCGTGTTCGCCACCGTCCATCTCAACCAGGCGCGGCAGTCCCTCGACCGGGGAGACGCCGGGAAGGCGGCCGCGTATCTGCGCGCCGCGGAGGGGGCCGTCGACCAGGCGGCCGCCCTCGTGGACGGTGTAGAGCGCCTCGCGGCCGAACTGGCCTCGGCCGCCGAGCAGTTGCCCGCCGCGCTCGCCGGGGTGGAGGGCGACCTCGCGGAGGCCCGCGGCCTGCTGGCGACCGGGGGCGTCGGCCGGCTGCCCGGGCGGATCGCCCACGCCGAGTCACTTCTCGCCGGCGTGCGCCGGGAGACGACGGCCGGTCCGTACGACCCCCTGGACGCCCTTCGTCGCGTCGCCGAGGCGGGCACGGCTCTCGCCGAGGCGGGCGACGGCGGCCTTCCCGACGAGCGCGTGCGCGCCCTGCTCGGGCACTTTCTCCTCCCCGCCCGTAGCGCCGTTGCTCTCGCGGCGGATTTCGTCACGACGCATCGGGCGGCTGTGGGATGCGAGGCGCGGACGCGGCAGGCGCAGGCGGAGCGTCTCCTCGCCGGGCCGTCCCCCGGCCTCTCCGAGGTCCAGCGGGCCGATGGCCTCACCCGTCAGGCGCGGGAGTTCGCGGAGCGGGACGTACGGGCGTACGGGAATCCGTCCGGAGGCGACGAAGGTGTCGGGGTGGGTGGGGCCGTGCTGGGTGGCATCCTCCTGGGGCACGGTGGCGGGCCCGCGAGTTTCGGCGGGCCCCGCACGCGGGGGCGGCGGGCGACACCGGCCGGCTGACCCTGCGTCGGTACCGGCCTGGAGGTTTTCGCCCCCTCCGCCCCTGCCCGTCCCGCACCTGGGGCTGCGCCCCCAGACCCCCGCTAAAAGATTGCGCAGTTCCCCGCGCCCCTGAACAGGGGCGCGGGGAACTGCGCGACAAGCGAAAAAGCCACCCCGCGAACCCCCGTGCACCCCCGCTCTCAGAACAGACTGAGCAACGCCTCCGCCGGATCCGTCAACCCGGTCTCCCCGTCCGGCAACGGGAGTTCGAACCACACGGTCTTCCCCCGGGGGGTCCGTCGCGACCCCCAGGCCGCGGACAGCAGCCCCACGAGCTGCAACCCCCGACCGCCCTCGTCCGTGTCACGGGCCCGCCGCCGCCGCGGCTGGACGAGCCCCGCGTCCCAGACCTCGCAGACGAGTGTCCGGTCGAGAAGGAGCCGCAGCCGGATCTCGCCCTCGCCGTAGCGCAGCGCGTTGGTCACCAGCTCGCTGACCAGGAGCTCTGCCGTGTCGACGAGGGGCTCCAGGCCCCAGGACACCAGCTGCGTACGCGCGTACTCGCGGGCACGGCCCACGCTGCGCGGCTCGCGCGGCAGCGTCCAGTCGCCGACGGACTCGGCGGGCAGCCCCTGGACGCGTGCCATGAGCAACGCGATGTCGTCCTCGCCGTGGTGGGTGTCGAGGGTGTTGAGGACGTGGTCGCAGACGTCCTCCAGAGGGCTGGAGGGGTCGGTCAGGGCGCCGACGAAGGCTTGCAGGCCCTCGTCGAGAGGATGGTCGCGGGATTCGACCAGTCCATCCGTGTAGAGCGCCAACAGTGCGCCTTCGGGCAGTTCGACCTCCACCTCCTCGAAGGGCTCGCCGCCCACCCCGAGCGGCATCCCCGGCGGCACGTCGAGCATCAGCGCGCTCTCGCCGGGTTCGACCAGCACCGGGGGCAGATGGCCCGCGTTGGCGAAGGTGCACCGGCGCGTCACTGAGTCGTAGACGGCGTACACGCACGTCGCGAGGTACACCTCGGAGAGGTCGGCGTCGCGCGGCTGGCGGGCCGCGCGGGTGGCCTGCTGGACCCCGCCGGGCGTGCCGAGGCCCCGCGCGATCTCGTCCAACGCGGAGAGGACCTCGGCCGGTTCCAGATCCAGGAGTGCCAATGTTCTTACGGCGGTGCGGAGTTCACCCATCGCCACCGCGGCGCGCAGGCCGCGTCCCATCACGTCTCCCACCACCAACGCCGTGCGATGGCCGGGGAGTTCGATGACGTCGAACCAGTCGCCGCCGACCTCGGTCGCCGCGTTGCCCGGCAGGTAGCGGCAGGCAATGTCCAGGCCGGACGCCTCCGGGTCGCCCGGCGGGAGGAGGGACCGTTGCAGAATCAGCGCGCGCTCGTGCTCACGGCGGTACAGCCGCGCGTTGTCGATGCAGACGGCGGCGCGCGCGGCCAACTCCACCGCGAGCGACCGGTCGCGCTCCCCGAACGGCTCGCTGCCCTTCGTACGGGAGAACTGGGCGAGGCCGACGACGGTGTCGTGGGCGACCATCGGGACCGCGAGCGTGGACTGGATGAGGCCGCCGTCCTCGGCGGGGATGTGCTGGGGGCGCGCGGTGCGCAGGGCGTCCGCGCAGAGCGAGTTGAAGGGGTAGTGGTGGACCGCGCCCACCGCCACGGGTGCCGGTCCGCCGGCGAAGGGCGCGTCGGATACGGCGCTGGCGAAGGCGACCCGGCGGAGTTCGGCGCTGCCGTCGGCCAGGCCCGGCGGGGTCTCGTCGCCGGCCAACAGGCCCTGATACAGATCCACCGTCGCCAGATCGCAGAAGCCGGGGACCACGACGTCGAGGAGTTCGCGTGCGGTGGTCTCCAGGTCGAGGGAGTTGCCTATGCGGGCGCCGGCCTCGTTCAGAAGGGCGAGATTGCGCCGGGCTGCGGCCGCTTCGCGGGCGGCGGCGCGACGGGCCGTGATGTCGGTTCCGAGCCAGGCGATGCCGATGGGGCGCCCGCTGCCGCTGTGCACGCGGTAGAGGTTGACGGACCAGTGGCGGCGCTCGTCGGAGCCGGGCACATGGCCGGTGACGT
This sequence comes from Streptomyces sp. NPDC027189, assembly GCF_055566975.1. Classification (NCBI taxonomy): domain Bacteria; kingdom Bacillati; phylum Actinomycetota; class Actinomycetes; order Kitasatosporales; family Streptomycetaceae; genus Streptomyces; species Streptomyces sp. NPDC027189. Next base: position 404,009 of record NZ_JBVHRI010000001.1, read on the forward strand.
GCATGTCCGTGATGGAGTCGCCGGTTTCCAGGACGCGCCGCAGGGTCGCGGCGACGCGCTCGGCCTCGGCGCGCGGCAGATAGTCGTGGACGCCCTTCCCGCGGTGGTCGTCCACGGTGCCGCCGAAGGTCGAGGCGAACCGCTGGTTGGCGCGCCGGACCCGCAGGTCGGCGTCGATCAGCAGGAAGCCGAACGGAGATTGGCCGAAAATCGCCTGCGAGGCGGCGAGGTCCGTCTCGATGCTGCGCAGGGTGCGGACGTCCACGACGATGCATACGGCGGCCCGCTCGCCGTCCTCCGTAGTGGTGGGCATCACATAGACCTCGGCGAGCCCCTCGGCGACCTCGCCGCCGTCGCCAGGGGCGGGCATCCGGAACGGGACCACGCCGGTCCACTCCCGGCCGTCCAGGATCTCGGCCATCTTGCGCTGACCGAAGTCACGTCGGTCGGGGGCGACGAAGGCCTCGATGGGGTCCATGCCGACGGCCCGCTCGGAGGAGATGCCGAAGAGCTGCTCGGCCCGCAGGCTCCACTGGTCGACGAGCCCGTCGGCGCCTATGGAGAACGAGGCGACCTTGATGTAGTCGTAGATCGAACCGGGCGGACTGCTCTGCCACATCGCGTCGCCCGCACCCTCGCCGGGCATCATGCGCGCGGAATCGCCCGCGGCATCAGTCCTCGCGCCGCCCGACGGGTCCTCGGACTCCGTGGCCTTCGCTGGTATCTCGCTCACGCGAACCGTCCCCTCCAGCTCACCGCATCCGGCACCGGTCACCGGGGGCGGCTGCCCGCAGTATCCAGCACTACGGCGCCGCACAACACGGTGTTCACGATCACAGCACGGTCCCGATGGTTTTTGGACCGGCCGCGACATACTCCCAGTCTTCTAACCAGGTGACGCCCCATCGAATCAAAGAGTCCGGTCAGCACCAGTGGCCTGAACCAGTCGGTCGCACGATCCCCCCGGCCGACGCGCCGTCAACCGGGCACCGCCAGCTCGAACCAGACCGTCTTTCCGGTGCCCCCGGGGCGGGTCCCCCAGCGCCGGGACGAGCTGGCCACGAGCTGGAGTCCACGGCCGCTCTCGTCGTCCACGTCGGCGGTCCGTTCGCGGGGCGGATCCGGCAGCGGGTCGGAGACCTCCACCAGCAGGGCGCCGGGCACCCCGACGGGACGCACCAGCCGTACGCCGATGGGGCCGGTGGCATGCCGCAGGGAGTTCGTCACCAGCTCGCTGACCAGCAGCGCGGCGATGTCACCGAGGGAATCCAGCTCCCAGGAGCGCAACTGGCCCCGGACGACGGCGCGGGCGGTACGGACGGCACCGGGTTCCGCGGGAAAAGTCCACTCGGCACAGTCGCCTTCGGTGTCGATCAAGCCGATCACTTCCCAGGCCAGGAACCCACACATGTCCGGTTTCGTGGGGTTAATGGGCACATACCCGATATCCACGAAGCCTTACCGCACACGAAGGCGCACTATGGCACGAACGGCGTACGAGACCTGCGCTCCCGTCCGCACATGCGCCCCGAAGGGCCCCGCTACGCCCCAGCGTCCAGTCTCAGCAGCGCACCCGTCACCGCCGGCACGTCCGCGTCCAGCCAGTCCACGTCCCAGATTTCGCCGGGGGTCAGCCAGCGCAGTTCGTCGTGGTCCTCCAGGGGCCGCGGCTCGACGGAGTCGGGGAGCAGCCGTGCGGTCCACACCCGTAGGACGTACCCCGGCTTCAGGGGCCACTCGCCGGGGACCCGCTCCAGCGGCTCCGCCCCGACGCCGAGTTCCTCACGCAGTTCCCGTACGAGGGCGTGCTCGGGAGTCTCGCCCGGTTCGACCTTGCCGCCCGGCAACTCCCAGCGCCCGGCCAGCTCGGCAGGCGCGCTGCGGCGGGCGGAGAGCAGACGCCCCTCGCTCAGCAGGGCGGCTCCGACCACCACGATCCGTTCCGTCATGCACCGGAGCCTACGGGAGCGGCGCGGGGCCCCGGCGGCGCGGATCACCACCTGGCGGCGGCAAGGGCGATCACTCCGGAGCGAGCGCGATCACCTGGATCCGTTCTGCCCGATCCGCTCGACCCAGTAGAGCTGCTTGTGCCCGCGGTCGTCGAGGCTGTCCGCGATCTTCTGGGCCTCGGCCCGGGTCGCGTACCTGCCCACGCGGTAGCGATTGCCGTTGTCGTCCTGCCGTATGACGAGCCAGGGAAGAGTGATCGTGCCGTCGTTCATCGCGCCCCTCCACTTCCCGCCCCGGGCCCCCGCCGTGCCCCGCTCTCTAAGGAAACCGCAATCCGCATATGCCCGAGCCTACGCCTAACCTTCACGCAGCGAATACGGCTTTTCACAAAGAGGTACACACGAGGTACGCCGTAGGTGCGCAACCAGCCAGGACGGCAGGGGGCGCACGCCATCGAACGCGCTGTCGACCGCCCTCCGCGCGCCCCCGAGCAGCGCGAAGTCCCGCCCGGACAGGGCTCTTGAGATAGGCCAGATTCCAACCGGGCTTCACACGCGGTCCACTTGGCGGACGTCGCGGGTCAGTCCATGGATGGCGTCGGCCACTTCACCGGCACGCGACACCGGGTTGCTTCACCGGCATGCGACAGCAGGTTGCTTCACAGGCAGGTGCTACCAGGTTGCCTCACAGGCAGGTGATACGCGGTTACTTCACGGGCAGGTGATAGGCGATCCGGTACCGGTCCGCCGGTACGACGACGTCGGCCGTCTCGACCGGGCGACCCGAGGCGTAGAAGGTCCGCTGGATGACAAGCACGACATGCCCGGGTACGCCGCCCAGCGCGAGGAGTTCCTCGGCGAGGCCTGGACGCGCTCCCACTTCCTCCGTGACGTTGTCCACGATCACGTCGATGGCCGCCATGCGCTCGACGACGCCCATGCCGCCGAGCGGGCCCTCCTCGGGGAGCATCACCGGCGTACGGCCGGTGACGGCGAGGGGCTCCCAGGACGTGGAGAGCATCATCGCCTCGCCGCCGTCCCGGTAGACGTAGTGCGTGCACATCACGCGGTCGCCCGGCTGGACGGACAAGCGCTCGGCGATCTTGCCGCTCGCCTCGACCTGCCGGCTGTGGGACTCCCAGGTGCCGCGCGCGGAGATGTCCGCCTGCTCCTGACGGAACGGGGTCGCCCCGCTGTCCGGCCGGTACCCGGAGCGGGCCACCCGGCGCGGCACCGGCCGCTCGCGCACATACGTGCCCGACCCGGAGCGGCCCTCGACCAGGCCCTCGGCCATCAGCACCTTGCGCGCCTCCAGAGCGACCGTGTCCGAGACGCCGTACTCCTCGCGGATCCTGGCCTGTGACGGAAGGCGGGTGTGCGGTGGCAGCGAACCGTCGACGATCTTCTTGCGGAGATCACCCGCGACGCGCAGGTACGCCGGCTGCTCACCGAAAGTCACTGGCCGCTCCTATCAGGTTGTACAGACAGCAACAGCGTGGCAACCGTGGGTTGTGCCATGCAAGCAAAGGCCAGAGAATCACTCGATGTGATGACGTGTGGCCCCCGAGGGCTTCACGCAGGCACTTTCTCCCCGGTATGGCCGCCGTCACACCTCGAAGCCGGAGCCGCTTCCTCCGCCGTCCTGGCCGCCGCCGTTCCCGTCCGACGCCGGCGGCGTGGTGGTGAGGCCCAGAGCCTTGCGCGTGGTGACCGTCTTCTCGGGGTCGATCAGCTTCATGCCCTTCTCGTAGTGCGCGTAGAAGGTGTCCGCGTCCTGCGCGTCCGCAGCCTTCGCCCACTCCTTGCGGGACAGCTCGATGTCCTTCACGAGGGCGTCGACCGGCTTGCGGACCGCGGGGGCGAACGCGTAGCCGCGCAGCGTGCTCGCCTGCTTCGTGAGCGCGTCCGAGACCCTGGTCGCCCACTTCTTGTGGCCGGGCAGGTCGTCCTCCACGTACTCCTCGTCGGGCGCCGAGTCGATCGCCGCGTTGATGCCCTGCGCGGCCCGCAGATAGGCGAGTTGGTCCGCGTCGAGCGTGGTCGCGTCCTTGCGCAGCGAACCCGTCAGGCTGCCCTTCTCGTCGGTGTTCCCGAACATGCAGGTGATCTCGCGGTCGCCGAGCCGCCAGCTCTGCCGCGTCGGCGTGAAGTAGTACACGTCGACGTTGTCCGGGACGGCCCAGGCGTCCATCGCGTACTCGTCCCGCAGCCCGTAGCACTTCTCGTCCGCGGAGTCGGTGATCGCGCCGTCACCCGGATAGGCACCCTTCCTGGCCAGGCGGAAGGCGGCGAAGACCTCGGCGTCGTGCTCTCCCGCGCACGGCACCTTGTCGACGTCGTACGCCATGCCTTCCAGGGCGCCGCCCGGCGCGTCGAAGCACTCGCCCTTCTTGAGCGAGAAGGCCGCGCCGCCCGAGCCGTTCGCCCCGTCCTTGAAGCCGTCCCAGAAGTCGCGCGCACCGCCGGTGGCGACCGCGACGGCGAGCAGCACGACGCCGATCGACGACATGACCATGCCGCCCACCGCCATCCCCTTGCCGCGCTCGCCCCGCTTCTTGATCTGCGCGAGCGCGACGATCCCGAGCACCAGTCCGACGGCGGGCAGGAAGCAGAGGATGCCGAGCACGAGCGCGGAGATCGCGAAGCCGTTGACGGGCGCCGGACGGTTGTACGGGGAGTAGCCCTGACCCCAGGGCTGGTACGGCCCCGGATAGGGGGTCTGCTGGTACGGGTACGCACCAGGCGGCAGTCCCGGAGTCCCCGGCGGCAACCCTGGAGGCGGGTACTGGCCCTCGGGCTGCTGTGGCCCGGGCGGCGGGGGTATTGCCACGAGTACCTTGCTCCTAGTCCAGGCGAGGTGGAACCTGCGTACGGCAGCCAAATGGCTGCGCGCATCGTAAGCGCGACACGGGCGGGGGCGTAATGGGGGTTACGAACGCGACGATTCGGACGGTCAACGACCTGACGACGCGTTGGGCGGGCGTCGCGTCGCAGGGCACGGTCTTCTCTGCGGCCGGAGTGTGGCCCCTGCTCGGCTTCCTGGCGGACGGGGCCGACGGCGCGGCGCGCGCGGAGCTGGCGGAGGCGGTGGGGTTCCCGGCGGAGGAAGCAGCGTACCGCGCAAGGGAGTTCATGGCCGCGCTCGGCGCGGTACGAGGGCTCGACTCGGCCCTCGGGCTGTGGACCGACCGGCGGCTGAAGGTGCGGGCGGAGTGGGAGGCGGGGCTGTCCGCGGGCACGCTGGAGGAACTCACCGGCGATCACCCGGCGGACCACGCGAGGCTCGACGCCTGGGCCACGGAGCGGACCGGAGGTCTCATCGACCACCTGCCGGTCGAGCTGACCAACGACACCGTGCTGGTACTGGCGAGCGCGCTGGCCCTGCGCACGAAGTGGCTGCGCCCCTTCGAGGAGCGCTACTTCCGGCCGGCGGCGGGGCCGTGGCAGGAGCGCGCGCTGCTGGGGCTGCGGCGGCGCAGCGTCCTGCTGGACCGGATCGGCGTGGCGGACACGCCGGACGGGGCGCTCACCGAGCTGAAGATCCTCGGCTCGACCGGCATCGACGTGCATCTCCTGCTCGGCGAGGAACGGATGGGCCCGGGGCAGGTGCTCGGCGCGGGCGTGGGCATCCTCGCCGGAACGCACGCGGTCGTGCCCGGTCCTCAACTCCCGTACGGCGACGCGGGGCCCGGTGTGCGGGTGGAGAAGGAGCGCTGCATACGGCCCCGGCCGACGACCTTGCGGGTGATGACGGCGGCGTACGAGGTGAGGGCGGAGCACGATCTGCTGGACCAGCGCGGGCTGTTCGGCCTCACCACGGCGAGCGACCCGAGTCAGCCGCACTTCCCCGGCATCTGCGAGTTCCCACCCCTTTTCGTCGAGTCCGCCCAGCAGTCCGCCATGGCGAGGTTCGGCGCCCTGGGTTTCGAGGCCGCGGCGGTGACATCCATCGGACTGGGCATCACGTCGGCACCCGAACTGCGCTACGTGACCACCACGATCCACGCCACGTTCGACCGCCCCTTCGGCTTCCTCGCAGTGCACCGGTCCTCACGCCTGGTCCTCGCGGCCGGCTGGGTCACGGACCCGAAGCCGTACCGCGAGGACGCCTAGCCATCCCTGCGAGGGATCAGAACTGCAGTGCCCAGGAGTCGATCTTCCCGGTGTCGAGCGCCGCGTTGTCGCTCACGCGCAGCTTCCACGTGCCGTTGGCGACCTCGGAGGAGGCGTTCACGGTGTACGTGGTGTTGATGTTGTCGGAGCTTCCGCCGGTGCCGTACGACTTCAGCGTGTACGCCGAACCGTCGGGGGCGATCAGTTGCACCTGCAGATCACCGATGTACGTGTGAACGATGTTCACAGGCACGCTCAGCGTTGACGGCGCATTGCCGGAAACACCCGTCACCGTGATCGGCGACTCCACCGTGGAGTTGTCGTTGATCGCGTAGTCCGCGGTGTTCTCGAAACGCGGTCCGGGCGGGGTCACCGTGCCGGCGCCGACCTGGAGCAGACGGTTGGGCGAGCCGCTGCCGGGGCTGGTGACGACACCGGTCGAGGCCGCGGCGACCAGGCCCGAGGCGACCTGCGCGGGTGTGGAGCCGGGGTGGTCGGCCAGATAGACCGCCGCCGCGCCTGTCACATGCGGGGTCGCCATCGACGTACCGGAGATCGTGTTCGTCGCCGTGTCGCTGCTGTTCCACGAGGACGTGATCGAGGAGCCCGGAGCGAAGATGTCCAGGATGGAGCCGTAGTTGGAGTAGCTGGCGCGGGCGTCGCTCGACGTGGTCGCGCCGACCGTGATGGCCTCACTGACGCGGGCGGGCGAGTAGTTGGAGGCGTTCGCGCTGTCGTTGCCGGCCGCGACCGCGAAGGTGACGCCGGAGGCGATGGCGTTGCGGACGGCCGTGTCGAGGGCGCTGTCCGCGCCGCCGCCGAGCGACATGTTGGCGACGGACGGGCCGCTGTGGTTCTGGGTCACCCAGTCGATGCCCGCGACGACCTGGGCGGTCGTCCCCGAGCCGGAGTTGTTGAGCACGCGGACGGCGACGATCTTGGCCTTCTTGGCGACGCCGTACGCGTTGCCGGCCACCGTGCCCGCCACGTGCGTACCGTGGCCGTTGCCGTCCTGCGCGGTGTTGTCGTTGTCGACGGCGTCGTAGCCGTACGAGGCCCGGCCGCCGAAGTCGCTGTGCGTGATGCGTACGCCGGTGTCGACGATGTACGCGGTCACGCCCTGCCCCGCCGAGTCCGGGTAGGTGTACTTGCTGTCCAGCGGCAGGTTCTTCTGGTCGATGCGGTCCAGGCCCCAGGAGGGCGGGTTGGGCTGGGTCGCGTCGATGTGGAAGGTGCGGTTCTGGACGACGGAGGTGACGGCGGGGTCGGCGGCGAACCGCTTCGCCTCGGCCGCGGTGGCCTCAATCGCGTAGCCGTTCAGTGCCTTCTTGTACGTACGCTCGATGGTGGCGCCGTACTCCTTGGCGAGGGCCTTGCCCCGGGCCGAGGCCGCCTTCGCGGCGTGCGCGTCGAGGGTCACGATGTAGCTGTTCGCGACCGCGTTGGGGGCGCCGGCGTACTGGATGCGGCCCACCGGCTCGGACGCGGCGCTCGCGGGGAGCGCGGTGACGATGCCGAGGACGAGAGCCGCTGTGCCTGCCCAGGCCAGTCTTCGCCGGGCATGGCGAGCAGGACGGACATGACGCATCTCTGCCATCTGAGGGATCCTTCTCATTCGGTGGTGCGCTGGTGGGGGATGGTGCACGAACCGAGAGATCGACAAGACAGGGTCATGCCAAGCAGCCGTGTGACAGCCACTCGCCTGGCACTCAGCTGTGAGAACCCTGTGCGTCAGCCGAAAGATTGAGGCCTCCACAGGAATTGCACAAGGGCCCTGCAGTGCCGCAACGCGACTGCCATGTGCCAGTCATGACACAACGTCACCAAACGGCACATCCACCCCCTGCTCCCCCTGCGCATAATCTGCGCACATGACACCACTGCCGGATTGTTTCTGTCCCACGGACGGCACCCGCGTCCCGGCCGGCTCGCTCGCCTGGTGCTGTCCGCTCTGCCGCGGCCCGCTCGATCTGGACTTCGCGCCGACGCCCGCGCCCCTCAAGTCCCTTGCCGGACGGGTGAATTCGCTGTGGCGGTACGCGGAGTGCCTGCCGCTGGCCGCGCCCGCCGTCAGCCTGGGCGAAGGCCGCACCCCTCTTGTCCCCCTCCGTGACGGCATCTCCGCGAAGCTCGACTTCCTCATGCCGACCCTGTCGTTCAAGGACCGCGGGGCGGTGCTACTGGCCGAGCTGGCGCTGCGGCTCAAGCCCCGGCAGGTGCTCGCGGACAGCAGCGGCAACGCGGGGACGGCGATCGCCGCGTACTGCGCACGGGCCGCGCTGCCGTGCACGGTGTACGTGCCCGAGGGCACCTCACCGAAGAAGCTGGAGCAGATCGAGGCGCACGGGGCGCGGCTGCGCGTGGTCGAGGGCGACCGGGAGGCGACGGCGCGGGCGGCGCGCGAGGCGGCGGACGAGGAGGGTGTCTTCTACGCCTCGCACGTCTTCAACCCGTACTTCCTGCACGGTACGAAGACCTACGTCCACGAGCTCTGGGAGGACCTCGGCGGACGCCTCCCCGATGTCATCGTCGTGCCCGTCGGCAACGGCACTCTGCTGCTCGGCGCCGCCCTCGCCGTCGCCGAACTGCACGGCGCGGGCCTCATCGATCGCCGGCCCGCCCTGTACGCCGTCCAGGCCGCGGCGGTCGCTCCGCTGGCCCATGCCTGGTCCGAGGGCGCGGACGACCTCGTCGGCGTCACACCCATGGCGCCCACCTTCGCCGAGGGCATCGCGATTCCCCGGCCGCCGCGGGCGCGGCAGATTCTGCGGGCGGTGCGGGACTCGGGCGGCACATTTCTTACGGTGACGGAGGATCAGATCCGCCACGCGCAGCTGGACTTGGCTTCGCAGGGGCTGTACGTGGAGTCGACCGGGGTGGCTTGCTGGGCGGCTGTTCGGGAGGGGGTTCTGGGGGAGCGTACGGCGGTGGTGCCGTTGTGCGGGGCGGGGGTGAAGACGGGGCTGGCGCGGGGGTAGGGCGAGGTGCGGCGCGAACCGCACGGCCCCGGACGGGAGGTGATCCCGTCCGGGGCCGCGGTGTTCCCCCTCCACGCTGATCAGACCCGAGGCCGTTCCCTTTCGAGGAGCGCGACGCACCGGCCCAGCAACCCGACCAACGCGTCGCGCTCCTCGTCCGTGAACTCGGCGGCGAGAGCGCGTTCGACCCGTACCGCACGGGCGTCCGCGTCGGCCATGACGGCGCGGCCCTCGTCGGTGAGCCGGGTCTCCAGGACGTTCTTGTGCCACTCGTGCGGGGTGCGCTCGATGAGGCCGCGGTCCTGGAGGTTGTTCAGGATCGTGTTCATGGTCGGGGGCGTGACCCCGCAGAGACGGGCCAGTGCGGCGGCCGAGATGCCGGGGTTCGTACTGAGGTGGAGCAGCGCCGAGTACTGGGCGACGGTCACGCCCGCCGGTTTGAGGACCGCGGTCTTGGTCGCGTTGAGAGCCTGCTCGGCCCGCTTGAGGTGGGAGCCGAGGCGCTCGGACACGGGCATGGACGTCATCTCCGCATGGTAGCGGCGCACGGTATGGGCGATACGACGATGAGCTCCCACTCGGACGTAATTACATTGACGATGATTAGAGCTCTAACTTAGATTCGTGCTCGTTGCTCTTCCTCAGGAATTCGAGAAGCCGACCGAGAGGCACCGTCGTGTCCCGTTCGATCCAGCGCCGCACCTTCCTGACCGCCGCCGCCCTGACGGTGGCGGCGACCGCCGTGGGCGCATCGCCCGCGACCGCCGCACCCCGCATCTCCACCGCCTACGAACTGCCCGGCGACCGTGCCTACCCCGAGGGCATCGCTGCGGACCCGCGTACGGGCGACCTGTTCGTGGGCTCGTACACCACCGGCGCCGTCTACCGGGCGACGCCCGGCCGGCGTACGGCCCAGGTCTTCCTGCCCGCGGGTACGGCCGGCCGGAACACCGCCAACGGTCTGAAGGTCGACCGGGCGGGCCGCCTCTGGGTGACCGACTCGACGTCCGGGGTCGACGTCTACGACCTGCGCTCCCGTGCCCTGCTGGCCCGCTTCGACGTACCCGGCGACGCGCCGCGCTTCGTCAACGATCTGGCGATCACCGCGGACGGCAGCGCCTATCTGACGGACAGCGTGCGAGAGGTCGTCTACCGGGTGACACCGGCCGACCTGGCGCGGGCGATCGCACACGGCGGCCGCTCCGCGCTCACCACCGCCTACGACCTCAGCGGCGTCGTCGCCCCGCACCCTTCCGGCACCTTCACCCTGAACGGGATCGTCGCGGGGGACGGCCGGCTGCTCACCGTCGACATGACCGCGGGCGCCCTCTACCGGATCGAACTCGCCACCGGCGACATACGCCAAGTCGCCTTGTACGGGGGCGACTTGGTTAACGGCGACGGTCTGGAGCTCGTCGGCGACACGCTGTGGGCCGCCCTCAACAGGACCAACACGATCACCCGTTGGCGCCTGTCGGCCGACGGCACCGCGGCCCGTCTGGAGCGGAGCGTCACCGACACCGCGCTCCAGATCCCGACGACGCTCATCCGCCGGCACGGGCGCACCCTCGTCGTCCGCTCGCAGTTCGACAAGGGCGGGCCGATGGGGCCGGGCACGCCCGAGACGCCTTTCACCGTGGCGTGGGTGCACGGGATCTGACCCGCGCTCAGCCCTGTGCGGCCAGCCGCAGCTGCTCCTCCTCGACGATGCGTCGCGCGAGCCCGTCGTCCGACACGTCGACCGCGTCCGGTGTCGCCTCCGCCATGTCACTGCGGCGGGCGTAGGCGTCGAAGAGCCGGTCCTTGTTCCGCAGGATCCGCAGGAGACGGTCGTCCACGCTGTCGGTCGCGAGGAGGCGGTGCACCTGGACCGGGCGGACCTGGCCCATGCGATGGGCACGGGCCACGGCCTGGTGCTCCAGGGTCGGTTTGACCTGGGGCTCGCAGAGGACGACCACGGACGCCGCCTGGAGATTGAGGCCGACGCCGCCGGCCTCGATCTGGCAGAGCAGCACCGCGTGCCCGTCGGCCGCCGCGAACTCGTCGACGAGACGCTGGCGGTGGGCCGCGGGCACGCTCCCCGATATCGGCCCGAACACGCCCTTGCCCGGGGTTCGTCGGGCGGCCATGTCCAAGGTCTCCCGGACCGTGGCGAGCACGTCGCGGAAGTACGAGAACACGACCACCTTCAGTCCGTTCACCGCCGCTTCGGACACCAGCTCGCGCAGTCGCTGGAGCTTGGCGGACTTCTCCGCGTCGGCGTACGCGGCCCTGCGCATCGCCATGAAGTTCCCGGCCTCGACAGCCTTCCGGTAGGCCTCCTGGTCGGCCGCGCTGAACTCCTCCCACTCGTCGACCTGGAGCAGCGCGGGCAGTTCGGTAAGGACGTCCTGCTGGTTGCGGCGCAGATAGGCCGGGGCGACGGATTTGCGGAAGGCGTGCGGACCGGCGGCCGCGCTGCTGTTCCGGATCTCCGGCAACAGCTCGGGGCGGAGGTAGCGGACGAGGCTGCGGAACTCCTCGACGCGGTTCTCCATCGGCGTACCCGTGAGGAACAGGACGCGGTCGCAGTGGTCGGTCCAGGCCGCGACGGCCTTGGAGCGGCGGGCGTCCGGATTCTTCACGTAGTGGGCCTCGTCGACGACGAGCATCCCGGGCGCCGCCGCGCCGTGGGAGGCCCCCGGCTTCGCGCCGTTGGGCGCTGGCAGGCCGTTTCTTCTGTCGCTCCCGGGCAGGCCGTTTCTTCCGCTCTGCGTGGGCAGGCCGTTTCTTCCGTTCTGCGTGGGCAGGCCGTTTCTTCCGTTCTGCGTGGGCAGGCCGTTTCCGTTGGGCATGGGCAGGCTGTGCAGCACGTCGTACGTGGTGATCGCGACGCCGCCGCGCTCCCGCCACTCGGCGTACGCGTCCTGCCGGTCGGCGCCGTGCACCGGCAGGGCCCGCAGGGTGCTGCGCGCACGGATCTCGCGGGTCCAGTTGATCAGCACGCTGGCCGGGCACACCACCAGGAAGTGGCTGTGCCCCTCCCCCGCGAGGTGGGCGAGCACGGCGATGGCCTGGACGGTCTTGCCGAGCCCCATCTCGTCGCCGAGCACGACCCGGCGCTGGGCCAGCGCGAAACGGGCGCCGAAGGACTGGTAGCCGCGCAGCGAGACCCGGCGGTGGGTGTCATCGAGGGTCTGCCCGTGGACACGCTCGGCGACCTCCGACGGCAGGAAGCCCTCGGCGGCCTCGACGTCCGCCGTGTGCTCGGAGATCTCGGCGAGCTGGCTGTAGTACTCCGTGGAGCGCAGCTCGAAGTCGACCCAGGCCTCGATGTCGGAGGCCGGTTCCCGCAGCAGGTCAGTGGACGCCTGCGCGAGCAGCAGTCGTACGTCCCGGGCGGCGGCGTCGGCCGTCAGCTCGCGGATCCCGGCGACCGCCGCGAACGCGCTCCGCCGTCGGCGCCGCCCTGTGACCGCCAGACGCAGCCATCCGGCGGCAGGCCGGGCCTCGGGCAGCAGCGCGCCGAGCCGCTCGTCGAGCCGCTGGGCGGCATCCACCGCGCGCCGCAGCTCGGGCCCGGCCTCGACGAGCCTGCGCAGCGCGACAACCAGGGTGGTGGTGCGGGGCTCGGGGCTGTCCACGTCCAGGCGTACGGAGACTGTGTCTTCGACCGCCCTGGCGATCTGGCGCGCGGCGGCGAGCGCCTGGTCGGCGGTCTGGGCACCGACGCCCGGGATCTGCCGCAACTCGTAACGGCTCGCCTCGTACACCGCGCGCACCGAGGCGAGCCCGGCCGCCTCGACGGCCCCGAGGCGCAGCCGCCCCTCGGTGACGTCCTTCAGCCGTGAGACGGGGATCGACTCCAGCTCCTTGGCGACGAGTTCGGCCTGGAGCGGCGCCAGTGCCGCGCGCACCGCTTCCAGGGCACGGGCGTGATCGGCGAGCACGCTGAGCGCGGACTCGTGCAGCCGCGCGGCTTCCGCGAGCAGGGCACGCGCCTTGCGTCCGACCGGCGGTTCCTCCCCGCCGGGACCGCCGCGCACCCGGGCCGGTCCGCCCGCCGCCTCCTCGACACCCGCCATGACACCCCTCATGTGCCGTCCGCCCCAATGCGCGCATCCTTCCACGCGGCACTGACAGTCGATCGACCTCGACTTCGAGGGTCATGGCCTGGGCAAGCTGCTGGTGCCGCTGGTCGTCCGTCCGAAGGCACGCAGGGAGATACCGAGGGACGAGCAGAAACTCAAGGAGCTTCTGGAGAGCCGTACCGGTAGACCTCGGACAGACGAAAGGGCCGAGCCCCGAAGGACTCGGCCCACGCTTGAGGTGCGTCAGACGTTGAAGCGGAACTCGACCACGTCGCCGTCCTGCATGACGTAGTCCTTGCCTTCCATACGGGCCTTGCCCTTGGCACGGGCCTCGGCGACCGAGCCCGTCTCGACGAGGTCGTGGAAGGAGATGACCTCGGCCTTGATGAAGCCCTTCTGGAAGTCGGTGTGGATGACACCGGCGGCCTCGGGGGCGGTGGCGCCCTTCTTGATGGTCCAGGCGCGGGATTCCTTGGGGCCGGCCGTCAGGTACGTCTGCAGGCCGAGGGTGTTGAAGCCGACGCGGGCCAGGGTCGTGAGGCCGGGCTCCTCGGCGCCCACCGACTCCAGGAGCTCCATCGCGTCCTCCTCGTCGAGCTCGGCGAGGTCCGCCTCCAGTTTGGCGTTGAGGAAGATCGCCTCGGCGGGGGCGACCAGGGCGCGCTGCTCGGCCTTGAAGTCGTCGTCGACCAGCTCGTCCTCGTCCACGTTGAAGACGTACAGGAACGGCTTGGTGGTCAGCAGGTGCAGGTCGTGCAGCAGCTCCTCGTTGCCGGAGCCCTGGACGATCCCCTGCGAGAAGAGGGTGTCGCCCTTCTCCAGCATCTCCTTCGCCGCCTCGACCGCCGCGACCTTGGGAGCGACGTCCTTCTTGATGCGCGACTCCTTCTGGAGACGCGGCAGGACCTTCTCGATCGTCTGGAGGTCGGCGAGGATCAGCTCGGTGTTGATCGTCTCGATGTCGTCCTTCGGCGAGACCTTGCCGTCGACGTGCACGACGTTCTCGTCCTTGAAGGCGCGGATGACCTGGCAGATCGCGTCGGACTCGCGGATGTTCGCGAGGAACTTGTTGCCCAGGCCCTCACCCTCCGAAGCGCCCTTCACGATGCCCGCGATGTCGACGAAGTCGACGGTCGCCGGGAGGACGCGCTGCGAACCGAAGATCTCGGCCAACCTGGTGAGGCGGGCGTCCGGGACGCCCACCACGCCCACGTTCGGCTCGATCGTGGCGAACGGGTAGTTGGCCGCGAGCACGTCGTTCTTGGTCAGGGCGTTGAACAGGGTCGACTTGCCGACATTCGGCAGACCGACGATTCCGATCGTGAGCGACACGTTGCGACTTCCCGTACGTGAGGATGGGCGAAAGGCCCTCGGAGAGCGCGGGCCGATCCACCAGTCTACGGCGTGACCGAGCCCGCACCGGCGACGGATCGAACGCATGGCCAAGGTCTACCCATCGGCGTGTCTGAGGGGCTATTCCACACATAAACCGACCTAAGTTGGTCCAGTGGAGCAACACAGGACGCGTCCCCCTCGGCCCAGATCGCGACGCGACATGCCCGTTCCCGCACAGGGGGGGCGCGGCGCGCACGTCGGCGTCCGGCGGGGCGCCCCGGTGGCACGGCAGCCCACGCCGCCGCTGGTCCATGGGGTGCGGCGGATGCCGAATCCCCGGCTCACCGGGCTGGGCAGCGGGCTGTTCTGCTGTGCGTCGATGTTCGCGCTCGGCTGCCTGGACGAGTTGCTGTTCGGGGCGTCGCTGGTGGTGTACGGGGTGCTGTTCCTGCCCGTGTGTGCGCTGACCGCGGTGTGGGTGCGGCGGGGGGACCTTGTGACCGCGCCCGTCGTCGTACCGATCGCGTTCACGTTCGGGCTGCTGGCGGTCGCCGAGCACAGTGGGGGGATGGGGGGCCGTGTCATGGGGCTCTTCACCGCGCTGGCCACGCAGGCGGGGTGGCTGTACGGGGGGACGCTGGTCGCGGGGCTGATCGTGACCGTCCGCAAGGTCGCGCTCATGAGCCGCCGGGCCGCTCAGCGCAGGGCCCAGGCCGCCGCTTCGCGCCGAGCTTTGCCGCCTGCCCGTCCGTCTCGGCCGACCGGATAGCCGGGCTCGACACCGACACCGGGGAGGCCTGGGCCCCAGCAGGTCCGGGAAGCCCGGCCTCGGTCCTCGGAGCCGCGGCTACTCCGCCGTCTTAACAGCTCTCATCGCCGCCCCCACGATCCCCGCGTTGTTCCGCAGCTGGGCCGGGACGATCTCCGCCTTGATGCCCTCGATCAGGGGCAGGAACCTGTCGGCCTTACGGCTGACGCCGCCGCCGATGATGAAGAGCTCGGGCGAGAAGAGCATCTCCACGTGGGCGAGGTACTTCGTGACGCGGCGGGCCCAGTTCTCCCACGTGAGCTCGTGGTCCTCCTTGGCCTTGGTGGAGGCGCGCTTCTCCGCGTCGTGGCCGCCCAGCTCCAGGTGGCCCAGCTCCGTGTTCGGGACCAGCTCGCCGTCGATGAAGAGCGCGCTGCCGATGCCCGTGCCGAAGGTGAGGAGGATGACCGTGCCCCGGCGGTCGTGCCCGGCGCCGAACTGCATCTCGGCGACGCCCGCCGCGTCCGCGTCGTTCAACACGGTCACCGGAAGGCCGCCCAGCCGCTCGCTCAGCAGGGCCCGCGCGTCGGTGTCGATCCAGTTCTTGTCGACATTGGCCGCCGTACGGATGGTTGCACCGCCGGTAACCACCCCGGGAAACGTGATGCCGACCGGACCCGTCCAGCCGAAGTGCCCGACGACCTCCTTCACGCCGTCGGCCACCGAGTCGGGCGTCGCCGGATGTGGAGTGAGCACTTTGAAGCGCTCCTCCGTCAAGTCGCCGCGGTCCAGGTCCACGGGAGCGCCCTTGATCCCGGAACCGCCGATGTCCACACCGAAGATCTGCATGGCCCTACGTTACGTCGTACGACTGACAGTCACTTCTCGGAGGAGGCCTCGGAGCGCGCCGTGCCCGTGCGCTGCTCCACCAGCGCCGCCGCCTCCGCGCGCAGATCGCGGCGCAGCTCCTTCGGCAGCGAGAAGGTGATGGACTCCTCGGCCGCCTTGACGATCTCCACGTCCTCGAAGCCGCGCTGCGACAGCCACTCCAGGACCTGTTCGACCAGGACCTCGGGGACCGAGGCACCCGAGGTGACGCCGACCGTCGTCACACCCTCCAGCCACGCCTCCTGGATCTCGTCGGCGAAGTCCACGAGGAACGCGTCGCGCGCGCCCGCGAGCTTGGCGACCTCGACGAGCCGCTTGGAGTTGGAGGAGTTCCGCGAGCCGACCACGATCACCAGATCCGCTTCCGCGCCCATCTGCTTCACCGCCAGCTGACGGTTCTGCGTCGCGTAGCAGATGTCGTCGCTGGGCGGGGAGATGAGCTGCGGGAACTTCTCCTTCAGCGCGTCTACCGTCTCCATGGTCTCGTCGACCGACAGCGTGGTCTGGGAGAGCCAGACCACCTTGGAGGGGTCGCGGACCTCGACCTTGGCGACGTCCGCGGGGCCGTCGACCAGGGTGATGTGGTCCGGCGCCTCACCGGAGGTGCCGATGACCTCTTCGTGGCCCTCGTGCCCGATGAGGAGGATGTCGAAGTCCTCGCCCGCGAAACGGACGGCTTCCTTGTGGACCTTGGTGACCAGCGGGCAGGTCGCGTCGATGGTGGCGAGCTTGCCGGCCGCCGCCTCGTCGTGGACGACCGGGGCGACGCCGTGCGCGGAGAACATGACGATGGACCCCTCGGGGACCTCCGCCGTCTGCTCGACGAAGATCGCGCCCTTCTTTTCCAGGGTCTGCACGACGTACTTGTTGTGGACGATTTCGTGGCGGACGTAGATCGGGGCCCCGTACTGCTCAAGGGCCTTCTCGACGGCGATCACGGCGCGGTCCACGCCCGCGCAGTAGCCCCGGGGGGCGGCGAGCAGGACACGGCGGCCAGGCGAAGCAGTCATGCACCCCATCGTAAGGCCGCGCTCGGGGGGTCAAAGATCGCCTCCTTGGGGAGACTGATCGGAGCCGGGAGGGGTGGGGCCCTGCGTGACCCTCGGGAGGCACGATGTCCGACACGGAGCCCGCGGCAGCCACAGCCGGCGCGGCCGACGCAGAGCACGAACTGCGGCGCAGCCTCGGCTTCCGGGACCTCGTCGTCTACGGGCTGCTGTTCATCGCCCCCATGGCGCCGGTCGGAGTCTTCGGGACCCTCGACGCCAAGTCTCACGGGGCGGTGGCGCTGGTCTACGTCGTCGCCACCGTCGCGATGGCGTTCACCGCATTCAGCTACGCCCAGATGGTCCGCGTCGTCCCCCAGGCGGGTTCGGTGTTCGCCTACGCGCGCGTGGCGCTCGGAAAAGCGGCCGGGTTCATCGCCGGGTGGATGGCGATGCTGGACTACTTGCTCATCCCCGCGGTGGCGTACCTGTTCTCCGGGATCGCGATGAACTCCCTGGTTCCGGGCGTCTCCCGGTGGGTGTGGACGGCACTCGCCGTGGTCATCACCACGCTGTTGAACCTGTGGGGTGTGCGGGCCGCCGCCCAAGTCGGCTTCCTGGTGCTCGCGATGGAAATCGTGGTTCTTCTTGTCTTCATCGTGTCGGCCATCGTCATGCTCGCGCGTGACGGGGCCCACCGCGGGTGGCTGTCCCCGCTCTCCGGCGACGGCTCGCAGGGCGCGTTCGCCCTGTCGGCGGTGGTCGGCGCCGTGTCGGTCGCCGTCCTGTCGTATCTCGGCTTCGACGCGATCGCGACGTTCGCGGAGGAGGTCACCGGCGGTTCGGAGAAGGTGGCCCGGGCGGTGCTGTTCTGTCTGGCGCTGGCGGGTGTGCTGTTCGTTGTCCAGAGTTATCTGGTGGCACTCCTTGAGCCGCTGTCGTCCGCGCAGCTCGCCGCGGATCCCGGGAAGCAGGGGTCGGCCTTCTACGACGCCGTGGACTCCTCGGTCGGGTCGTGGCTGCACAACCTGGTGGCCGTGAGCAAGGCGATCGGGGCCGCGTTCGCCGCGCTGGCCGGGCAGGCGGCGGCGGGGCGGCTCGTCTTCGCCATGGCTCGCGATCGGCGGCTGCCGCGGGCGCTGTCGCGGACCGACTCGGGGGTGCCGCGGGCGGCGCTGCTGTGCGCGGCCGTCATCACGCTGGTCGCGGCGGTGTGGGCGGCTCGGCGCGACGACGGCCTCGACAAGCTGGTGTCGGTCGTCGACATCGGTGCGCTGACGGCGTTCACGCTGCTGCACGCGAGCGTGGTGGGGTGGTTCGCCGTGCGTCGCCGGGGCGGGCCCGTGGTGTGGCGGCGGCACGTGCTGGTTCCGGTGGTGGGCGCCGCGATCACCATCGCGGTGATCGTCGAGGCGTCCGGCACCGCTCAGGTGGTGGGGGCGATCTGGCTGGCGCTGGGGCTGGCCGTGCTGTTCGCCCAGCGAGGGCGGGACGGGACCGAGGCCTAGGATCCCGCGTCCTTGGCGCGAGGGAAGGACAGGCCCTGAGCGGCCTCGGGGAGGTGGGGTGCGTTCCCGCGTCGCCATGGGGGTGCCCCTGTTCGAGCGAAGCCCAGGACTCGGGGAGCGGTGCGTCGGCGTGCTGCCGCATCGCCCTCGTACTGGACGCACTCAGGTGATGCGGCAGTGCGGCGAGGTTCCGTGCCGGGCCTCGTGGGGAGGCGTGCCTCACTTCCCCGAGGCCGCTCAGGCCAGGACCGCTGCCGGTTCGCGCCGCTTGCCCAGCCAGACCGCGGAGGCGAGGTGCACCATCGCGCTCACGCCGCCCCCGACGGCCATGCCGGGTACGCCTGAGGTCAGACCCATCACCATGTCGCCGGCCTGGGCGGCGGCGCTGACCGCGAGCAGCGGGACCAGGTGGTGCCGGTACCTGCCGCCCAGGGAGACGAACACTGCGGCGGTGAGTGGGAGTTGACGTACGGCGATGCCTTCCGCATAGAGCCGCAGGCCGTCCCCCGCCGAGCTGCCGTCCGGCAGCACCAAGGTCGGATCGACCACGCCCACCAGGGAGGCGATGGCCGAGGTGGCGGCCAGGGCCGCATTGGCGACGAGAACCCACTTCTGCGAGCGGGACAGATCCACGGACATTTTAATTCACTCCTCGAATCATTCGAATTGAGAACGATGCAAGGAAGTTAGCATTGTCGGCGTGAACGATGTCAAGGGCTCCCACCCTCCCGAACCCGGTCCCGAGGGACTCACCGGCACCCTCACGTTCCGGCTCGGCACCGTCGGCACCCTGGTCGGCGCCCGCTTCACGGCAGCCGTCGAGGACCTCGGCGTGAAGCCCAAGCACGTGGGGCTGCTCTCTGTCCTCGGCTCCGGCGCGCCCGCGTCGCAGCAGGACGTCGCCCGGACCATGGGCGTCGTGCCGAGCCTGGTGGTGACGCTCGCCGACCAGCTGGAAGAGCTGGGCGCCATCGACCGCGTACGCGACCCGGACGACCGGCGCCGACACCGGCTCGGACTGACGCAGGAGGGGCGCGCCCTGCTCGCGGAATGCACGGCACGCGCGCGTGCCCTCGACTCGGAGCTCACGGCAGGACTGAGCACGGCGGAACGAGACGCGCTGGCCCGCGCGATGGGCGTATTGGCGCGCGAGGCCGGTCTCCCGTAACCCGCGCCTCAGGAGTGCGGGTGGTGTCGGTGGTGGCCGTTACGCTCGGGCGCATGGCTCTCAACACGTCCGCGGACGCTCCGCTGCCCGTCGGTGAGGTGTCGCGGCTCATCGGGGGGTGGATCGACCGGCTCGGCGCGGTGTGGGTCGAGGGGCAGATCACCCAGTTGTCGCGGCGCCCGGGCGCGGGTGTGGTCTTTCTGACGCTGCGCGATCCGTCGTACGACATCTCGGTGAGCGTGACCTGCTATCGACAGGTGTTCGACGCCGTCGCCGACGTGGTGAGCGAGGGCGCCCGTGTCGTCGTACACGCGAAGCCGGAGTGGTACGCGCCGCGGGGGCAGTTGTCGCTGCGGGCCGCCGAGATAAAGCCGGTGGGGGTCGGTGAACTGCTGGCCCGGCTTGAGCAGTTGAAGAAGTCGCTGGCCAGTGAGGGGTTGTTCGCGGCCGAGCGCAAGAAGCCGCTGCCCTTCCTGCCGCAGCTCATCGGGCTGGTGTGCGGGCGGGCCTCGGCGGCGGAGCGCGACGTGCTGGAGAACGCGCGGCACCGCTGGCCTGCCGTCCGCTTCGAGGTCCGCAACGTAGCCGTGCAGGGCGTGCACGCGGTGCCGCAGGTCGTGCAGGCCGTGAAGGACCTGGACGCGCTGGACGACGTCGACGTGATCATCGTGGCGCGAGGCGGCGGCAGCGTGGAGGACCTGCTGCCGTTCTCGGACGAGCAGCTCGTACGGGCGGTCGCCGCCTGTCGCACTCCGGTCGTGTCGGCCATCGGGCACGAACCCGACAACCCGCTGCTCGACCACGTGGCCGACCTGCGCGCCTCCACGCCGACCGACGCCGCCAAGAAGGTCGTGCCGGACGTCGGCGAGGAGTACGAGCGGGTGCGGTTCCTGCGGGACCGGGCGCGGCGCAGCGTCCAGTCCTTCATCGAGCGGGAGGAGCGCGGCCTCGCGCACGCGTTGGCCCGGCCCTCGATAGAGGATCCGCACCGCATGGTCGACGAGCGGGCGGACCATGTCGCCGCCCTGCTGGACCGCGGCAGGCGCACCCTCGGGCACCTCCTGGACCGCGCCGACTCGGAGCTGACGCACACCCACGCGCGCGTGGTGGCCCTCTCCCCCGCCGCGACCCTCCAGCGGGGGTACGCGGTGCTGCAGAAGGCCGACGGCCATGCCGTCCGGGGGCCGGACGAGGTGGCGGCGGGCGAGGAGTTGCGGGCGCGGGTCGCCGAGGGTGAATTCTCCGTACGAGTCGATGCATAGGGTGGGCGCATGACCAGCAAGGTGGACGAGGCGCTCGGGTACGAGCAGGCGCGGGACGAGCTCATCGAGGTGGTACGCCGTCTGGAGGCGGGCGGTACGACCCTGGAGGAGTCCCTCGCCCTGTGGGAGCGCGGCGAGGAGCTGGCGAAGGTGTGCCGGCGGTGGCTCGAGGGCGCACGGGCGCGGCTGGACGCTGCGCTGGCCGAGGAGGAAGAGGGCGCGGGCGGCTCGGCCGACTCCGAGTAGCTGGATTATTGAAAGTTGAAGCACATGTGAAGTGGATCACTTCGGGCGGGCTTTGGTTGAACCTTAAACCTTCTTGTCGTACCTTCGAGACCGCAAGCCGATCCCCCCGGATCCCCGCTCGTCCCTAGAAGGTTTCACATGTCTCTCGTTCTTGACCTCGCTGCCCAGGACCTGCTGTTCCGTGAGGCCCGCACCGCGAACACGTTCACCGACGAGCCGGTGACCGACGAGCAGGTGCAGGCGATCTACGACCTGGTCAAGTACGGCCCGACCTCCATGAACCAGTCGCCGCTGCGCATCACCCTGGTCCGCTCTCCCGAGGCTCGTGAGCGCCTCGTGAAGCACTTGGCCGAGGGCAACCAGTCCAAGACCGCCACCGCCCCGCTGGTCGCGATCCTCTCCGCGGACAACGAGTTCCACGAGGAGCTGCCGACCCTGTTCCCGCACTTCCCGCAGGCCAAGGACGCCGTCTTCGCCGACCGCGCGGTCCGCGAGGGCAACGCCTCGCTGAACGGCGCCCTCCAGGCCGCCTACTTCATCATCGGCATCCGCGCCGCCGGCCTCGCCGCCGGTCCGATGACCGGCCTCGACTTCGCGGGTGTCCAGAAGGAGTTCCTGGACGACGACCACACCCCGCTGATGGTCGTCAACATCGGCAAGCCGGGCGAGGACGCCTGGTTCCCGCGCTCCCCGCGCCTGGAGTTCGACGAGGTCGTCACGACGGTCTGATCCCCGCCGTACACGCGAGAAGGGCCCCCGCCAATGGCGTCGGGGGCCCTTCTCGCGTGTACGGCGGGGATCAGGAGGTCTTGAGTGCCTGCGCCATCCTCGTCAGCTGGGCGAACGACGCGGTGCCGGTCACCACCGTCGTGGAGCCCTTGCCCTTGAGCACCAGGGCGTCGTAGCGACCCCCCGTGTACCGCTGCCACGTCTGGTCGCCGATCCGCTGGGTGGTCTTCGATTCCTCGGCGCCCTGGCTGGCCGTGTCGATGAACACGGCCGGCTTCTGAGTGGACTGCTCGATCGCCACGTACTGGCCGTCGGGGTCGTGGAAACCCAGGTGCCAGGCGTCGAACTCCGAGCCGTCGTACCGCACGGACGTCGCCTTCCACGTCTTGGGCAGACCCTCGGGCGCCGCGACGGGATAGCTCGCCGCGCGGCGCGCCGTGAGCAGCTCGACACGGTAGTCGACACGCTTGAGGGGAGGCTCGGAGTCGTCGTGCGGGATGAAGATGTAGATGACGCCCGCCATGAGCCCGATGAGGCCCAGGGAGAGAATCATGTCCCGGACCGACTGCTTGCCTTTCATACCTGCCACGCACCTATCGTCTCAGGTGCCCTGGCCTGCTCATCCGTGGGGCCCCCTGCTCATTTTGTCGACCTGACGATAGAGTCGGGACACACCCTCATCCGGCCGTCGCCGTATCAGAAAGGTGCGTCTCGATGACCGAGAATCATCAGCTGCCGTCCGAACTCGAGGTCCCTTCGGAGGCCCCCGACCGAAATCTCGCCCTGGAACTGGTCCGCGTCACCGAGGCCGCCGCCATGGCCGCGGGCCGCTGGGTCGGCCGCGGCGACAAGAACGGTGCCGACGGCGCCGCCGTCAGGGCCATGCGGACCCTCGTCTCCACCGTCTCGATGAACGGCGTCGTCGTCATCGGTGAAGGTGAGAAGGACGAGGCCCCGATGCTCTTCAACGGAGAGCGCATCGGCGACGGGACCGGTCCCGAGTGCGACATCGCCGTCGACCCGATCGACGGAACCACGCTCACCGCCAAGGGCATGTCGAACGCCATCGCCGTCCTGGCCGCCGCAGACCGCGGCACCATGTTCGACCCGTCCGCGGTCTTCTACATGGACAAGCTGGTCACCGGCCCGGAGGCCGCCGACTTCGTCGACATCAACGCGCCCGTCTCCGTGAACATCCGGCGGGTCGCCAAGGCCAAGCGCTCCGCGCCCGAGGACGTCACGGTCGTCATCCTCGACCGGCCGCGCCACGAAGGGATCATCAAGGAGATCCGGGAGACCGGCGCGCGCATCAAGCTGATCACCGACGGCGATGTGGCCGGCTCGATCCTGGCGCTGCGCGAGGGCACCGGCATCGACCTGCTGCTCGGCATCGGCGGCACCCCCGAGGGCATCATCTCGGCCTGCGCGGTCAAGTGCCTCGGCGGCACCATCCAGGGCAAGCTGTGGCCCAAGGACGACGAGGAGCGGCAGCGGGCGATCGACGCCGGTCACGACCTGGACCGCGTGCTGACCACGAACGACCTGGTCTCCGGCGAGAACGTCTTCTTCGTCGCCACCGGCATCACCGACGGCGAGCTGCTGCGCGGGGTGCGGTACCGCGCCGAGACGGCCACGACCGAGTCGATCGTCATGCGGTCCAAGTCGGGCACGGTCCGGCAGATCACCTCGGAGCATCGGCTCAGCAAGCTGCGCGCCTACAGCGCGATCGACTTCGACCGAGCGAAGTAGCTCCGGCCGGGTTCGCCGGGCAGCGGAAAAGGGGCGCCCCTGTGCGGAGGGGCGCCCCTTTCCCGTACGTACCGGTCAGCCGGCCGCCGCTATCGTCCCCCGCGCGGCCTTCTTGAGTTCCAGTTCACGCCGGCGGCGCCGGGCGAGCACCACGCGGCGCTCGGCGGCGGTGAGGCCGCCCCAGACTCCGTACGGCTCGGGTTGCAGCAGCGCGTGTTCGCGGCACTCGACCATCACCGGGCAGCGGGCACAGACGCGCTTCGCCGCCTCCTCACGGGACAGCCGGGCGGCAGTGGGCTCCTTGGAGGGGGCGAAGAACAGGCCGGCTTCGTCTCGTCGGCACACGGCCTCCGTGTGCCATGGGGCTTCCTGATCCCTGTCCCGCACTGGCGCCCGCTGGGCCGGAACGGCAGCTACCTGCAGAGACTGATGCGGCGGTTGCAGCACGGTCTACTCCTGACGACGGCTTCGCGAGCGTGCCGGGCGCCGCGGAAAGGTCCACAGCGCCCTCCAAGAGACGATGCAGCAAGGCCTACCCGCTGTGCGCGCGCCTATGCACTGAGTTCTGAAGCCCAGGAATTCTCGTACGCGGCACGGCCCGTACGGCTGGACCAATTCGCTGTCGGAGCCGCCGAATTCACAAGCGTCAACGGTCCAGGTGCTTGCGCAAACTCCGGTCCACCCGGTCGGCCACGCGTTCGGTCACACGGCCCGTCACGCGGTCGAGGATGTCCGCGATCAGCTTGCCCCGCTTGGGCCTTGCCTCGACATTGCCCAGCACGGCCAGTCCGTCGACATAGACGACCGGCGCGTGGGGATCGCCCGAATCCAGCGTGTCCACTTCGAAGTTGCCCAGCACCCCGCCGCCGTTGCCCCGCAGTGAGACGTTCTCCGGGACGCGGATCTCCACGTTGCCGAAGACCGAGATCACCTTGATCACGACCTGCTGGTACTCGAAGATCGCCTCGCTGAGGTCTATCTCGACACTGCCGAAGATCGAGTACGCGTGGATACGCCGGCCCGCGCGCCAGCGGCCCTTGCGGACGGCGGCGCTGAAGACCGCCACCACGTTCTCGTCGGCCTCCGCCGGCATCGCGTCGACAGTGGGGCGGTTGGGCGCGGAGGCGTACGACGGGGTCGCGCGGCCCGTGTGGGCGGCGGGCAGGTCTCGTACGAAGTGGTCGAGCTCGCCCACCGTCTTCGTGGCCAGCACCCCCTCCACCCGCTCCGCGTGCTCCTCCGGGGTCAGGCGCCCCTCGGCGAGGGCCTCGCGCAGGATGTCGGCGATCCGGTCACGGTCGGCGTCGGAGGCACGGAGCTCGGCCGGCTCGGCCGCCGTGGATGCGATCGGCTTCGCCGATGTGGGCGCGGTCGGGGCGGGGCTCTTCTGAAGGTCCACGGCAGCAGGGTACCCAAACGCGATAGATCGCGACTAGGGGTGTGGACAATGTCGGACAAGCAACTGAGCCTTACCTCACAGACTCGGTGTCCGTGCCAGGTTCTACGCTGGTGGACGCTGCCAATGGAGGCACGCCGCTGTCTGTCGAGTGAGGAATGGGCGAGATGCCTGAGTTCGCGTACACCGATCTGCTCCCCCAGGGAGAGGACACCACCCCGTACCGGCTGGTGACCTCCGAGGGTGTCTCCGCCTTCGAGGCCGACGGGCGCACGTTCCTCAAGGTCGAGCCCGAGGCGCTGCGCAAGCTCGCCGAGGAGGCCATTCACGACATCCAGCACTACCTGCGGCCCGCTCACCTGGCCCAGCTGCGGCGGATCATCGACGACCCGGAGGCATCCAGCAACGACAAGTTCGTCGCCCTGGACCTCCTGAAGAACGCGAACATCGCCGCCGCGGGCGTCCTGCCCATGTGTCAGGACACCGGCACGGCCATCGTCATGGGCAAGCGCGGACAGAACGTGCTCACGGAGGGCGGCGACGAGGCGGCCCTCTCGCGCGGTATCTACGACGCGTACAAGAACCTCAACCTGCGCTACTCGCAGATGGCTCCGCTCACCATGTGGGAGGAGAAGAACACGGGCTCGAACCTGCCGGCGCAGATCGAGCTCTACGCGACCGACGGCGGCGCCTACAAGTTCCTCTTCATGGCCAAGGGCGGCGGGTCCGCGAACAAGAGCTTCCTGTACCAGGAGACGAAGGCCGTTCTGAACGAGGCCTCCATGATGAAGTTCCTGGAAGAGAAGATCCGTTCGCTCGGTACGGCCGCCTGCCCGCCGTACCACCTGGCGATCGTCGTCGGCGGCACGAGCGCCGAGTACGCCCTGAAGACCGCGAAGTACGCCTCCGCGCACTACCTGGACGAGATTCCGGCCGAGGGCTCCGAACTCGGGCACGGCTTCCGGGACAAGGAGCTGGAGGAGAAGGTCTTCGAGCTCACGCAGAAGATCGGGATCGGCGCGCAGTTCGGCGGCAAGTACTTCTGCCACGACGTGCGCGTGGTGCGCCTGCCGCGGCACGGCGCGTCCTGCCCGGTCGCCATCGCCGTGTCCTGCTCCGCCGACCGCCAGGCCGTCGCGAAGATCACGGCCGAGGGTGTCTTCCTGGAGCAGCTGGAGACCGACCCGGCGCGCTTCCTGCCGGAGACGACGGACGAGCACCTGGATGAGGCCGGTGACGTCGTCAAGATCGACCTCAACCAGCCCATGGACGACATCCTCGCCGAGCTGACCAAGTACCCGGTCAAGACCCGGCTCTCGCTCTCCGGCCCGCTCGTCGTGGCCCGCGACATCGCGCACGCCAAGATCAAGGAGCGGCTCGACGCGGGCGAGGAGATGCCGCAGTACCTGAAGGACCACCCGGTGTACTACGCGGGCCCGGCCAAGACGCCCGAGGGGTACGCGTCCGGGTCCTTCGGCCCGACGACCGCCGGCCGCATGGACTCCTACGTCGAGCAGTTCCAGGCCGCGGGCGGCTCCAAGGTGATGCTCGCGAAGGGCAACCGCAGCAAGCAGGTCACGGACGCCTGCGACGCGCACGGCGGCTTCTACCTCGGCTCCATCGGCGGGCCCGCAGCCCGGCTCGCGCAGGACTGCATCAAGAAGGTCGAGGTCGTCGAGTACGAGGAACTCGGCATGGAGGCCGTCTGGAAGATCGAGGTCGAGGACTTCCCGGCGTTCATCGTGGTCGACGACAAGGGCAACGACTTCTTCCAGAACCCCGCCCCCGAGCCGACGTTCACCCACATTCCGGTGCGGGGTCCCGGGCTGGCGTAACGTCCCGGGACGCCACAGCGTCGATGCACCTCCTGGATGCTGTCCCACTTCGTCCCAGGAACGAGTGGGACAGCATCTTTGCGAACTATGCCGGAAAAGCTCCGAGCTGACTGGATCACAGCCTGTGATCCGCAGGTCAACTCGGAGGGAAATCCCATGATTCGACGCACCTTGCGCAACGGTCTGGTGGCCGCGATCGCGGCCGTCGCCGTCTTTCCGGTGACGGCCGTCGCCTCCGCCGCCCCGGCAGCGCAGGCTCCCGGCTGGGTCACGCCCACGCAGAGCTCGACGCCGAGCTGGTACCCGACGCCGCCGCAGTCCTCGATTCCGGGCCTGCCCGGCGCCCGGCACTCCCAGCGGAAGGCGCCGAAGCGGCACGCCCGACGCCACGTGACGACCCATGTACGCCACCACGTCACGACGCACGCCCGGCACCACGTCACGGCCCACACCTGGGGCCGCGTTGCCACCCACCGCCTGCGGCTGAACGTCCGGTCCGGACCGGGAACCGGCTACCGGGTCATCGGCTCGCGCCCCATCGGCCGCGTCGTGGCCATCACCTGCAAGAAGCGGGGCTCCAACGTGCTGGGCAACCGGCGCTGGTACAAGCTCGCCCACCACAAGGGCTACGTCTCCGCGCGCTACGTGTACAACCGCAGCGCCGTCCGCTGGTGCTGAAGGGCGCCGCTCCGCTCGGCGCCTGACATCCGGTATCTCCTGACGGGGTGTCCGTCACCCCGTCGGGAGGTACTACCGGTCAATCAGCCGATCACACCGCCTCCCGGTGGCAGAACAGCAGGTCAACTCCCCTTCATATTCCGGTGATCGTGGTGTGGCCCGGCGCCTCGCACGGGAACACATCACGGCGGTCACCCCCGGCACGGCGAGGGAGCGAGATGGAGAGCCACGTGATGGTCAAGAGGCAGCCGCTGCCCGACTCCTCGGGCGACGCGGAGCAACTCCTGGTGGAGCGACTCCGCTCCCTCAAGCAGCGGACGGGGCTGAGCCTGGCGGCGCTGGCCACCGCCACCCCGTTCAGCAAGTCGACCTGGCACCGCTATCTGAACGGCGACCAGTTCCCGCCGCGCGCAGCGGTCGACGCGCTCGGCCGGCTCGCGGACGCCGACCCCGGTCCACTCCTCGCCCTGTGGGACGCCGCGGCCCGGGCCCAGTCCAGAGCGGCAAGCGTGCCGCAGCAGCCGCCGGGCCCGGCAGCACCCGCACCGGAGGGCGCCAGTCGTCCCCGCCGGGCGAATCGCGCCTTCGTCGCCCTCGCCGCGGTGGCCGCCACGGTGGCGGTCACCGCGGGTGCGGCGGACGTCCTGGACTTCGACGAGGCGGCGGCGCCCCGGACGGCCGCCTCCTGTCGCGGCAGCGGCTGCCAGGGGGAGTTCCCGACCTCCGAGACCTGCGGTCGTGACGCGCGTACGGTGAGCAGCGTCGCCGAGGCCGCGCAAGTCGTGCTGCTGCGTTTCTCCCCGTCCTGCGCCACGGTCTGGTCCGAGGTGCGCACCCGGGCCGGCGGCGCGCGGGAGATCTCGATCAGGTCCGGCCAGGACGAGCTGTCCGCCACCTACCAGGGTGACAAGTCGGACGGTTACACCAGCCCGATGCTGGCCGCCTCGAACCCGCGCGGGGCGCAGGCGTGCGCCAAGGTGGGCGGAAAGCCCGCGTGCACCGGCCTGTTCGGCGTTTCGCGCCGCTGACTCCCCCGCGGGAGGACACGGCATGACGCAGGACACTCCGTTCCTGTCCCCTGCCGCGGGAACACGGGACAGGTCCGCGATGCTGTCCTCACTGGAGGTGATCGGCAATGGCCGATGAGCAGGCAGAAGCCCCGTACCGGATCGAGCACGACTCCATGGGTGAGGTCCGCGTCCCCGCCGACGCGAAGTGGCGGGCCCAGACACAGCGGGCCGTGGAGAACTTCCCGATCTCCGCGCAGCAGCTGGAGCGTGCCCACATCGAGGCCCTCGCCCGGATCAAGGCGGCCGCCTCGAAGGTGAACGGCGAGCTGGGTGTGATCGACAAGGACGTCGCGGAGGCGATCCAGGAGGCGGCCCGTGAGGTCGCCGAGGGGCGCTGGGACGCGCACTTCCCCATCGACGTCTTCCAGACGGGATCCGGCACGTCCTCCAACATGAACACCAACGAGGTCATCGCCACGCTCGCGAGCGAGCGGCTCGGCAGGGACGTACACCCCAATGACCATGTGAACGCGTCTCAGTCGTCGAACGACGTCTTCCCCTCCTCGATCCACATCGCCGCCACCGCCGCCGTCACCCGCGATCTCATCCCCGCGCTGGAGCACCTCGCCGGCTCGCTCGCGCGGAAGTCCGAGGAGTTCGCCGACGTCGTGAAGTCCGGGCGTACGCACCTGATGGACGCGACGCCGGTGACGCTGGGGCAGGAGTTCGGCGGGTACGCGGCCCAGGTGCGCTACGGGGTGGAGCGGCTCCGGGCCTCACTGCCGCGGCTGGCCGAGCTGCCGCTCGGGGGGACGGCCGTGGGCACCGGGATCAACACCCCGCCCGGGTTCTCCGCCGCCGTCATCGCGGAGGTGGCCCGGGACACCGGGCTGCCGCTCACCGAAGCGCGCGACCACTTCGAGGCGCAGGGGGCGCGCGACGGAATCGTCGAGACCAGCGGGCAGCTGCGCACCATCGCCGTCGGGCTGACCAAGATCGCCAACGACCTCCGGTGGATGGCGTCGGGGCCGCGGACCGGACTGGCCGAGATCAGCCTTCCCGACCTCCAGCCGGGGTCCTCGATCATGCCCGGCAAGGTCAATCCCGTCATCCCCGAGGCCGTGCTGATGGTCGCCGCCCAGGTGATGGGGAACGACGCGACGGTCGCCGTCGCCGGGGCCGCGGGCAACTTCGAGCTGAACGTGATGCTGCCCGTCATCGCCAAGAACGTCCTGGAGTCGATCCGGCTGCTCGCCAACGTCTCGCGGCTGCTCGCCGACCGCACCGTCGACGGGATCGTCGCGCACCGCGAGCGGGCGCGCGAGTACGCCGAGTCGTCACCGTCCGTGGTCACACCGCTCAACAAGTACATCGGGTACGAGGAGGCCGCCAAGGTGGCCAAGAAGGCGCTCGCGGAGCGGAAGACGATTCGCCAAGTCGTCCTGGAGTCCGGATATGTGGAGCGCGGTGACCTCACGCTGGAACAGCTCGACGAGGCGCTGGATGTCCTGCGGATGACGCGTCCGTAACGGCGTTCACCCCTTCGGAAGACGCCTGATGACACCTCCGTGACGTCCTGTGTCCGGTGCCGAGAACCGTGACGCGCGCCGCAGCGTCGTATGCCCGGGGCACCTAATATCTGGTCATGGCAGATGGTGGAGCGGTGAGTGACGTGGAAGCGGGCGGGCCGACGGCGCACTGGGCCCCCGGGAGTCAGATCCTGTGGCGGTACCGGGAGAACGCCGGCCCGCGCTTTCACATCTGCCGCCCCGTGACCGTCGTACGGGACGACGACGAGCTGCTCGCGGTGTGGATGGCGCCGGGCACGGAGTGTGTGAAACCGGTGCTCGCCGACGGTACGCCGGTGCACGGGGAGCCGCTGGAGTCGCGCTACACCAAGCCGCGCGCGGTGCGGCGCGACCGCTGGTTCGGCACCGGGGTGCTGAAGTTGGCGCGGCCCGGCGAGGCCTGGTCGGTGTGGCTCTTCTGGGAGCCGGGCTGGCGTTTCAAGAACTGGTACGTGAACCTTGAGACCCCGCTGGCCCGTTGGGAGAGCGGGGTCGACTCCGAGGATCACTTCCTGGACATCTCCGTCCACCCGGACCAGAGTTGGCGCTGGCTCGACGAGGACGAGTTCGCGATGGCGCAGCGAGCCGGCCTGATGGATGCTCAACTGGCCGCACAGGTAAGGGAAGCGGGGTGGTCGGCGGTGGACGTGATCCGCGCCTGGGGCGCGCCGTTCTCGGACGGCTGGCAGCACTGGCGCCCGGATCCGTCGTGGCCGGTTCCCGCCCTGCCCGATGACTGGGACCGTACGCCCGCGCACGTGTCCTCATGAGACCCTTGATGCGCCCCCGTGGTACAACCGTAGGATCGTCTTCCGCAAGGGCGCACGGCAGCAACAACTCCCGCAGTACGAACTGGGCTTGACCATACGTCACCGAGGGGCGGCAGGACGTGAGCGAGGGGTACGAGGGCCACGACGGCGCGGCCCGCATATGGCCGTGCCGACCGCGCGGGCCCGCCATGGCGGCCGCGCCCGTCGTGGGGCCAGGCCCCGACGACGCGCAGATTCCGTTCCTGGGACACACATTCCGGGTATCGGGGCTGCGGGACGAACTGCACGCACGGCGCGCAGCCCCGGACGGATGGATTCGACACGCGTGACGGAGCACCCCACCTCGCACGAGCGCCGCCAGCCCGGCGCCGGCCGGCCGCCTGCCCCCGCGGACCCCCGCGGGGCGCTCCTGCGTACCCCGGAGCAGCCGTCCCCGCTGCCGGGCGCCACCGCGTTACCCGTCCAGGCCCGCACCGGCGACGCACCCAAGGGTCCCGGTACGACCACGTCGTGCGGCAAGCACGGCGCCACCGGCGGTCAGACCTCCGCCGGCACCGACATGTCCCCTTCCTCCGGCTCCGCCCCGGTCCCCGGCACCGGCGCGCCCACGCCGCCGCCCGCCTCCCCCGGCTCCGAGCACTCCCAGCCCTCGGCCGCCGAGCCCGATCCGCACCGCCCGCGGCCCGCTCCCGAGGCCATTCCGGCACAGCCGGCCAACGAGCAGGACCGGCAGTCGGGGAGCCCCGGCGGCAAGGACCGGCGCACCGGGCAGGGGCTGCCGCCGGGTGGCCCGATGCCGATGCGGCGCGACGGCGACCGGCTGCGCTTCGTGGGCGCCGCGACCCGTCGGATCGCCCGGGGCATCGACCTGGACGAGATCGTGATGGGCCTGTGCCGGGCCACCGTGCCGACGTTCTCCGACGCGATCCTCGTCTATCTGCGCGACCCGCTGCCCGTCGGCGACGAGCGGCCCACCGGCCCCGTCGTGCTGCGGCTGCGGCGCACCGACCGGATCCCCGAGGAGCGGGACACCGACGGCGGCTTCATGCCCGCGCTGCAACCCGAGCCCAGCGAGCTGCAGGCGATGACCGCCGAGCTGTGCGAGGTGCGCCCCGGCGGCGCCCTCGCCGAGGTGCTGCGCGGTGTCCGGCCCGTGTTCGCGGACGCGCCCGCAGCCCGCGCCGCGCTGCCCGAGTTGCTCGGCGACGACCTGGCCGTGCCGAGCGGGCAGCGCGCGATCCTGGCTCCGCTGCGCGGTCGCCGCCGGGTGATCGGCGCGGCGCTCTTCCTGCGCCGTCCGGAGCGGCTCGCCTTCGAGGCCGACGACCTGCTGGTCGCCGCCCAGCTCGCCACGCACAGCGCGCTCGGCATCGACAAGGCGGTGCTGTACGGGCGCGAGGCGTACATCGCCGACGAGCTGCAGCGCACGATGCTGCCCGAGACGCTGCCGCGGCCCACGGGCGTCCGGCTGGCGTCCCGGTATCTGCCGGCCGCGGAGACCGCGCGCGTCGGCGGTGACTGGTACGACGCGATCCCGCTGCCGGGCAGCCGCGTCGCCCTCGTCGTCGGTGACGTCATGGGCCACTCGATGACGTCGGCGGCCATCATGGGCCAGCTGCGGACGACCGCGCAGACCCTCGCCGGGCTCGATCTGCCGCCGCAGGAAGTGCTGCACCACCTCGACGAGCAGGCGCAGCGGCTCGGCACCGACCGCATGGCGACCTGCCTGTACGCGGTCTACGACCCGGTATCGCACCGCATCACCATCGCCAACGCGGGCCATCCGCCGCCGGTCCTGCTGCACCTGGGCGGGCGGGCCGAGGTGCTCCGGGTGCCGCCGGGTGCCCCCATCGGTGTAGGCGGGGTGGATTTCGAGGCGGTGGAGCTGGACGCGCCCGCGGGCGCCACACTGCTGCTGTACACGGACGGTCTTGTCGAGTCCCGCCTGCGCGACGTGTGGACCGGCATAGAGCAACTGAGGGAGCGGCTCGCGGCCACCGCGCAGCTGACCGGCCCCGACCATCCGCCGCCGCTCGAAGCGCTGTGCGACGAGGTGCTCGACATGCTCGGCCCGGGCGACCGGGACGACGACATCGCGCTGCTCGCCGCCCGCTTCGACGGGATCGCGCCGAGCGATGTCGCCTACTGGTTCCTGGAGCCGGAGGACGCGGCCCCGGGGCGGGCCCGTCGGCTGGCCCGTCGCGCGCTGTCCCGCTGGGGCCTGGAGGACATGACCGACTCCGTGGAGCTGCTCGTCAGCGAGGTGGTGACGAACGCCGTGCGCTATGCGTCACGACCGGTGACACTGCGGTTGCTGCGGACGGACGTGCTGCGCTGCGAGGTCGGCGACGACGTGCCGCAGCTGCCGCGGCTACGGCAGGCGCGCGTCACGGACGAGGGCGGGCGTGGGCTCTACCTGGTGAACAAACTGGCCAGACGGTGGGGCGCGACCCGGTTGAGCACCGGAAAGGTGGTCTGGTTCGAATTGAACCGCGGCTGAGGGGTACCCGCGCGGGGCGCCCCCGGCAGTCGTTCAGAACCGTGCCGGAGTTGGACCCAGTCCAAATGTTGCCGACATCCTGTCGGCGGAGTTGACTGCTGGGGTGAGCGAAGCGACCTAACCGACCCTCTTCTTCGACGGGAGGACGCTCGTGACGCAGGCACCCCAGAAGGCTCCGTACACCACGAACAACGTCGGAATACCGGTGGAGAGCGACGAACACTCGCTCACCGTCGGACCCGACGGCCCGATCCTGCTCCAGGACCACTACCTCATCGAGAAGATGGCCCAGTTCAACCGGGAACGGGTACCCGAGCGCGTGGTGCACGCCAAGGGCAGTGGCGCGTACGGATTCTTCGAAGTCACCAACGATGTCAGTCAGTTCACCAAGGCAGATCTCTTCCAGCCGGGCAGGCGCACCGAGATGCTGGCCCGCTTCTCCACCGTCGCCGGCGAGCAGGGCTCGCCGGACACCTGGCGCGACCCCCGCGGCTTCGCGCTCAAGTTCTACACCGAGCACGGCAATTACGATCTTGTGGGCAACAACACCCCGATTTTCTTCGTCCGTGACACGATCAAGTTCCAGGACTTCATCCGCTCACAGAAGCGCCACCCGGCGACCGGGCTGCGCAGCAACGACATGCAGTGGGACTTCTGGACGCTCTCGCCCGAGTCCGCGCACATGGTGACGTGGCTCATGGGCGACCGCGGCATCCCGAAGACGTACCGCAACATGAACGGCTACGGCTCCCACACCTACATGTGGATCAACGGCGCCGGTGAGCAGTTCTGGGTGAAGTACCACTTCAAGACCGACCAGGGCATCGACTTCCTCACCCAGGCCGAGGCCGACGAGCTGGCCGGGACGGACGCGGACCTGCACCGCCGGGACCTGTATAAGTCGATCGAGTCCGGGAACGCGCCGACCTGGAGCCTGAAGGTCCAGATCATGCCGTTCGAGGACGCGGCGGACTACCGGTTCAACCCGTTCGACCTGACCAAGGTCTGGCCGCACGGGGACTACCCGCTGATCGACGTCGGCCGGATGACCCTCGACAAGAACCCCGAGGACTACTTCATCCACATCGAGCAGGCCGCCTTCGAGCCCTCGAACCTGGTGCCGGGCATCGGCCCCTCGCCGGACAAGATGCTGCTGGGCCGGCTGTTCTCGTACCCGGACACCCACCGGTACCGGATCGGCCCCAACTACGCCCAGCTGCCACCGAACCGGCCGCACGCCCCGCTCAACTCGTACGCCAAGGACGGCCCGATGCGCTACGAGCCGTCGAACGCGGCCCGCCCGTATGCGCCCAACTCCTACGGTGGTCCCGCGGCCGACTACGGGCGCTTCGGCGACCCGGCGAGCTGGCAGACCGCCGGTGAGCTGGTGCGCGAGGCGTACAAGCTGCACCGCGAGGACGACGACTGGGGCCAGCCGGGCACGATGGTCCGCCAGGTCCTCGACGACGCGGCCCGAGACAGGCTCGTCTCGAACGTCAGCGGGCACCTGAAGGCCGATGTGTCGCGCCCGGTCCTGGACCGCGCGGTGCAGTACTGGCGCAACATCGACAAGGAGATCGGTGACCGGATCTCCCACAACGTCAACGGAGGCTGAACACACGGGAATTGGTCGTGGGGGCCCGGGAGAGGGGAACGGGCCCCCGGGGAGAAGAAACGTGTCACTCCCTCCCTGTCGAGGGCCGCGGACCGCGCCGGAGTCCGCGACGATGTAGTCGATTGCGGGCGTGGTGGCCATGGTGTTCCTTGTGATGACCACGTCCGCCCCGGGCGGCACGACCGTGCGTCACTCCCGCCGTGTAGCGTGCCGGGGCCGTCGTTCCTCGTGCCGGCCCCGAGCAGCGTCCATCCCGTGCTGAGCGGCTTGGCGTAGAGCTGGGTGCACTCCTTGCCCGAACTCACCACCTGCGGAGGCATGCCACCGCTCTGACAGGTCGCCGCGAAGGGGTACTCGTCACAGCTCGACGTGCTGTGCGGCGGCTTTGAATCGGGGTCGGGCACCCACTTGTCCGGACCGCTCTTGGGGCAGATTGACGTTGCGATTCGCCTTCTGGCCGTCGGAGTTCGCCAGATGGTTCAGCGGCGATGTGTGGTCCCGGGGGGTACGGCAGCTTCTGCATGAGGATCCAGTAGAACGCCGCCGCCGACGAGTTCGCCTCGGTGTTGACGACGTACGTCGGGACGTACTTCGATAAAAAGGGGCGCCCGGTGGATTACCGGGCACCCCTTTCGCACGCTGAATGACTGCCTCGCTATTGACTGTTCGGATCCAGCGGATTGTCCGGGACTCCGTCGGTCGGCGTGCCCGTCGGCGTGGTCGGCTTCGTGGTCGTCGGCTCCGTCGTCGTCGGCTCGTCCGTCGGAGTCGGCGGGCTGCTGCTCGTCGGCGGCTCGGTCGACGGCTCCTCGGTGGTCGGCGTCGACGAGGGGGTACTCGAAGGCGTCCGCGTGAACGTGGGCGTCTCGGTGGGCTCCACCGCGGCGCCCGACGTGGTGTTCAGGTCGAACTCGCTGACCTTGCCCATCGCGTCGAAGGTGTACGCCGCCCAGATCTGGGCCGGGAAGCCACCACCGTTGACACGGCCGCTCTCCGCGACCAGGCCCGTGGCGCCCTTCATGGAGACCTGCTTGCCCGCATTGGCGCTGCCGACCGCGCCCTCGCCGAACAGGCCGACCGAGGTGACCAGGTTCGGCGTGTAGCCAGTGAACCAGGCCGACTTGTTGTTGTCGGACGTACCCGTCTTGCCGGCGACCTGCTGGCCGTCGCGGTTCGGGTTGTCCCGCACCGAGACGCGGGCCGTACCGTCGTCGACCACACCGGTCAGCACCGAGGTGACCGTGTCGGCGGCCTCCTCGCTGATGACCGGGTCGCCGATCGGGTCGGGGAACTTGACCGCACGGTCCTTGTGCTCGGCCGAGGCAATGAGGGCCGGGGTGACCTTCTTGCCGTGGTTGTCGAGCGTGGCGTACACGCCGGCCATCTCCAGCGGGCTCGCCCCCATGGAACCGAGGGTCTGCGCGGGCACCGCCTGCAGTCCCTTGGTGTCCATGCCGAGCTTGCCCGCGACCTTCAGCACCTCGTCCATCCCGACGTCGACGCCCATCTGCGCGAAGACGGAGTTGATGGACTTGTTGGTCGCGGTCTGGACGGTGACGTCGCCGTAGCTGCGCTCGTCCTCGTTCGGCGGCGAGAAGGCGATGTCGCTGCCCACGACCGGGCGCCGGTTCGTGCCGTCGTAGATCGTGTTCGCCATGATCGGCTTGCCGCTCTGGGTCTTGGCCTGCTCGTCCAGCGCAGCCGCGAAGATCAGCGGCTTGAAGGTCGACGCGACCTGGTAGTCACGGCGGGTCGCGTTGTTGTAGTAGTGCTTGACGTAGTCCTGACCGCCGTACATCGCCAGGACCTTGCCGGTCCTCGGGTCGACGGACGCGGCACCGGCCTGGATGTCGGCGTCGACCTTGCGCTTCTTCGGGTTCAGCTTGCTGGTCAGCTGCGCCTTGACGGTCTTCTCGAGCAACGACTGCTTCTTCTTGTCGATGTTGAGCTTCACGGTCCAGCCGCCCGCGTTGACCATCGCCTGGGCGTCGTCGAGGCTGGGCGCCGTGCCCTCCGCGAGGAGTTGCTTCGCCAGCGCGCTCTCCGCCGCCTTCACCAGATAGCCGGTCTGCCCTTCCATGCCCGGCGCGGCCTTGGGGGGCTTGGGCACCGGGAACTTCATGGTCTGGCGCTTGGCGGAGTCCAGCCAGCCCTCCTCGACCATGTTGTCGAGGGTGTAGTTCCAGCGGGCCTTGACGAGCCTCTTGCCGGTGTCCGTTGCGTTCGCCCAGTCGTACTGGCTCGGGGCCTGCAGCAGCGAGGCGAGGTACGCGCCCTTCTCGACCGTGAGATCGCTCGCGTCGACGTGGTAGTACGCCTGCGCCGCGGCCTGGATGCCGTAGGCGCCCTCTCCGTAGTAACTGGTGTTGATGTAGCCCGCGAGAATGTCGTCCTTGGACTTCTGGCGGTCCACCTTCAACGAGATGACCAGTTCCTTCAGCTTGCGCGTGACGGTCTGGTCCTGGCTGAGGTAGTAGTTCTTCACGTACTGCTGGGTGATCGTCGAACCACCCTGCTTGCCCTTGCCGGACAGGGTGTTGATCAGACCTCGGGCCGTGCCCTTGAGGTCGACGCCCGCGTCCTTGTAGAACGACTTGTTCTCCGCGGCGACGAAGGTCTTCTGGACCCCCTTGGGCACCTTGTCCAGGTCCACGATCTCGCGGTTGACGTCACCGGTGCGGGCGAGCAGCGTGCCGTCGCTGTACTCGTAGATGTTGCTCTGCTGCTTCGCGGCCGCGTTGCCCTCGGGGACGCTGACGACCATGTAGAGCACGATGAAGGCGCCCATGCCGAGCAGGCAGAGTCCGAAGAACGTGCCGAGGATCGTCTTCCAGTTGACGAACCGGCGTATGCCGCTGCGGCGGCTCTTCCCGCCGGTGCGGCCGGACTTGCCCCCGGCCGACGCTCCGGCCGACGCGTTGGCCGTCGCCCCGGACGAGCGCTTGGGCGCCGCGCGGCGGCCCCGCGCCTGCCGCGCTCGTCTCTCTTCCGCTCGTCCCATGGGTCGATCCGCTCCGCTTCACTCTCGTGTGGCACACAGGTTCGTCGCTCAGGTCAGCTCAGAAAGCTAACACCGCGCGCTATGACAAAGGGCCGCCGATCCGGTCTTTTCCGGACGTGACAATCAGCACGCCACGCGCACCCGCCCCAACAAATCCGACGAGTAAGTGGGGTGGAAGGTTGCTGGGATGAGTAAAGTGTTATCACTTAGCTAGACCAAAGCTATGCCGCAGGAGCGATCGAAGCGGGGATCACCTATGTCCACGCACGACTCGCCCACCTCCTCACCCACGGCCGATGCGCCAGGGACGCCCGCTCCGCGCGTCCGCGAGTTCGCCGCGCACAGCATCGGCGGGGGGCTCACACTGCTGCTCGGCCTTGTCTGGCTGCTGCCGGGCGCCGCTCTCATCCCCCTCGACGGCGGCGTGGCGCAGGCGAGCGGCGCCAAGGCCCCGCTGATCACCGTCGGCATCCTGGTCGGCATCGCCGCGTTCTTCGCGATGTCCGGTCTGAACACCGTCGCGCCCGGAGAGGCCCGCGTCGTCCAGCTCTTCGGGCGCTACCGCGGAACGATCCGCCAGGACGGACTGCGCTGGGTCAGCCCCCCCCCCACGGGGGCACCTCCCACTCCTGTAGCCAGTGGGGGAGGAACATCGTGGAGCTGGACTCCGAACGGAAGGCGGCGATGGTGTCGAATCTGATGGTGGTGCTGTGCGGGGACCGTGCGGCGCAGCCGGTCCTGAACACCGGGTCCCTTTACCCGTGACGGCTCCTTCCGAGGGGTCCTCACCCCGGCGGCAGCCGCAGCAGCGCAAGCAGGTGCTGCTGCGGCTGGATCCGCTGGTGTACGAGGCGCTGGCCCGCTGGGCCGGGGACGAACTGCGCTCCGCCAACGCCCAGATCGAGTTCCTGCTGCGCAGGGCCCTGGCCGAGTCCGGCCGCCTGCCCGACGGGGCCGGACCGATCCCCCGCCGGGGGCGCCCGCCAACTTCCGGCGAGCCGGAGAGCTAGGAGAACCGTGGGGGTTTTCGCCCCTCCGCCCCTACCCGTCCCGACCAGCCTTTCGGCTGCGGGTGGGTGGGGGCTGGTCGCGCAGTTCCCCGCGCCCCTTTTTAGGGACGCGGGGAACTGCGCGATCTTTTAGGGGGGCCTGGGGGCGCAGCCCCCAGGGACGATGGGGGTCCCCCGCTCGAGCGAAGCCGAGAGTGGGGGAGGGCAGGGGCGGAGGGGGCGAGAAAAGCCGGTGACAGAACCGTGACAATCAGCCCTGACCTGCGGAACCACGGACCTCTCCATGATCTATTCGCCCCGTGTATACGCAGGGTGTATACGCCCTGTGTAGAGTGCTCCGCATGTCCATCGGTCACACCCTCCTAGGGCTCCTGGAGTCCGGCCCCCGTCACGGTTACGACCTGAAGCGGGCCTTCGACGAAAAGTTCGGTCACGACCGGCCGCTGCACTACGGCCAGGTCTACTCGACGATGTCGCGACTGCTCAAGAACGGGCTCGTCGAGGTCGACGGGATAGAGGCGGGCGGCGGCCCCGAGCGGAAGCGCTACGCGATCACCGAGGCCGGGATCACCGACGTACAGCGGTGGCTCGCGACGCCGGAGAAGCCCGAGCCGTACCTCCAGTCGACCCTCTACACGAAGGTCGTCCTCGCACTGCTCACGCACCGCAACGCGAGCGAGATCCTCGACACGCAGCGCTCGGAGCACCTGCGCATGATGCGCATCCTGACCGACCGCAAGCGCAAGGGCGACCTCGCGGATCAGCTGATCTGCGACCACGCCCTCTTCCATCTGGAGGCGGACCTGCGGTGGCTGGAGCTCACCGCCGCGCGCCTCGACAAGCTCGCCGAGGCGGTGACGACCCGATGACTCCTCCCCCCGGCTCCCTGCTCGCCGCGTCGGAGCTTCGCAAGACGTACGGACCGACCACCGCGCTCGACGGCGCGGAGTTCTCCATCCATCCCGGCGAGGTCGTCGCCGTGATGGGCCCCTCCGGCTCCGGCAAGTCCACCCTGCTGCACTGCCTCGCCGGGATCGTGCCGCCCGACTCGGGATCGATCACGTACAACGGCCGGGAGATGGCCGGCATGAGCGACGCCCAGCGCAGTGCGCTGCGGCGCAGCGAGTTCGGGTTCGTGTTCCAGTTCGGGCAGCTCGTGCCCGAGTTGACCTGTGTCGAGAATGTCGCGCTGCCGCTGCGGCTGAACGGCACCGGGCGCAAGGAGGCCGAGCGCACCGCCCTGTCGTGGATGCAGCAGCTGGAGGTCGACGACCTCAAGGGCAAACGGCCCGGCGAGGTCTCCGGCGGTCAGGGCCAGCGCGTGGCGGTGGCCCGTTCGCTGGTCACCAACCCGCGTGTGCTGTTCGCTGACGAGCCGACCGGCGCGCTCGACTCGCTCAACGGTGAGCGCGTGATGCAGTTGCTGACCGACGCGGCCCGCTCGACCAACGCCGCCGTCGTGCTCGTCACGCACGAGGCGCGGGTGGCCGCGTACTCGGACCGCGAGATCGTCGTGCGCGACGGCAAGTCCCGGGACATGGAGCGCGTCGTATGAATGTGCGTCAGTGGTCCAGGGACCTGGCCATGGGGGCCAAGTTCGCCTTCACCGGCGGGCGCGAGGGCTGGACCCGGGTCCTGCTGACAGCGGTCGGCGTCGGTCTCGGCGTGGCACTGCTGCTGCTCACGACGGCGATACCGAATGCCCTGTCGGTCCGGCACGACCGCGAGAGCGCGCGCACGGACATCACCTACAGCAACGCCCGTAAGCCCAAGGCCGACAACACCCTCCTCGTCGCGAACGTCGACACCTCCTTCCGCGAACAGGACGTCCGCGGGCGGGAGTTGGAGCCCGAGGGGGCCCGGGCGCCGCTGCCGCCGGGACTGAGCGAGTTCCCGGCGAAGGGCGAGATGGTGGTCTCCCCCGCGCTGAAGAGGCTGCTGGCGTCGGACGACGGGAAGCTGCTGCGGGAGCGGCTGCCGGACCGCATTGTCGGCACCATCGCCGAGCGCGGTCTCATCGGCTCGGCCGAACTCGCCTTCTACCGGAACGGCGAGGGGCTCGCGTCGCAGGTCGACGGCGCCAGGGTGGCCCGTATCGACCGGTTCGGGGATCCGCATCCGTCGACGGAGCGGATGGACCCCGTCATGGTCCTGCTGATCCTTGTCGTCTTCGTGGTGCTGCTGATGCCCGTCGGGGTCTTCATCGCGGCGGCCGTGCGGTTCGGCGGCGAGCGGCGCGACCGGCGGCTCGCGGCGCTGCGCCTCATCGGGTCCGACAGCCGGATGACCCGTCGGATCGCCGCCGGCGAGGCGCTCTCGGGCGCCCTGCTCGGGCTGGTCTTCGGCACTGGCTTCTTCCTGATCGGCCGTCAGATCGCGGGCTCCGTCGCGATCCTCGACGTCAGCGTGTTCCCGAGCTATATGAACCCGACGCCCGCGCTGGCCGCGCTGGTGGCCGTCGCGGTCCCGGCTTCGGCGGTGCTGGTCACCCTGTTCGCCCTGCGCGGCGTGGTCATCGAGCCGCTCGGCGTGGTGCGCACGGCACGGCCCGCGCGACGCCGGCTGTGGTGGCGGCTGCTGCTGCCGCTGGGCGGGCTCGCGATGCTCTACCCGATGCTCGGGAAGGGCCGGAACAACGGGAACTTCAACCAGTACATGGTGACCGGCGGCGTCGTCCTGCTGCTCGTCGGCATCACCGCGCTGCTGCCGTGGATCGTCGAGGCGGTCGTCGCCCGGCTCGGCTCCGGCGGAGTGGCTTGGCAACTGGCCGTCCGCAGGCTCCAGTTGAGCAGCGGCACGGCGGCCCGGATGGTCAACGGCATCGCGGTGGCGGTGGCCGGAGCGATCGCTCTGCAGATGCTGTTCGCCGGGGTCCAGGGCGACTACACCAAGCAGACGGGCCAGGACGTCTTCCGGGCGCAGATGCAGGTGCGGGTGCCGAGCGATGTCCCGCTCGCCTCGGCCGTGCGGAAGTTCACGGAGACCAAGGGCGTGCGCCAGGTCACGGCGTACTCCGAGGGCTACCTCGGCGACCGCAAGGCGGAGCCCGACCTCTCCGTCGGCATCACCGTCGGCGACTGCGCCTCCCTGCGCGAGGTGGCGACGCTGCCCTCGTGCCGCGACGGCGACGTCTTCGCCATGCGTGGCGCCCAGTACGACACCGATACGCCGAAGCTGGCCAAGCCGGGCCGCACGCTGTACATCGACCCGTCGTACAGCGGTCTCCCCCGCAGCAAAGAGATCGCCTGGACACTGCCGCAGGACCTGAAGTACGCCCAGGCGCGCAAGAATCCGATCGACAGGTATCGCGGCGGGTTCCTGATCACCCCGAGCGCCCTGCCCGAGCGGGCCGCGCAGACCGTCACCGGCCAGATCTATCTCAGGCTCGACGAGTCCGTACCGGACGTGCGCGAGCTTGTCCGGAACACCGCGGCGTCCGTCAGTCCGCTCTCGGACCCGATGATGTGGGCGGCCAGCGAGCAGTCCCGCCGCTTCACCTCCATCCGCACCGGCCTGTTCGTCGGCGCGACCTGCGTCCTGATCCTCATCGGCGCGAGCCTGCTGGTCTCCCAGCTGGAGCAACTGCGCGAGCGCAAGAAGCTGCTGTCGTCGCTGGTCGCCTTCGGCACCCGGCGCCGCACACTGAGCCTGTCGGTGCTGTGGCAGACCGCGATCCCGATCGCGCTGGGCCTCACGCTGGCGTCGATCGTCGGCCTTACCCTGGGCGCGGTCCTGCTGAAGATGACCAGCACCCCGGTGGCCGTGGACTGGGCCGGCGTGCTGTCGATGACCGGCATCGGCGCGGGTGTCGTGGTGCTGGTGACGGCGCTCAGCCTGCCGCCGCTGATCCGCCTGATGCGGCCGGACGGACTGCGCACGGAGTAACCGGGTCCACCGCACCCGTACGGCAGTGGCCGTCCGGATCTACAACACCCGTACGGGCAACGGCCGCAGCGCTTCCCGGAGCGCTGCGGCCAGTTCCTCGTACTCGGCGCCGCGCGCCGCGCCCGCCCGCATCGCCAGGGCGATGCGCCGGGTCGGCGCCGGATCCGCGAAGTACCCGGTGAGGAGCTGGTTGCTGCGGGTCGTCTCCACCTTGACGGCGGTACGCGGGAGGAGGGTCACGCCGAGACCGCCGGCGACGAGTTGCACCAGGGTGGACAGACCTGCGGCGGTGGTGGTGACGGGGGCGTCGGCACGGCCCGCCTCCCGGCAGATGTCGAGAGCCTGGTCGCGCAGACAGTGGCCCTCGTCGAGCAGCAGCAGATTCAGCTCCCGCAGGGCCTCGCGGGGAATCCCCTCTCTGCCCCCCAGCCAGTGGTCCAGCGGGGTCACGAGCACGAAATCCTCGTCGAACAGGGGAAGTTCGGTGACGGTGGGCACACCGAGCGGCACGGCGAGAAGCAGCAGATCGAGGCGGCCGACGGCCAGCCCCTCCAGCAGATTGGCCGTCTGCTCCTCGTGGACCTGGAGGTCGAGGTCCGGGTAGCGGTCGTGGACGAGCTTGAGGACGGTGGGCAGGAGGTAGGGCGCGACGGTGGGGATGACGCCGAGGCGCAGGGCCCCGGTGAACGGCGCGCGGACGGCCTCGGCTTCTTCCATGAGCGCGCCGACCGCCTCCAGTACGGCCTTCGCTCGTACGGCCAGACGCTCGCCTGCAGGTGAGAGCAGGACCTTGCGGGTCGTACGCTCCAGCAGGGTCACCCCGAGCGTCTCCTCAAGGGCGGAGACCGCGCCCGACAGCGCGGGCTGGCTCATGCCGATCGCGGCGGCCGCGTCGCGGAAGTGCAGATGCTCGGCCACGGCGGCGAAGGCGCGCAGCTGGGCGAGACTGGGCTGGCGGCGCCCGTTCCCCTTGGAGATCGCCTTGCCGCCCATCGGGCTTGCCATGGCCGCACCTCTTACTCATAGTCACTGATAGCTGTAGCCGATCAACACGACCGAGTGTAGCTATTTCCCTAATCAATGCAGCGTGTGCCAACATCAACCACGTCCAACCCATGGAAAAAGCCCCCAAAAAGGGCGTTTCCTCGCTGCAAGGAGAGCGCGTGCTCACTGTCGGTGACAAGTTCCCCGAGTTCGACCTGACTGCCTGTGTCTCGCTGGAGAAGGGCAAGGAGTTCGAGCAGATCAACCACAAGACCTACGAGGGCATGTGGAAGATCGTCTTTGCGTGGCCCAAGGACTTCACCTTCGTGTGCCCGACCGAGATCGCGGCCTTCGGCAAGCTGAACGACGAGTTCGCCGACCGTGACGCCCAGGTACTCGGCTTCTCCGGCGACTCCGAGTTCGTGCACCACGCCTGGCGTAAGGACCACGAAGACCTGCGTGACCTGCCCTTCCCGATGATGGCCGACTCGAAGCACGAGCTCATGCGTGACCTCGGCATCGAGGGCGAGGACGGCTTCGCCAAGCGTGCCGTGTTCATCGTCGACCAGAACAACGAGATCCAGT
Organism: Streptomyces sp. NPDC027189; assembly: GCF_055566975.1. NCBI lineage: Bacteria > Bacillati > Actinomycetota > Actinomycetes > Kitasatosporales > Streptomycetaceae > Streptomyces > Streptomyces sp. NPDC027189. The sequence goes on from NZ_JBVHRI010000001.1 coordinate 448,575, forward strand.
TCTCCATGGTGACCGCCGGCTCCGTAGGCCGTAACCCCAAGGAGGTCCTGCGGGTCCTGGACGCCCTGCAGACGGACGAGCTCTGCCCGTGCAACTGGACCAAGGGCGAGAACACCCTCGACCCGGTGGCGCTCCTGGCGGGTGAGTAACCCTCCATGGCCCTCGACGAACTGAAGTCCGCCATACCGGACTACGCGAAGGACCTGCGCCTGAACCTGGGCTCGGTCATCGGCAACTCGGATCTCCCGCAGCAGCAGCTGTGGGGCACCGTGCTGGCGTGCGCCATCGCTTCGCGTTCGCCGCGCGTGCTGCGTGAGCTGGAGCCCGAGGCGAAGGCCCAGCTGTCGCCCGAGGCGTACACCGCCGCCAAGTCGGCTGCCGCCGTCATGGCGATGAACAACGTCTTCTACCGGACGCGGCACCTGCTGTCGGACCCCGAGTACGGCACCCTGCGCGCCGGTCTGCGGATGAACGTCATCGGCAACCCCGGTGTCGAGAAGGTCGACTTCGAGCTGTGGTCGCTCGCCGTCTCCGCCGTGAACGGCTGTGGGCAGTGCCTCGACTCCCACGAGCAGGTGCTCCGCAAGGCGGGGGTCGACCGGGAGACCATCCAGGAGGCCTTCAAGATCGCGGCCGTGATCCAGGCGGTCGGCACGACGCTGGACGCGGAGGCGGTCCTCGCGGAGTAACCTCTGCAGGCCCGCTCCTTCTTGGGCCCCGTCCACCTCCGCTGGGGGGTGGGCGGGGCCTTGGGCTTTTTTACCCCCTCCGCCCCTGCCCGTCCCGTACCTGGGGGCTGCGCCCCCAGACCTCCGCTCAGAAGTTTGCGCAGTTCCCCGCGCCCCATTTCAGGAGCGGCGGGGGCGAAGAAGACTACGGTGTCGGCCGGTGGGCCGGGGACGCGTCCACGGCTGTGGCGCCCCGGGGCTCCGGTGAATGGCGGAGGCCCGCCTCGTAGGCGTAGGAACGCAGGTACACGACCACCGTGTTGGTGACCGCGACCAGCGGCACCGCGACCACGGCGCCACCGATTCCGGCGATCATTCCCCCCGCGGCGACCGAGAGGACCACCGCCAGAGGGTGGACCCGAACCGCCCGCCCCAGAATGAACGGCTGCAGAATGTGGCCCTCGATCTGCTGCACCGCGAGCACCACGACCAGCGTCATCACCGCCGTGAACACACCCTGCGTCACCAGCGCGACCACCACCGCCAACGCCCCGGAAATCACGGCACCCACGAGCGGGATGAACGCCCCCAAGAAGATGAAGACCGCCAGCGGGACGGCCATGGGGACATCGAGGAAGTAGATGCCCAAGCCGATGAAGGTCGCGTCGATCAACGCCACTATCACCGTCCCGCGCACATACGCCGTCAGCGTGCGCCACGCCCGCGGCCCCGCGCCCGCGACACCTGGCCGGGCGGCGGCCGGGACGAGCTTGAGGGTCCACTCCCAGATCCGCTTGCCGTCGTAGAGCAGGAAAAGGGTCGAGAACATCGTCAGGAGGATGCCGGTCAGCGCCTCCACGATGACCGTCACGCCCTCGAGACCCGCCGACGTTATCTGATCCGTGTTCGCGCCGATCGCGTCGCGCAGGTTCTTGGCGATCTCGTTGATCTGCTTGTCCGTCACATGGAACGGGCTGTTGAGGAGCCACTTGCGCAACTCGTCGATGCCGTCCTGGACTTGGTCGGAGAGGTTGTCGATGTTCTCCTGGACCTGCCAGACCACGAACCAGCCGACCAGCCCCATGATGACGAAGCCGAGGATCGCGGTGAGCGCGGTGGCCAGCCCGCGCGGCACTCCGTAACTCTTCAGTCGGGCCACCGTCGGCTGCAGCAGCGCGGTGATGAGCAGCGCGGCCACGAAGGCCAGCACCACCAGCTGTACGGCGCTGATGACCCGCATCAACACCCAGACGGTGCCCCCGAGCACGAGCAGCCGCCAGCCGGCCTCGGCCGCGACCCGCACACCCCACGGCACGGCGAGGGCGGGGTCGGGGCGATCGGCTGCCACCGGCACGTACGCGACGGGAGCCGCGGAAGCGCCTTCCCGGGGTCGGCTCGCGGAAGAGTTCCGAGGACGATTCCCGGAAGGGTCCTCGGGAGGGTTCCCGGCAGCGGGCGCGGATGTCCCGGCGGCCGCGAGCGGCGAGTCCTGTGGTGCCTCGTCCTCGTGGATGCCGAGCGCGTCCTCGGAGTCGAGGGAGCCCCCCGACTCCTTCTCCACCTCGGCGCGGCGCTTGTCCAACCGCTCCCCCAGCTCGGTCAGTCCGGCGCCCAGCCGGCCGAGCCACCCTGGCACTCGCGACATGATCCGTCCTTTTCCCCCGTTGCTCCCCACCACTCCCCCCTGGAGTCGTCGGTTCCGACCGTACATGGCCGAAGCCCCTCACCCTAGGACGGGGAGGGGCTTCAGAAGGTTGAGCGGCCGGCGTACGGCGTGGGGCTCAGTACCAGCTGTTGGCCTGCCAGAACGACCAGGCCTCGCACGGGCTGCCGTAGCGGCTGTTCATGTAGTTGAGGCCCCACTTGATCTGTGTGGCCGGGTTCGTCTGCCAGTCGGAACCGACGGACGACATCTTGGAGCCGGGGAGGGCCTGGAAGAGACCGTAGGCACCCGAGGAGGCGTTGACCGCCTTGTAGTTCCAGCTGGACTCGTGGTCCACGATGTTGCTGAAGCACTGGAACTGGCCGCTCGGCACCATCTGGCGTGCCATCGCCTGGATCTGCGCGGTGGTGTACGAGGACTGGACGGAGAAGCTGGAGGCGTCACGCGTCGCGGAGCGGCTGGCCGCCTCCTGCGCCGCCTTGCGCGCCTTGGCTTCCTTCTCGGCCTTCTCCGCGGCCTTCTGCTTCGCGATCGCGTCCTCGGCCGCCTGCTTGCGGGCAGCCTCCTCCGCGTCCTTCTTGGCGCTCGCGTCCGCGGCGATGGCCTGTGCGTCGGCCTGCTGCGTCAGGGACGCGGTCTGCACCTGGGCCTGCTGGCCCGCAGGTATGTCCGCGAGGAGGGTTGAGTCACTTGCCGTCGCCTCGGCATCGTTCGGCTGAGCGGTGCTGCCCGAGGCAACTCCGACGACGCTTCCGACGGCGGTGACCGCGGTGGCCGAGGCCACTGCGAATCCCCGGACCGAAATCCGGCTCACACGGTTTCCTTCCAGCATCGCCCGCTTCGGTGACCCTGGCGGACGCAATCGTGCCCCTGGCTCTGGTCTCCCAACTGCGGGGTCACGGGAGACACGGGCCCGGTGGGCAACTCCCGCGAGGGGAGCGCCGCGTGGTGCTCGGGCGGCATACGACGGCTCTATGGAGTTCTGAGGTTCCTGTTGTGCCGTACCGCTGGGGGTACAGGTGTGTCGTATGCGGGGCCTGACAGGAGTGAGACTCTGCCGTAACCCGACGCCGCAAGGCAATTCCGAGTTGCGTGTGAAAGCTCACACCTCGTTTGCCCCAGGAGTTTTCCGGAAACGAGCACACGCCAAGACGCCGCCCGACTAGGCTCTTCGCCTTTGCCGGACGGCGCCAACCACCGTGTATCCGCCACCTTTTGACCAGGTGGGGTGAGTCGGGTCAGATCTGACCGTCCTCCAGCATTTCGGTCACAAGGGCAGCAATCTGGGACCTCTCGGACCGATTGAGGGTCACATGCGCGAAGAGCGGATGGCCCTTCAGCTTCTCGACGACGGCGACCACTCCGTCGTACCGGCCGACGCGCAGATTGTCCCTTTGTGCCACGTCATGGGTGAGAACAACCCGTGAATTGGCGCCGATTCGGGACAGAACGGTCAGCAGCACATTCCGTTCCAGCGACTGGGCCTCGTCCACGATCACAAAGGCGTCGTGGAGGGAGCGGCCGCGGATGTGGGTGAGCGGCAGTACCTCCAGCATGCCGCGCGCGGTGACCTCCTCGATGACCTCGCGGCTGGTGACCGCGGAGAGGGTGTCGAAGACCGCCTGCGCCCAGGGGCTCATCTTCTCGGACTCGGAGCCGGGCAGATAGCCGAGCTCCTGCCCGCCCACCGCGTACAGCGGCCGGAAGACCATCACCTTCTGGTGCTGGCGCCGCTCCAGGACGGCCTCCAGGCCCGCGCAGAGCGCGAGCGCGGACTTGCCGGTGCCGGCCCGGCCGCCCATCGACACGATCCCGATGTCGGGGTCGAGGAGCAGATCAAGGGCGATGCGCTGTTCAGCGCTCCTCCCCTTGATGCCGAAGGCCTCCCGATCGCCGCGTACGAGACGGACGTTGCCCTCGGACGTGACGCGCCCCAGCGCCTTGCCGCGCTCCGACTGGATGGTCAGGCCCGTGTGCACCGGCAGTTCGGCCGCCTCGGGGACGTAGGCGTGGCCCACGTCGAAGAGGACGTCCACCTGCTCGCCCGAGAGGGTCAGCTCGGACATTCCGGTCCAGCCGGAGGAGCCCGTGATGGCGAGTTCCGCGCGGTACTCCTCGGCGAGGAGTCCGACGGACGAGGCCTTGATCCGGAGCGGCAGGTCCTTCGACACGACCGTGACGTCGTACCCCTCGGCCTGCAGATTGCGGGCGACCGCGAGGATCCGGGAGTCGTTGTCCCCCAGGCGATAGCCGCTGGGCAGCACACTGGGGTCCGAGTGATTGAGCTCGACGCGAACGGTCCCGCCGAGGTCCCCGATCGGGATGGGCGAGTCGAGGCGGCCGTGCCGCACCCGGAACTCGTCGAGCAGGCGCAGCGCCTGCCGGGCGAAGTAGCCGAGTTCGGGATGGTGCCTCTTGGCCTCCAGTTCCGTGACCACGACGATCGGAAGCACGACCTCGTGCTCGTCGAAGCGGCTCAGGGCATTCGGGTCGGCCAGCAGGACGCTGGTGTCGAGAACATAGGTGCGCCGGTCTGGCTTGTGGCGCTTTGTGCTGGTCACCACGGAAGGACGTACCCCCTCGGATGAGGTCGGGGAGCGACGGAGAGGAGCTGGACCGGTCCTGGCCGCATTGCGCGGGCCGAAAACCGGCCCTCCGTCTCGTCCGTACTGACCGCACGGTCGGGCTGGTGCAAAGGGCCTCCCGGGCGGACGGCCCCGTGCCGTCCGCTGAGATCCGACACCCGTGGTTCGGGCATCGACCTGGAAGGCTTATGCCCTCGAACACGCCACGCCATGCCACGGCATATGACGGCGCGTTCGTTAACTCCTGATGACCTACGGCCCCCGGGTGCCGGTGGGATCAGCCACCGTAACGACGGTGTCGCGCCGCGTAATCGCGCAGGGCACGCAGGAAGTCGACCTTGCGGAAGGCCGGCCAGAAGACTTCGCAGAAGTAGTACTCGGAGTGGGCGGTCTGCCAGAGCATGAATCCGGACAGCCGCTGCTCGCCGCTGGTACGGATCACCAGGTCGGGGTCGGGCTGGTCGCCGGTGTAGAGGTGCTTGCCGATGAGGTCGATGTCGACCGTGTCGGCGAGGTCCTCGATCGAGGTGCCCTTCTCATGGGCGTCGAGGAGCATCGAGCGGACGGCGTCGGCGATCTCCTGCCGGCCGCCGTAGCCGATGGCGACGTTGACGAGTATCCCGTCGACGTGCGCGGTGGACTCCTCGGCCTCCTTCAGTACCGTCTGCATCCCCGAGGGCAGCAGGTCGGGCGTGCCCACGTGGTGCACACGCCAGCGGCCGTCGGCGGCAAGGGTGCGGACGACGCCCTCGATGATGCCGAGCAGCGGGCCGAGCTCCTCCTGCGGGCGGTCGAAGTTGTCCGTGGACAACAGCCACAGGGTGACGACCTCGACATCGGTCTCCGAGCACCAGCCGAGGAATTCCTCGATCTTGTCGGCGCCGGCCCGGTGGCCCTGGGCCGTGGTCGAGCCCGCGGCCTTCGCCCAGCGCCGGTTGCCGTCCATGATGACCCCGATGTGCTTGGGCACCTGGTCGTGGTCGAGGTGGCCTTCCACCCTGCGTGCATAGAACCTGACCAGCAGACGGCGCAGGTTGTCGCGCAAGGTCACGTGTTGTCAGCCCCTCCGTGCGGGTCGGACAGGCGCGAGCGAGCACAGTCCCTGTCCGTATGGCGGTCCCCCGGGGCGAAGCCTACCCCCGCAGCGCGTCCTCCCGGGGGGCACCCCGGGCCCCCGGCCGAGCCCTTGCTGTGGGGTGTCAGTGACTTGTCGTAGTTTCCTCTGCATGAACGACACGTCTGTATACCGCGCCGCAACGGACCGGTACGACTCGATGGAATACCGGCGTACCGGCCACAGCGGACTCAAGCTGCCCGCCGTCTCGCTCGGCCTGTGGCACAACTTCGGCGACGACCGCTCGCTGGACTCCCAGCGCGCGATCCTGCGCCGCGCCTTCGACCTGGGCGTCACCCACTTCGACCTGGCGAACAACTACGGGCCGCCGCCCGGCTCGGCCGAGCTCAACTTCGGCAAGCTGCTGAAGCGGGATTTCGCCCCCTACCGTGACGAACTGGTCATTTCGACCAAAGCGGGCTACCTCATGCACCCCGGCCCGTACGGCGAGTGGGGCTCCCGCAAGTACCTCCTGTCCTCCCTGGACGCATCGCTGAAGCGGATGGGCGTCGACTACGTCGACATCTTCTACTCGCACCGCTTCGATCCGGACACTCCGCTGGAGGAGACGATGGGCGCGCTCGCGTCCGCGGTCCAGCAGGGCAAGGCGCTGTACGTCGGCGTGTCGTCCTACACCAGTGAGCAGACCGCCGAGGCAGCCCGGATCCTCACCGACATGGGTGTCCGTCCGCTCATCCACCAGCCCTCGTACTCGATGATCAACCGCTGGACCGAGGACGACGCACTGCTCGACACGCTCGAGGACGCCGGCATGGGATGCATCTCCTTCGTGCCGCTCGCGCAGGGCCTGCTGACGGGCAAGTACCTCAAGGGCATCCCGGAGGGCTCGCGCGCCACGCAGGGCAAGTCGCTGGACCCGAACCTGCTGAGCGACGAGGTGGTACGCCGGCTGAACGGCCTGAACGACATCGCGGCCCGCCGCGGTCAGTCCCTCGCCCAGCTCGCGCTCACCTGGGTGCTGCGCGAGGAGCGGATGACCTCCGCCCTGATCGGCGCGTCCAGCGTGGCGCAGCTGGAGGAGAACGTGGCGGCGCTGGCGGCGCCGAAGCTCACGGACGAGGAGCTGAAGGAGATCGACACGTTCGCGGTGTCGACGCCGGGCACCAACATCTGGGCCGGTCGGAGCTGACGCCGGTCGGCGAGCCGGCCGCCGTTGGGCACTGAGTCACCGGGGTGTGTGTCGGCGGGGACGGGGGCGCACGGGGGCGCCCGTCGGGCCGCCGCGTGCGGGCACAAAAAAACGGGCCGGTCCGTGGGGGGGAGACGGACCGGCCCGAGGGGGGGTTTCCACCATAACCCTTCGTAAGTGATGCTGCGTGCATCGGCGTGCCACAACTACTCTCCGAAACCGGCCGACAACGCCCCGATGGGCCCGGAAGCCCCGATTCAGGGCCTGATCATGGCCGGATCGCAGCTGATTCAAAGGGAATCGCGGAGGATGCGGAGAGATCCGACGGGTTTGCGCCCGGCTGCGATTCCCTCGCCGACTCGCCGTGACGTACGCCAGGCGGGTGACGCCCGCGGCGCACGCCCGCTTGACGCCGCCGCTAACTTCGCAGCCATGGTCACATTCACCACTCCCGAGATGCCCGAGCCGGTGCCGCTCGAGTTCGCCGATTCGGCGCGCTCCCGGCGGCGCGGACTGCTCGGACGCGACGGGATCGAGGGCGCGCTGCTGCTGAGTCCGGCGAGCTCGGTGCACACCGTGGGGATGCGGTTCGCGATCGACGTCGCCTATCTGGACCGGACGTCGCGGGTCCTGGCGGTGCGGACGATGCGTCCGGGCCGGGTGGGGCTGCCGCGGCCGCGGGCCCGGCGCGTCCTGGAGGCGGAGGCCGGGGCGATGGAGCGGTGGGGCGTACGGCGCGGGGTGCGGGTCACGGTCCACCAGGTGTGACGTCGCGTCAGAGTATGGAGGCAGCACCGCGCAGCCCCCTCCACTGCGCGGTGCCACACGCGCAGCTTTGCTCACGCGAATACCTTGGTCTGAACTTACGTGAGGCGAACAGTCGAGGCGAGCCACCCTCGATAACGATGTGGAAAACCTGTGGAGATGTGGCCCGTGATGCCCAGCACACGTCCGCGATACGGACGGCCGTCTCACGCGGAGCGGGTCTCATTGGGGTGTTTTCGGTCAATCAGCTCGCGCATGTGTCGATCACCCCATTCGCCCAGTGGCAGCAGGGCGGTGTTGAGTGTCTCCCCGAGGTCGGTCAGCGAGTACTCCACCCTGGGCGGCACCTCCCCGTACACCTCCCGGTGCACGATTCCGTCGGCCTCCAGCTCGCGCAGTTGCTGGCTCAGCATCTTCTCGCTGACCCCCTGGACATGGCGGCGCAGCTCCCCGAAGCGCAGCGTTCCGCCCGCGTGCAGCGCCCACAGGATCATCGGCTTCCACTTGCCGCCGACGACATCCACGGCGGCGTCGAGACCGCAGGTGTAGGGGCCTTTGCCCTTCGACATGGTCAACTCCTCGTCAGGTTCGGCAGGATGGTGCGCCATGAGGATGTCCGGCACAGCGGACAGGCTCTGACCTCTTTGCGCTCTAGCGTCGCCCCATGACCTTGAGGATCACATGGGACGAGGCGAGCGCGCGGCGCATGGCACGGCAGTTCCTGGCCGTTCCCGCGAAGGCCGGGACGCCGGTCGCCGAGGTGGTCGGCGCGATGCTCGGCGCGCACGCCCAGGTGCTGTCGGCGGCCGAGGTGTCGGTGGGGGTCCGGGCCGAGGGAGTGACCCGGGCGGACGTGCGCGCGGCGTTGTGGGAGGACCGCTCGCTGGTGAAGACATACGGCCCGCGCGGCACACTGCACCTGCTCCCCTCCGCCGAACTCCCCCTCTGGACCGCCGCGTTGGCTGCCGTCCCGACCGGCCCCAGCCCGTTCCGGCCGGACGTACGGCTCACCGACGCGCAGGCGGACGAGGTCGTCGCGGCGATCGGTGACGCCCTGGACGGCGCGTCCCTCACCATCGACGAGCTGGGCGACGAGGTCGTGGCACGCACCGGACCGTGGGCCGGGGACCTGGTGATGCCCGCGTTCCAGGGGATGTGGCCGCGCTGGCGCCAGGTGATGCACCGGGCGGGCCAGCGGGGCGCGCTGTGCTTCGGCCCGAACCGGGGGCGCAAGGTGACGTACACGCGCCCCCCGCGTTTCGAGCCGCTCGCTGCCGACGAGGGGCTCTCCCTGCTCGTACGGCGCTATCTGCGCGCCTACGGACCCGCGACGGCACCGCACTTCGCCAAGTGGGCGGCGGCGCCCCGGGGCTGGGCTCTTGAACTCTTCGCTTCGCTGGCGGACGCGGGGGACATCGAGGAGGTCGACTTCGCGGGCGGTCCGGCGTGGGTGCTGGCGGGCGACGCGGAATTTCCGCAGGAGCCGGTGCGCGGGGTGCGGCTGCTGCCGTACTTCGACGCGTACGCCATTGGCTGCCAGCCGCGTGAGGTGCTGTTTCCCGGTGCGGCGTACGAGCGCGCGCTCGCCGGCGGGCAGGCCGGGAACTACCCGGTGCTGCTGGTCGACGGCGTGGTCGCCGGGGTCTGGCACCAGCGGCGCCAGGGACGCAGTACGACGGTCACGGTGGAGCCGCTGGGACGGCTGACGCCCGCGCGGGAGCGGGAGTTGGCACGGCAGGTGGAGCGGGTGGGCGAAGTCCTGGAGGCGAGGCCGGAGTTGGTGGTGGGGAAGGTGACGGCGGGACCGCATGCGTGACCCTTATACCTCCGGCTTGCGCGCCTCGATCAGGAAGCGGGTGCTGTGGGCGACGAACGGGCCCTTCGCCTCGATCTGCTCGTGCAGCGCGCGGAGCGTGGGCCGGTACTGGTCGACGGTGAAGCCGGGCACCATCCAGATCACCTTGCGCAGGAAGTGGACGACGGCTCCGATGTCGTAGAACTCGATGCGCAGCCGCTCCGCGCGCAGGTCCACGACATCGAGCCCGGCGGCCTCGGCGGCGGCACGGGCACGGTCGGGGTGACGGGCGTTCTTGATGTCGTCCGGCTGCGGGCCGAGGAAGTACGCGACGAGTTCGAAGACGCTCGCGGGGCCGATCTGCTGGGAGAAGTAGGTGCCTGTGGGGCGCAGTACGCGGGCGATCTCGTCCCAGTACGTCCGCACCGGGTGCCGGCTGGTGACCAGGTCGAAGGCCTCGTCCGCGAACGGCAGCGGCGCGTCCTCCGGGGAGGCGACGACCACGGCGCCACGCGGGTGCAGCAGGGCGGTGGCCTTGGCGACGTTAGGTGGCCAGCCCTCGGTGGCGGCGGTGAGCGGGGGCAGCTTCGGGGCGGAGCCGAGGACTTCGCCGCCACCGGTCTGGATGTCGAGCGCGGCGGACGCGCGGGCCAGCCGCTCCCCCATCGCCCGCGCATACCCCCACGAGGGCCGCTCCTCGGTGGCCCGGCCCTCGAACCAGGAGAAGTCCCAGCCGTCGACGGACGCGGCCTCGGCTTCGGCGACGAGGTCTTCGAAGGTGCGGGCGGTGGCGGTCATGGCGGCGATCGTCTCAACGGGCACGCGCGGACGCGAGGGAATTTCCTTCGCCGGGCGTTGTCGGTGCCAGCTGCTACGTTCCGGGCATGACGACGAGTCCAGGAGCCGTCCGGGTGCCGTACACCGGTGGCGAGAAGGAAAGTCTGCACGCGAGTCTCCACCGGCATCGGGACGCGGTGCTGTGGAAACTGGAGGGCCTCGACGACGAGCAGGTACGACGCGTGATGACGCCGTCGGGCACCAACCTGCTGGGCCTGGTGAAGCACCTCGCGTCCGTCGAGTACGGCTGGTTCTGCTCGACCTTCGGGCGCGAGGTCGAGCCGCTGTGGTTCGACCCGGCCAGTGCGGAGGACATGAGCGCGGGGCAGGGCGAGACGACGGCCCAGATCGTCGAGTTCTACGGCCGCGCCCGCGCCGCCGCCGACCGCACCATCTCCGAGCTGTCGCTCGACGACCTGGGCACGTCGTGGAACGGCACGACGGTCTCGCTGCGCTGGGTCCTGATCCGCATGATCGAGGAGACAGCCCGGCACGCGGGGCACATGGACATCGTGCGGGAGCTGATCGACGGGACTGCGGGGGATCACCGGCCGGGGTGATCGAGGCACGTCGGGAGCCTCGAACGCCGCGCGTCCGGTGGTGGGGTGGGTCGGGGCCGTGCACCGGCGAGTGCGGGTGCGCTTTTCAGCCCGTCCGGCGTTTGCGGACGAGGCCGCTCAGGCCGAAGGGGGGTCTGGGGGCACAGCCCCCAGGTACGGGACGGGTAGGGGCGGAGGGGGCGAAAAAACCCAGGCGGTAACCCGAGGGAGCGGGAGGGCGGGCGTGGTCATGCGTGAGGACGAGCAGGCCGGACGCTGTCATCGGTCGAGTACAAGCAGGGCATGCTCGTTGTCGCCGTGGCGGACGGTCCCCGCGTGCTGGAAGCCGTGCCTCTCCAAAAGGCGTACCGAGGCGGTATTGCCGATGAACGGGTCGGCGTACAGGGGCCGGTTCTTCTCGGCGCACAGGAAGAGGCCGAGGGCCCGGGTGCCGATGCCGCGGCCCCAGTAGGGAAGGCCGAACCAGTAGCCGATGTAGCGCCGCTGTCCCTCCCACCAGGCGACGATGGAGCCGGCCGGTCCGCCGTCGACAGTGACCGTCTGGACGAAGACGGTGCTGTCGCCGAGGATCCTCGTGACCCAGTGGGTCATGAAGGCCTCCCGCTCCCGGGAGGGAAACCTGGAACGCCGCACCGCCTCCGCGTCCAGCTGCTGCTCGAAGAACGGCTCCAGATCGGCCTCGGTCACGTCCCTCAGACGTACGTCCTCATCCATGTTCACCGAGTGTGGCACCGGCCACTGACACTCACCCCCGACCGGAGGAGTGGGGTGCTCAGGGGATCAGTGGGCGCACTTCCTCGGCCACGAACCGTACGAACCCCTCGGGATCCGGTTCGTCGGCGGTGGGCTGGAGGATGACAGTGTCGGCCCCGGCATCCGCGAGGCGCTGGACGGCCTTGGCGACGGCGCCCGCGTCACCGGCGGCTCCGTGCTCCGGGACCGGATCCTCCCCGTTGGCCTCGATCTCGGCGCGCAGCCGGGCGGCGGCGTCGGGCCCAGTGGCGGCGTGGAGATAGACGACCACTCGGTGCCGGTCGGTCCGACCGGCCGACTGTCGCCCCTCATCGATGAGCTGGCGTGCCCGCCGTACCCCTTCGGGAGCGGTGGCGGCGGTGAGGATGGTGCCGTCGGCGGCCTCGCCGGAGAGCCGGAGCGTACGGGGCCCGGTGGCGCCGGCGAGGACCTCCGGCACCGAGGTGGGCGGCCAGTCGAGGGCGACGCCGTCGAGCTTCACGTACCGCCCGTCGGTGGTGACCCGCTCCCCCCGCAGCAGCGCGCGCAACGCGTCGAGGTACTCGCGCAGCAGCGTCACGGGCGACTCGGCCCGCGCCCCGACCTGCCCCATCCAGTCCTGCACGCCGTGGCCCACGCCCACGACGGCCCGCCCCGGGAACAGCCGGTGCAGCGTGGCGGTCTCCATCGCGGTGACGGCGACGTTCCGCAGCGGGACGGGCAGCAGCCCCACCCCGACGCGCACGCGTTCGGTCCAGGCGAGGGCGGCCGCGGCGGCGGAGATCCCTCCCTCGAGGAAGCAGTCCTCCCACAGCCACAGCTCCTCGAGCCCCGCGTCGTCCGCGACGCGCGCGAGGGCGCGGAGCCGTTCGGGAGGAAGTTGGGGTCGGAACACGGCGCCGAGTCCAGTCATGCGCACTTCCTACCCGGACCCACCTCCAGAACAACCGCTTTACGACGCCGCGGCGTTGGCACGTTCGTACCGCAGCTGTACGACACCGTTGCCGAAGACCCGCGCCTCGATGAGCCGGAGCCGGGTCAGGGCGTCCGCCTCCGGGAACAGTGGCTTGCCGCGGCCGAGGAGCACCGGATGGACGTACACCCAGAACTCGTCCACGAGATCGTGCCGCATGAACGCGGCGGCGAGATCGGCCCCACCGAGCCCCAGATCTCCGCCCGACTGCTCCTTGAGCGCCCTGATCTCCTCGGGCACGACCTCCCGCACGATGGTGGTGTGCCCCTCGGCGCGCTGCAGCGTCCGCGAGAACACCACCTTGGGCATGTTCCGCCAGATGCCGGCGAACTCGACCACCTCGGGCGTACTCTCCGGATCCTTGTCCGCCGTCGGCCAGAACCCGGCCATCAGCTCGTACGTCACCCGCCCGTTCAGCAGCGCACCCATCTCCCGGATCTCGCGATTGAAGTGCCGGTGCAGCTCGGCGTCGACCATGTGCCAGTCGATCTCACGGTTCGGCCCCTCGATGTACCCGTCAAGGGACACGGACATCATCAGGACGATCTTTCGCATCACGAACCTCGCCGACGTCGTTTACGGGCCAGCCCCAGGGCATGGCGACAAAGGCATGCGGACAAGGGCATGCGGACAAGGGCATCGTGGCAGGAGACTCAGCCGGTCGACCAGGTTGTGGCGCCCGTGTCGGACCGGAGTGTCAGTTCGGCGCCACCCTCAGAGGGCATGGGCCAATTGGGCATCCTGTCTCAGGAATTCATCAGCGCGCCTCGCATACGTCCAGGTCAGATGCCTCATGGCAGCAGCCCTCCAGAGACGGACGAGACAGTTACCCCTCCCGGCTCCGTCTTGTCGCCGGGTTATCCACAGGGGGATCGGCTGGGGGCGGGGGTGCGGGAGAGTTGGGGCGTGCGGGAGTTGCGGGATGTGGCCCGGGGAGGGCTGTTGCTGACGTCGTGGGCGGTGGCGGAAGGGTGGTCTCGGGCCTCTGTCTTCCGGCGCCTGAAGGAGGAGGGGTGGACGGGGCTCGGGCGTGGTGCCTGGGCGCACCCGGGGATGGGGCCGGACTTTCGGATACGGCTCAGGGCGGCCCAGCTGGCCACGCCGGAGCTGGTGGTGAGTCACCGGGCGGCGGCCTGGCTGTGGCGGATCGAACTCCTTCAGGTGGAGGCGGAGTTCACCGATCCGGAGGGGCTGCGGAAGCGGAGGGGGATGCGGGTTCACCGCAGTGCGCTGCGCGCCGAGGACGTGGTCGAGCGGGGCGGGCTGCGGGTCACGAGCGTCAACCGCACGCTGGCCGACCTGCTCCTGTCCGGGCCCCGGGACGAGGCCCTGGTGGCCGTGGACTCCGCACTCGCCCGCCGTACGGTCACGGTGGGCGAACAGCGGGTTCGCCGGGCGCCGCTCACCCGGCTCGACGCGGTCACTGCTGCCCTCGAACACCGGTCGCGCGGCGCCGTCCGGGCCCGCGGGTGGCTGACGCTCGCCGACCCGGCGTCCGGGTCGCCGGCGGAGACGGTGGCCCGGCTGCGGATGCACGACGCAGGGCTGCACCCGGAGACGCAGGCCGAGGTCGTCACCTTGACCGGACGTGTCCTGCGCCCCGACTTCCTGTTCCGGGCGCAGGGCGTCGCCGTCGAGATCGAGGGGTACGCCTACCACGGCCGCCGCGAGGACCACCGTCGCGACGTCGCCCGCTTCAACGACCTCCAGCAGTGCCCCAACGTACGGATCACCCTGCGGTTCACGGCGGCAGAGGTGTTCCGCTCGCCGGAAACGGTGATCGCCACGATCCGGCAGGCGGTGGGAGGCGCCACGTCCTCTGCCGGATGAACGGAATCAGGCCCCGGAGGACAAGGAAAACGGCTCCGAGGGTCAGTGCCACGATGGTCCCGACCCATGACGTGCCGCCGACCCATGACGTGCCGCCGGCCCCTGCCGTGACGCCGGCCCCTGCCGTGACGCGGGTACCGAGCAGGAAACTGCTCCAGGATCGACCAGCCCTTCTGGGCACATGCCGCCTCGAACAGCTCGCAGTCGGTGCGCAGGCCGTTGACGTTCGCGAGGACGACTATGCGGTGGTTGAACCTGGCCAACCCGTCAGCCCTGCTGGCTCTCGCCCGTCGACGCGCCCCTCGGGAACGTCACCTCCACGCGGCGGTTCTTCCTGCGGCCCTGTTCCGAGGTGTTGTCCGCGATCGGGTAGTCCTCGCTGTAGCCGCGGACCTCGAAGGTGACGTCCGTCGAGCCGAGGGCGGCGGCCAGTTGGTCGTGGACCGCTTCCGCGCGCTTTTTGGAGAGGGTCAGGCCGTGGGCGTACGAACCGAGGTTGTCGGTGAAGCCGAAGACTCGGACCGTCGTCGCGTTCTGGGCCTTGATCTCGTCCGCGATCGCCTGGATACGGGAACGTGCCTCCGGGTTCAGTTTCGAGCTGTCCTTGGGGAACAGCACCTCCGCCTGCAGCGCGAACGTCACGTCCGAGTTCGTGTCCTCGCGGCGCTCCTCACCGCCGAGGTCCTCCACGACCGACTTGATGTCCAGCACCTTGGCGGGCGCGAGCGTGGCGCCGTCGGCGAGCTTGAGACCGGGGCTGTTGGCGTCCACTTCGGGGGGTGGGGAGGTGGTGATGCTGCCCGGGGGGGCGCTCGGGTCATCGTCGTCGGCATAGGCCGGGCCGCCGCCCGGGAGGCCGAGCGTGATCAGCACGGCCAGGGCCGTGAACGTCGTCGCGGCGGTGCGGCGCGCGAGGGCCATCGGTCAGCCCTCGGAGATTTCGATGGAGGCGGGGGGCATGGAGCCGACTTGGAAGTCGACCTTGGTGGTGTCGGCGGGTGGGGCGGGGAATTGGGCGAACCAGTCGGCCGACCGACCGGCGTCCACACCTCCTCCGTCGAATTTGGTGCACAGGCAACGCCCTTGGGTGTCCCGCAGGACCAGGTACTTCTTCTTGCCCTTGCTGTCGACCAAGGAAGCCCCGGCCATGGATGCGCCGTTCCTGCTCAACTCACGCTCGTCCCCACGCCAGTTCGAGGCGATCCAGAACTGGCCCCCGCCATTGGTCACCTTGCCGCTCACGGTGACGAAGCCTCCCTGGTCACGAACTGCCGAAGTGATCGTGAGCGTTACGTCGTCGCCCTTGACCTCCGCAAGCGCCGTGTCCTGACTCGACGTCTGCGACTCTTGCTTCCCACTACCGCTGCCACTCTTGCCCGACTGGGATGAGGACGCAGCCGCCTTCGGCTTGTTACCGCCGTCTCCCCCACCGCACCCGGACACCGTGAGGAGCAACCCAGTCGTGATCGCCATCGCAGCCATGGCCCTGCGGCCCTTCATGGTGTGCCGGAGATCCATCGGTACGGCTTCCTCTCACTCGGCCAGATGCACAGAGAACAGCACGGACGCGTCGGGAAGGTCGTCCGAATTGAAATCTTCGGGATCGATGTCTACGGGGTCGCCGCCGCAGTCCAGCTCCACGAGCTTCTTGGGGTCCGCGTCCGGGGCGAAAGTGCAGCGTGGCTCGATGACTGCCGTGGCATGGGCCTTGGCGTGCCTGGTCTCCGTGCCTGGGATGATGGAGTCTCCGACCGTGTAACGGGTCTCGATCGTCACTCGGTAGCCCGGAAATCCGTTCACGGTGGTGAGCTGGGCCCCACCCGGCACGGTTGCGTCGTTCTCGGCAGCCAACCGCTCGGCCGCAGCAGTGGCTCCCGCTCCCTTGAACAGATCGCCATCGAGCCAGTCCAACCATTGGTCGTCCTTGCCGATGGCGCCTGCCAGGCCCACCATCAGCTCGTCGCGAGAGTCCTGCGCGGCCGCCAACGCCGCAGCGTCCGCCGCAGATTGAGCTCCATTGCGGGCGGACGCTGCTTGGGCGAACGCGAAGAAGGCAAACGCAGCGAAGAGCAGTATCCCTGTCAGCCAGATGTAGATGGGGAGGGTCTGCCCTCGGTCACTGCGGACCGGCCGGATCAGCCGCCGCCAGTGACCTGGGTGACGGCGGTCCTGATCGCTCCTGAGATCAGCCCGTCCAAGCCGATCTGGTCGATCAGCGTGAAGATCCCCGCAATGATGATCATCAGGCCCGCATACTCCACGAACCCGGCCCCCGCGTCCCGTTCCCTCCCCCGTATCCGGGAGACAACGGTTCGCGTCCACCAGTCGAACCTGCTCATCGTCACTGCCCTCCCACCCGACGCCACTACCGACCCGTGCACCGTACGTGAGAACGCGCCTACTCCGGGTGGGCCCAGGGGCCCAACTTCTGGTGGGTGGAGTCATCGGCCCCACCCCTCGTGGGTCGTGCCCAGCCAGTGGGCGATGGCTTCGCTGCGCGAGGAACTGTGCAGCTTTGCGAAGATGCGGTTGATGTGGTTCTTGACGGTCTTCTCGCTGATGAAGCAGGTGGCGGCGATTTGGCGGTTGTTCATGCCGGCCGCAATGAGGTCCATCACCTCCACCTCCCTTGAACTCAGGCCGAAGTCGGGCCGGTTGGGGTTCCGGCGGGGCCGTCCCGTCGTGTATGCGGGGCGAGCCTTTGACGACTGTGTCATAGATGGTTGCAGATGCGAAGCGAGTTCGTTCGGTTCGTACGAAACTCCGAGTGAATCCGGGACAGTTGGCCTGCCGTTCCGCAGGTCGCGTACGGCCGTGATCAGTTCGGCGGCGGTGAACTCGCCGTGGACCAAGTAGCCGGACGCGCCTCGGCGCAGGGCCGCGGCCACGACCTCGGGTTCGCGGCTGTAGGTCAGCATCATCACGGGGGCCAGGCGGGCCAGTTCGGGGAGTGCGGTCAGGCCGTCCGTGCCGGGCATGCGGACGTCGAGGAGGACGACGTCCGGGGTGAGGCGTGCGGCGGCCTTGAGGGCCTCGTCGCCGTCGGGTGCCGCCGCGACCACCTCGATGTCCGGATGGCCGTCGAGCAGCGCGGTCAGGCCGGCCCGGACGACCGGGTTGTCGTCGGCGACGAGTACACGCAGGGGCGGGCCGGTGAGTGCCTGGTCAGGCATGAGCGGCCTCCTCTTGGGGAGTGGGGGGCGTGTGGGAGGCGGCGGCCGAGGAGAGCGGGAGGGTCAGGTGGACCTCGGTGCCGCCCTGCGGAGGGCGGTTCAGGGCGATGCTGCCGCCGAGCGAGGCGGCTCGTTCCGTCATGCCGAGCAGACCGAAGTGGCCGGTTCTCGTCAGGTCGTCGAGGGTGAGAGAGGGGGGCAGACCCACTCCGTCGTCCCGGACTCGTAGCGCGAACTCGGCCTCTGAGACTTCGAGTTCGACCGCGACCCCGCTCGCGTGCGCGTGACGATGGGCGTTCTCCAGCGCCTCGGACGCGATCGCCAGGACGTGGTGGGCCATGGCGTAGGGGAGGATCGCGCGCCCGCCCCGGTGTCGTACTGCCGTGGTGAGCTGGGTGCGGGACTCGAACTCCACTGTGCGGGCTTGGAGTTCGGAAAGGACGTCGGTGTCCCGGGTCGTGAGGTCCGTGTGGCGGCGCAGGTCCGAGAGGAGTGCGCGGGACTCCGTCGCCGCGCGGCGCGCCGCGCCTGCCACGAGCGTCGCCTGGCGTTTGAGCACCTGCGGGTCCGACTCCTCCGCCGAGGATGCCAGCGCCTCCGCCGCCAGGGCCAGACCGTGGAGGGTCTTCGCCACGGAGTCGTGCATCTCGCGGGCCAGGCGGGCGCGTTCGGACTCCACGGCCTCCGCCACGGCAAGGCGGGAGGTCGCCTCGGACAGCGCCTGGCTGGCCGTGCCGAAGCGGAACATCAGGTTGCGGAGGGTTACGCCGATGATGCCGGCGCCGACGCAGAAGCCCGCGATGAGGAGGGTGTTGGCGCCCGCTCCCGGGTGGTGTTCCCAGGCCCGGTAGACGGTGAGGAGGACGATCAGCTGGAGGCCCGTGAAGATGCCTGAGCCTCGCCAGCCGTACAACAGGCCCGCGAGGAGCGGGGTGCAGACCGTCGCGTAGGCGAGAGGGGAGGCGGGGGACGCCGTCAGGAGCAGGATCGCTCCGAAGGTGAGGTCCACTGCCATGAGAGTGGGGTGTGCGAGGAGGCGGGGGCCCAGGCGGTCCCAGTCCCTGAGCATGGCGTACGAGCCCATGACGCCGAGGACCGCTGCGGCGAGGACCGTGTAGCGGGGTGGGCCGTCTGTCGCGTTGCTCATCGCGAAGGGGGCGCCTATCGCGATGGCTGCGAGGCGTACGGCGAAGGCCTGGCGGCAGAGGGCCTGGAGGGCGTTGAGCTGGAGCCTGACGCCGCCCGGCACCGGGGCGTCGTCCTCCAGGTACCCGCGGCTGCCACCCTTGGGCCAACTTGCGCTTGCCCCTGCTGCCGGTTGCCCGGCGTGATGGTTGCCGTCGGGGAGGGGGCGCTTACCGGCGCTCGCAGGGTGCCGCTTTGCCCACCCGTGCCGCCCCGAGCGGCACGCATGCCCACAGCTACGGAGGAGACGCCTCATCATCGGCCCAGGATCGAGCCGAAGTTGGTCCCCGACCCCAAGAACATTCCCGTTGCGATCAGGATCATCGTGGCCGGGAGCATGAAGACCAGCGTGACCATCGTCGCCTTGGGGATGGTCTTGGCGGCGCGGCGGCGGGCGTTCTGGGCGTCCGTTCGGCGCATGTCCGTGGCGAGTTGGATCAGGGTCTCCGCGATGGGGGAGCCCAGCTCCTCGCCCTGTTGCAGGGCCGACACGAACTGGGCCACCTGCTCCGACGAGTTGCGTTTGCGGAGCTCGTCGAAGGCCTGGCGGCGGCTGACGCCCATGTCCATCTGGCGGAGGGTGATGCGCAGCTCGTCCGCCCAGGGGCCCTCGTACTTCTCGGCGACGCGGTCCAGGGCCTGGCGGAAGCCGAGGCCCGCCGAGACGACGACGGCGAGGACGTCGAGGAAGTCCGGCAGCGTGCGGTCGATGACCTCCTTGCGTTCGCGGACGGCCTGCCAGATGGCGGCATCGGCGGCGACGAGACCGAAGGCCAATGCCAGGGCGGCGAAGAGGAGTTGGCCGTTGGAGAGGAAGATGAAGGCCAGTACGACGCCGAAGATGCCGTATACCGCGCGGCGGGCCGCGTAGCGGTTGAGCGTCAGGCCGCCCGGGTTGCCGGCCATGTCGATGCGGCGGCGCTTGGCGTCGACGCGGCGCGGGCCCATCAGGCGCAGGACCGTGGGCGCGAAGCGCATGCCCAGGCGGTCGACGGCCGAGTCCGCCTTGGAGACGCGGGTTCCGCCGACCTCCAGGGCGAGCGCGAGGTCGCTGGGGAGTTTGGCGTCGGCGCGGATCATGCGGATGCCCAGGAGGACGCCCGCGACGGCCGCGCCCATCAGGACGGCGAGCAGCAGCGGCAGCAACGTAACCCCTCCCTCATACTTCGATCTTGCCGAGGCGGCGGATGACGAAGAAGCCGACGGTGTAGAGGCCGAGGGCCAGCAGGACCAGGCCCTGGCCGAGCGGGGAGCCGGTGACGCGGGCCAAGGCCCCCTCGTTCGAGGAGTTGATCAGGACCAGTGAGCCGATGCCCAGGAACGGGACCGTGAAGGCCGTCGCGTTCACCTCGGAGAGCATCGTGCGGACCTCGCGGCGCGTTTCCTTGCGGTCTTCCAGGGTCTGGGTGAGGTTGCGCAGGGAGCTGACGACCGAGCCGCCCGCCTTGTTGGCGAGGACGAGGGTCGTGACGAGGACGATGAGCTCGCGGGAGGGCAGGCGTTCGGAGAGTTCGCCGAGCGCGTCGTCGATCGTCCGGCCCATCATCAACTGGTCTGCCACATGCGCGAGTTCCTCGCCCGCCGGGGCCTCCAGCTCCTCCGCCGCCATGGCCAGGGCCGTCCGCAGGGCCAGTCCCGCCGCTGTGGCGTTCGCCAGCAGGCGTGCCACGTCGGGGAGTTGGTTGATGAAGGCCTCGATGCGTTTCTGGCGTTGCCAGTTGAGGAAGATGGCCGCGCTCCAGACGCCCAGAACGGCCGCGATGGGGCCGAAGAAGGGGGCGAGGGTCGCGGAGGCGATCAGCCAGAGAGCCACGACCACCGCCGTGACGTACGTGAAGAACTCCCCCGCCGTCACGTCGAGTCCCGTCGCCGACAGGCGCAGGTGGATGGTGCGACCGAGGCGGGTGCGGCGCAGCCGGCGGTCGATGCCGGCGAAGCGGCGCACGCGGCCGGCCGCCGTACGCAGTGGGCCGCCGCCGGAGAGGCGGTCGACGAGGGCCTGGCGCTGGGCACGCCCCGAGGCGTACGTGTGCACGCCGGCGACGGCGAGTGTGCCGCCGAGGAGGGTCGCGCCGAGGGCGAGCAGGGCGGGGTTGTTCATGGCTGCCTCCCTTCGGAGGAGGAGTCGACGGTGGGGGACGTCATCCGATGGCCTGCCTCGTGTTGAGTACGTCGATGGCCTCCGCGACGCCGAAGGCGGGCGGCAGCGGCTCGTTGGCGACGTACAGCTTCTCCGCGATCTGACGCGGGAGGGGGAGGTGCTCGAAGTGGCCGTGGACGATGCGGTCGGGGCCGACGGGGCGGGGGACGAAACGGGTGACGGGCGCGATACGGAACTGCTCGCGGCCGTGCGAGACGAGCAGGGCGATCTCCGTGACCTTGCGGGAGCCGTCGGCGTGCCGGGCCAGCTGGACGACGACATCGACCGCCGAGTTGATCTGGTCCTTCAGGGCCTCGAAGGGGATCTGGACCTCGGACATCGAGCCCAGGGTCTGGAGGCGCATCAGCGCGTCCTCGGCGGAGTTCGCGTGGACGGTGGCCAGGGAGCCGTCGTGACCGGTCGACATGGCCTGGAGCATGTCGAGGGTCTCGCCGCCGCGGACCTCACCGACGATGATGCGGTCGGGGCGCATGCGCAGGGAGTTGCGGACCAGGTCGCGGATGGTGATCTGGCCCTTGCCCTCCACGTTCGGGGGGCGGGATTCGAGGCGGATGACGTGCTCCTGCTGGAGCTGGAGTTCGGCCGAGTCCTCGATGGTGATGATGCGTTCGTGGGACGGGATCAGGCCGGAGAGGGCGTTGAGGAGCGTCGTCTTTCCGCTGCCGGTGCCGCCGCTGACGATGACGTTGAAGCGGGCCCTGACGAAGGCCGCCAGCAGCATGAGCATCTGCTCGTCGAGCGAGCCGAGGCCGATCAGCTCCGGGAGGGTGTAGGCGCGCGGGAAGCGGCGGATCGTGAGCGTCGGGCCGGTCAGGGCGAGCGGCGGGATGATGACGTTGACGCGCTCGCCGGTGGGGAGGCGGGCGTCGACCATAGGGTTCGACTCGTCGACGCGGCGGTTGACCGTCGAGACGATGCGTTCGATGGTCTGCATGAGCTGCTCGCTGGACGCGAAGCGCAGGGGGAGCTGCTCCACGCGGCCGGCCCGCTCCACGAAGATGGAGTCGGGTCCGTTGACCATGATCTCGGTGATCGACGCGTCGGCGAGGAGCGGTTCGAGGACGCCGAGGCCGAGTGCCTCGTCGACGACCCTGCGGATCAGCTGGGAGCGTTCCGCGGTGGAGAGGACCGGGCCCTCTCGGCTGATGATGTGGCCCAGTACGCGCTCCAGGCGTACGCGGCGTTCGGCTGCCGCCAGGCTGGACATCTCGGCGAGGTCGATCTCTTCGAGGAGCTTCGCGCGGTAGACGGCGACGAGATGGCCGTCCTCACGGGCGGGGCCCGACTCGTCGGGGGTGGCTATGCGGGAACGCAGGCTCATGGCTTCGGCTCCTCCCGGTCAGTCGTCGGTGGGCATGGTGGCGTGGCGTACTACGGTCACGGCGCCGAAGAGGGGGATGACGGAGGGGACGTGGACAGTGACCGTCGCAGTGGTCGTGTCGGCGCCCCTGGCGGGAGGGGGAACGTCCGGGTGCAGCCATCCGCTCACGGCCGCGTGGCCCGCCGCCGAGCCGTCGCCGTCCTGCGAGGCGACCCGCGCGGCGGCTCGCGCCCCGGTGCCCGCCTGGTTGATGCCGTAGCCGACGAGGCCGAGCTGGATGGCGGCCAGGCCGATGACGAGCAGGATGGGCAGGAACCCGGCGAACTCCAGGATGGAGACGCCGCGGTCGTCCCAGCGGCGCCGCCGCGGCCGGGCCGCGCGACTCGGCTTCGCCGGGGTGGCGGCGGATTCGGCACCGCCGGACCGCGCCGCCGTGGTCGCACGCCGTCGCGGCGGAAACCGACGACCAGGCAACTGGAGAACGCTCATCCGCCGTCTCCCTCCAGCGCCGCCCCCGCGTCCCCGTCCACATGCCACCCCGCGTCGAACCCCGGGAAGAACAGCGGCACATCGACCTTGACGGTGGCCTTCATCACCGAGCCCGCCGGGGTGCAATTGATCTCCGCCCCGCTCCAGGCCCCCGGCAGATGCTTGCTCCCCGCCGCCTCGCACGCGCCCTCGTACGCACCGGGAGTGACCGCGTTCGCCGCCGTGGCGGCCCGCGCCGCCTCGTCCGCCGCGTTCCCGGCCAGCGAGTACGAGTAGCCGTACAGCACGCACTGCCACAGGATCGTCATGACCACGAGCAACAGCGGGAACATCCCGGCGAATTCGAGGGTGACCGCTCCCCTGTCGCCGCCCCGTCGGCGGAGCGCGAGCGCGCCCCGGTCCGACGACGCCTTACGACGCCTGCCGCCGCCCCCGCCCTCCTGGGCGACCACAAGCCCCAGTTCGCCCGCCAGCGCCCACAGGGCCTGTTTGACCGTCGAGCGGGTGTCCAGGTCCTGGAGCCGGCCGGCGTCGACCACGGACTGGAGTTCCTTGAAGGCCGCGGGGACCGCGGAGCGGGCGACCTTGGTGCCGGTGACGCGTTCGACGAGAGAGAGCTGGATCTCCGTACCCCTCGAAAAACGGTTCACGACCGTCGTCGTCTCCTCCGCCTTGCGGATCTGGAGGCGGTCCCACATGCGGACCATGCGTTTGGCGGCGCGGACGGCGACGACATCCGGGGTGACGAGGAGCAGCGCCTGGTCGGCCATTTCGACGGCGGCGGCGGTCGCCGCGTTCATCTGGGAGCCGCAGTCGACGACCACCACGTCGTGGCGGGAGCGCAGGGCGGACAGGACCTGGCGGGCCACCCGGTCGGTGACCTCCTCGCCGCGTTCGCCCTCGGCCGGGGCCAGCAGCAGGCCGATACCGCTGTCGTGGGTGTAGATGGCGTCCTGGAGGACCCGTGGGTTGATGTCGCTGATGCCGGCGAGGTCGGCGACCGACCGTCGGAACTGCACGTCCAGGTACGACGCCACGTCCCCGGACTGGAGGTCGAGGTCCACCAGCGCCACGGTGCGGCCCGACGCCGCTGCCGCCAGGGCGAGTTGGACGGCGGTCAGCGTCACGCCGACGCCGCCCTTCGCGCCGGTCACCGTGACGACCGTGCCGCCGGGCCCCGCGTACAGCTCGGGCGTACCGCTGCCGAGGTGGCGGCGCATGCCGGCGGACCACGCGGCGGCCGCCTGGACGCGTTCGGCGAGGGCGTCGTAGCCCAGCGGCAGGCCGATGATGCCGCGGGCGCCGGAGTCCATGGCGGCGGTGAGGACGCCGGTGCTGGCGTCGGCGGTGATGAGGACGACGCCGACCGCCGGGAAGCGCATCACCAGGTCGCGGATCAGGTCCAACGCCGGGACGGGGCCTATCCGTTCGTGGACCAGGACCACTTCCGGCAGTTCGTCGAGGGACTCGGCGGCCAGCCTCGCCAGTGTGTCCAGCAGCGCCGTCGAGTCGGGGACGGGCGGGGCCGGTTCGGCGTCGGCGAGCTGGCTCAGCAGGGTGGTGAGCGCGCGGGCCGAGTCGATGTCACCGACAGCCGGCAGGATGCGGATGGTCATCGGCACAGCCCCGTACGCATCGACCCCGTGCGCGGCCATCGGCACAGGCCCGTACGCATCGACCCCGTGCGCGGCCATCGGCACCGCCTCGTAGGCATGGACCTCATGAGCGGCCTCCTACTTGTCCTCGTCGAGGGTGTACGTACGGTCGCCGGGCGCGACGGTCGCGTCGGAGCCGCCCGCGACCAGGGCCAGCCGGACGTGTTCGGCGAACGACTCGGCGTACGCCACGCGTTGGGCGTCGGCGGTGTCGAGTGCGAAGGTGATGGGGACGGCCTGGGTGGCGCTGTTGCGGCGGTCGGAGGTGGACTGGCCGGGGTCGAGCGCGGTGAGCTTGCCGACGTCGATGACGCGGGCGTTCTCGACAATGACCTTGGACTGGTCGGTGCCCTTGTCGTTCTCGGCCTTGAAGGTGGCGTAGATGTTGACCCGGGAACCGGGGTTGATCTTGCCCGCGACGCCGGTCGCCGCGTCGATCATGATCGCGATCTCCTGTTGCCCGGCGGTCAGTTCCGGCCGGTCCACGATCATGTCGGTCTGCAGCAGGGAGCCCTTCTCCAGCTGGGTGACCGCGATCTTGCCGCGGATCTGGGAGAGGCTGGTGACGGCCGTGGACGACAGCCAGCGCTTGGGCATCGAGATCTTCTGGAACTGGTCGGCCGACAGCTCCTTGTAGGGCGCGATGTCGCCCTTCAGGCGGTACGCCGCCACCTCCGGGCCGACCTTGGAGTTCACGTCACGGATCACCGAGAGCACTCCGGCGAAGGCGCCCAGGGCGCACAGGGCCGAGAGGACCAGCAGGATGACGCCGCGGCGCTGGCGTGAGTTCATGATCCGGACAACCTCGATCTGCGGGGGACGGCGGGGTCGAGCGGTCGTTCCTGGTGTTGTGGAGTTGTGCTTACGTGGCGCCTCGGGGCAGCGCGCGTACCGAAGAGGCTGCCCGGACGGCGGCGGCCGGAAGCCCCTGCGACGGTGAAGGCGGTGGCAGCGGCGCGGCGCAGAACCCGCAACGGTCCCCGATGAGTTCGAGGCCGCACCAGTGGCACTCCTCCCGCCGCACGGACGAGACGAGCTGGTAGAGCACGGAGACGTCGTACAGGCCGGCGGCGAACTCCGCGAGCCGCGACGTGCCCCACCAGCGGGCCGACTCCTCCGGCAGCGGCACGGTCGCTACGCCCTGCACCCGCCAGGCGGGCGCGAGCTCTGCGGTGACCCAGTCGGAGGGCGGCTGACCCGAGGCGACGAGCAGCCGGGTGCCGAACTCGGGCCCGGGCAGCTCCTCCTGGCCGACTCTGACGAGCTGCGGTCGCGGATTGGCCAGTACGGCGAACTGGGCGCCCGGCACCCAGGACTTGGCGTGCGATTTCAGGGACACCGGAACCCGGTCGAGCTTGGCGACCGAGCCGAGCAGGGCACCGGCGTAGATGTAGTGGGCGAGCAGCCGGGCGGAGGAGGCCAGCACACCCGGGCTGAAGTCGCAGACCGACAGCTGGCGCAACTGCTGGGCCAGCAGGGCGAGTCCGAGCGGCGGCAGGTCGATGCCGAGCAGCGCGATGCGGTCGCTCTCGAGGACGGAGCGCACAGTGTGCAGTCGCCGGGTCACGTCACCGGAGACGGAGGACGGGTAGAGCGAGATGACGTACCCGTGCTGCTCGATGAGCGCGTGCATCCCGGTGAGGGAGCTTTCGAGGGTGTCGAGCGGCTGGACGACTGCGGGCGGGGTCTGCCGGTCGTGCGGTGGGAGCACCAGATCGGGACTGGTGACGGCTATCGCGGTCGGCACGCTGCACACACCCCGTTCGCTGCGGCGGGGTGGTCAACCGCCGCCTCAGATCGCCCCTGTTTCGCCATGGACCGTCACAGATGGCCACAGATCGTCACTGTGACGTCTCTTGCATCAGCACCATATCCACGGCATGCCCCGCTCAACACCGACTTCCCGAGATCAACTCACCGAAGGTGTGGGCTTGATCAACGGAGAGTGAGCCGCATATGCCGCAACTCGACGTCCGGACAAGGGTGTTGATGGCTCCAGAGGTCTTGACAACCGAATTGGTCTGGACCAGCTTGTACATCCAACGGTGGCCACCGTTCCGTATCCCCCCTCCCCTCCCCCTCACCGGAGGTCCCAGTGGACCGCGTATCAGGCATGCCCGGACGCAGACGCACCTGGGCGGGACTCCTCGCCGCCGCGCTCGCCGCGTCAGCCCTCACCCTCACCGGTCTCGCCAGCGAGGCCTCGGCCGCGGACGTCAACAACGCCAAGAACGGCGGCTACGAGTCGGGCCTGAGCAACTGGACCTGTTCCGCGAGCAGCGGTACGACCGTCTCCTCCCCCGTGCACGGCGGCTCGGCCGCGCTGAAGGGCACGCCCGCGGGGCAGGACAACGCCAAGTGCACCCAGACCGTCGCGGTCAAGCCCAACTCGACGTACACGCTGAGCGCCTGGGTGCAGGGCGGCTACACCTACCTCGGCGCGACCGGCACCGGGACGACGGACGTGTCGACGTGGACGCCCGACTCCTCCTCCTGGAAGCAGCTGACGACCACCTTCACGACGGGCGCGTCGACGACCTCGGTGACGGTGTACACGCACGGCTGGTACGGGCAGGCCGCGTACTACGCGGACGACCTGTCGGTGTACGGGCCCGACGGCGGCGGTGGCGGCGACCCGGCCCCCACGGTCCCCGCGACGCCGGCCGGTCTGTCCGTCGCGTCCACGACCTCCTCCTCCGTGTCCCTGTCCTGGAACACGGTGTCGGGCGCGACCGGCTACAACGTCTACCAGGGCGGTACGAAGGTCCAGTCGGTGACGGGGACGTCGGCGACCGTCTCCGGGCTCGCCGCCTCGACGTCGTACTCCTTCCAGGTCACGGCGACGAACTCGGCTGGTGAGTCGGCGAAGTCGTCGGCGGTCACCGGCACGACGACCGCGTCCTCCGGCGGCGGTGGCGGCACCGTGCCGAAGCACGCCGTCACGGGCTACTGGCAGAACTTCAACAACGGCGCCACGGTCCAGAAGATCTCCGGCGTGCAGTCGCAGTACGACATCATCGCCGTCGCCTTCGCCGACGCCACCGGCACACCAGGCGCGGTGAGCTTCACCCTCGACTCGGCCGGACTCGGCGGCTACACCGTCGACCAGTTCAAGGCCGACATCAAGGCCAAGCAGGCCGCGGGCAAGAAGGTCATCATCTCCATCGGCGGCCAGAACGGCACGGTGTCGGTGAGCGACTCGGCCTCCGCGACGAACTTCGCCAACTCCGTCTACTCCCTCATGCAGACGTACGGCTTCGACGGCGTCGACATCGACCTGGAGAACGGTCTCAACGCGACGTACATGTCGCAGGCCCTGCGGTCCCTGTCGTCGAAGGCCGGATCGTCCCTCGTCATCACGATGGCCCCGCAGACCATCGACATGCAGTCGACGTCGAACGCGTACTTCCAGACGGCCCTGAACATCAAGGACATCCTGACCGTCGTCAACATGCAGTACTACAACAGCGGTTCGATGCTCGGCTGCGACGGCAAGGTGTACTCGCAGGGCTCGGTCGACTTCCTGACCGCGCTCGCCTGCATCCAGCTGGAGGGCGGCCTCGCTCCGTCCCAGGTGGGCCTCGGCCTCCCCGCCTCCACCAGCGGCGCGGGCAGCGGCTATGTATCGCCGACGATCGTGAACAACGCCCTCGACTGCCTGACCAAGGCCACCAACTGCGGCTCCTTCAAGCCGTCCAAGACCTACCCGGACCTGCGCGGAGCGATGACCTGGTCGACGAACTGGGACGCGTCGGCGGGCAACGCGTGGTCGAACGCGGTGGGCCCGCACGTGCACGCGCTGTAGCAAGAAAGAACCATCCCACCCCGCTCGTCGCGACCGCGGCGAGCGGGGTGAAACATTTCCGGGGGCCCACCGCATCAATGGAGTGAGGACGGTGGCGACTACCGGGGGGAAAGCGCATGAGACAGGTCGGTGCGGACGACTACGCGGAGTTCGCGGCGGCCCGGGCGGGGCATCTGTACCGGTCGGCGTGTCTGCTCACCGGCGGTGACACGCATCTCGCCGAGGACCTCGTGCAGGAGGCGCTCGGCCGGATGTACGTCAGCTGGGGGCGGGTGTCCCGGAGCGAGAATCCGGCGGCGTACGCGCAGACCGTCCTGACGCGTACGTTCCTCGCCCACCGGCGGCTGCGCAGCAGCGGGGAGCGCACGACCGACGTGGTCCCGGACGTCCCGGACCCGGGCACCGCCGACGGTGACACGCCGCTGCGGCTCACCCTGGTCGAGGCGCTGCGCCGGCTGCCCCCGAAGGACCGGGCCGTGGTGGTCCTGCGCTACTGGGAGGACCGCAGCATCGAGGAGACCGCCGACGCGATGCACACCAGCTCGGCCGCCGTACGCACCCGCTGCGTCCGCGCCCTGGCCAAGCTGCGGGCCCTGCTGGGCGACAGCCTCAACGAGCACGCGACACCCTGACCGCCCTCTGCTCTCGCCTCTCTCTCACTCACTTCTCTTCAGAAACGGTGGTTCCCCATGCATGCCGAAAACTCCCCCGTCGAAGACCCTTTCGAGGACCGGCTCGGCGAGGCCCTGCGCCACGCGGGCGACACCTTCGACACCGACCGGCGGGCCCTGGCCGCCGCCGGGCATACGCGCGGGCGCAGGCTGCGACTGCGGCGCCGCATCGCGATCACCGGGAGCGTGGCCGGTCTCGCACTCGTGGGGGTGGGCGGGGCGCTGCTGATGCCGGGGGCGGACGCCGGACAGCCGCAGCAGTCGGCCGCGAGCCCGTCGAAGGTGCGGACGGGCAGCCAGGCGAGTGAGGTGTCGGGAGCCGAGTTGCTCCGGACGCTCGAAGGGCTGCTCCCGTCGGGCAAGTTCAGCGGAGAGCAGGCACGCTCCACCAGCCATGTCCTCGGCCCGACCGCCCATGTCGTGTACGACGACGGTGACGGAAAGGCGGCCGTCGAGGTCGGGCTGGGTCGCATCGACCCGGGGAGCCAGATGGCCCGGGAGTCGACCACGTGCCCGGACAAGAACCTGGTGTCCTACGACGCCTGCACGGCAAGCAAGCTGGCCGACGGCTCCGCCCTCATGATCTTCCAGGGGTACGAGTACCCGGACCGCCGCGCGGACACGAAGAACTGGTACGCGCAGCTCGTCACCCCGAAGGGCCAGCAGATCAGCGTGTACGAGTGGAACGCGCCGGCCGAGAAGGACGCTCCCGTCAGCAGGGCCAATCCGCCGCTGTCGCCGGCGCAGTTGAAGAAGGTCGTCACGTCCACGGCGTGGCGTACCGCCGTCGACGCCATCCCGAAGAAGGCGAAGGGGAAGGAGACGGCGCCGTCGACGGCCCCGCGGCCCTCGGCCGACGGCAAGGCGGTCGCGTCCACCCTCGTCTCACTCCTCCCCAAGGACGTCGAGGTGAAGGCGAAGGGCGGCCAGGAGAGCGAGTACGCCTACGTGATCGCCGACGACGGCAAGGGCAGGAGCCTCGTCCAGATCAATGTGCAGGCCGACATGTCCGACGTCGAGGGCCAGCTCTTCGGCTCCGACGCCGAGACCCTGCCCGACGGCACGAAGGTCACCACGCGCAAGGCGGCCGGTGAGAAGGGCGGCAAGGGGGTCGTGATGTGGACCGCCGACACCATCAGGACCGACGGCATGCGCGTGGTCGTCAGCGCGTTCAACTCCGGGAATCAGGAGAGCGCCGCGACCCGCGCCACCCCCGCGCTGACCATGAAGGAGCTGAGGACGATCGCCCTCAGCCCGAAGTGGCGCGAGCTGCTCAAGTAACCCGTACGGAAGCAGGCGGGCGCTAGAAGAACTCCGACCACGGCTGGTCCCAGATCTGCTTCACGCACAGGATCAGGAACAGGAGTCCGGCGAGGGCCAGCATGGAGTTGCTCAGTGCGCCGTTGCGCCATTCGCCGGGCGTGCGGGAGGAGTTGAGGAGCCAGATCAGGGTGAGGGCCAGGAAGGGGAGGAAGGCCGCGCCCAGGACGCCGTACAGGATGATCAGGCGGAAGGGCTGGCCCTGGAACAGCAGCACGATGGGCGGGAAGGTCAGCCAGAGCAGATACGCGCGAAACGGCCACGACCTCTCCCGCTCGCCGGAGGCGACCTCCTCCCCGGTCGTCGCCGCGCCCTTGCGGTAGCGCACCACGAAGTCCGCGAACATCAGGCTCACGCCGTGCCAGACGCCGATCAGCGAGGTGAAGGAGGTCGCGAAGAAACCGATCAGGAAGAACTTGGCGGTGGCCGTGCCGTACTCCGCCTCCAGGATGTCACCGAGCTGGATCAGGCCCTTGTCACCGTTCGCGATGGCCACGTTCGCGGAGTGCAGGAGCTCCGCGCCGACGAAGAGCATCGCGACGACGAAGATGCCGGTGGTGGCGTACGCGACCCGGTTGTCGAGCCGCATCACCTTCATCCAGCCGGTGTTCGTCCAGCCCTTGGCGTTGACCCAATAGCCGTACGCCGCCAGGGTGATGGTGCCGCCGACCCCGCCGATCAGACCGAGCGTGTTGAGGATCGAGTCCTTCTCGTCCGGCAGGACGGGGAGCAGCCCCGCGAAGGCGTCGCCGAGGTTGGGGGTGACGCGGATCGCCAGGTAGACGGTGACCACGAACATCACGCCCACCAGCACCGTCATGACCTTCTCGAAGACCTCGTACTTGTTGAACCAGACGAAGACGAGGCCGACGAGCCCGCAGATGACCGCCCACGGCTTGATCGACCAGTCGGCCGGGAAGACGCCGGGGAACAGCGCCTGCAGCGGCAGCGCGCTCGACGACATCGCCGCCGCGCCGTAGACGAAGCCCCAGACGACCGCGTAGACGACGAAGAAGTACGTCGTCCACCGGCCCAGGCTCGCCCAGCCGTCGAAGAGGGTGCGCCCGGTGGACAGATGCCAGCGTCCGGCCGCCTCCGCCAGCGAGATCTTGACCATGCAGCCGATCACGGCGGCCCAGAGCAGGGTGTAGCCGAAGTTGCTGCCCGCGATGAGCGTCGCGACGAGGTCCCCGGCGCCGACGCCGGTCGCGGCGACGACGATGCCGGGGCCGATGTATTTCCAACTGGACTTGCGGGGACCGGAGATGGCCTCACCCGACGCTGACTTCCCGGACTTCCCAGCGGTCTCCGTCATGCGATTCAAGAAATCGTAAAGGGGGCGGGGGCACAAGGGAGCGCGCGGGGATCACCACGCGACGCACACATGGTCAGGCCGATTTTCGGCCGATTCCCGCCCTGGCCTCTTTGTCGTCCCTTGACCTGCTCATGCCATGGCCTCACGATGAGCGCCACACCCGCATCAGGCACGTCGCCATGAACCACCCCCCGCTCCACTCCCCACATTCCGGAGATCCCGGAATTCCTGGAGAAACAAGGAGACTTCATGCGACTTCGCATACGCGGCAGCGGCAGTCCCGACGGCAACAGCAGAAGCGGACGGCGCACCGCCGCCCTCGCCGTGCTCGCGGCCCTCGCCCTCGCGGCACCCCTCACCGCCACCGCCACCGACGCCACGGCGAGCGCCACGAAGGCACCGGCGCCCTCGTCCGACGACATCCGCCAGTACGAGATCCACCAGAGCACGACTCCCGTGACCCGTACGGCGATCCAGCAGGCCGGCGTGACCGTGGACGAGGCCGACGAGGAGACCGTCGTCGTCTCGGGCCGCGCGGACCAGATCAAGAAGCTGCGCCGACTCGGCTACCAGGTCTCCCTGCTGGGCTCGGCGCCGAACCGTTCGAACGGCGCCGACGACGTACGGATCCTCGACTTCCCCTCGGCGGACTCGAAGTACCACAACTACGCCGAGATGAACACGGAGATCGACCAGCGGCTGGCGGCGTACCCGAGCATCATGAGCAAGAAGGTGATCGGCAAGTCGTACCAGGGCCGGGACATCGTCGCCATCAAGGTCAGCGACAACGTGGCGACCGACGAGAACGAGCCCGAGGTCCTCTTCACCTTCCACCAGCACGCCCGCGAGCACCTGACGGTGGAGATGGCGCTGTACCTGCTGCGCGAGCTCGGCGCGGGCTACGGAAGCGACTCCCGCGTCACCAACATGGTGAACAACCGCGAGATCTGGATCGTCCCGGACCTCAACCCCGACGGCGGCGAGTACGACATCGCCACCGGCTCGTACCGCTCCTGGCGCAAGAACCGCCAGCCCAACTCCGGTTCGTCGTACGTCGGCACGGACCTGAACCGCAACTGGAACTACAAGTGGGGCTGCTGCGGCGGCTCTTCGGGGTCGAAGTCGTCCGAGACCTACCGGGGCGCGTCCGCCGAGTCGGCGCCCGAGGTGAAGGTCGTCGCCGACTTCGTACGCGGCCGGATCGTCGGCGGCAAGCAGCAGATCACCGCCGGGATCGACTTCCACACCTACAGCGAGCTGGTGCTGTGGCCGTTCGGCTACACCTACTCGAACACCACCACCGGCATGACGGCGGACGACTACAACGCCTTCAGGACCGTCGGCGAGAAGATGGCCGCCAGCAACGGCTACACGCCCGAGCAGTCCAGCGACCTGTACATCACGGACGGCTCGATCGACGACTATCTCTGGGGCACCCAGAAGATCTTCAGCTACACCTTCGAGATGTATCCGACGTCCAGCTCCGGCGGGGGCTTCTACCCGCCCGACGAGGTCATCGAGCGGGAGACGTCACGCAACCGGGACGCGGTGCTGCAACTGCTGGAGAACGCGGACTGCATGTACCGGTCCATCGGCAAGGAGGCGCAGTACTGCTCGTGACGAGCGCATGGCCCGTCACGAGCCGATGAGGCACTCGGGGAACTGCGGGCCGGCCGCGGCTGGTCACGCAGTTCCCCGCGCCTCTTACGGGGCGCTTTCCTCGGCCGGGTCCTCTTCGTCCGCGCCCTCTTCGAAGTACGCGTCCAGCACCTCGTCCAGCGCGGCCTCCCACTCCTTGTGCTGGGACTTGGCCTTGGCCTCGATCTCGACCGGGTACCAGCGCCGGTCCGGTGTGTGCACCGTGACGGTGAACCGCTTGCCGAAGCGCGGCGCCTCCGTCTCGACGGCGCCGATCTCGTCCCAGCGGAACTCGCACTCCTGGTCGTCCAGGCGGAGTCGTAGGCCGCGGTGGTCGGCCGTGATCGAGGCACGCCGGTCGGACGCCTCGAAGACGGGGCCGTCGGGGTCCGCCTCCTCGGCGGCCTCGTCCGTGACCTCGTCGGAGGCCGCCTCTTCGGTCGCGGTCTCCTCGGTCGCGGTCTCGGCCGTCGTGGCCTCCTCGGTCGCGGTCTCCTCGACCGCGTCCTCCGGCTCCGCCGGGGCTGGTGACGTGAGCCCGGGGATGTACGCCGGATCGACCGCGGCGGCGGGGACGTCCACGGGATGGCTGCTCGAACCTATGCGCTGCTCCACAGCGGGCAGTATGGTCGAAGATCCTGTGTCGGGAACAGTCGCCCCCCACGCCTCGTCGGACTCAATCGGGCGCAGGGGACGCACAGATACCGTCCGATGACCGCCCCGGTCCCCATTTGTCCGGGTGGTAGCCGAGCGCCCAGTGCGCGCTCGACGGTGTACGGACCGATGGGTGCGGCGGCCACCCTCGACTCCCCCTGCCCTGCCCGCGGAAGGTCACAGAACTGCCGATCGGGCCTGAGAGGGGGAGCGGAGAGAGGGGGACCTAGACGAAGAGGCTCAGCACCGCCGCGACCGCGAAGCCCGCCACCGACAGCACCGTCTCCAGGACGGTCCAGGACTTGAGGGTGTCGCGCTCGGAGATGCCGAAGTACTTGGCGACCATCCAGAAGCCGCCGTCGTTGACGTGGGAGGCGAAGATGGAGCCCGCCGAGATCGCCATGATGACGAGGGCGACGAAGGCCTGGGAGTGGTGGCCCTCGGCGAGCAGGGGCGCCACGATGCCGGCCGTGGTGACGATCGCGACCGTCGCCGAGCCCTGGGCCACCCGCAGGACCACGGAGATCAGGTAGGAGAGGACGATCACCGGGAGGCCGACGTCGTTGAAGGTGTCGGAGAGGGCCTGCGCGACACCGCTCGCCTTCAGCACGGCGCCGAAGATGCCGCCCGCGCCGACCACGAGCAGGATGTTGCCGACCGGCTTCAGGGACGAAGTCGACACCGTCTCGAGGGACTTGCGGGACCAGCCGCGGCGGATGCCGAGGAGGTAGTACGCGAGAAGCAGCGCGATCGTGAGGGCGACGAAGGGGCTGCCGAAGAACTCGATGACCGAGCGGCCGGTGGAGGGGTCGAGGGCGATCGAGGAGAACGTGGCCGCGAGGATCAGCACCAGCGGCGTACCGATGATGCCGAGGACCGTGCCGAGCGGCACCGGCTTCTCACGCGGTTCGACGCCGGCCGCACGCTGTTCCTCGATGACGGCCAGCTTGGCCTCCGCCGCCGCCTCGACCATGTCCTGCGGCACGGCGACGAAGATCCGCTTGCCGATCCAGGCGGAGAAGACCCAGGCGGCGAGCACGGCGGGGATGCCGCAGACGATGCCCATGAGGATGACCCAGCCGAGCTGGACGTGGAGGAGACCGGCCGCCGCCACCGGGCCGGGGTGCGGGGGCAGGAACGCGTGGGTCATCGACAGGCCGGCCAGCAGCGGCATGCAGTAGAGCAGGATCGACTTGCCGGAGCGCTTGGCGGCGGCGTACACGATCGGCGCGAGGACGAAGATGCCGACGTCGAAGAAGACCGGGATACCGAAGATCAGGCCGGTGAGGCCCATCGCCAGCGGCGCCCGCTTCTCGCCGAAGAGGTTGAGCAGCCGGGACGCCAACACCTCGGCGCCGCCGCTGACTTCGAGGATCGCGCCGAGCATGGTGCCAAGGCCGA
This sequence comes from Streptomyces sp. NPDC027189, assembly GCF_055566975.1. Classification (NCBI taxonomy): domain Bacteria; kingdom Bacillati; phylum Actinomycetota; class Actinomycetes; order Kitasatosporales; family Streptomycetaceae; genus Streptomyces; species Streptomyces sp. NPDC027189. The sequence goes on from NZ_JBVHRI010000001.1 coordinate 484,035, forward strand.
TGATGATCGCGACATGGCCGAGGATGCCGCCCATGCCGGACTCGATGACGGAGACGGCCGTGGACCGCTGGACCGTGCCGAAGAGCTCGGTGACCGAGAGTCCGGCCGCGAGGCCGACGGCTATGGAGACGGCGAGCAGGGCGACGAACGGCTGGAGTCTGGCCTTGATGATCAGGACCAGGAGGAGGGCGATACCGAGGGCCGCGACCGTGAGCAGGCCTGCGGTGCCATCGACGAGGAGGAGCAGGCCACCGGTGTGGGGTGGGGTCTCGGGGGCGGCTGGGGCTGTCGCTGCGAGCGGATACGACAACAAGGGGGACGGCATGGAGGGCCTCTGTTCCGTAAGTGCATGGGGCTTTCAGGGCAGGGGGTATCGCGGTGCGGCGCCCCGGGATGACGGGCGCCGCACCGTGACGACGTACGGAGTGCGGGAGTTGCGGGAGGAGCGCCGGCTCAGGAGTGACGAGCGTCAGCTCACGAATGCCGACCGCCGGCTCACGAGTGACGTCAGCCGAGTACGGCCAGTACGTCGATCTCGATGAGGAGTCCGGCCGGCAGGCCGACGTAGACCGTCGTGCGGGCGGCGGGGGGCGCGGTGAGGTCCTGCTCCTCGAAGTAGGCGTTGTAGATCTGGTTCATCTCGGCGAAGTGGTCGACGTCCGTGAGGTAGACGCGGATCATCATCGCGTCGTCCCAGCTCGCACCGCCCTCTTCGAGGATCGCCCGGACGTTGGCGAGCGTCTGGAGGGTCTGCTCGCGCAGGGTCGGGCCTGCGGGCGTCGGGGGCTTGCCCTCCTCGGCCGGCAGGAAGCCGACCTGTCCGGCGACCTGGAGGATGTTCCCCTTCTTCACGCCGTGCGAGAACTTGGCGGGCGGGCTGGTGTGGGTCTTGGGGGTGAGGGCGATCTTGTCTGTCATACGGGGTCCTTAGCTGGGGTCCTTCGGCGGCTTTCCTGAGTAGTCGCGGCTGATGGCGTCGGCGGTACGGCGCACCAGCGGGAGCAGTGTGAGGAGTTCGTCGGCGGTGACGACGACGTTGGGCGCGGAGACCGACATCGCGGCGGCGACACGCCCGTCGGCGCCGCGGATGGGGGCCCCGACGCAGTTGATGGACTCCTCGTGGCCACCGAGATCGGTGGCCCAGCCCTGTTCGCGCACCGTCGCCAGCTCCTTGAGGAAGGCCGGGGCGTTGGGGATCGAACGGGCCGTGTACATGGGGTAGTCGAGCTTCTCCGCGAGGACGCGGCGCTCGGCCTCGGGAAGGTCGGCGAGCAGCAGCTTCGCGACGGCGGCGACGGTGATGGCGACCGGCTTGCCGATCCGCGAGTACATGCGCACGGGATAGCGGCTCTCCACCTTGTCGATGTAGAGGACCTCGTTCTCCTCGTACACCGCGAGGTGGACGGTGTGCCCGCACTGCTCGTTGAGGCGTACGAGGTGGGGGTGGGCGATCTCCCGGATGTCCAGGTTCTCGACGGCCTCCTGGGCGAGCGCGAAGAGACGGGCGCCGAGGCGGTAGCGCTGGTCGGACTGGCGATAGACCAGACCGTGCTCGTGGAGCGTGCGCAGGAGGCGGAGCGCCGTGGACTTGTGGACGCCGAGGCGGTCGGCAACCTGCCCGAGGTCGGCGGGCCCCTCGGCGAGCAGCGGCAGGATGCTCAGCGCTCGGTCGACGGTCTGGCTCATGGGGTACGTACCTCCTCCTCGGCCCGATCGACGGCTTGGTCGACGGCTTCGGTCCAGCCGGGGCCGAGTCGAAGTGTCTCCCACGCGCCGTCGTCCAGAGCGGCCAGCCGGTCGGCGTGGACCCGGCCGGGAGGCGCGGCGAGGTCGCCGGGCACGGTGAGCGCGGCGGCGGCCATGAGGTGACCGTGCCGCAGCCGGTCCTTGGCCGGGAGTCCTCGCAGCGTGGCGGAGAGGAACCCGGCGGCGAAGGCGTCCCCGGCGCCGACGGGGGCGACGACGTCGACGTGGAGGGAGGGGACGAAGGTGACGGTGTCGCGGGTGGGTGCGGCGTCGGTGAGAGGCCTGCGGGTTGTCGCCCCCTCCCTTCCCGTACCTGGGGCCCGCGGCGGAGCCGCTGGTGGATGCAGCGCCCCCGGGCCCCCGTATCGCGCTTCGCGCTCGTCCTCGAACTCCCCCGAGTTCTCGGCTTCGCTCGAACAGGGGGGACCCCCATGACGGGCTGAGAGCGGCTCCTCGGCTCGCTCGAAGAGCGTTGCGCCGCGTGCCCCCTGCTTGACGACCAGGGCCCGGGGTTCGGGCAGCGCCGCACGAATCGCCGACGCGCCGCCGGTGATGCCCCACGCGGCCTCGGCCTCGTCCTCGCCGACGAAGACGAGGTCGCCGCCACGGGCAAGCTCCATGAGGACAGCGCCCGGGTCCTGGCCGTTCCAGAGGGTCACCCGGTGGTTCACGTCGAACGAGACGAGAGGGCGGCCGGGGCCGGGAGCGACCAGCGTCCGCAGCAGGGCCAGGCAGTCGTCGGACAGGGCGGCGGTGATGCCGGACAGGTGCAGCACGCGGCCCGAACGGACGGCGGTCAGGTCCACGTTCTCCGCCGCCATCGCGGATGCGGCGGATCCGGCCCGGTAGTACGCGACCTCGTGGGCGTCGGTCGCCCGGTCCCCCGCCGTACGGAAGTAGATGCCCGTGGGACGTGCGGCATCCCGCGGTACGGCGCTCACGTCGACCCCGTACGAGCCGATGCGCTCGACCAGATGCTGTCCGAAGCCGTCGGCGCCCACCCGGCTGACCCACCTCGTGGTGTGCCCGGCGCGAGCCAGCACGCACGCCACGTTCGACTCCGCGCCCCCGATCCCCCGCTCGAACGACGGCACGTCGGCGAGGCGTCCCGGGCGGGAGGGCAGGAACGTGACCATGGACTCGCCGAGTGCGACAACATCGACGCGGCCGACGAGGCCGACGAGGCCGACGAGACCGACGGCATCGGCGGCGTCGGGCGCGGCACCTGCGGGTCCGTTGGGGGGCACGATGACTGGGGCTCCTCGCTCTAGCGGCCAAAGGCGCTCCGTGCACCGTTGACCCTGCGTTGGCTGGGATGTTAGACAGCAGTAAGCGGCATACGCAATGACCGTTGCACATGATGCAACATGCCCCCGAGACCCCCGCACCGCATCCGCGGCGCACCGCACCTCACCTCGTCAAAGGAGGCCCCATGGGCGCCGAGACCGCCGCAGCACAACTGGCCGCACTCACGGCGGACCGCGTCGACCACCGCTTCAAGGGCCTCCCCCCGGACGCCGCGGGCCTGACCGTCGGCGAACTGGCCGCCCAGCGCCGCAACCTCTTCACGGACGGCTTCACCACCCCCGTCCTCGCCCTCTCCGCCGAGCGCCTGACGCACAACCTCGAACTCATGGAGACGTACGCGGCCCGCCACGGCCTCGCCTTCGCCCCGCACGGCAAGACCTCGATGGCCCCCCAGCTGTTCTGGAAGCAGATCGAGCACGGCGCCTGGGGCATCACGCTCGCGGTGCCCCACCAGGTGCGCGTGGCGAGGGAGTTCGGGATCGACCGGATCTTCCTCGCGAACGAGCTCGTCGACGCGGCCGCGCTGCGCTGGATCGCCGCCGAGCTGGCCGAGGACGCGGACTTCCGCTTCATCTGTTACGTCGACTCCGTACGCGGCGTCGAGCTGATGGACGCGGCGCTGCGCGGGACGCCCCGCCCCCTCGACGTCGTCGTGGAACTGGCCGCCGGCGAGGGCGCGCGCACCGGCGTCCGTACGGAGGTGGAGTGCGCGGCGGTCGCCGACGCGGTGGCCTCGACGGCGACACTCCGCCTGGTCGGCGTGGCGGGCTACGAGGGCGAGGTCCCGCTGGCGGACCCCGAGCGCGTGCACGCCTGGCTGCACCGGCTGACCGCGCTGGCGGCGGACTTCGACAAGGCGGACCGGTTCGCGGGCCTCGACGAGATCGTCGTCAGCGCCGGCGGCAGCGCCTGGTTCGACGCGGTGGCCGATGTCTTCGCGCAGATCCCCGAGCTCTCCCTCCCCGTCCTGAAGTTGCTGCGCTCCGGCGCGTACGTCTCGCACGACGACGGGCATTACCGCAAAATCACCCCCTTCACCCGCATCCCGCAGGAGGGCGCCCTGCACCCCGCCTTCCGCCTCTGGTCCCAGGTCGTCTCCCGCCCCTCCCCCGACCAGGCCTTCACCAATGCCGGCAAGCGGGACGCGGCGTACGACCTGGACCTCCCCTTCGCCCAGGTCCTCCGCCGGGACGGCGCCGAGTGCCCCGCCACCGGCATCACGGTCACCGGCCTCTCCGACCAGCACAGCTGGCTCCGTACGACCCCGGAGGCGGACCTCCAGGTCGGCGACTGGCTCGGCATGGGCCTCTCCCACCCCTGTACGTCCTTCGACAAGTGGCAGCTGATTCCGCTGGTGGAGGCGGACGGAACGGTCGTCGACTACGTCCGCACGTTCTTCTAGGAGACCCCTGTGATGGATCTCGTCATCCGCGACGCGGAGGTCGTCGACGGCACCGGTGCCCCCTCGTACCGCGCCGACGTGGGCATCGAGGGCGGCATGGTCACCACCGTGGTCAAGGAGGCCGCGGCGGCGGGCTGTCTGCGCCCGGTCGCCCGCCGCGTCCTGGACGCCGAAGGCCTGGCGCTCGCGCCCGGTTTCATCGACATGCACGCGCACAGCGACCTCGCGCTGCTCCGGGACCCGGACCACAGCGCGAAGGCGGCGCAGGGCGTGACCCTGGAGGTCATCGGCCAGGACGGCCTGTCGTACGCGCCGGTGGACGACCGCACGCTCGCCGAGGTCCGCCGCGCGATCACCGGCTGGAACGGGTACGGCGACGACATCGACTTCGACTGGCGGTCGGTCGGCGAGTATCTGGACCGACTGGATCGCGGAATCGCCGTGAACGCGGCGTACCTCATCCCGCAGGGCACCGTCCGTATGCTCGCCGTCGGCTGGGAGGACCGCGCGGCCACGCCCCAAGAGCTGGACCGGATGCGGCAGTTGGTCGCCGAGGGGATGGCACAGGGCGCAGTCGGCATGTCCTCCGGGCTGACGTACACACCCGGGATGTACGCCAAGGGCGCCGAGCTCACCGAGCTGTGCCGGGTGGTCGCCGAGTACGGCGGCTACTACTGCCCGCACCACCGCTCGTACGGGGCGGGCGCCCTGGAGGCGTACGCGGAGATGGTGGCCCTCACCCGCGAGGCCGGCTGCCCGCTCCACCTTGCGCACGCCACCATGAACTTCGGCGTGAACAAGGGGAGGGCCCCGGACCTGCTCGCCCTGCTGGACAAGGCGCTGGCGCAGGGCGCGGACATCAGCCTGGACACATACCCCTACACCCCGGGCTGTACGACGCTCGTCGCCATGCTGCCCAGCTGGGCGAGCGAGGGCGGCCCGGAGGCGGTCCTCGCGCGGCTGGCGGACGAGGACACCGCCGAACGGATCCGCCACCACATGGAGGTCGTCGGCGCCGACGGCTGCCACGGTGTGCCCATCGAGTGGGACACGATCGAGATCTCGGGAGTGAACGACCCGGCGCTCGCGCCCTACGTCGGCAGGACGGTCCGGCAGTCCGCGGACCAGCGCGGCGAGGCCCCCTGGGTGACCGCCCGCCGTCTTCTGCTCGATGACCGGCTCGGCTCGACGATTCTCCAGCACGTCGGCCACGAGGAGAACGTCCAGGCGATCATGCGGCATCGCGTGCACACGGGCGGCTCGGACGGCATCCTGCGGGGCGACAAACCGCACCCGCGCGCGTACGGCACCTTCCCGCAGTATCTCGGGCGGTACGTGCGGGAGTTGGGCGTCCTCTCACTGGAGGAGTGCGTCGCCCATCTCACCGGCCGCCCCGCCGCCCGCCTGCGCCTGCCCGACCGCGGGCTGGTCCGCGAGGGATACCGCGCCGACCTGGTCCTGTTCGACCCGGCCACGGTCGCGGCGGGCTCGACCTTCGAGGAACCCCGCACGCCGCCGACGGGCATCCCGCACGTCCTCATCGACGGCCGCTTCGTGATCGAGGACGGGCGCAGGACGGACGTACTGGCGGGACGGGCGGTCCGCCGTACTCCCCGGTGACCGCCCGCCTCCACCTTCTTACGGCCTTACGGCCTTACGGCTTGGGCAGGGTGCACCCGGTGCGGCTCAGGTCGAGCTTGTTGTCGAGACCGAAGCAGGGGACGATCTGGTACGTCTCCTCGGCGTAGTTGATGCCCTGACGGACGGTCACATTGCCGTTCGCGTCGACCTCGCACGGGTTGTTCTCGGTGCAGCGCTCGCCGTCTTCGTTGCCGGTGTTGTTGACGGCGACGACCTTGCCGGTGGCGTTGTCGATGACCGGCGAGCCCGAGGTGCCGCCGATGGTCTGGCAGGCGGAGGTGTAGCGGACCGAGTCCTTCCAGGTCCAGTCGCCTTCCTTGAGGCGGTAGACGAAGCCGTCGATGTTGCAGGCGTAGGTCCGCTTCCAGTAGCCGGAGACGACCGTGATGGCCGTACCCGCGACCGGGTGCGTGTCCTGAACCGTGAGCGCGCTGATGCCGTACGAGCTCTTGATCTGCGCGTAGGTGGTGGTGAGCTGGTAGATCGTGACGTCGGTGTCCGTCATCGTCGAGTACGCGACCTTGCTCGCGCGCAGCGTCCCGACCCTCGTGGCCGAGGAGTTGAGCAGCCCGAAGCTACGGCTGGACGCCTGGTCGACGATGACCTCGCCGGGCTCCGGGAAGCCGGTCTCCAGGCAGTGGCCGTTGGTGAGCACCAGCGCCGGGTCGTTGTCCTCGGAGTTCGGGAAGCGGATGACGGAGCCCGAGCAGTTGCTGAGCGAGACGGTGCCGGCGAAGTTGACGGCCTGGATCGCGGGTGCGGCCGTGCGCTTCGTGGTCGCGCCGTCCGTGGTCACGCCGTCCGTGGTCACGGGCGCCGCGACCGCGGGCGCCACGCCTGCCCCGGCGATCACCAGGGCGAAGAGCGCGGCAACGAGAGGCTTTCTCATGTGGGGGTCCCCTCTTGCGACTTGGGTGACCGAAGAATTTCCGGTCACCTGTTGATTTGTCATGCGCATTGTGAGGGGAGAGGGGTTGGGGGGCAAGGAGTTGTTTTTGGCCTACGGGTCGGCTGGTTCGAGTGCCGCGTCCGACGTATTGGAAGAGCATCGGCACGGACGTGGCGACCCAGGCACCGAGTTCCTGGGACCGGGCCTCGCGGTTCGGGGTGATGCGGCTGGTGAAGAACACGGCGGGCCCCTTGTCGCGCTCGCGGTCGCGCCAGTCCTGCAGATCGGTGAGCCCCGCGTCACGGTCGAGTCCACGCTGCACGTCGGAGATCAGCAGGTCGATGCGGGTGACGCCGAGAACGTGCTCCGCCCGCTCCCGGCCGATGGCCAGCCAGACCTTCGCCCCCTGGGACTCCAGACGCTCGACGAACTCGGCGTTCCGGTCTGGGTGGTCGTCGATCCACAGCACGTGCTCCCGGCGTACGAGGGGACGGCAGAGCCGGGAGTCCTGGCCGCCGGGGGCTCCTCGGAGCGCGCTACGGCGATTCCGGGGACGCCTTGCTGCAACCGCCCCACCAGATCGTCCAATTCCGCCGGCACGACCAGTTCGTCGACGAGGGCCACGAAGTTCTGATCGCGCGCCAGCTCCGGAAAACCGGTGGGCACATACCCCTCCAGCTCGGCGAGCCGCGTACCCCAGACCCCGGGAAGTTCCCGATCCGGCGCGTCCAGGTCGTACGCGGCCAGGCAGTTCGCCGTGGCTTCCCAGGTCCCGTCCGCGGGCCGGACGGACGGTCGGTTCAGCACCTGCCGCGCCGTGCGGTAACGGAGGAACTCGTTCCCGCGCCGCGGCCCCTGGCCGTCGACGCCGGCTGGGGCACGGGCAGCGAGAAGTCCATGCCCTGCCTCCCCCTCACGGCGGGGCCAACCTACTGGCATCGGCGGCTACTTGGGCCGCTTCGTGGCTCCTTGGCCGTGACCGTTGGAGTTGCCTGGGCCCCCCTGGGTCGTGGACGTGGCGGTGGCGGTCGCCGAAGCCGAGGACGCCGGGTCCGTCGAGGCGCTCACGGACGGGGACGCGCCCGGGGAGGCGGCGCCCGCGCTCCCGGAGGCCCCGGGCGACGCGGTGGGTGACGGGCCTGCCGAGGAGGTTCCCGCGGTCGTGGCGGAGCCCTCCGTGGGTGCGGCGGCCCCCGTGGCAAGTCTCGGGGGCGAGGCCGTCCGCCCGGTCGTACCGTCCCGCCCCTTGGACGATCCGGACGGCCCGGAGTCGAAGGCTCCCGAGATCACGAGGGCGAGGAGGACGACGCAGACCGCCCCGCCGGCCACGGACAGCCGGCGCAGCAGCCGGGTACGGCGCCGGCGCAGCAGCCGGTCGCGGCGGCCGGACGGGGCACCCGGCGGATCACCGGGAACGGCGCCCTGGACGAGCGTGTCGTCCCCGTCCCCGTACGCCTCCCGCAGGGCGGCGTCACCGTCACCGCCCTCCTCGTACCCCTTACGCCAGCCATGCGCCTCGGCCGGGTCCGTGTACGCCTCATAGGCCGGGGGCGCCTCGCCGTCGCTCTGCGGGAGGTACACCCTCGGCGCGGCTTCGGGTTCGCCGGACTGCCAGGACATGGGCGCGCATTGTAGGGACCGCAAGGGCTTACGGTGTAGCGAGCGGACAAAGATGACCAAACCGTCACGTCTCACGTGGTGAAAAACACGCCCCGCGGAGCGTTACGCGGCCGTAAGCTCACGGACATGCAGGTGATCCAGTCCACGAAGCTCGCCAACGTCTGCTACGAGATCCGGGGTCCGGTTCTTGAGGAGGCGATGCGGCTCGAAGCTGCCGGTCACCGCATCCTCAAGCTCAACACGGGAAACCCGGCGGCGTTCGGTTTCGAGTGCCCGCCCGAGATCCTGGAGGACATCCTCCGCAATGTCTCGTCGGCCCACGGCTACGGCGACGCGAAGGGCCTGCTCGCGGCGCGCCGGGCGGTGGTCATGCACAACCAGACCCTTGGCATCGAGACGGACGTCGAGCACGTCTTCATCGGCAACGGCGTCTCCGAGCTGATCGTGATGGCGATGCAGGGCCTGCTGGACGACGGCGACGAGGTGCTCGTACCGGCGCCGGACTACCCCCTGTGGACGGCGGCGGTGTCGCTGTCCGGCGGCACGGCGGTCCACTACCGCTGCGACGAGCAGTCGGACTGGATGCCCGATCTCGCCGACATCGAACGCAAGGTCACGGACCGCACCAAGGCGATCGTCATCATCAACCCGAACAACCCGACGGGTGCGGTGTACGACGAGGCGATGATCCGGGGCCTGACGGACATCGCCCGGCGCCACAACCTTCTCGTCTGCTCCGACGAGATCTACGACAAGATCCTTTACGACGGTGCCACGCACACGGCGACCGCCGCGATCGCCCCGGACCTGCTCACGCTCACCTTCAACGGCATGTCGAAGGCGTACCGGGTGGCGGGCTACCGGGTGGGCTGGATGTCGATCTCGGGCCCGCGCGCGCACGCGGACTCGTACATCGAGGGGCTGACGATCCTCGCGAACATGCGCCTGTGCGCGAACATGCCCGGTCAGCACGGTGTGGTCGCCGCGCTGAGCGGACGCCAGACGATCAACGACCTGGTGCTGCCCGGCGGGCGGCTGAAGGAACAGCGGGATGTCGCCTACGAGTTGCTGACGCAGATCCCGGGCGTGAGCTGTGTGAAGCCGAAGGGGGCGCTGTACCTCTTCCCGCGCCTCGATCCGAAGGTCTTCAAGATCAAGGACGACCGGCAGATGGTCCTCGACCTGCTGCGCCGCGAGAAGATCATGGTCGTCCAGGGGACGGGCTTCAATTGGCCCGAGTCGGACCACTTCCGGGTGGTCACGCTGCCGACGGTCGGGGATCTGACCGACGCGGTGACCCGGATCGGGAACTTCCTGGACGGCTACGGCCAGCCGTGACGCTCACGCTGTGTGCGCAGCGCGACGAGTTCTGCGACCGGGCTCAACTTTAGACGAAATCTAAGCTAGGATGGCTTCCTGTCAGAGCACAGGAGGCCATCCCATGTACGAACCGATCCGCACCAAGTCGGTCCACACGATGGCCGGCACCGCCCCCTCCGACTTCCCCCACCGGTCGCGCGAGGAGGAGCTGGACATCCAGCTCGCCGGTCACCTCGCGGCACTGCTCGCGATGACGGACGAGATCCGCGGACTCGCGCCGTCCGCCGACCTGGACGCCGCCGCCGAGCGGCTCGCCGAGCAGGTGGCGCGACTGCGGGGAGGGTCGGCACCCGTACGTTCCACGGTGGCCGCCGCCATCCATGAACCCGGCGTCGCGGCGCTCCACCAGCGGGCGCACGCCCTCGCCGGACGCGCCCTGGTCGTCGCGGCATCGCGCGCCGACACCGCCGCCGCGATCCTGGCGGCCGAGCGCATGGACGCCCACGCATCCGCCGCCGACCCCCGCGAACTCGCGTCCCACTGAGCCCCCCCCCCGGCTCCCTTCGGACGGCCCCGGTCCGCGTGTACCCGCAGCGACGCGCGGACCGGGTTGCCACAGCACCGCCTTCGCAGCGGCACCCCGCGAAGTGACACCCCCGGTTCCGGTTGCCTACCGGGACCCGGTGGTCACCCCGTGTTCATCCCCCGAGACGGGGAACGTTGGATTCCGAGGTGCACTCTCCAGGCGTGAGACGTATCGCAGGGATCGTCCTGGCGGTACTGCTGATCGGCGGAGTGGTAGCAGCCGTCGTCGCGGGCCGCAATGGTCAGGACAAGGGCACGGCAACGAAGACCGTGCAGGGAGTGATCGGTTCGGAGAAGGCGGAGTTCTTCGCCGATCCCGACGTGGTGAAGGCCCTCGCTGCCAAGGGCTACACCGTGAAGACGGAGACTTCCGGGTCCTGGGCCATGGAAGGGCTCGACCTCAAGGGGTACGACTTCGCCTTCCCGTCCAGCCAGGCGCCGGCCGACGAGCTCGCCGACAAGTACCACGTACGGCAGCCCCTCCCCCGGCCCTTCTACTCGCCCCTAGTCGTGGTGGCCCATCGCAGCGCGGCCCAAGTACTCGCCGCAGGCGGACTCGCCACCCTCGACAAGAACACCGGCACCCTCAAGATGGCCGCCTACCTCGACGCGGCCGAGCACGACCGGACGTGGCAGCAGCTCAAGGGGGCCAAGGCGCACGGGGAGTTGACCGGCACGCTCTACATCACCACCACCGACCCCGAGACCTCCAACTCCGGCGCCCTCTACCTCGCCGCCGCCTCGTACGTCGCCGACGGCGGACGCGTGGCCGCCGACACCGCTGCCGTCGGGCGCACCGCGCCCCTGATGCACAAGCTGATCAGCGTCCAGGGCGCCCAACAGTCCAGCACGGACGCGGCGTTCAGGGACTTCATCAGCGGCGCGGGCAACCCGCTCGTCCTCGTGTACGAGTCGCAGGTCGCCGCGCTGCTCGCCGAGGGCCAGGACGTCGGCGACCTCACCGTCCTCTACCCGGACACCACGGCGAACAGCGACCACACCGTCGTACCGCTCACGCCGCAGGGCCGCGCGCTGGGTGAACTCCTCAGCAGCGACCCGACCTTGCGCAAGCTCGCCGTCCGGCACGGGTTCCGGCCGCAGGGCGCGACCGCCGAGTTCACGGCGGCGACCGCGAGCCACACCGCGTATCTCAACCAGAAGCTGACCGGCGTCCGGCAGGCGCCCGTGCCCGCCTCCAAGGTGCTGCACGAGATGGCGCGCCGGGCCGGGAACTAGGGGGAACCGACACATGACAACCGAACAGAACGAGTTGACCCTCACACCGCCCGAGGCCGTCGCGCCCGTGCCCCGTGAGAAGGCCGGCGGGCTCGTCCCCGTCGACCCGTCCGTGCGGGACGAGATGGCGCGGCGCGCCGCCGAGTACGTCGGCGGGCTCGCCGCCCTCGACGCCCGCTCGCCCGAATTCGCCGGCAAGGTCGGTGAGATCGCGGGCCTGGGCGCCGGCGAGATGCGGGGCGCCGCCGCGCAGTCCAACCGGATGCTGGAGCGCACCCTGCGCAGTCTGCCGGGCAAGGGCGAGGACGCCCAGTCGCATGTCGCGGGCTCGCTCGTCGAACTCCGCCGCGTGGTCGAGGACCTGGACCCGCGCGACCTGCCCGCGAGCAAGGGCAGGAAGTTCCTGTCCCGGCTCCCGGGCGGCAACAAGCTGCGCGACCACGTCGCCAAGTACGCCTCCGCGCAGGGCACGTTGAACAAGATCGTGGGCTCCCTGCGCGGCGGCCAGGACGAGCTGCGCCGTGACAACGCGGCGCTGCAGACCGAGCGCGTCCGGCTCTGGGAGACGATGGGCAAGCTCCAGGAGTACGTCGTCCTGACCCAGGCGCTCGACACGGCGGTCGAGGAGCACATCGCCGGCGTGGAGACCCAGGACCCGACGCAGGCCGACACCCTCCGCTCCGACGTCCTCTTCCCCGTCCGCCAGAAGCACCAGGACCTGCTCACCCAGCTCGCCGTCTGCGCCCAGGGCTACCTGGCCATGGACGTGGTCAGGCGCAACAACGACGAGCTCATCAAGGGCGTCGACCGTGCGGCCACCACCACCGTCTCGGCCCTGCGCATCTCCGTGATGCTGGCCTCCGCGCTCGACAACCAGCGCAAGGTCGTCGATCAGGTCAACGCCCTGCGCGGCACGACGGAGGACCTCATCCGCGGCAACGCCGAGATGCTCGCGACCCAGAGCGGCGAGATCCAGCGCATCGCCGCCGACCCGGCCGTCGGCGCGGAAACCCTCCGCACCGCCTTCCAGCAGATCTACCGCACCCTCGACGCGATCGACACCTACAAGGTCCAGGCGACCGAGGCGATGGCGACGACGGTGGAGTCCCTGACCTCGGAACTCCAGCACGCGAGCGCCTACTTGGAGCGCAGCCGCTCACAGGGTGCGCTGGAAGGAGGGCTCGCATGAGAGAGGGGAATTCATCACCCCCGGAGCATGGGGGCAGTCGTTCCGCAGGACGGAGACGGGCACACGCGGCCCACGGCGCGGCAGCCGCCGTCGCACTGGCGTTGGTGACGGCGGGATGCACATCATCCGCAGAGGACCCCGCCCGGGCCGACAAGCCCGAACCCGGCACCCTCCGCATCCTCGCCTCCAGCGAGCTCAGCGACATGAAGCCGATCCTCGACCGGATCCACAAGGACACCGGCATCACGGTCAAGCCCACCTACATGGGCACCCTCGCCGCCGTGGACCTGCTCGCGCAGGGCAAGGCGGACAGCTCTTACGACGCCCTCTGGCTGTCCTCCAACGACTACCTGCACCTTCGCCCGGACGCGGCGAAGAAGGTCGTCTCGGAGACCCCGGTCATGTCGAGCCCCGTGGCCATCGGCGTCAAGCCGGCGACCGTGAACGCGCTCGGCTGGAAGCCGGACGACGTCACCTGGTCCCAGGTGGAGAAGGCGGTGACGGACGGAAAGCTGACGTATGGCATGACCGACCCCGCCCGGTCCAACTCCGGTTTCTCCACGCTGATCTCGGTCGCCTCGGGCCTCTCCGGCGCCCAGTCGGCGCTCACGGACGCGGACGTGGACAAGGCGACCCCGAAACTGCGGGAGTTCTTCAAGGGGCAGAAGCTGACCTCGGGTTCCTCGGGCTGGCTGGCGACGGCCTACGAGCGTCGAGGCACGGTGGACGCGCTGCTCAACTATGAGTCGGTCCTCAAGGGAATCAAGGGCCTGACCGTCATACGGCCGCGCGACGGAGTGGTGACCGCCGACTACCCGCTCTCCTCCCTGGCCGCGTCCAGCAAGGACACCCGCGAGACCGTCCGCCGCCTCACCGAGGCCCTGCGGACACCGAAGGTGCAAGGCGAGATCACCCGTGACACGCATCGCCGTCCGGTCGTCGCCTCCGTGCCTCCGGCCGCGGGCCTCGACACGGGAAGGCGCCGCGAACTCCCCTTCCCCGGCAGCCGATCCGTCGCCGACCGGCTCCTCGACTCGTACGAGAACAAGCTCCGCCGGCCGTCCAGGACCGTATACGTTCTCGACACCTCGGGCTCGATGGGCGGCAACCGGCTCGCCCGGCTGAAGAAGGCGCTCACCGATCTGACGGGCGACTTCCGCGACCGCGAGGAGGTGACGCTGATGCCGTTCGGGTCGAAGGTCAAGAGCGTCCGCACGCATGTGGTGCGGCCCGAGGACCCGAAGGCCGGGCTCGACGGGATCCGCAAGGACACCCGCTCGCTCAGCGCCGAGGGCGACACCGCGATCTACACGTCGCTGGAGAAGGCGTACGAGCATCTGGGCGCCGGCGACGACACGTTCACGTCGATCGTGCTGATGACGGACGGCGAGAACACGACGGGCGCGAGCCCCGGCCACTTCGACGACTTCTATGCCGGGCTGCCGGGCGGCCGGCGGGAGATCCCCGTCTTCCCGATCCTGTTCGGCGACTCCGACCGCGGCGAGCTCCAGCACATCGCCGACCTGACCGGCGGCCGCCTCTTCGATGCCCAAAAGGGCTCGCTCGACGGCGCCTTCGAGGAGATCCGTGGCTACCAATAAGCTTGTCGGCTTCCTTGAGTCCCGCAAGAACCTCACCGGCAGCGCCTGCGGGCTCGTCGGCCTGGCGCTGACCTTCACCGGGGTCGCGGGCCCGTACTGGCCCGTCGTCGTCGCCGGTCTGTACGGCGCGGGCGCCCTGATCGCCCCGCCGGAGCGCCCGCCGCTCCCGGACTTCCCGGACCCGTCGGCCCAACTCGACGAGTTGCGCGGCGACTTCGGCAAGCTGCGGGAGTATCTGGATGGGGTCGAGCTGCCACCCGCCGCGGCCGGCCGGCTCACCGAGCTGACCGAACTCCTGGCCGCGCTGCTGGACCCCGGCTGGGTCGCCGAGGTGCTCGCCCAGGACCCGGAGGGCGTGCACATACTGTCCCGTGCCGTGCGGCAGGACATCCCCGAGGCCGTCGACACCTTCGTACGGACTCGGTGGTGGACCCGGCTGACCCCCGGCAGCGAACCGCCGGAGCGCCATCTGGAGCGCCAACTCACCCTGCTGTACGAGGAGTCGGACCGGCTGGCGGCCTCGCTACGGGAGACCGAGGCGCGGCGGCAGGAGTCGCACACGCGCTATCTGGAGGACCGGGGGCGCTCGTAGCCCCGTCACGCGTTCGCGGCGATGACCACCAGGATCACCACCACCGCGATCAGCAGGGCGACCTTCAGCGCCTTGGCCCAGGCCCCGCCCGTCCGCTCCTGCTCCCCCGGCCCGTGCGGCACCGGAACCGGCACCGGCCCGTTGAACACGTCGTGCCCCGTCACCGCCGCCCGCGTGCACCACGGACAGGACGTCAGATGGGAGCCGTACGTGTGCAGCGGCCGGTTCTGGCAGACCCGTACGAGGGAGCGCTCCTTGTCCAGGGCGCGCAGCCAGGCCTCCGCCGGGGGGCGCGCCGCGGGGGCGTGCACGCCGGGGCCGAAGGCGGCGCGGGCCAGGGTGAGGAGTTCGGGGGGCAGCACGGAGGGGTCGATGGTGCCGCGCGGGATGACGACCAGCTCGGGGCGTACGACGTAGGAGCAGCTGGCGGCGATGTTGTCCTTGACGGTCGACTCGGAGGCACTGTCGTGCGGGACGCCGCCGAAGGGATGGTTGCCCGCGGTCAGCAGCTGGTAGACGAGGACCGCGAGGGCGAAGTCGTCGGTGCCGCGAGTGGCGGGGCCGCCGGCCTGGCGCTCGGGGGACGAATAGTCGGTGGTGTGCATCAGACAGGGGAAGAGTTCCCCGGTCACCGGATCGTTGAAGGCGATGGAGTCGCAGTCGAGGAAGGTGACGAACCCGTTGGCGTCGACCACCACGTTGCTGCTGGAGAAGTCGCCGATGACGAGGTTGTCGTAGTGCATGCGGGCGGTCATGAAGGCGAGGTTCCAGGCGACGCCGAGCAGAAAGCGCCAGTCGGCCCGGTCGGGGAAGAGCTTGAGTCGCTGGGCCCGGGTGAACAGGCCGATCAACTGAACGTGCTGGGGCTCGCCGAAGCGGCGCATGGCGTAGCCGAGGAACTCGCCCTGGGGGCCGCGGGCCAGGGCGGTGGGCCAGGCCAGTTCGGGCGGCTGGGACACGTCAGTGGGGCGGGCGGCGAGCGGGGACATGGTCAGCATCCGCATCAGCCGGCGCTCCTGGTCCAGGCCCGGCGGTTCGCGGTAGAGCTTGACGACGATCCCGTCGTCGCCGACGACCGGGAAGACGGCCGCCTGGCCGCCGCCCTTGAGCGGCAGCTCCGCGAGGGTGACCGGCTTCCCGTCCAGGAACACCGTGAGGCCGCTCATGGCCGCGCCTTGAGCACGGCCCGCAGCAGGGTCTTGTCGTCGGCGTTCAGAGCGGTGAGCCGGTCCGACCTCAGCAGGGTCGCGAGCCCCTCGTGGGTGTTGTCGGTCACGGTGTCGAGGGAACGGAACACGGCGTCGACGAAGGACGTGTTCGGGGACAGCGCGCCGCCGCCGGCGCGGTTGAGCGCGGCCTGCACGAGTCCGTCGGTGGACAGCAGCACCCCGTCGATCCCGTCGTCGGACACGCAGTCGGTGTGCACCCAGCGGGCCGCGTCCGGCGAGGTGAGGAAGACCGTCTCGTTGCTGTACTCGCTGGCCGCCATCGCCTGCGGCAGCAGATGGAACTGCCGCTCCCCGTCCTCCGTACCTGCGCGGAGTACGACGAAGCCGTCGCCCACGGTGAGATGGCCCAGCCAGCCGGGCGCGAGCACCACGACGGTGAGGGTGGTCGCGAAGTCCGCGGCGTCGGCGCCGGTGGCGTCCAGGAACATCTTGCTGACGTCGTGGAAGGCGTCTTCGAGCAACTCGTGCACGGCCTCCCCCGGATGGCATTCCGCCGCGGCCGCCGCCCGGCGCGCGAACTGCTCCGCGGCCAGTTCGACGGCTAGCCGCGATCCCTCCTCGGAGCGCGGCCTGCTGCCCGCGCCGTCCGCGACCGCGAGCACCGCCACGGACGCCGACACCGTGTACGCGCACGCGTCCTGGCAGGGCAGTCCCTGGCGGCGGTGGCGGTAGCCCTCGACGCTCATGCCGTGGATCCGCCAAGGCGATTCACGCTCGTCGACTCCGGTCATCGGTCAGGATTCCCATCCGGTCGTGAGCCAGGACCCGTATCCGGCCATGGGTCAGGATTCCCAGGCCGGACGCTGCGTCTTGAACTGACTGAAGATCTTCTCGAAGACCTCGTCGCCCGCGCCCTTCTGCTCGGCGTTGGCGCTGGCGGACATCATCTGGAGCAGCTCGCGGAACGGGAATCCCTGCAGGCGGGCGTTGAACTTCGGCGCGAACGCCTGGAGCACCTGCTCGCCCATGTCGGTGATGCCGCCGACCCCTATCGCGTACAGCCGGAAGCGACGGGCGCGCTGCTCCTCGGCCAGGACCGGGATCAGCCGGTGCCAGGAGTCGGTGAGATGGCCCGTCCCGTCCGTCGGCAGTCCGTCGGTGACCAGGCAGATCTGCGGCCGGTAGTACTGGAGTCCGGAGGCGCGCAGCTCGGCCTTGCGGGCCGCGACGATGTGCATCGACAGCTCCAGTGCCTCCGTCATCAGGGTCACCCCGGCGGCGGTGAGCTGCGGCGGCCGGAACATGTGCGCGGGCAGGAAGGGGCTCACCGGGGCGCGCGGGGCGAGGAGTTGGGGACCACGCCAGGCGGCGACGCCCTGGCCTCCGAAGGTGACCAGGGCGACCTCGACGCTGTAGCTGAGGCTGACGTCGTCGTGCAGTTCCCGGGTCCACTCCATGAGCGCGTTGTTGAGCGTCTGGATCGGCTGTCCCGCCATGGAGCTCGATGTGTCGAGACAGAGGACCAGCGGCAGGCGCTGCGCGTTGTTCTCGAACTCGATGTCGGCGTACTCCGCCGGCAGCGTGGGCGGGTATTCGCTGTGCATCTCTGTTTCTCCTGGTCTCGGGCCGGTGCCGTTGTTCTCAGGTCCGGGTGCCGTTGTTCTCAGGTCCGGGTGCCTTTGGCATGCCGTCCCGTGGTCGGCGGGAACGCGTACAGGACGTCGGAGTCCCGCTCCCGCGCGTCGGTGACGTCGACGAGTGAGCCGGGAGCGGGCGGGGGCCGCCCGGGCTCCGCCCACACCACCCGGTACAGCACGCGGTCCAGCTCGACATAGCCCTGCGGATGCAGTTCGGTGCGGACGACTGCGGACCTGGCGGGGCCCGGCACGTTCCCGACCCGCCGACCGTACTTGGGCGTCGGCGTGACCCGGAGGCGGGTGGTGGTCTCGTCCCGTGCCCGGGCGTGGGCGCTGGCGGGCACGGCGCCCACGCCGGGCGCGGCGAGGGCACGACGCGGCAGCGTGCCCACCGCCTGGGAGGACCGCCGGATCAGGAACAACAGGACGGCGAGGAGGAGGACGAGTACGGCGCAGAGGACAGCGAGGATCTGGGTGGTGGTGTCCCAGCCCGAGCCGGAGGAGGCGGCGTCGGGCGGAAGCGACGCGGGCTTGGTGGGAGACGGGCTCTCGGAGGCGGGCGCTCGGCCGTCGGCGATGGTGTACGCGTGCTGCTTGGAGAGGTCGGTCGCCTGACTCAGCGCGATCAGGTCGTGACCGTTCAGCGGACCCTTGGCGAGCTGGGCGCACAGGTCCTTGGGGTTCTTGGAGTTCTTGGGGTCGCAGACCGGGAGGCTCGCCAGCTCGTTCACCGCCTCGCGCGTCAGCTGGTCGATCGTGGCGCCCGGATCGACGAGACGGGAGCCGGGCTTCGCCAGCAGGAGGAGCGCGGTTCCGCCTGCTCCGGTGTGCCCGCCCTTCGGTACCTCGACCACGAGCTTGGCGCGTTCGCGAAACAGGGTCTGCTCGACGTCCTTGCGCTCCTTCGCGCCGCCGTCGAACGCCACCGCCTCGTCCAACGTGACCCGGACGGTCCCCTGACCGATCCACTGGGACCAGCACTGGAGGCGCTCCTTGAAGTCCTTGCCGCACACCTCGTCGGCCGACGCGGCCCCCGCGGGAGCCAGCACGGCCAGCACTCCGAAAAGCACGGTGAAATAAAGCGAACGCCGCATCGGAAACCCCCCGTGGCCTGAAAGGCACACCCCCGTGGCCCTGAAAGGCACTCGCCCATAGTGGGGGCAACCGGCGTGCGCCCGGAAGGGGTTTGGGGCACACGACGGCTTTCACTTCTACAACTTGAAAACCTGATGGCAGCGGGTGAACATCTGCCGCGCCCGTTCCACCCAATCACTGGCCAGAGCATCGAAATCCGCTTGCGTCATCCGGCAGGTCAACGGGAGATCGCAGACCCCGGCGAGACAGGGACGCGGCCCCCGTACGTCCCACACGGACAGCATGGGATTCAACTGTTCGGTATTCCACGCGTTCGACGCCGCCGCGGCGACGGCCAGTTGATCCTGGCGCAGATAATGGCCGTCGGTCGCAAAAGCGACAAGGAGCCGTTTGGTGGTCATGAACCTCACCGTGACCATTCGCCCCGTTTCCTTGAGATCGAATTGCATGGACACCGAAACGGTGTCGGTCACCGTGTGGTAATTGCGCAGGCCCACCCAGTTCTGCACCAACTGCCGCCAGTGCGTGCCTATTTCGAGGATCTCGTGGCCGCGGCCGGGAAAGGACTCAGGCGTCGCCACGGCCCACCGCCTCGGCGACCATCGCGTCGGTCAGCCCGGCGTCCAGCAGCGCCTGGGCGTGCAGCAGCAGACAGGAGGGCACGGACACACTCGTCCCCTGCTTGCGGCGGCCGGCCAGGTCACGGGTGCGCGCCTTGATGCTGTGGGCCACGGCGGGCGGCGGCCAGGACGCGGACTTCGGCGCCTGCTCCAGCAACTCGGCCAGCAGCTGGCCGAGTTGGGGCCGGTCCTCGGGCCGCTTGGCCAGACAGTGCGCGATCAGCTCGCGCATGGACGCGGGTACGCCGTCGAGCTCGGGCTCGGCGAGGACGACCCGGTAGCGCACCGCCTCCCCGCTGCCGTGCGGCGGGCGGCCCGTCAGGGCGTAGACCAGCACCCCGCCAAGGGAGAAGACGTCGCTCGGCGGGCCCACCGGCGCGCCCTTGATCTGCTCGGGCGACATGAAGGGCGGGGTGCCGACGACGACGCCCACCTGAGTGAGTCCGGGGGCGCCGTCGACGCGGGAGATGCCGAAGTCGATGACGCGGGGCCCGTCGGAGGCGAGGAGCACATTCGCCGGCTTCAGGTCCCGGTGCACCACGCGAGCGGCGTGGATGGCCTGAAGCGCCTCGACCAGGCCCGCGCCGAGCGGCCGTACCTGCGGCTCGGGCAGCGGCCCGTCCGTGCGGACGGCCTCGGCGAGCGAGGGTCCGGGCACATACATCGTGGCCAGCCACGGCAGTTCGGCCTCGGTGTCGGCGTCGACCACGGCCGCGGTGTACGCGCCGCTCACCACCCGCGCGGCCGCGACCTCGCGCGCGAAGCGCTCTCTGAACTCGCCCTCCGCCGCGAGCTCGGGCCGCACCACCTTCACGGCGACCTCGCGTCCGGCCGGCGAACGGCCGAGATACACCCATCCCATCCCGCCGGAGCCCAGCCGCCCCACGATGCGGTACGGCCCGATCTTCATGGGGTCGCTGACCGGTGTGCGCACCCCGCTCACCTCATTTCGGGGTTCGTTTCGGGGTTCGTTGCAGGATGTCCCCGAGTGTCCCGCGAATTCCCGGTCTGGGCACAGGTGATGGCGGAAGTGGTGGCGGCGTCCCGTGCGGACACGGCGACGGTGATCCTTTCAGCGGAACGCATCGACGCGCACACCGCCGCGCTGGCCGAGCCGCGGGAACCGATCGCCGCCGGCTGACCCCTCCGAGCCGCGCGATGCGGCTCCCTCATCCGGCCCCGGCCCGCGTGCACCCGCAGCGACGCGCGGACCGGGCGCCACAGCACTACGGTGTGAGCACCTTCGAGCGTAGCTTGCTCTGAGCGAACTCAAGGTTCTCCTCCACACGCTCGCGATGCTCAGCAGGCAGCTTCCCACCCTGGAGCAGGCGTTCGCAGCATCTCTTCGACTCCTCGTACTGTCCGACCCAGTAGGCGGAGATCGCGAGTTCGTCGAGCGCGCGCCAGTCGTACCAGTCGAACTCGACGAACAGGATGTCGTTGGGACGCGGGGTCACCGCAGCTCGCAGCGCAGACTTGTACGCAACCTCCCATCGCGGCCCGTTGAGCCGGGCCAGGCGCGCGAGGTCACCGAGGGCCTCGGCGCGTGAGGGGCGGCTCTCGTGCGCGCGAAGGTACCGGTGCATCACCTCGGCCAGCGGCCGCTGAAGCTCTTCCGCGAGCCGTGCGGCATAGAGGCCGGCGCAGAAGGCCTCTTCGCCCCAGCCGCCCATGGCAGCGCGGCGGTCGTAGGCTTCCAGCGCCTTCTCCGGCTCATCGGCGTCGCGCCAGCTCTGGGCGAGATAGAAGACGTAACGGGCGTTGTCTGGCTCCTTGGCCAGACCTTGCTGGAGGATCTCCGCGTCGCGCAGGTACTTCTTACGCAGGCCCTCACCCCTGAGGCGGCCCCCGCCACCCACGATGAGCATGTTGATGCCTTCGAGAGTCCCGACGGAGAACCGCGTGTCGCACTCGAGGTACTCATGCAGGACGCCGACGTACCGCCACGGCAGCCGCGTGGAAACCAGGACAGGGCGCCAATGGATGAGGGGCCCGTGGTGGATTGCGACCCGGTAGGCGTCGAGGGTCAACTTCGGCATGCGAAAGCCGGGCTGCACCTCCATCACGTCGTCGGCGTCGATGAAGAGGAGGTAGTCGGCGCTGCTGCGGGCGAGTTCGATCGCCTCGGTGCGGCTTCCGTCATACCCCTTCCATGGCCGTTCGTACAGTTTGCCGGGCAGATCGCGGTAGACGTCGCGAATGACGTCCTGGGTACCGTCGGTCGAGCCCGTGTCCACGATGACCCAGGTATCGATCAAGGGCCGTACGGATTCCAGACAGCGTCGGATCACCGGGGCTTCGTCCTTGACGATCATGTTCAGACAGATCGTTGCCTTCACGTGTCCCATCCCACTCAACGGCGGCGAATGACCGATATGTGACGGTATCCAGCCGCTCAAAGCGACGCAAAGAGGCTGGACCGAAGGAGCCTTTTCCATCGATCTGAGCGACCGTGGTCGCGGCCTCGTCAGCCCCGGCTCTTGAGCGGAATCGTCACGCTGTCCGACCAGAGCACCATCAGCCCGGCGACGCCGTCGTCTACGACCGCGGAACACCTGGAAGCTCTACGGCCGAGTTGAGTACTACCTGCCCCGCAACCTGAAGATGCGCGACGTATTCCTGGTCCAGGGCCCCCACCGCGATCAACGACAGGACCCGCAGGAACAGCAAGTGTGGCGATTCCATGGCGCGTCACTCGCCGAGCAAACGCAGGTGGCGGCCGAGCATTCCGGCGAAACCACATCCTTGGTGCGTACATTCGGGTGGTCTGCGTGCCCCAAGTGCCTGCCGAATGGCGGGGTCTTCAGGACGGCCTCGTAACGTCGGCGGAAATGACGGTGGTTCGGACTCCGGTACCGCTGGCACCGCCACGACCTGTTCAGTGTCGGCGACCCGAGATCAGCCACACCCATCCGTCCCTCACTATTCCACGAGATGTGACAAGGTGAAACGTACGAGATTGTGGGCAGGGCTCGCCGGAGCTGCGGCGGTTGTCACCGGCGTGACCATCTGGGCGATTCAGCCCGAGCCGGCCGCGCCCCCGGAATCCAAGGCCATGTCGGTGACCCAGAGGACCCATGAAGCGGGCGTGCTCTTGGAGACCGCCCTTAAACAGCAGCAACGACAGGATTCCCAGGGTGCCGCCCAAACCTACAGGCGCGTACTGAACCTGGACCCCGACAACAAGTTCGCGTGGTACGGCCTGGGCGTCATCGCGCAGATGAGCGGCAACGCATTCGACGCCCGTGCGGCATACGACAAGGCTCTGAAGATCGATCCGTCATTCATGTCGGCTCTCTTCAGCGAGGCGATGATGCTGAAGTCGAGCGATCCCGACCGGACCGTGGAACTCCTGAAGCGTGCCGCAGCTGCCGAACCGAAGGCGGCCACGATCCATATGCAACTCGGGCAGATCCTGGCGGCGAAGGGCCGTGACAACGAGGCCAAGGATGCTTTCCGTCACGCCGTCACGGCCGATCCCTCGCTCCGTCCTCAGGTGCCGGAACCGTACCGGGATTCCGTAAGCCACTCGACGACTTCGAGCGACGCAGGGAGCATCAGATGACGTCGCCCCCGATAGCCAGGTTCTGCGCCTTCACCCCGAGCCACAGGCCCTGTTTTCCGGGTCTTCAAAGTTGAGCGGTGCGTCCCGCTGAGCGCGCCGGCTGCCGTCACAGCACGTGACTGCGTGGGGGACCTCGGCCCTGCATACAGCGCACCCGTGGCCGTTCGTGATCACTTCCGTTCTCTACACAGAAGGATCATGCGGGAGCTTCGGACTTGGTCACCGATACACCGTTGTTGCTTGATCCCGACGGAGTGTTCGTCGAGCGGGTCGAGCCGCTCGCCGACGGGAGTCGTCGGGCACAACTCGTCACGGCCGACGAGACGGCCAGTGCCTGCCCTTCCTCTGGGGTCTTCGCCTCCCACAGGAAGGGCTCGGCCGTGACCCGACCCCGTGATCTCCCCTTTGGCGAGCGGGGATTGGAGTTCCGCCGGCACAAACGCCGCTGGTACTGCCGGGAGGTGGGCTGTCCTCGGAAGTCCTTCACCGAGCAGATCTCGCAGACACCGCCGAGCGGCACCAAGTCGGCCACACCCGCCGGAAGTTCCTCACCTGGTGCGCGGACTCCGACGTCCCCGAGGTGCGGCAGTTCGCCATCGCCATCGACCGGCGGCGGCCCAGAACCAAGCGTTCATCGGCACCAGGTGCCCACGTATTCCTGCTTATGTCGCCCCACGTACGCGGAAATGTGGGGCCACCACCCGATAGCCAGTAGCCTCAAGGCGTGCGGGTGCAGCCCGGATGGTCAGCCACCGGCACCAGATTGGCCTCAACGCTCGAGTACGCGAATTTGTCGAGGACTGTGATCCGGGATTTCCGATCTGAGTTCAGCGACCTACGAACGTGTGCCGAACCGATGAATCGAGCGCCTCCGGTCACAAGGGCGCGCATAATTCGCCGAGTTTTCTTACGATCCGGCGCTCCGTATTAGGGATGCCTGGTCACCCAATTCCTGCACCATTTACGCCACTCAGGGCTTCAGCATCTTCGCGGCAGGCAGGGCTATTCACGCTGTTGCCGTCGATTACGAGCGGGCAAATTCAATGAGGCCGCGGGTGCGGACAGAACGCGGACGATGCCCCGAGGCCCAAGCCTCGGAGCATCGCCGCTCATTCCCACGTGAAGCAGGCAGACCGCTACGGGACCGCCTCTGACATGGAGTTACGGAATCACACCGCAGACCACCCAGGCGGTGAACGGTGACCCCCCTCCCGTCCTGGTAGCCGTCCACCCGACGGCCGGGGTACCTACGCCGCCGGGACCGAGGATGGGGATGCTTTCCCTGAGGGGGCCGCTAGACGAGGAGCCTCCGCCTCCGAGGGCGACGTCGTTGTTCAAGCACTTGACGCTCGCCGTGTCGTCAGCAAGGGGGAGGAGCACGTCGTCGGAGACCGGGGCGGACACCAAGACGTAGGTATCCGCAGGCGAACCCGTGGCACCGGTGGCACCGGTGGCACCCGTCGCACCCGTGGCACCCGTCGCACCCGGGGCACCCCCCTTACCCGGATCACCCGTCGCACCCGTCGCGCCGGTCGCACCCGTCGCACCCGTCGCACCCGTCGCACCCGGGGTACCCACACCCGTGGCACCCGTCGCACCCGTGGCACCCGTCGCACCCGTGGCACCCGTGGCACCCCTGGGACCCGTGGCACCCGTGGCACCCGTGGCACCCGTCTTGCCCCGGTCGCCCTTGTTGCCCTTGTCGCCCTTGTCGCCCTTCGGCCCGCGGTCGCCCTTCGGCCCACGGTCGCGGTCACCGCCGAGGGCACTCTCGGCGCCGTTCGGGTTGTGCAGCGTCGCAGCGCTTTCGGCGCCGGACTTGTGGATCGCGTCGGCGATGGCGGTCGCGCTCGGGGCGACATTGAGCGCCACGGCCAGCGCGCCCGCCGACAGCATCGTGGCAGACCTGACGCGTGAACTTCGGATCGTTCTACGGCTCACCAGAGAACCTTCCTCGAACTTGGATTGACCACGCCTCAAGCGCGCGCACTTGATTTCCTCCGCATAAGTGTCACAGCGCCTGCGGCTACGGTCATCCTTAACTCTCGACGATTGAATGATTACGATCCGGCCCGTGTCACACGCGAGGATCACTCGTACGGCCCCCACACATCGAACGCAGCCATACACGTCGACGGAGCAATGAGGCTCAACTTCCTTTCTATCGTGCCAAATTGTCCGGACGCCTCATATCGGCAGACACTCCGGCGGTCCCCCTCGACAGATGATCCAGCACTCTCGGTACGCAGAATCGCCGGCTTGCTCCGCGCCCCCCTCACGGGTGCCTTACCAGTGGGCATGTGCCCATTTCGATCGGGTACCGAATTCACGAAGGTCGGCGATCCCAGCGATTTGCCATTCACTTGAGGTACGCGCAGGGTCTCGGGCCGACCACTGACGCCCGGCGTTTCATGGAGCAGTTATGCAGGGCCCAGCGCCGCTTGTCGCCACGGCTGTCTTCGCAGAAGCCGCTTCCCAAGGCCCCCACCGCCCATGCCGGGACCCGTCGTAACCACCCGTGCGACGCTCGCTGGGGCCGTCCTGGCCTGCCGCACACCTGATCCCCGCAGACACACGCGTCGTCACATCTCCCGGCAACCTTGCTGACGGCCTGTCAACGATGCATGGATCCTGCTGCGGTGAGACACCATCACGTACTGGCCGCGCAGCCGCCGGCACCGCCCTGCCCGGCCGCAATGCGGACCCCGCGGAGGGGTGGGTCACTTCACGCGCTGCTCACCAGATGCCTGCGAAAGGCATCGCAGCTGCGGGGTGTCGGCTCGTCGAGCCGGATCACGCTCCTTGCCGCCATTGCGATGCTCTCTTTTCTCCGATAAAGAGATCAGTCGGCTACTTCGCTGAGCCACGAAAACCCCTGCAGGCGACATCGCCGCGCGTGACTTCCATTCAGGTGATCGCTCAACCCATCCGCCGTTCCGGCTGGCCCGCTCGTATATATAAGGGAGCAGTTCCTGCTACAGACCGTAGGAGATTTTCATGGTAATCGCCGCGCCGCTTCCCCAGCCACGCGAAGAAGTCCGGAGCACCGAAGCGGTCGAACCCACAAGACGCAGAACGGGGCCGTGGCTGTGGCCGTCCGTCCTCGCCCTCGGCCTGACCAGCCATGGCGTCACCGCCCCGCTGCTGAGCCGCGACGAACTGGTCACCTGGGACGTGGTGAACCGCGGCACCGGCCAGATCCTCGCAACTCTCCAGAACGTCGACGCCGTGCACGGCACCTATTACCTGCTGATGCACATGTGGGTGGTCCTCTTCGGTGATTCCGTCATTTCCCTGCGACTTCCCTCAGTATGCGCGATGGCCGGAGCCGCGTCCGTCACGAGCCTGATCGGAAACCGGCTCTTCGGGCGCCGTGCCGGAATTCTCGCCGGAATTCTCTTCGCCCTCGTGCCGGCGGTGAGCCGCTACGGTCACGAAGCGCGCAGCTATGCGCTGGTGATTCTCATGGTCGCCCTCGCGACACTCCTCTTCCTCCGGGCTCTGGACAAGCCCCGCAGTCCGTGGCGTTGGGCCGCCTACGCGCTGACGCTGACAGGTGTCGGACTTCTCCACCTCATCGCCCTGTCCGTCGTGCTCGCCCACGCCTGCATGCTCGCGGCACACGCACGACACGACCGCTCCGTGTGGTGGAAGTCCGCCCTGACCCTCTTGGCCGTTGCCGCCTGCGTTGCTCCGCTCACCCTGCTCGGCCGTTCCCAGGCCCACCGCCAGCTGTACTGGGTCCAAGAGCCCGATGTCTGGGCGCTTTCCTCCATCTGGCCCGACGTCTTCGCATCCGCCCTGTGCTGCGGAGCGCTGATCGCCCTCGCATGCCTGGCCCGCTCGCCCCGCAAGGCCCCCGTGCTCCTGTGCGCCGTCTGGGCCGTTCTACCGTCCGTCCTCGTCTGGCTCGCCTCCCATGGCGACGTCTCCTACTTCCGTCACGTGTATATCCTCTTCACCCTCCCGGCCTGGGCACTCCTCGCCGGCGCCGGCCTCGCCGCGACCTTTCACTCCCGGAAGGCAACCGCGGCCCTCCTCGCGACACTGGCCGTCCTCACCCTGCCCGACCAGAAGCGAATGCGGGAGCCGTTCGAGCACAACGTCCCCGTCCCCCTCGACTACGCCGCCGCGGCCGACATGGTCACGAGGTACCACCAGCCCGGCGACGCCATCGTCTACGACCGCCAGGACACCTGGCAGCTCGACAGCGGTGTCCAGTACTACCTGCCCCGCGATCTGAAGATGCGCGACGTGTTCCTGGCCAAGACCCCCACTGCCATCAACGATCTGTACGCGATCCAGTGCCCCGTCGCGTACCTCTGCCTCGGAGGCGAGCAGCGCATCTGGCTACTGACCCAGGGCGCCGACCCGGACCCCTTCAACGCCATCAGCACGGACCAAGCGGGCGCTTTGCGGTCCCGGTACCAGGCGTCCATGAGCGCATCTGTGACGGGGATGACCGTCACCCTGCTCGTGCGCAAGGAGAAGAGCTGAACCACCTGTGGTGCTCAAACTGGTTCCGCCGGCACCCCCCGGCAGGCGTCGGAGGAGCGTACGCCGTTGTCCGCGACGGCGTACGCCACCCGGGGCCGAACAGGGGAAAGCGGGCCGTAACGGGCGGGTCGTGGCTGCGCCCCGCTCCGCCGTGCCGCTACGGGTGAGGCATGGCACTACTCTCTCTTCCCGCCGCCCAGGACACCTGCGATGTTCCTGCCCCCGAAGCAGAGCACGACCGGTGGCCGACACCGGTCGGGCTGTGGCTGTGGCCTTCGATGGTCACCCTGGTCGTCGCCACGTGCCGGATCGGCGAACCGCTGCTCGGGCGCGACGAGTTGACCAGCTGGGACATGTCCGGCCGCAGCATCGGCCAGGTGCTTGCCACAGTGCAGCGCGTGGACGGGGTGCTGGGCACGTACTACCTGATCCTGCACGGATGGAGGGTCCTCTTCGGGGACTCGGCCGCGGCTCTGCGCATGCCCTCCGCGTTGGCCACGGCAGGCGCCGCCGCGTGTGTGGCACTGATCGGGCAGCGGCTGTTCAGCCGCCGCGCTGGAGTGGCCGGCGGCCTGTTGTTCGCCCTTGTTCCCGGGGTGAGCCGGTTCGCTCATGAGGTCCGTCCCTACGGCCTGGTGATGCTGGCCGTGGCCCTGAGCGCGCTGCTGCTGCTGCGGGCCCTGGACCGCCCGGGCAGCCCGTGGCGATGGGCGGGTTACGCCCTCGGCCTGGTGGCCGTGGGGCTGTTCCATCTGCTCGCGCTGACGTGCCTGATCGGGCATCTGGTTCTCGTGGCCCTGCGGGTCCGGCGCGAGCGTCGAGCGTGGTGGGGCTTCTGCCTCGCGGTCCTCGTCGGTCTCGCCTCGGTGTGCCCGTTGGTGGTGCTGGGCAGGGCACAGACCGTCCGGCAGATCTACTGGATCGCCGAGCCGACGGCCTGGGGCCTGGTCGACATCTGGCCGCAGCTGTTCTACTCCGGCGTGTGCGCAGGAACGGTGATCCTGCTGGCCATGGTGGCGTGCCGGGAGCGCCGCGACGCTGTCGTCTTCTGCGCCGTGTCCGCCGTGGTGCCCGTCTTCCTCATCTGGGCGGTCTCCCACGGGGAGAGCTCGTACTTCTACTTCCGGTACATGCTGTTCACCCTGCCGGCGTTCGCGGTTCTCGCCGGAGCCGGGCTCGCCGCCGCGGCTCGGTCCCGGCTGGCGCTCGCGTCGGCCTTCGCGGCCCTCGCTCTGTTCACGGCATCGGAACAGGAAACGTTGCGGGAGCCGCTCGCGCACTACTGGTCGGGCGGCCCCGACTTCGCGGCTGCCGCGCGGACCATCCAGAAGTACTACGTGCCCGGCGACGCGGTCGTCTACCCCAGGAAGGAAGAGGAAGCCATCGCGCTGGGCGTCCGCTACTACCTTCCTCGCGATCTGAAGCTGCGCGACGTGTTCCTCGCTGAATCGCCCACCCACCGCAACGATCTGGCGGCGACCGAGTGCCCGCTGCCGGCCCGATGCCTGCGAGGCGAGAAGCGGATCTGGTTGGTGGTGAGGGGGGACGAGACGGATCCGCTGAACGGGCTGCCCATGGACCAGTCAGCGGCTCTTCGCACCCACTACAGGCTATATGGGGCCGAGCGTCCCAGCGGTCTGGCAGTGGTTCTGTTGGTGCGCACCTCGTAGTGACGTCGGCTGCATGATGTCCACCCGCCACCCACTACGGCGATGCCGTAGTGGGTGGCGCCGGGACGGGGATATCTCCGTCTTGCTCTGTCTGGATGTGACCGACAGCAGTGGCGCCAACGCCCTGCAGTGGGATTGCACCGAAACTCCCTGCCGGTGCCGGCAGTTGGAGCCGGTGCCCGGGCAGGACCGGGCCCCTCAAGGGCCCGGTCGATTGACGGAGAGCGCCGCCTGACCGCACGTCCCCTGAGTTTCATGGGTTGGTCCGGCCGCCGAGGGAGTCCTGTCAGCTTCCCTGTCCGCGTCGCGGGCTCGGCCAGGCGATGCCTGTCGCGGTGACCTGCGCGGCGTCGCTGTCGTGGGCGACGTAGTAGGTCGGGCGCTGCCGAACGGCGGTGTAGATGCGGCCGATGTACTCGCCGAGCAGACCCAGGCAGATGAGCTGGACAGCGCCGATGAAGAGAACGGCGATGATCAGGGAGGTCCAGCCGGGGGCGGTGTCGCCCGCCGCGTACACGGTCAGGGTGTACAGGAGCACGCCGAGGCAGACGAATAAGGCGAGGGTGCCGAGCCAGGTGGCCGGCCGCAGCGGGGCGACGGAGAAGCCGATAATGCTGTCGACCGCCGGCAGGACCATCTTGCGCAGGGGGTACTTGGTGTGACCGGCGACGCGTTGATTGCGATGGTAGGTGACCTCCCCGCTGGGGAAGCCCAGCCAGGGAACGAGGAGCCGGTACACCTGCGGCTGGTCGGGCAGGGCTTTCAGGGCGTCGAGGGCGCCTCGCGAAAGCAGACGGAAGTCGCCGGCCTGGGCGGGGACGTGGCTGCCGACCACAGGTGCTGCGCGGCATCAACTCCGGGGGCCGGTGGCCTTGTTCGCCGGGCTCGCGCTCAGCAGCGACGTCCCGCCCCGGCGCACCGGACCCTGCCGGACGCGCCGTACCTGGAGGTCGGCGCGCTGATCGTGGCCAATGCCGCCGTGACGGTGCTTCGCTTCGGGCTGCTGCGGTTGTGGGTGTTCAGAGGCCCGTGACACACCGGCATGGCGTGTCTGCGTACCCCTTACCTGCACCGGTGGATAGGTTCGGCGAACGATCGTCCACGACGGCGGAGTGAGTCCAACCGATGAGCGCAATGCCGACCGTTATCCCTGCCGATGTCCGTGCCGAGCCCGCGCAGTTCGACAGCACACTCCCGGCCGATCCGGTCCCCCTGCACGAGCGGTCGCGCAGGCTGGCACGCCGCTATGGGCCGGCGGTCGGATGCTACGCGGTACTGAAGCTGGCCGGTTTCGCGGTCTTCATGTGGCTGGTGGACTCCTCCGGCTACCACCTCACGAAGTCTCTGCGGCTGGGCGGCGGCGCCCACCCCTGGGACGTACCCGCTTCCTTCGACGGCTGGTGGTACCAACAGATCGCGGAGTTCGGGTACGACCCACAGCTGGTGCCGGTCACCAATTCCCCCTGGTACACAGTCCAGGAGAACTCGGCCGCGTTCTTCCCGCTCTACCCGGGCCTGATGCGCCTGGTCTCCGAAATCACCGGCCTCGGCCTGTACGGCGCCGGAATGCTGGTCTCGGTGGTTGCTTCGCTGTTCGCCGCGGCCGGCATCTTCGCCGTCGCGGAGCGGCTCGGCGGGGTCCGGGCCGGTGTGATCGCGGCCGGCCTCTGGGCGGTCATCCCGGGATCCGGCGCAGAGTGGGCGGTCTACTCGGAATCCGCCTTCGTCGCGCTCGTCGCATGGTCCTGTTACGCCGTGATGACCGGGCGGTGGATCACTGCCGGAGTGCTCACCCTGGCGGCCGGGCTCAGCCGGCCGACCTCGGCGACCTTGATCGCAGCGGTGGGCCTGGCGGCGCTCGTCGCGCTCTTCCGGCGCAGGGACGAAGTCGGGCGCCCTCTGGTCGCGATGGCGCTGGCGCCGCTCGGGTTGTTGGGGTACGTGGGCTGGGTCGGCTGGCGGATGGGTGACTGGAGCGGCTACTTCAAGCTCCAGCGCGGGGCCTGGCTGCACTTCTTCGACGGGGGCCGGTTCACTGTCGCCACGATGCGGAGCATCCTGCTCGGGCGCAGCGACTACCTGTTCGCCTCTCCCATTCCCGACCTGCTGGCCGGACTGATCATCATGGCGCTGCCGATCCTGATCGTCCTGTTGGTGCGGCTGCGCCCACCTTCCGTCCTGATGGTCCATACCCTGGTCACCATCGCTGTCATCGTTGGCAGCCAGCAGGTCTTCTCCAACGTCTCGCGCTTTCTGCTGCCCGCCTTCCCGTTGTTCATCCCTCTCGCCATCGCCCTGAGCAGGCTCCGCCGACCTGCCCTGGCGGCTGTCCTCGGCACCTGCGCTCTCGCCTCCGGCTGGTACGCCGGATTCGCGATCTTCGAACTCGGTGCCCCGTAGCAGCGGCCCGCCGTTGACGGAACCCCCGGGAGTCGGCCCCCGGTGCGAAACGACGGGGTCGGGGCCCGCGCCGTACGCCGTTGTACGGTGCGGGCCCCGACCCTGTTCGTGGCGCTCCTCGCGGTGCCTGTCACCGCGGCCGGTCGTGACGACGTCGCAGGTCAGGGCAAGCCGGACCGGCCGCGGAGCTTGGCGGCGGGCGTCAGCCCAGGCGCTGCACCAGCGCGTGGTACTCGTCCCACAGCTCCTTCGGCGTGTGCTCGCCAAAGGTGTTGAGGTGCTCGGGCACCAGCGCGGCCTCCTCGCGCCACACGTCCTTGTCGACGGTGAGCAGGAAGTCGAGGTCGGACTCCGAGAGGTCGAGACCGTTGGTGTCCAGGGCCCCCTTGGCCGGCAGGACCCCGATGGGCGTCTCGACACCCTCGGCCTTGCCCTCGAGGCGCTCGACGATCCACTTCAGGACACGGCTGTTCTCACCGAAGCCCGGCCACACGAACTTGCCCGCGTCGTTCTTGCGGAACCAGTTCACGTAGTAGATCTTCGGGAGCTTCGCCTGGTCCTTGTCCTTGGCGACGTCGACCCAGTGGCCCATGTAGTCGCCCATGTTGTAGCCGCAGAACGGCAGCATGGCGAACGGGTCGCGGCGCAGCTCGCCGACCTTGCCCTCGGCCGCGGCGGTCTTCTCGGAGGCGACGTTCGCACCGAGGAAGACGCCGTGGTTCCAGTCGAAGGACTCCGTCACCAGCGGAACCGCGCTGGCGCGGCGGCCGCCGAACAGGATCGCCGAGATCGGCACGCCCTTGGGGTCCTCCCACTCGGGCGCGATGATCGGGCACTGCGAGGCGGGGACGGTGAAGCGGGCGTTGGGGTGCGCGGCGGGCGTACCGGACTCGGGGGTCCAGTCGTTGCCCTTCCAGTCGGTGAGGTGCGCCGGAGTCTCCTCCGTCATGCCCTCCCACCAGATGTCGTTGTCGTCGGTCAGCGCGACGTTCGTGAAGACGGAGTTGCCCCACAGCGTCTTCATCGCGTTGGCGTTGGTGTGCTCACCGGTGCCGGGCGCGACGCCGAAGAAACCGGCCTCGGGGTTGATCGCGTACAGCCGGCCGTCCTCGCCGAACCGCATCCACGCGATGTCGTCACCGATCGTCTCGACCGTCCAGCCCGAGATCGTGGGCTCCAGCATGGCGAGGTTCGTCTTGCCGCAGGCGCTCGGGAAGGCGGCGGCAACGTACTTGGACTCGCCCTGCGGCGGCGTCAGCTTCAGGATGAGCATGTGCTCGGCCAGCCAGCCCTCGTCGCGCGCCATGACGGAGGCGATGCGCAGGGCGTAGCACTTCTTGCCGAGCAGCGCGTTGCCGCCGTAGCCCGAGCCGTACGACCAGATCTCGCGGGTCTCGGGGAAGTGCGAGATGTACTTCGTGGAGTTGCAGGGCCACGGCACGTCCGCCTCGCCCTCGGCCAGCGGCGCTCCGAGCGTGTGCACAGCACGCACGAAGAAGCCATCGGTGCCGAGCTCGTCGAGGACCGGCTGTCCCATGCGCGTCATCGTGCGCATGGACACGGCGACGTAGGCGGAGTCGGTGATCTCGACGCCTATCGCGGAGAGGTCCGAGCCGAGCGGGCCCATGCAGAACGGGACGACGTACATCGTCCGGCCCTTCATCGAGCCACGGAAAACGCCCTGCTCACCGGCGAAGATCTCCCGCATCTCGGCGGGGGCCTTCCAGTGGTTGGTCGGGCCCGCGTCCTCCTCCTTCTCGGAGCAGATGAACGTCCGGTCCTCGACCCGCGCGACATCGGTCGGGTCGGAAGCGGCGTAGTACGAGTTGGGGCGCTTGATCGGGTCGAGCTTCTTGAAGGTGCCCTTGCGGACGAGCTCCTCGCTCAGTCGCTCGTATTCGGCCTCGGATCCGTCACACCAGACCACGCTGTCCGGCTGGGTCAGTTCTGCGATCTCGTTGACCCACGAGATCAGTTCCTGGTGATTGGTGGGGACGACGGTAGTGGGAGCCGCGATGTCGCGCGCCACGATTGCTCCTAAATGAGGGGTTTTGTTGTTGTGCCCCGTGGGGGCTGCGACCCGGATGCTTCACGATGGTGGATCTCTGGCGCTCATCCGGTGCCGACCGCACTCATTTGATCATCCGACTGAACCGCCCATATGTCCAGAGGACGTCACACCTGAGCGGAGTGAGCATCGCCACTCGCCGGAAGGTTTCCCTCCACACACCCCGGGTTCACCCCGGGTATCCCTGGGAAGTCCGGCCACCCGCGTGAGACCATGGCCACTATTGGCGGCTCATTACGCCGGACCGATACGTAACTTACGGTTGCGTAGGTACGATTCGACGCATGACTGCGCCCGTCCCCGACGCGCCCACGGACTCGCCGGCTGCCGGCCACGATCCCGCCGCGCTCTCTCTGCCGCATCCGGTCAAGCCGAAGCTCCGCGGCTGGCTGCATCTCGGTATGTTTCCGGCCGTACTCATCTCCGGTCTGGTGCTCACCGCTCTCGCGGACTCGCCGCGCGGCCGCATCGCCTGCGGGATCTACGTCCTCACGGCCTGCCTGCTGTTCGGAGTGAGCGCGCTCTACCACCGCGGCAACTGGGGCCCGCGCATGGACGGCGTGCTGCGCAGACTCGACCACGCGAACATCTTCCTGATCATCGCGGGCACCTACACGCCTCTGACGATGCTGCTGCTGCCGGGAGCCAAGGGACAGTGGCTCCTGTGGGGCATCTGGGGCGCGGCGGCGGCCGGCATCATCTTCCGCGTGTTCTGGGTCGGCGCCCCGCGCTGGCTCTACACCCCCTGTTACATCGCGATGGGCTGGGCGGCCGTCTTCTTCCTCCCGGACTTCATGCGCACGGGCGGGATCGCCGTGCTCGTGCTGGTGATCGTCGGCGGCCTGCTCTACAGCGCGGGCGGCGTGATCTACGGGATCAAGCGCCCCAACCCGTCACCGCACTGGTTCGGCTTCCACGAGGTCTTCCACTCCTTCACCCTCGCGGCCTTCGTCGTCCACTACGTCGGAATCTCGCTGGTGGCGTATCAGCACGGGTGACCTGCGACCCGGCTCCCCGCCGGGTCTTTCCGACCGACTCCTCTTCAGTGGCCGTGGCTTGGAAGCCGCGGCCACTTCGCATGTCAGGACGGCGACACCCACCAGCACCAGGCCGACGACGGCCGGCGTGCCCCCGGCGATGAATCCGGCCACGCAGAGCACCGCCGCCAGCAGCGCCACCACCCTCGTCACCACGACGTTCACCTCGCCCTCCCCTCCAGTGATCACATTCCGTGCCTCGCCGCGATCTCAGAGTGACACGCGGCACTGACAATGAACCCGACCGAACAGATTGACAGACACAATCTTTTGAGAGTTACTCTCATTTCATGGTGACTCTCACTCAGGGCGGCGCCGAACGGCGCGACCCGCGCCGCTGGTGGGCCCTTGGGGCCCTGGTCGCGTGCATGCTCGTGCTGGGTTTCGACATGACGATCCTCAGTGTGGCGCTGCCGACGATGGCCCGTGACCTGGGCGCGTCCACCGGCCAGCAGCAGTGGATGGCGGACGCGTACGTCGTGGTCTTCGCCTCACTGATGCTTCCGGCGGGCCTGCTCGGCGACCGCTTCGGACGGCGCCGGATGCTCATCACGGGCCTCGGCATCTTCCTGGCCGGCTCCCTGGTCGGCGCGCTCGTCGACGACGTCACCCCGGTGATCGTCGCCCGCGCCCTGATGGGTGTCGGCGGCGCGCTCGTGATGCCGCTCGCGATGGCCGTGCTGCCCTCGCTGTTCGGTCCCGACGAGCGCACCAAGGCCGTGGGCGCGGTCTCCGCCGCCTCCGCCCTCGGTCTGCCGCTCGGCCCGATCGTCGGCGGCTGGCTGCTCGACCACTTCTGGTGGGGCTCGGTCTTCCTGGTCAACGTGCCGATGGCCGCCATCGGCATCGCCGCCTGCGTCTTCCTGCTCCCCGAGACCCTCCCCCACTCTCAACTTCGTTCGAGCGGGGGGACCCCCATCCCGGCCTCGCCCAAGGTCGACGCCGTCTCCACCGGGCTCACCGCGGCCGGCCTCAGCATCCTGATCTACGCGATCGTCGAGGCCCCGCACCGCGGCTGGGGCGACCCGCTGATCCTCGGCTTCCTCGCGGCCGCGATCGTCCTGGTCGCACTGCTCGTCATCCGCGAACGCCGCAGCGTACGCCCGATGCTGGACCTCTCCCTCCTCGCCCAGCGCGGCTTCCTGCTCAACATGCTCGCCGCGACCCTCGTCATGTTCGTGCTCTCCGGGCTGATGTTCGTGCTGCCGCAGTATCTGCAGGCGGTGCTCGGGCACGACGCGTTCGCCACCGGAGTGCGGATGCTGCCGATGATGGGCGGACTGCTGATCGCCTCCAGGGGTGCCGGGCCACTGCTGACGAAGTTCGGACCGCGCGCGGTGATCAGCGCCGGGCTCGTCGCCCTCGCCTTCGCCGCGATACTCGGCAGCCGTACGTCCGTCGACGACGGCTACGGCTTCACCGCCCTGTGGCTGTCCATCGCCGGGCTCGGCTTCGGCTTCGCCGTGGTCCCGGCGATGTCCGCCGCCCTCGGCGCCCTGCCCCGCGACCGCGCCGGCAGCGGCTCCGGGCTGCTCATGACGGTGCGCCAGGTGGGCGGCGCGATCGGCATCGCCCTGCTGGGCTCGCTCCTCGCAAGCGCGTACAGCGACCGGCTGGACACCTCCGGCCTGCCGCACGCGGTCGCGGGCGCCGCCTCCGACTCGGTGGTCGGCGCCCATGTGGTAGCCGCGCGGCTCGGGGACCACGCGCTCGCCGCCTCCGCGGACGCCTCGTACATCCACGGCATGGACCTGGTTCTGCTGGTCAGCGGGATCGCGGCGCTCGTCACCGCGCTGCTGGCCGCCGCGCTGCTGCCGAACCCTGAACCGGCCCCCGACGCCGCGCCCGGCCGCACCCCCGAGGAGGACACCGACATGGCCCCGTCCCCCGCGGATGCCGGACAATGAGCACCATGGCCGCCACCGCACACAGCTCCACTCCCGCCGCGGTGCCCCAGCCGGGGCTCCGCGAGCGGAAGAAGATGAAGACCCGGATCGCGATCCGCGACGCGACGTACCGACTGATCCAGGAGCAGGGGTACGACGCGACGACCATCGAGCAGATCGCGGAGGCGGCCGAGGTCTCCCCGTCCACGGTGTTCCGTTACTTCCCGACCAAGGAGGACATCGTCCTCACGGACGAGTACGACCCGGTCCTCGAGCAGGAGCTGCGGGCGCGGCCCGCGGACGAGCCGTGGTTCGACTCCCTGCGGCACGTGTTGCAGAAGGCCATCGGCCTCGGGAACACCGAGGAACCCGAGGTGACCCGGCTGCGGACCCGGCTGATGGTCGAGGTCCCCGCGGTGCGCTCCCGGATGATGGAGAGCATGTCGGTCACCGGCCGCCTGCTGTGCCGGGCCATCGGGGAGCGCGTCGGCCGGGACCCGGAGAGTCTCGAAGTACGCGTCTTCGCGATGTCGCTGATCGGCGGCCTGATGGAGACCTCCCTGTACTGGGCCGAGGGCGGCCACCAGGAGGACTTCGCCGACGTCGTCGACCGCGCGGTGGACGTCCTGGAACACGGCCTGACCGCCACGGCCCGCACCATGCCCACCCCCGGAAACCCGGAGGCCGCAGGCACCCCCCGCATGACATCCTGACCATGTGAACGGACCGGAGATCCACGTCGAATTCGCCCCCGAACTGGGGCTGTTCGTCCCGCACAGGCGACGCACCGGTGCCACCCAGGTCGGCACCGACGGTTCCTCCACGCTCGGCCATGTCATCGAGTCACTGGGCGTCCCGCTGACGGAGGTCGGCGCCCTGGTCGTGGACGGCCGGGAGGTGCCGTTCGCGCACATCCCGGCGGCCGGAGAGACCGTGCAGGTCCGTACGGTCGAGCGCCCGCAGCGGGTCCCGGGGGCCCCGCTCCGCTTCCTCCTCGACGTCCACCTCGGCACGCTCGCCCGCCGCCTGCGCCTGCTCGGCGTCGACACGGCGTACGAGTCCACGGACATCGGCGACCCGGCCCTCGCCGCCCGTTCGGCGGCCGAGCGACGCGTGATGCTCAGCCGCGACCGCGGACTGCTGCGCCGCCGCGAGCTGTGGGCGGGCGCGTTCGTGTACAGCACCCGGCCCGAGGACCAACTCCGCGACGTGCTCCACCGGTTCGCGCCCGAGCTACGGCCGTGGACGCGGTGCACCGCCTGCAACGGCCTGCTCCGCGACGCCACGAAGGAGGAGGTCGCCGACCAGCTCGAACACGGCACACGACGGTCGTACGACGTCTTCGCGCAGTGCGGCGAGTGCGGCCGCGCCTACTGGAAGGGCGCACACCACGAACAGCTGGAGGCCATCGTGGAACGCGCCCTGACCGAGTTCCCGAGCCGGGCCTAGCAGTGCTTCGTCCGGTCCTCTGATCTTGTCTTGCCTGGTCGGCGACCTGTTGGCGGTATGAGGCCCGGGAGGTGGGACGACGACGGCAGTGGACTTCAGCCCGTGGCCACCGGCTCGTCCGCCGCCTGTGGCCGTGGTACCAGCCCACCTGCCTGAACCGGCCCGGTCCTGGCCGCGGTGGCCGCGGTGCAGAGCGGGCGCAGGAGGAACACCGCGGCGGCTACCAGCAGCCCGTCGCGGACGGCCAGCATGACGACAGCGGACCAGGTGCTGTTGATGACGCTCCAGTAGGTACACGGGTAGAGGACCAAGGTGAAACCGCACGCCGCGAGGATCATGCGGGCCGGAATCCGCAGCCCTGAGGTCCGCCAGCTGGTGCCGACGGCGGCGAGTCCCACGGCCCAGATCATGAACTGAGGGCTGAAGACCCGGCTGGTGAAGATGCAGAGCAACACAGCGGCGAGACCCAGGACGCACGGCGCGGCGCCCGTGAAGAAGCTCGCCGGAAGGCGCAACCTCAGCCACACCAGCCCGGCCAGTCCCAGGACATTCAGTACCAGGAGTGCGTGCGCCACAAGGTCTACGTACGGCCCCGTGAACTCCATCGCGCCATAGGCCATCTCCGCCTGCCCCGGCCAGCCGAAGTGGCGGGCCACATGGAAGGGCAGCGCGCCGAACGACTCGATCTGGAGACCACGATCCCGCTGCTCGGAGAGGAAGGACCACGCCCCTGGCAGGGCGGCGCCGAGCGCCAGGCAGAGACCGGCCGCGGCTCCCAGGGCCCGCTTCCACGCCGCACGCATGGCCCCTCCCGACCCGACCCCCAGCAGCACAAGCACCGGCCAGAGCTTCATGGTTGCCCCGACGCCGACCAGGGCACCCCCGACTCGGGCACGGGTGGGCAGCCAGAGCAGAGCGGCCACGCAGATGCCCGTGACCGTCATGTCCAGGCGTGCGTAGGGCATCGACCCGAGCAGCGGGATGCCGATCGTCCAGACCCAGGCGCCCATCATGCTGCGCCCCTCTCGACGGCCGGTGCGCACCAGCGCGGCGCACACGGCGGCGTCGACCAGGAAGGCGGCCAGGACGAAAGCGTGCTTGTAGGTGAGCACCGGCAGCAGCGCGGGCGCCAGGACCGCCAGAGACATGCCCGGGGGGTATTGCCAGGTCTCGTCGCCTACGGGGAAGCTCCCGGACTGAAAGACGTACAGCCACTGCTGGTAGATGCCGAGTTCCCCGTCGTTCCCGTCCACGACCGGCAGGGAGACCAGGCCGAACACCAACATCAGCAGCAGCAGTCTGCTGATCCCCCACTCGAAGAGCGGTCCCGCTTGTCGTCCCCGGTCCCGTTGGTGGCCGATCATGAGATTCCTTTCCTTCGTGCCGCGCACCGCATGCACGCAAAGGCCCCTAACTCCGGACAAATGGCGCCGAATGTTTCAGACCAAAGGATGCCGAAAGAGCACGGGAACCCTAGGGGAGCCACCGCTTCGGGGTATGGGCGCCTGGCGCGGCTGCTGCACTTTTCGCCCGTTCGGCGGGCTTGGCGCCGGGTTACGGGTGCATGCGACGGACGGGGAAGGCCACTTGGCCTTCCCCGTCCGTCGCATGCGAGGTGAATCTTGCAGGGCCGTCGAAGCTAGCGCATCTTCCTCACATCACCCTTTCCACAGGCCACCCCGTCCCTGTTCGGGTCGAGGCCCAGTGGGTCGTCCCTGCCGTTGACCTTCAGACGGCCGTAGTCGTTCGCCTTGAGCCAGGCGCAGCGCGCGGCCGTCGTCTTCTTCACCTCGGGCGGGAACACCGTCGGCACACACACGTTGGCCGAGCCGTAGTGCCGTTCGCAGCCGGAGATCGTCGTGCTGACCTTCTGCGAGGCGCGCTTCTTGCCGGGGCTGACGGTCTTGCCCTCCAGGGAGTCGGCGAAGGAGTGGACGTGTGCCGAGGCGGTGTCCGTGGCCAGCGCGGACGGGCCCTGGAGGTGCACCCACTTGGCGACCGACGGGACACCGTTGGCGTCGACCGCGAAGAGCATGTACCAGCCGGGCGGCGCCAGGTTGGGGTTGCTCGTCACGTTCAGGTCGACGTTGTTGCCGTCCACGCTCAGCGGCAGGTCCACGAACCGCTGGTTCGGGTCCGAGGAGTGCGTCACCGCGGCGGGGCGGATCAGCTCGGCCTTGACGATGGGCCGGTCGACGGTGATGCGCTGGGTGTCGCCGTACACCCACTCGTTGTCGATCACCGAAGTGATCGTCGGGCGGGTGCCCTTGAGCAGGTAGGGCGGGGTGTAGATGGACACGTTGTGGTTCCAGGTGCCGTTGCCCGGGTTGTCGCCGGTGGCCATCACGCGGCCGTCGGGCAGCAGGAACGCGGAGGAGTGGTAACCGCGGGCCTCCGGGTCGGCGGCCACCGGGTCGAAGGTCGTGGTCGCCGGGTCGAAGATCGACGCCTCGTAGACGGGGTTGGCGCGGTTGTGCAGGCCACCGCCCGTCTCCAGGACCTTGCCGTCGGGCAGGAGTACGGCGGAGACGTACATCTTGCCCTGGTTGCCGGTCTCGGCCACCTTGCCGTTGCCCAGGTCCACCGTGCCCTGCGGGATCTGCGGGCCGACGGTGTACGCCGGGTCGGCGGCCTTCAGGTCGATGATGTCGGTGAGCCGGTTGGCGTCCGGGTTTGAGTCGATGTTGCCGCCGCCGATCGTCAGGACCTTCTGGTCCTGGGCCGGGGGCAACAGCACGCTCGCGGACTGGTCGCGTTCGTCCTTGTTCCTGAGCCCGGAGACCGCGGTCGTCGTGTTGGCGTCGTAGTCGTAGATCGCCGAACCCGTGCCGGGCGTGCCGTTGCCGAAGACATGGCTGCCCGAGTAGAAGAGCCGCCCGTCCTGCATGAGGATCATCGACGGGTACAGGCCCCAGAACGACCAGGTCTGGTTGACCTGCCACAACGGCAGCCACTTCTGCTCCGCGGCCGACCAGCGCTCGGCGGTCACCGAACCGGACGAGTCCTCGCGCAGACCGCCGAACGAGATGATGTCACCGTTGCCCAGCTCGGTGGCCGACGGATACCAGTGGCCGTCGTTCAGGTCGTTGGTCTTGCTGTACGTCTCGGTGACCGGGTCGAAGATGTACGAGTCCTTGTACCCCTCGTACCCGTGCCCGCCCGCGACCGGGAACGCCTTGTTGCCGCTCATCACCAGCACACGGCCGTCGGCGAGCTGGACGTGCCCCGCGCAGAACATGTCCTTGGGCGTGGGGATCGTCTTGTAGGTGCCGTTCGCCGGGTCGTAGACCGCGCTGGTGAACGTGCCCGCGTTGAACTGCTCCTCGCTGTTGCCGGAGCCCGCGATCAGCAGCACCTTGCCGTTGTTGAGGACGACGGAGTGCATGGAGCGGACCGGGTTCTGCGTGGGCAGCACCGTCCACTTGCCGTCGGCGCACTCCTCGGCGGTGCCGGTGCAGGTGGCCGGCGGGATCGGGTCGGAGACCTGCTCCATCGTGTAGTCGTCGGTGGTGGCGGAGCCGGTGCCGTAGACCGAGACGCCCCAGGTGATGCGGTCCGTGCCCGCCGGGACGGCAGGGGTCCGGACGGTCGCCTGGGTGTAACTGCCCGCCATGTCCAGCGTCTTGAGGTCGGTCCAGTACTGCCAGCCCGCGGTCGTGTCGTGCCGGAAGAGCGTGATGGCGGCGTCGGGAGTCGTCGTCTTGTACCAGAGTCCGAGGTCGTACTGCTTGCCCGCGGTGACCACCGGCGCGCAGGTCGTGTCCTCGGTGATCAGCGCCTTGCGATCGCCGTCGGTCCGGCGGGTCA
Organism: Streptomyces sp. NPDC027189; assembly: GCF_055566975.1. Classification (NCBI taxonomy): domain Bacteria; kingdom Bacillati; phylum Actinomycetota; class Actinomycetes; order Kitasatosporales; family Streptomycetaceae; genus Streptomyces; species Streptomyces sp. NPDC027189. The sequence goes on from NZ_JBVHRI010000001.1 coordinate 526,064, forward strand.
GTGTGACCTTCATGGCCTTGGAGCCGGAGTGGGAGTCGGCCACGGTGGAGAAGGTGAAGTCGTTGTCGCCCCAGCCGGACTTCTCCCAGCAGTACGGCATGCCGTCCGTGCCGTCGGTCTCGAAGCCCGGGTTCGTGACGAGGTTGGCGGCGGACGCCGGCTGCGGCGAGATCAGCAGCATCCCGGCGGCGAGGCCCGCCACGGCCAGTAGGGAGGTTCTCCGCCGTGGTCGTGCCACGTGGTGCATACGTTTCATGCGGCTCTCCTTGCTGTGCGGCTCCCGCCCGCGGACTTGCTGTTGCGGCGCGGCAGATAGACCAGCGCTTCGGTCCCTGCGAAGCGCAGGACGAAGGTCGTCACCAGGGCCAGTGCGGTGGCGGAGAGTGCGCCCATCCCGAAGCGGTCGACGAAGAGCGCGATCAACGGGATGCGCAGCACCAGATCGGCGTTGGCGAGGAGCGCGAACCGGCCGACACGGTCCCACCAGTGCCGGTGCTTTCGGCGCTCACGGAAGAGAAGGTGCTCGATGAGCAGGAAGTTCCAGGCGACCCCGAGCTGGTTGGCGAGGATCTCGGCCGGTACGTAGTGCAGTCCCGCGGCGGTCAGCGCGTACAGGCCGAGCAGGTTCGGTACGAAGCCGGTGGCGCCGATCAGTCCGAAGACCACCATGCGGGCGACCGGCGTGGCGGTGCGCAGCCCGACGAGGTGGCGCAGGAACCGGAAGCCCTCCTGCGCGGTCGACTTGGATTCGCCCGCGAACCGGTCCTGGAAGACGAAGGGCACCTCGGTGACCCGGCGGGGGCGGCTGCGCACGGCGAGTTCGAGGAGGATCTTGTAGCCGAGCGGCTGGAGGACCTCCGCGGTGACCGCGCTGCGGCGGATCGCGAAGAACCCGCTCATCGGGTCGCTGATGCCACGCAGCCTGCGCGGGAAGAGCGTCTTGGTCAGCCAGGTCGCGCCGCGTGAGACGGCGATGCGGTAGCCGCCCGCGAGTCCGGCGCGGCTGCCGCCCTTGATGTAGCGGCTGGCGACGACGAGCCCGGTGTTCGCCCGCTCACCGGTGGCGACCAACTCCGCTACCAGGGACGGCGGATGCTGGCAGTCGCCGTCCATGACGACGATCCAGTCGGACCCGGCCTCCTTCATCCCCTCGACGACCGCACCGCCGAGTCCGCCGACCGGCTTCTCCCGGTGCAGAACGGTGACCGGGAAAGGGCAGTCCTTCGCCGCTTCGTGGATGACATCGGGGGTGTCGTCCGTGGAGTCGTCGACGAAGACGACCTCGCAGGGCAGCCGCGCGGGCACCGACTCGGTGATCTGCTGCAGCAACTCCCGTACGTTCGCGGACTCGTTGAACGTCGGTACGACGATGGTGACGGCGCCCGGCTCGGGTACCTCGGCACCGCGTACGGCCGGGTCACCCAGCTCCTCGGGAACAGTGGACTCGTAGCTCATCGGGACCCTCCCACGGGCTCGATGCGGCGGATCTCGATGCGGTCCTCGCCCTTGCCGAAGGTGGCCACCGGCGTCGAATGCTCGATCGCCGCCTTGACGTTGGGCAGGTCGACCGCGTCGCGGCGTACCGTCGGGGAGGCCACGACGTAGTCGAGGTCCTTCCAGCCGCGCGGCATCGTCTTGGTCACGGCGGGGTCGAGGTCGGCCTTGTAGAACCAGATGACGCCGAGCCCCGGCCGGTAGCCGTCGTGGACGAGGTCGAGCCAGAGGGCGTCGTCGACGAGGACGCGGGTGTCCTTCGGGTCCTCCACCTCGGTCTTCAGCCACGAAGAGGCCGCCCGGTAGGGGGCGTTGGCGTCGGCAGTCACGGCGGTGTGGTCACCGTCGTACCAGTGGGGCACGACATAGGCGCCGGCGGCCAGCACGAGCACGGCCGCAAGTCCCCTGCGCCCCCAGGTGACGTACGTCTTCTCCTCGTCGCTGCGCCACCTGCGCAGCACCGCGTGGGCGACGCTCGCGGTGCCCCCGGCGAGGACGAGTGCGAGGAAGGGCAGCGCCTGGATGACGTACATCGCGGGCAGGTAGCCGCTCGGGCGCAGCGCCACCAGGGCGAGGATCGCCACGGTGAGCGCGGGTCCGGCCAGGGCGCGCGCGGTCACCGACCAGCGCCAGGTGACCAGGAGCAGCAGGGCGCCCGCGAGGCCGCCGAGCGGCAGCACACGGTCGTAGTACAGCCAGGACTGCAGGACGCCGTATGAGCCGGTGCCCCGGTCGAGGATGAAGCCGGAGCCGGGGCGGCTCATCTGGTACCTGATGCCGTCCCAGAGCGAGACGTGTCCCGAGCCGGGGAACAACTCGCCCTTGAGCAGGGCGAAGAGCGGGTACGCCAGGCCGATCAGCGCGCAGGCGGTGACGGCGCCGGTGAGGGCGAACTTGCGGGTGTCGCGGTGGCTGTGCCGCCACATGGTGACCATCAGCGCGGGCAGGATGACGAGCATCGTCTCCTTGGTGAGCACGGCGGCCGCGGCCGCGATGCCCGCCCCGAAGTGGTGCCAGAGATGGCGACTCGGGGACGCGGCCAGGCAGAACGCCAGGAGCGTCCACATCACCGCGATGTTGTCGAGGAAGATCTCGCGCTGGAGCACGACCGACAGCGGCGAGAGTCCGAAGAGCACCATCGCGAGCCCGGCGGCCCACTGCGGCAGCGAGAGGCGGCGCGCGAGGATGTACACAAGGACCGCGCTGATGGCGCTGATCAGCAGCATCGCGAAGCGCATCGAGCCGACGGTCATCAGGGACGGGCTGAGGTGCGCGGGGATCCAGGTCAGCACGGCTATCTGGATCCAGCCGAGCGGCGGGTGGTCGTACCAGTACGTGTAGTGGGCCAGGCCCTTGCCCTGCTGGACCGCCCAGGCCTGGGCGAGATAGGTGCCCTCGTCGTCGCTGAGCGTCGGATAGGCGGCGATGTTCCAGCCCTGGACGACGAGGATCGCCGCGAGGAGCACCGCGCACAGGATCAGATCGGAGCGCGAGCTGCGAAAACGCAGGACCGGGTGAGCGTTGGGGACGATTTTGGGCGCACGAGGCCGCTGCGCGGGGACCGTGGGTGTAGTCGCCGCGGGAAGAGTGGAGGTCACGCAGGAACGTCCTCTCGGATCACTTCGGTGAGATGCGCGCCGACATGACTGGTCAGCTCCCAGTCATTGCGCCCCCGTTGCTCGCGCCACACGGCACGCACGGCGGCGCCCGCCAGCAGCACCTGGTAGAAGGGGCCGCCGACAATGAGCTTCAGGTAGTGGATGAAGCGGACTCGAAGCCCGTACTGCTTGCCGAAGTCGTGGAGTCCGACAAGCTCGAAGGCGAAGGTGACCAGAGCGGTCACGGCCGGCAGGAACGTGATGAAGGCGATGCCGACCGGCACGTCGAGGAAGAGCGCGATGGCCACGTTGAGCGGGATGACCACGCCGGAGACGGCCTGCAGGTACGGCGTCATGAGCGTGTAGCGGGCGAGCAACCGCTGCCCGAAGCTCGGGAGTTGCCTCCAGTCCTTCTTCCGGTAGACCTGCAGGAAGCCCTGGTTCCACCGGGTGCGCTGCTTCATCAGCGACATCAGGCTGCCCGGGGTCTCCTCCCGGGTCACCATGTCGGAGTCGTACGCGACGACGACCTTCTTGCCGACACTGGAGAGCCGCACACCCAAGTCGCAGTCCTCGGCGAGGCAGTTGGGATCCCACCCGTCGGCTTCCCGCAGGACCTTCGTCCGTACGAAGACGGTGTTGCCGCCGAGCGGGATGAAGCCCTTCTGCGCGTGCAGATGGAGCCTGGAGCGGAACCAGAAGAAGTACTCCAGGCAGTTGCGCAGGCTGTACCAGCTGGAGTGGAAGTTGATGAGCTGGACACCGCCCTGGACGACGTCCGCCTCCGTCGTACGGAACGCGTGGTCGACGTGGGCGAGCAGCTCCGGATGGACCTGGTCCTCGGCGTCGAAGACTCCGACGACGTCCCCGCGGCAGTGCGGCAGCGCCGTGTTCATGGCCTTCGGCTTGTTCTTCTTCTCGTGGGTGTCGACGACGACGCGGACGCGCGGGTCGCGCTCCTCGGCGGCCCGGGCGACCGCGGTCGTCTCCGGGTCGTCGTGGCCGACGATCACGATGATCTCGAAATCGGTGTGGCTGGACTCCAGCAACCGCTGGATCGTGTGGTCGAGCACGGCCTGCTCGTGCCGCGCGGGCAGCAGCAGCGAGAAGGACAGGCTCTCACCGCCGTCCGGACTGCTGAACCGGGTGGAGGCCAGCACTTCGGGCGTACGCCACGCGTGCATCTGCCACCACAAGGTGAAGGCTGCCATCCAGAAGAGCGCCAGAGAAACGGCAACGATGAAGACAGACGTGAGCAACAGATCCCCCCAGATCCCCAAAACCCCCTGTCGCGACAGCGAGTCACACCTGCCGCGCCACCGTGGAGAGACTAAGTGGGAGCTGTGAAGCCTATGGGTTGTTCAGATAAATAGAATGTTTCGGAATCCTCAGTCAAAGAAGGGGATGTATCCGGCTACGTCGGGGGTTTCCGGTCCAGGGGTGACTGTTTCAGACGGCGTTTGCGCTGCCGAGCGCGTCCTTCAGCCGCTGGACATCCGTTGTCGGCGCGTCACATGTGAAGTTACGGCAGACATACGCGGCCGACTTTCCGTCAACCAGCGGGCGACCGGCGAGCAGTGGCAGCTCGTCACTCGCCGGCACTCCCACGGCGACGACGGCGCCCGGGGCGGTGCCCAGAAGTGCCGCACGGTGCAGGACCCTGGTGGCCGGATCGTCGGCCGGCCCCACGATCGCGACCTCGCGCGGCCCGTCGAGGAGCGCCTCGGCGACCGCCAGACCCCAGCCGATGAAGCGGGGCGCGCGCGGACCGAGCGCCTTCACCACACCCAACGCCCGCTCGGCGGCGGTGCGATGGGGTTCGGCGCCGGTCTGGGCGGCATAGCTCAGCAGCGCACCGGCCGCCGCGCTCCAGCCGGAGGGCGTGGCGTTGTCGGTCGGATCCTGTGGTCGGCGGATCAGCTGCTCGGCGTCGGCCGCCGTGTCGTAGAGCGCACCCGACTCGGAGTCGGTGAACTGCGCGATCACGTGGTCGAGCAGGAATCCGGCGAATTCCAGCCAGACACCTTCCCCGGTGACGGACGCGAGCGCGAGGAAGCCCTCGGCGACATCCGCGTAGTCCTCCAGCACTCCTGTGTTCGCGCCGACTTGACCGTCCTTGCTGGTACGGGCGAGGCGCGCGCGATCGTCCATGTGCAGCCGTACGAGGAGGTCGGCGGCGCCGATCGCGGCGTCCACGAGGTCGGGGCGCTCGAAGTAGGCGCCGGTCTCCGCGAGGGCGGCGACGGTGAGCCCGTTCCAGGCGGCGACCACCTTGTCGTCGCGGCCCGGGGCGGGGCGCTCGGCGCGCGCGGCGAGCAGCCGCTCGTGGATGGAGGCGATCTTCTCGGCGTCGAACACGCCTTCGTGCTGCGGGAGTTGGAGGACGGACGCACCCTCCTCGAAGGTGCCCTCCTCGGTCACCTCGAAGTACTGGGCGGCGAGTTCGGCGTCGTCGCCGAGGACTTCACGGAGCTGCTCGGGCGTCCATACGTAATACGCGCCCTCGACATGCCTGCCGGTCCCGTCGTCGCTGTCGGCGTCGAGGGCGGAGGCGAACCCGCCCTCGTTGGTGCGCAGTTCACGCACCATGAAGTCGGCGGTTTCGAGGGCGACGCGGCGGGCGAGCTCGGAGCCGGTGGCACGCCAGAGATGTGCGTAGACACGGCACAGCAGGGCGTTGTCGTACAGCATCTTCTCGAAGTGGGGCACGATCCAGTCGCGGTCGACGGAGTACCGGGCGAAACCGCCGCCGAGCTGGTCGTAGATGCCGCCGCGGGCCATGCGCTCGCAGGTGTCCTGCGCCATCTGCAGGGCGCCCTCGGAGCCGGTCCGCGCGTGGTGCCGCAGCAAGAACTCGATCACCATGGACGGCGGGAACTTGGGCGCCCCGCCGAATCCGCCGCGCGCGGCGTCGTACTCCCGGGTGAGCCCGAGGAGCGCACCGGCCAGCTCCTTCCCGCCGGGCACCTGGTCGTCACCGAAGCTCATCTCCCGCCCGGCGAGATCCCGCACGATCTTGCCCGCGACCTCGGCGACCTCGTCCCGCCGGTCGTTCCAGGCGTTGTGCACGCCCTCCAGGACCTGCCGGAAGGCGGGCATGCCGTGACGGGGTGCGGGCGGGAAATAGGTACCGAAGTAGAAGGGCTCGGCGCCCGGCGTGAGGAACACGGTCATGGGCCAGCCGCCCTGCCCGGTCGCCGCCTGCACGGCCTCCATGTACACGGCGTCGACGTCCGGTCGCTCCTCGCGGTCGACCTTGACGCTCACGAAGTGCTCGTTCAGATACGTGGCGGTCGCCTCGTCCTCGAAGGACTCGTGCGCCATGACGTGGCACCAGTGGCAGCTGCTGTAGCCGACGCTCAGCAGCACCGGCACATTGCGTTTGCGGGCCTCGTCGAAGGCCTCGGCCGACCAGGGCCACCAGTCGACGGGGTTGTCGGCGTGCTGGAGGAGGTACGGGGACGTCTCATGGGCCAGTCGGTTCACTCTCCCACTCTCCCACGGTGTCCGGGACCGCGTAGAAGCGCAGGTGCACCGGGCGTGCCCCGGCGGGGGCATCTTCACGACAGTGGCCGTACCGGTCCAGGAGCGCCCGGTACTCGCGTACGAAGTCGAGGAGTTCGTCCCTGGTCATCCAGTTGCCGGAGCGCTGGACCTGGGCCCACCCCTCCGGGCCCGCGTACTCCTGGTGGGCGCGGAGATAGAGCTCGGTGTCCATCTCGATCTTCAGCAGCGCCACGCCCTCGGCGGCGGCGTACTCCTCGGCGGTCATCGTGGCCGGATCGGGTGTGGTGTGGCTGAACGGGAGCGCCCGCCACCAGCGTTCCCGGCCGCCCGACTTCTCAGGGATCTCCTCGATGAGGCGCTGCTCGGCGAGCTTGCGCAGGTGGTAGCTGGTCGTGCCGGAGCTCTCGCCGAGCTCCCTGGCGAGCACGGTCGAGTTCGCCTCGCCGTGCCGGCCGAGGTAGTCGAGGATGCGGCGGCGCAGCGGGTTGCCGAGGGACTTGTACAGGGCGGTGCGTTCGACGCTGGTCAGCTCGGGGTCGGGCATGTCGGGGTCGGGCATGCGACCACGGTATCCCCGGCCCACTTCCCTCCGCAGAGTAAGTTCTGCAGAATTTTCTTTGCAGAATTCTCTCTGCGGTTCTATCGTGGTGGCATGCGAACGAAATGGGCTTTGGTGTTACTCGGCGCCACCGCCGTGGCGCTCGTGCCGTGGATGGTGCTCCTCGTCCGGATGCTCCCGGCGAGCACCGAGGTGCGGAACTGGCAGGTGGCGTGGGTGGGACTCGACGTACTGATGGCCGTGGGGTGTGCGGCCACCGCCGTGCTGGGCTTCCGCCGCAATCCGCACGCCCGGCTGACCGCGTCGGCCACGGCCGCGGTCGCGGTGCTCGACGCCTGGTTCGACATAACCACCGCGCGGCCGGGCGCCGCCCTCGTCCAGGCCCTCGCCTGCGCGGTGGCGGAGGCGGGGCTTGCCTGCGCGTGCGTGTATCTCGCGCTGTCCAAGGGGCACGCGGTGTGTGAAGGAGCGGGGTAGCCCTGTCCGAATGATCGCCGGGCCTCTCGCGTTCCCGTCCCGCACGAAGGACACTCATGGGCAAAGGAGTTGCTGCCGGAGGGGGACGTGACATGCGGGACAGCCATCGGGCGGAAGCCGAGCGGCTGTTGGCCCGGGCGGTCGAGGAAGAGGTCCGGCGCACGGGTGGGCGCGTTGACGGGGGTGTGCTGCTGTCCCGGGCGCGGGGCGCGCTCGACGCGATGGGGCAGACGGCTGCCGAGGAATACGAGGCGTATACGCGGGCCCTCGACGACGCGGAGGCGGGACGGCTGACGTTCGGGCAGCGCTATGCGCGGGAGGGCGGCGGAACTCCCCTACTGGTGGCGGCCGTTGCTGCAGTCGCCGCAGTCGTCGCGGACCTGGCGCTGGGCACGGGCGCGGGGACGGCGATCGGCGCGGGTGCCACGGTGGGGGTGGTGGGCGCGGCGGCCACCGTGCTCAAGGTGACGGCCTCTCATCTGCCGGCCGCGAGCCGCCGGGCCGGGGCCATCGGGCAGCCCGGCGGCCCCGAGCAGCTGCGCCTGCAGTGGCTCACGGCCCTGGACGTACGGGGCATCCGACCGTTCCTCGACCAACAGCGGGTACTCAGCGCCTCCACGGGCGCGAAACAGGGTGCGCCCCAGTTGCGCCGCACCGACAAGAGCGCGGCGGCGCGGCGGCGCAGTGTGCTGGAGCAGTCGTTCGGTCAACTGCCGGAGCCGGCCGGGCCGTTCGCGGGACGCCGCGCCGAGCTGTCACGGGTCGCGCAGTGGGTGCACGCGGCGCGCGCGAGCACCGAGACGAAACCGACGGTCGTCGTGCTGTACGGCGCGCCCGGCTCCGGCCGCAGCAGCCTCGCGATCCGGGCGGCGCACGACCTCAAGGACCAGTTCCGCGGTGCCTGCGTGGTGGACCTGCGCGGCGACAGCCCGGACGACCCTCCGCTGACCACACGCGACGCGCTGCTCCACCTCCTGAACCGGCTCGGCGCACCGCGTGAGCAGCTCCTCTTCCGCGAGCGTTCCTCACCGGACCAGCAGGTCAGGCGGCTGAGCGAGCTGTACCACCAGCACCTGACGGGCCTGCCGGTGACGATCGTCCTGGACGACGCAAGCGACGCCGAGCAGGTGCGCACCCTGGTCCCCGAGCGCTCGGAGAGCCTGGTCCTGGTCACCGCCCGTAAACCGCTCGACCTGCCCGCCGACCTCCCCGCCTGGGTGCACCAACTCCCCGTCGAGGCGCTGGACGCGGCAGGCGCCGAGGAGCTGTTGAACGCGGCGGCGCAGGACAAGTCCAGCCCCTACGACGCCGAATCCACCGACCACGTAAGGGAGTTGTGCGGCGGCCTGCCCCTGGCCCTGCGCATAGCCGGCTCCTCCCTCGGCCCCCGCACCCCGCGCCAACTGGCCACGGACCTCACGGCGTACGGCCCCGTGGAACCGGTCGAGCGGGTGCTGTGGCTGCGCTACACCGACCAGTCGGACATGGCGCGCCGGCTCCTGCGCCGCCTGGCCCTGGCCGGCCGCGCCTCGCTGGGCGCGGCCGCGGCGGCTTCCCTGCTGGCCACCGACGAGCCGGAGGCCACCCGCCACCTGACCGCGCTCTCCCAGGCGGGTCTGATCGACCACGTCCGCGGCAGCCGCTACCGCCTGCACGACCTCGTGCGGGCCTTCGCGGGAGCCCGCCTCCTGGACGAGGAGGAACCCTCCGAGCGCACGGCCGCGCAGGAGCGCCTGATCGTGAACTACGCGGAGCTCGCCGACACGGTGATCCGCCTGGTCGACGGCAAGACGTCCACGCGCGCCGGTCAGTTCGGGCCGCACGGCTTCACCTCCCTCGACGCGGCCCTGCGCTGGCTGGACGACGAGTCGAGCTTCATCACGGCGGCACTGCGGCACGCGGAGGGCGTGAACCAAGCCGCGGTACTCAACCTCCTGGGCGCCCTGTGCGACTACTGCCTCCTGCGCGGCGACCTCTACCGCCTGGGTGAGATCAGCGAGTTGACGCAGGCGGTCGACCAGGGCCTGCTCGTCCGCTCGGTCCAGTGGCGCACCGGCATCGCGGCCCGCCAGCTGGGCGAACTCGACAAGGCGCGCACGACCCTGGCCTCGGTCGTGGACCTCTACTTCGAGGCCCACCACGACGCGGGCGCCGCCAGGGCGCTCTGCTCCCTCGGCATCACCCTGCACCACCAGGGAAACCTCACCGAGGCGGCGGCCAAGCTCCAGGAGGCCATGGACCTCCAGGCCTCCCCCGACCTCGCGGCCGACCGCGCCTGGACGATGCACGCGCTCGCGGCGGTGGAACGTGACAGGGCCCGGCTCGCCCGGGCCCTGGACCTGCTGACCCAGGCCCTGGTCCTGCACCGCGAGGGCGAGTCCGTGCACGGCGAGGCGTGGGCCCACTTCCAGCTCGGCCAGCTCGGTCTGCGGATGGGCGACGTACCGCGCGCGGAGCGCGAACTGCGCGAGGCCCTCGACCTGTACGGCCGCACCCGCGACACCCGCGGCGAGGCCTGGGCCCTCACCCAGCTGGCCCGCGCCCGCCTCCTCGACGGCGACCCGTCCTCCGCGGTCGCCGGCCTGCGCCAGGCGGCCTCCCGCCACCGCGAGAACGAGGACGCGCGCGGCGAGGCGTGGACGATCTACTACCTGGGCCAGGCCCTGGAGGAGACCGGCAATCTGGACCAGGCGGTCCGCGAACTGGAGCGCTCCCGCACGATGTTCTCCCGCATGCGCGACGTGTACGGCCTCGCCTGCGCCCGCCACCACTCGGCCCGCGTCACCCGAGACCAACGGGCCGCCCAGACAGGTTCGTTGAGGAACTCGGGCTTCGCCCGCCAGCTCCTGGTCGACGCACGCGCCGACTTCCAGCGCATCGGCGTCGCCCACGGCGAGGCCTGGACCTGTCTGGAACTGGCGGTCGTCGACGCCGGCAACGCCCGTACGCAACAGGCCCTGGCCCTGTGCGAGGAGGCGATCGGCCTCTTCACGTCGTACGGCGACCGCCGGGGCGAGGACTGGGCCAAGTTCCTCAGGTGCACCCTGCTCCCCTACGCCGCCCCCGGCGGCTACGAGGTGGGCGCCGCGGTGGCCCAGGAGGAACTGACCCAGCTCTCCCGCACCGGACATCCCTCCCGGGACGGAAAGGTGGACGACTACATCGAGGCGTACCAGCTGCTGCTGGAGCGGGGCGTGGACCTGGACGCCGGCTGGCAGGCCTGGCGACTCGGGATGGTGCCGGGGCGGCATGCGCGGGATGTGATGGGGGTGGCGGTCGGCGCCGGGCGGGAGTGAACCCGGGCGGCGCCGCCCACGCGGAGACAAGGCTGCCGCGGATCCCCGCCGGGCATGCGCGGCCCTCGCGGAGGGAGGCGGCCGACAGGGGCGGCGACAGGGGTCTCCCGGGCGCCCCGGTAGGGGTGGGCGCGACACGTGCGAAGGTCCGGACGCGGTGTGTCGCGGCGTCCGGAGGTCCGGACGCGGTGCACCGTCACGTCCAGACGTCCAGACGCGGTGCACCGTCACGTCCAGACGTCCAGACGCGGTGCACCGTCACGTCCAGACCTCCGGACGCGGTGCGCCGCGTAGCCGTATCCGCGCGACGCCCGCAATCACCGCCGCATCGGCTCGACGCGAGCGAGATGCACGTCCGCTGGAACGGCGCGGCGGGCGCGCACTCCGGCCATCCGCGGCCGGAGTCCGCGCACCTGCTGCTGTCCCTGCCCCGCCCCTGGCGGGCCCGCTCCTGTTGAGTGCTGCGCACTCGCAGGGGGCAGGCTCAGCCCTTCGCGGGCGAAGCCTTCCCGCCCTGGGCGGACCCGGCGCCGGTGGCCTTGCCGGTCGGGCCGGAGGCCGCCACGTCCTTCTGCGGGTCCTCCTCGAAGGTGACCTTGCCCATGTGCCGGTTCATGGACTTCATCAGCCCCCACACCGCCAGGGCCATCACCGCGAAGACGATGAAGCCGAGGACGCCGGGGGTGACCTTGTTCTGGTCGACCTCCTTGGCGAGGGGGACGAGCTGTGTCAGTGCCAGGCTTGCGCTCATGTCAGGCATTGTCGCGGATGCCCGCAAAGAGGTCGTCCTCGGGGAGGGAGGTATCGACGAAGGACTTGGCGAGCTCGTACTCCTCGGTCGGCCAGACCTCCTTCTGGATCTCCATGGGGACCTTGAACCAGCCGCCGTCGGGGTCGATCTGTGTGGCGTGCGCGATCAGCGCCTTGTCCCGGATCTCGAAGAAGTCCGCGCACGGAACGTGCGTGGTCAGCGTGCGCTCGGTGCGCTCGAACTCCGACCAGCGCTTCAGCCACTCCCCGTACGGCGACTCCAGGCCGCGGTCGAGGAGGGCATTGTGCAGAGCTTCGGTCCGCGGGCGGTTGAAGCCCTGGTTGTAGTAGAGCTTCTGCGGCTGGAACGCCGGGCCGAACTCGGACTCCGGGTATTTCTCGGTGTCCGCCGCGCCCTCGAACGCCACCATCGAGATCTTGTGGGTCATGATGTGGTCGGGGTGCGGGTAGCCACCGTTCTCGTCGTACGTGGTGATCACCTGCGGGCGGAAGGAGCGGATCTGCTTGACCAGCTCACCGGCCGCCTTGTCGACGTCTTCCAGGGCGAAACAGCCCTCGGGGAGCGGGGGCAGCGGGTCGCCCTCGGGCAGGCCCGAGTCGACGAAGCCGAGCCACTCCTGCTTGATCCCGAGGATCTCGCGGGCCTCGTCCATCTCCTTCTTGCGTACCTCGTGGATGTGCTCCTCGATGTACTTGTCGCCCTGAAGTTTCGGATTGAGGATGGAGCCGCGCTCCCCGCCCGTGCAGGTCACCACCAGCACGTCCACCCCCTCGGACACGTACTTCGCCATGGTGGCCGCGCCCTTGCTCGACTCGTCGTCGGGGTGGGCGTGCACGGCCATCAGTCGCAGCTGGTCAGTCAAGACACAATCCTCGGTCAGTCGGCTGTCGCCTCGTAGGTCGGCTGTCGGCGCCCGGCGTGAAACAGCGCGATGGGCGGCTTCTATAGTGACGGAATCGGGGGGCCAATAATTCCAGAGCCCGGTCTCCGGGCCCCTTCCAGGACATTGGTCCCGGCCGGCCGAGAGGACGATCATGAGTACGGCGAGCACGCAGCTGCCCGAGGGCCGGTACGGCCGCTCCGCGGACGAGCGCGCCGACCGGAAACTCAAGGTCATCGGAGCTGTACTGGGCGTCGCCCTGCTTGCCCTGGTCGGCTGGTTCGGGTTCCAGTATGTCGTCGGCAACAAGATCAGCGCCGAAGTGATCACTTTCAAGGCGGCCTCGGACAGCGCCGTCGAGGTGCACCTGGAGGTGCGCAAGGACGCGGACGCCCACGGCTACTGCACCCTGCGCTCGCAGAACGCCGACGGCGCCGAGGTGGGTCGCGCGGACTTCCGTTTCGACGAGGACTCCTCACGCATCGACAAGGTGGTTACCCTGCGTACGACGGCCCGCGGCTCCACGGCGGAGCTGCTCGGCTGTCACGCGGACTGAGCGAACCAGCATGGGCAGGGGCACAGGCGCTGACGCGGGCACCGACACGGGTCGGGATCACTCTCAGCTCCTACCCGCTGACCTGCATTGACGTAATTCTGATGCCTTATGTCCTCCCCCTTGAGCCGCTGAATTGTTAGGCTCGTGGTTTCGCCCACCCGTGAAGGAACATTCTTCTGGGTAGGGCGATGCTTTGTATTCCCAGTACCTACGAGGAGCACCTGTGACCCAGACCAGCGAGAACGTCACCTGGCTGACCCAGGAGGCGTACAACCAGCTCAGGGCCGAGCTGGAGTACCTGTCTGGTCCTGCGCGCACGGAGATCGCCGCCAAGATCGCGGCCGCGCGCGAGGAGGGGGACCTGCGCGAGAACGGCGGGTACCACGCGGCCAAGGAGGAGCAGGGCAAGCAGGAGCTCCGTGTGCGCCAGCTGACCCAGCTCCTGGAGAACGCCAAGGTCGGCGAGTCTCCCGCGGCGGACGGTGTGGTCGCGCCGGGCATGGTCGTCACCATCGCCTTCGACGGCGACGAGGACGACACCCTGGACTTCCTGCTGGCCTCGCGCGAGTACGCCAGCTCTGACATCGAGACGTACTCGCCGCAGTCCCCGCTGGGCTCCGGTGTGAACGGCAAGAAGGTCGGCGAGGACGCCCAGTACGAACTGCCGAACGGCAAGTTCGCCTCGGTGAAGATCCTCAAGGCCGAGCCGTACCAGGGCTGAGCCCAGGACCAGCGACTACGGCGATGCCCCCGGCCGCGTGGCCGGGGGCATCGTCATGCCCGGGTCAGGCCGTGGCGGACCGGTACTTGCGCACCGCCAGCGTCCTGAATATCAGGATGATCAGGATCGAGTAGATCACCGAGGCCAGGATCGAGTGCTGCATGGGCCAGGCGTCGGACTTCGACTGCCCAGGGTTGGCGAAGAGCACCCGACAGGCCTGCACGGTGGCGCTGAAGGGGTTCCAGTCCGCGATGTGCCGCAGCCAAGGCGTCATGTTGCCGGAGTCCACGAACGCGTTCGAGATGAACGTGACCGGGAAGAGCCAGATCAACCCGCCGGAGGTGGCCGCCTCGGGTGTGCGCACGGAGAGGCCGATGAGGGCACCGATCCAGGTGAACGCGTACCCGGCCAGAAGCAGCAGCCCGAAGGCACCCAGCACCTTGCCCGCATTGGTGTCGCCGTACGAGCCGACCCGCCAGCCGACCAGCAGGGCGACCACCGCGAGGACCAGCAGGGTCAGGGCGGTCTGCACGAGGTCGGCGAGCGTGCGCCCGGTCAGTACCGCGCCGCGCGCCATGGGCAGCGAGCGGAAGCGGTCGATCAGGCCCTTGTGCATGTCGTCGGCGATGCCCGCGCCGGCGCCCGCGGTGGCGAAGGTGACGGTCTGCGCGAAGATGCCCGCCATCAGGAAGTTGCGGTAGTCGACGGGGCTGGTGCTGCCACCGATCATCATGGAGCCGCCGAAGACATAGCTGAACAGCACCACGAACATGATCGGCTGGATCAGTCCGAAGATCACCATCTCCGGAATCCGGGACATCCTGATCAGATTGCGCTTGGCAACGACCAGCGAGTCGCGGACGGACTGGCCGATCGGGTTCGAGGGCGCCGCGACCTGCACGGCATCGGTCACGGCACTCACTTGCCGACCTCCTTCTTGCGCTTACGGCCCTTGGTGTCGTCCGCCACTCCGTTGCCCTCTTCCCGCTCCTCGGCCACATGGCCGGTGAGCGAGAGGAAGACGTCGTCCAGGGTGGGGCGGCGCAGGCCGATGTCGTCGATCTCGATGCCACGGGTGTCCAGCTCGCGGATGACCTCCGCGAGCAGCTTCGCGCCGCCGGTGACGGGCACGGTGAGCTTGCGGGTGTGCTCCTCGACCGTGGTCTCGCCCTTGCCGAAGCCGCGCAGCACCTCGGAAGCGGTCGCTATGTGCTCGCGCTCGTGCACGACGACCTCGACGCGCTCGCCGCCGGTCTGCGCCTTGAGCTGGTCGGCGGTGCCGCGGGCGATGACACGGCCGTGGTCGACCACGCAGATGTCGTGCGCGAGGTGGTCGGCCTCTTCCAGGTACTGGGTGGTCAGCAGCAGTGTCGTGCCACCGGAGACCAGCTCCTTGATGACATCCCACAGCTGCTGGCGGTTGCGCGGGTCCAGGCCGGTCGTCGGCTCGTCCATGAACATCACCGGAGGTGACACGACCAGGGCGGCCGCCAGGTCGAGCCGGCGGCGCATACCGCCCGAGTACGTCTTCGCGGTACGGTCCGCGGCGTCCGCGAGGTTGAACTGCTCCAGCAGCTCGTCCGCCCGTACCTTGGCGGCCTTGGCCTTCATCTGGTAGAGCTGGCCGACCATCTGCAGGTTCTCGCGGCCGGTCAGGTACTCGTCGACCGCGGCGAACTGTCCGGAGAGGCCGACCCTGCGCCGTACCGCGTCGGGGTGTTTGAGTACGTCGACGCCTGCGACGACGGCCTTGCCGCTGTCAGGGCGGAGCAGGGTCGTCAGACAGCGGACCGCGGTCGTCTTTCCCGCGCCGTTCGGCCCGAGCAGGCCCAGCACGGTGCCCTCCGGGACATCGAGATCGACGCCGTCCAGAGCCTTTACGTCACCGAAGGTCTTGACCAGGCCTTCGGCATAGATGGCGCCTGGCATGTGAGTTCTCCACGTCGTTGGGGATTTTCGCGAAAAGTGTGACTTTTACTGTTTCGCACCGCCCGGTGGGCGAACGCATCGTCCGCCCGGCAGTTCCATGGCCGGGGAGACACACCGTAACGCGATGTATCGCGTTGCTCAACAGATTTTTCCAACAGGGGACGAGGGCGCTCGTGACCTCAGTCGATGACCGTGTAACCCGCCTCGCGCAGCGCCCGGTTCACCTCGGCGCAGTGCTCGGGGCCCTTCGTCTCCAGGTGCAGCTCGACCTCCACCTCCGTGAGCCCGAGCCGTGGATCGGTCCGTACGTGACTCACATCGAGGACGTTAGCGTCTGCCACTGACAACACCCCGAGAAGTGTGGCCAGGGCTCCGGGACGATCGGTCAACCGCAGCGTGACCGCCAAGTAACGGCCGCCCGCCGCCATGCCGTGACGCAGGATGCGCTGCATCAGCAGCGGGTCCACGTTTCCGCCCGACAGCAGGGCCACGACCGGGCCCTCGAAGGCTCCGGGCTCGCGCAGCAGCGCCGCGACGGGGCTCGCGCCGGCCGGCTCGACGACCAGCTTGGCGCGCTCCAGGCAGAGCAACAGAGCGCTGGAGAGATTGTTCTCGGACACCGTGCGGACCTCGTCGACCAGTTCCTCGACAAGGCGGAACGGCACGTCGCCCGGCCGTCCGACCTTGATGCCGTCTGCCATCGTCGCCGGGTTCTCGATCGACACCGGGCGCCCGGCCGCCAGCGAGGGCGGGTACGCCGCGGCGCCCTCCGCCTGCACACCGACGATCCGTACGTCCGGACGGATCGACTTCACCGCGAGGGCGACGCCCGCGGCCAGCCCGCCGCCGCCGATCCCGACGACGATCGTGCGCACCTCGGGGCACTGCTCCAGGATCTCCAGGCCGACCGTGCCCTGGCCCGCGATGATGTCGGGGTGGTCGAAGGGGTGGATGAACACGGCGCCCGTCTCGGCCGCGTACTCCTGCGCGGCGGCCAGCGTCTCGTCCACCACCTGCCCGTGCAGCCTCACCTCGGCGCCATAGTCGCGCGTGGCCGCGACCTTCGGCAGCGGGGCGCCGGTCGGCATGAAGACCGTGGAACGCACGCCGAGCAGCGTGGAGGCCAGGGCGACGCCCTGGGCGTGGTTGCCCGCGCTGGCGGCGACGACACCCGCCGCGCGCTCCTCCGGAAGCAGCCCCGCGATCCGCACATACGCACCGCGCAGCTTGAACGAACCCGTGCGCTGGAGGTTCTCGCACTTGAAGTGGACCGGCGCGCCCACCAGCTGGGACAAGTACCTGCTGCCCTCCATCGCGGTCACGCGTGCCACCCCCGTGAGCATCTTCTGCGCGCCACGTACGTCGTCGAGAGTCACGCTGTGCAAGGAGTCAGCCGTGCTGTAGCTCATGACCACCAGTCTCGCAGTTCACGCGGGCGCACTCCGGCCGTGACCACGCTCCGAGACTGGTTTGCGCAGCGCCGGTACGGCCCGCGCCCCGGCCGCGTACCCTGTCCCCCAACCCAGCTCCCCACGCATGAATTGAGCCCCCGGCCATGCCCACAACACCTGAAATGTCGATGGACATGACGACCGTCGGTGACACCGGTCTTCTCGACACGCTGCAGCACGAGGTCGCGGTCTTCGCGCGCCGTGCCGAACAGACCCGGCTCGGCGGGGTGGGGCAGGTGCGCAACTCCATGGACCGTGCCGCGTACCTGCTGCTCAACCGCCTCGACAAGGAAGGCCCCATGGGCGTCAAGGCGCTCGCCGCGAGCATGGGCATCGACTCCTCGACGGTCACCCGGCAGGTGGCGCCGCTGGTCGACACCGGGCTCGTCAAGCGCACCTCGCACCCCGAGGACGGGCGTGCGGTGGTGCTCCAGCTGTCGCCGCGCGGGCAGTCCCGCCTCGACGAAGTGCGCTCCTCCAGGCGTCAGTTGATGGCTGAGCTGACACACGACTGGGCGCCGGAGGAGCGCGAGGCGTTCTGCACGCTCCTCACGCGCTTCAACAGCGCGCTCTCCGCCCGCCAGGCGGCACAGGGCCTGCCCGGCGCGGAGTCGCAGCCGGCCTCCTGAACGACCCGGGGCGCTTCACCGCGTCCCCGGTCGGTACCCGCGCGTAGGCCGTTTCGGGGTCTCCCCGCTCTGCACGCGCGCGTGCATGTGCGTCGGACTCTTGACCGGAAGGCGGCGCCTGGCCTCATATGAGACCGGGTCCTTGTCGTACGCGGTGCGGCCTGTCGTACGCGGCCGGGGCCCCGTTTCCCTCAGGGTCACCCTCAGCCGGAGGCGTGGTGCGAGAACGGCATGCGTCCCAAGGCGCCCGCCGAGCCCGGGAGTTCGAGGCGTTCGTCGCGGGCGCGGCAGGGCGGCTGCTGCATGCCGCCACGCTGCTGACGGCGGAGCCCCGGGACGCCAACCCGCGCGCCCGGCGCCTGCTGACGCTGGCCCTCGCCCACACGTACGCCTCCTGGGACCGGCTGCGCGGCGAGGACCCGTACGACCGTGCCCGCCAGCAGCTGGCCGTGCGCTTCGCGCGCTCGGCCTGGCACCAGTACGGGAGCTTCGGGCGGCCGCGCCCCTCTGCCGACAACGTGCTGGCCCGGCTCACGCCCCAGGAGCGGCTGATTCTGGTCCTCAGGCTGTACGAGGGGGTCGCCGAGGAACAGACGGCAGCCCTGCTCGGGCTCCCCACGGAACGCGTGCACACGATCTGTGCCCGTGCGATGGCGACTCTGCTGCATCCGCCGCGGGGCCCGGCGCCGACCAGGGTGGAGGTGGCGCCGTCGTGAACCTGCCCGAGCGTGAGGCGGCCGTACGGCGGATGCTGGAGCAGGCGCCGCCCCCGGTGCCGCCCGACCTGTACGCGGACGTCGTACGCCGTGGCGGGCGCATGCTGCGCCGCAGGACGGCGGCCCGGCGCCTGATGTGGCTGGTGCTGTTCGCGGCGGCCGTCGCCTTCATCGTCTGGGCGAGCATGGCCCGCCCGTGGGTGGAGCCGCCGTCGGAGACGACTCCACCGCTGACGGGCTGGTGACCCGGCTTAACCGAGGGCCTGCTGGAGGTCCTGGAGCAGGTCGTCGACGTTCTCGATGCCCACGGAGAGGCGTACGAGATCGGCGGGGACCTCGAGCGCCGAACCGGCCGCCGAGGCATGCGTCATGCGGCCCGGGTGCTCGATCAGGGACTCGACGCCGCCCAGGGACTCGCCGAGCGTGAACACCTTGGCGCGGTTGCAGACCTCGACGGCCGCCTCCTCGCCGCCCTCGACCTGGAAGGAGACCATGCCGCCGAACGCCCTCATCTGCTTGGCGGCGATCTCGTGACCGGGGTGCTCCGGGAGGCCCGGGTACAGCACACGCGTCACGCGCGCGTGACGCGTGAGCATCTCGGCGACCTTGCCGGCGTTCTCGCTGTGCCGGTCCATGCGCACCGAGAGCGTCTTGGTGCCGCGCAGCACCAGCCAGGAGTCGAAGGGCCCGGCGACCGCGCCCATCGCGTTCTGGTGGTACGCCAGCTCCTCGCCGAGCTCCTGGTCGCTGACGATCAGTGCGCCGCCCACGACGTCCGAGTGGCCGCCCATGTACTTGGTCAGGGAGTGCACGACGACGTCCGCGCCGAGCGCGAGCGGCTGCTGGAGGTAGGGGGTCGCGAAGGTGTTGTCGACGACGAGCTTGGCGCCCGCCTCGCGCGCGATCTGCGCGACCGCGGCGATGTCGGTGATGCCGAGGAGGGGGTTGGAGGGCGTCTCGACCCAGACGGCCTTGGTCTTCGGGGTGAGGGCGGCTCGTACCGAGTCGGGGTCGCTGGTGTCGGCCACGGACCATTCCACGCCCCACCGGGAGACGACCTTCGCGAAGAGGCGGAACGTACCGCCGTACGCGTCATTCGGGATGACCACGTGGTCGCCGGGGCTGAGCAGCGTACGCAACAGGCAGTCCTCGGCCGCCAGTCCGGACGCGAACGCGAGGCCGCGGCGGCCGCCTTCGAGGGCGGCGAGGTTCTCTTCCAGGGCGGTCCTGGTGGGGTTGGCGCTGCGGCTGTACTCGTAACCGCCGCGCAGCCCGCCGACGCCGTCCTGTTTGTAGGTCGAGACCTGGTAGATCGGCGGGACGACCGCGCCGGTGAGGGGATCGGCGGTGTTGCCCGCGTGGATCGCGAGGGTCTCGAAGTGCTGACTGATGTGCCTGTCGCTCATGGGCCCGAGCGTAGTGCGCCCGCGGGGCCGATGACGGCGTATGTCCTCCGGAGCGGGCCGGACCGACCGCGTTGGGGCCGCCCAAGGGGTTCCTGACCGGCCGGGTCGGGGCCGCCGGGCAGGATCCGGACCCATCTCTTTGGGGCCGCCGCGCAGGATCCGGACCGACCTCTTTGGAGCCGCCGCGCAGGATCCGGACCGACCTCTTTGGAACCGCCGCGCAGGATCCGGACCGACCCGGTCGGGGCCGCCGCGAAAGGTCCGTCGGGACCAGGTTGGCCAATTGTCGGACCAGTCTGGTTCGCTTGAGGCATGGAGATTCTCTGGGTCCTGATGGCGCTGGCCATGTTCAGCCTGGTCCTGCTGCCGGTATTCAGGCGCAGGCGCGCCGGTATTCAGCTGGTGTCGCCCGGCGACCCGGACGCGGCGGACCCGGCGAACTACGGGTTCCTGCGCCAGGAGGAGCTGGACATCCGCATGCCCGGCCCGGACCAGGACCTGCTGGACGTGCTGGACCTGGTGCAGCGCACGCAGGACTACCGCTCCGCCTCGCAGCTGCTCGCGGGCACCGAGGTGGACGGCGAGCGACGCTGGCAGCGGGTGCAGGCCTTCGCGGGTGCCGCGTCGCTGGAGCTGCAGCAGCGCCCCGGCGGGGTCAGCGAGATGCCCGGCGGACAGTGGCTGCGGGTGTGGCGTGCCGAGCAGCCCAAGGACGCGGGCGGCGCGGCGGTGCACGCGGAGTTCCTGGTGCAGCAGGCATGGCGTACGTCGACGCCGGGGACGGACGAGTTCCGGATCATCATGGAGGAGGCGAAGGCGGCCTGCGACGAGGCGGCTCTCCTCTCCCCCGGTGACCCGATCCCGTACATCATCGAGCTGTCGGTGGCCCGCGGCCTCGGATACCCCCAGCCGGAGTTCGAGAAGCTCTGGCTGAAGATCCTGGACCGCGCGCCGTCCCACATGGGAGCGCACCTGGCGGCCCTGCACTACTGGTGCGAGAAGTGGCACGGCTCGCGCGAGGTGGCGTACTCGTTCGCGGAGGCCGCGGCCGCGCGTGCCCCGCAGGGGTCGCTGCTCGCGGCCATGCCGCTCTTCGCGGTCTTCGAGCACCTCCCCGAGGTGAATCTGGTCCGCAGCTTCTACCAGAGCGAGGTGGTGACCAAGGCGGTCCACGGCGCGCTCTTCGCGGTGCACGCGGCCCGCGCCGACGACCCGATGCTGGCCCACGTACGCCACCTGCTCGTTCTCTTCCTGGTCCGCAGCGAGCGCTGGGCCGAGGCGATGGACCAGTTGGTGCACGTGGACGGCCACGTCGGCGCGCTCCCCTGGACGCTGACCCGCGACCCGGCGGCGGACTACGCGATATACCGCGCGCTGGCGGTGGCGGGCTACGAGGCGAACGGGGGAAGCCCGGCGACGCTGCCGCACTGAGGCGACCGACGGCCGCCGCACCGAGGCGCCGGAATGGCGAAGGCGGTTCACGCCTTGAGCTACACGTCCCCCTCGGAATCCGTAACCCGGTGGAGAGCGCATGTTCCTGCACAGCCGTACACCGCAGCTCCCGACCCCTGAGCAGGCCCTGCGCGGCCGCCCGGAGCCGACCGGTGTTTCCTGCCCGATCGGCGTGGCTCCGGCCGAGGGGTGAGTCCCGCCGTAGCTCCTGATCTCCTGGCGGCTCTGTGGAGGGAACGGCGTCCGTCGGACCCTCCCGTCGCCCACCGGCCCCTGTTCTGCCCTTCCCCGACTGTGTCCCGCCGTCGGCACTCTTCATGCACAGCGGGGCACCGCCGGCCCCGCAAGAGCAAACACGGCCCGGCTGCGGAGCTTCGGCCAGTCAGCCTCCGCCTTCCGCCGGGCCACCTCGCGGTCAGCCCTCCGCGCGGGCGGGCAGCCGCCATCCCGGGCGCGGAAAGTGGCAGGTGTAGCCGTCCGGGTAACGCTGCAGGTAGTCCTGATGCTCGGGCTCTGCCTCCCAGAAGGGGCCGACCGGCTCTACCTCGGTGACGACTTTGCCCGGCCACAGTCCGGAGGCGTCCACATCCGCGATCGTGTCCTCGGCGATCCGCTTCTGCTCGTCATCCACGTAGTAGATCGCCGAGCGGTAGCTGAGGCCGATGTCGTTGCCCTGGCGGTTCTTGGTGCTCGGGTCGTGGATCTGGAAGAAGAACTCCAGGATCGCGCGGAAGTCGGTCCTCTCGGGGTCGAAAAGGATCTCAATGGCCTCCGCGTGGGTGCCGTGGTTACGGTACGTCGCGTTCGGCACGTCACCCCCGGTGTATCCGACCCGGGTCGCCGTCACGCCGGGGAGTCGGCGGATCAGGTCCTCCATCCCCCAGAAGCATCCGCCCGCCAGCACGGCCCTCTGCGTCTGCGCAGCCATTGTGGCCCTCCAATATCTGTCAGCTCGATCACTCGGGCTACTCGGCTCGCACACCACCGGCATCCCCTGCCCACTCCCTCAACGCGCGAGGGTTCCAGGCGATTCCGTACCCGTCCAACCGGCCCTGCGGCCGCCGGCCACCGCGAGGAGCGCACCGACCTGTTGCCCACCCCACGCCGGTGGCCTCCCTTCACGGATACGCGGTCAGAACCCGCTGGTTGGCCGATGAGCGCGATAGATGGCCAGCGTGGTGCTCAGGTCCGTGGCGCTGCCGGATACCACTCCCTTGGCCCTGATGCCCTGGCGTAGGCAGGCGCCAGCAGTACCTGGACAAGATCCGGCGGGGTACTGCGGGATCGGGGGGACGGGCGTCTCCTGCCCGATCGGTGTGGCGAAGTCCACCGAAGCGTGAGCGACCTGCTCCCGGGAGATCAGGCGCCGCGGCAAACCGAACGGCACCCGTCCCTCGTCGGGGCGGGTGCCGTTCTGTGGGGTTTGCGAAAGGGGTGGCCTAACCGATCATGGACAGGGCGAAGGGCGACAAGGCCGGAGCGAGCTGCACTCCGGGGGTGAGACCGAGGGCGACGAGAGCGTCGGGCAAGCCGCGTCCGACGTGGGCCGCCTCCACTGTGCCCGGGGCGGCCAGCTGGCGGCAGCTGGCGGCGATGATCTCGAACAAGTGCTGCACCCGGCCAGGTCCGCGGGGCTGCAGCTGGCCGTGGAAATCCTCGTGGTGAGCGAGAACCAGGGCGGCAAGGCCCGCGACGTGCGCCGAGGCCGTGCCGGTACCGTCGAGGGCCGCGTATCCGCCCTGCGGGGCGCACGACAGGACCGCCACGCCGGGGGCGGCCGCGTCGATACCGGGGCCGTAGCAGCTGAACGGCGCGGCGAACAGCCCTTCCGGTGTCAACTGTGGCCCTGAATGGGTGGCTTGGGAGGTCTCCTGCGGGTACGACCCGAAGACTCCCAGCGCGCCCACGGTGAACACGGTGGGCAGCGAGCCCGGGAACGCGACCGGCCCGCCGGTGTCGCCCGCCGGGGCGACGCAGGCAATGCCCGACGCGTTGGCGTCGGCGAGTTTGCGTGAGACCAGCGCCGACGGGTACGGAGTTGCCACCGCGATGTGGGCGATGTCGACCTCGCGTTCAATGCAGTGGTCCAGGGCGGCGATGAGGTCGCTGAAATGCCCGTCGGGCATCACCTGACAGGCCTCGATCTCGGCGTCGACCGCGATTCCGATGACGCCCGTGCCGGTGTCCGCCCCGGCGATGATCCCCGCAGCGTGTGTACCGCTGCCCATCATGTCGTGCGCCCAGCCCTCGTCCGTGCCCCGAACGAGATCGGCCCCGGAGCGCACCCGCTGCTTCAGATCGGGGTGCTCGGCACTGACACCCGAACCGATGACCGCGATCGTGACGCCGAAGGCACGGAACGTGGGGGGCAGCCTGTCCAGCCGCATGGCCTGCTGGCCCCACCCGTACCCCTGCCGCTGCTCCAGCTCGGGATACACCTTGGTCAACGGGGTGAGGGTAACGACGTTTTCCCGGTCCGCCGACAGTTCGGGGTGATGGATCCAGCGGTCCGTGTAACCACCCTTGGCCCGAACGTAGAGGGACTGAACGGACTCTTCGGTTTCCGTCGCCAGCGTGATGGTGACCGTCCCGTCGGCCCCGGTGACGCCCTGGCCCGGCCATGTCGACCCGATCAGAAACACCCCCGCACCGGCCAGCGGTTCGCCGTCCGGGCCGCAGACACGCAACGAGATGTCCACAGGTTGCTCCAGCGACATGACCAGCCCCGGATCCCGGAGCGGCAGAGTCCCTGCGGTCGGTGTGGCGGCGGGTCCGGTTCCGGACAGCGGCAGGTCCGGCTCAATGTGCACGTGCAGCGACCGCATCGCCGGCACCTGGGCCTCGGCCGCCTCGACGACCGCGATCTCCGGGCAGGAGGGGGGCAGCCCCGTCGACTGGAGCTTCTCCGACGGCCGGAGTCTGCGGGTCACTTTGACCTCGGGCATCCTGTCCAGCCGGTCGCACACGGCGTCCATGCTGAGTTCGGGCACTCCCGGTGGGAGCAGATTCTGCGGCAGTGGAGCCACCATGTACCGCTGCCGGCGCGGCTGCACCGTGAGCGGTGGCTGCACGCCCTTCTTGCGTGGCCCCGTTTCTTTGCCCTCGGGTCCCGGCCCGCCTGCCCCCGCACCCTCGGAGCCGGCCTCGCGGTTGTTTCCAGGCCTTTCCTTGACCATTACGTCCACCTTCACCACGCCTACGTCGTACTTGTGCTCCGGATCCGGCAACGGGCAGTTCGCGCTTCCAAGGTGATGCGGTGTGCCCGGGAACGAGTCCGGGGCACACCGCATCGCGCTCTGCCCAGATGTCAGCCGATACCGAAGGGCTGAGTCGTCTGGCCGAATCCGAAGCCAGGCTGCTGGTACTGGGGGAACTGCTGGCCGTACGACTGCTGGCCGAACCCGCCGCCGCCCCACTGCTGGCCCTGCTGGCCCTGCATGCCATGCTGGCCCTGCATGCCCGGCTGGCCCGGCTGGCCCTGCTGGCCCTGCTGGCCCTGCTGGCCCTGCTGGCTCTGCTGGAGCAGCGCCACGATCGCGGTCGGCAGCGCCTGCTGCACGGACTGCTCCACAGCGCTGCGGACGCCTTGCTGCAGCGTGTGCTGCAGCGCCACAGCCAGGTACGGGTGCGCCTGGTGGGCGATGCCCTGCTGCTGGAGCTGCTGCTGGACCTGCTGGATCTGCTGCAGCGTCTGCTGCATGCGCTGCGCGATCTGCTGGCCCGCCTGCTGACACGCCTGCTGGATCGCCTGCTGGACCACCTGCGCGATCTGCTGTTGCGGGGCACCCGTCTGCTGGCCGAACTGCTGCAGGGGTTGGGTACCGGTCATCACCGACATGAATGCTCCGTTCGATGGATCGCTGACTAGCCGACGTAAATGCACAAGTCGGCCTTATCGGGAAAATCCGACTCTTCGAACCTAAGTTGGCGTCACCGCGACCGCAATCGGATGTCCCCCGGGCGGGACGCGATCGCCATCGGGAGCCAAGGGCGCCGGCGCGGCCCTCCAGTGCGACGCGCAGTTCGGCCTCGGCCTCCTCATCCCGGTCCATGTGCTCGAGGTTCGCCCCGGGTTTTGTGGCGGCTGGTTGTCGGGGTTGTCCGGCCCAGCACCCGCGTGCGGGATCGCCGACGGAAATCGCATGTGGTGTGCCCGCCAGGACAGGGCCCGCGAAACCGTCGCCGAGACCAGGCGACCGTCCGCGGGCTGGAGCTCAATCCGACGGGGATCGCCTCGCCAACCGAGTGAGCGTCATCAGCAGTCGCCCGGTTCGGATGCCGTGGGCAATGGACTCCGACCCGGCGATGCAGCGCCCTGCGCTCGGATTCCCCATGCACGGACGGCCGCCGATGCGGCTGCGTGACGGTCGACCTGGCGGCGACCGTTCAACGGCGCCGCCGGTCCCGGTGCACGGCAGCCCGGCCGCGGACTTGGCACTCCGTACGGGACGGCGTCGGAGTGCGAGCTACGTCGCCCGATGGCACCGCAGTACCAGGTAACGCCGACCAGCCGGGCGGTCATTGAAAGAGGAGGTACAGATTCCCGGACGGACTTCTGGTTGTCGCCGCGTGCTCGAAGCACGAGCGCCGACATCGGCAAGCGGCTCCAGCAGGTATGTAGGCAACGCGGCATGACGGAGCATCAGCCGACAGAGCAGTCCGGTGTCTCCCTCTCGGTGATCCCGAATCTGGAGCAGGGCGAGCGAGCTGACATGCGCCTGGAGACCGCGCGGCAACTGGCGAAGGCGCTGCACGAGATGCCGCCGCCCTGGACCTGGGCGGTATTGCCACTGAGCGTGGCGCAGTTGGCGCGCAGCGTCGCGGAGTTGGCGATACCGCCTCGTCACACCCGCCGGGCAGGCGGCGAGCACCCTCGTTCTTCCGGTGGGACAACGGCATTGCCGTTCTGGAAGGATCAGTGCCCGCCCCTGAGCGACCTGCCCGGTGTGGCCTGCCGGACGGCGAGACGGCATCGAGGAGGAAGCAGGAACATGGCCCGCTTCCAGGCCCAGGACTTCGACCCGGAATCCTTGGGGGCACTGTGGCAAGAACGGTGGCCGTCGGGCCCACCCGTCGCCCACCAGTTCCGTGGTGTGTACGCCGACCGCTGGGTGCGCTTCCACAGTCTTCCCGAGTCGAAGCGCTACGCGGAGTCCGAGGACGAGTACGCGATCGTGCTGGACCGGTACAACACGATCCTCGACGAACTGTTCACCGGCGCGGACATATTCGCGGTGACCATGGACTGGTCGACCTCGCCGACCGGGCCCGCCGGGTACCCGACGCGGGGGATCCTCCATCCCGAAGGCACACGCTGGTGGACCGAGGCGGACGAGGACGACCCCGACCTGGGCTTCCACCTCTACACGCGCCTGTACGCAAGCCGGCACACCTATCAACGCGGCTGCCTCGACCCGCTGTTGCGTGCCGTCGCGGACGAGGAGCTCGCGGAAGTCTTCTTCACCGACACGGAACTCCGGCGCATCCACCACCCGTACGACGGGGGCGCCGACGTCATCCTGGCCACGGCGGGAGAACGTGACCGCCTGCGCGAGCGGCACTCCGAGTGGCTCTCCAGATATCCGGGCGGTCTGTGACCGAGCACGCGATCAGTCGTCGCCGCTTCCATACGGTCGTGTCAGTATCTCCAGGTTGTGGCCGTTCGGGTCGTCGAAGTAGGTGCCGCGGCCGCCGTCGTTGGTGTTGATCTCGTTGACGCGGCGGTGGGCCGGGTCCGCCCAGTAGGTGAGGCCGGCTGCCCGGATGCGGGCGAAGATCTTGTCGAAGTCCTCCTCCGAGACGAGGAAGGCGTAGTGCTGCGGGGTGATCGTCGCGGTCGTGTCCATGTAATCGAGGGTGACGCCGTTGGGGATCGGGACCGGGATGAACGGGCCGTACTGCGGGCTCACTTGGAGGCCCAGGATGTCCGCAAGGAACTGGGCCGAGGTCATCTTGTCGTGGGCGGCGACGATCGTGTGATTCAACTCGACGGACATCGCGAAAACCTCCCGTACGTAGCTGTACGTCGCTGTGCGTCCTCGTGACTCCTTCTCCGTCCTTCCACAGTAGGCATCCCGGCCCCCTGGTCCCAGACCCCTTCGAAAGGAAACTAAGGTAAGCCTTGCCTTAGTCATTGTCGGAGCCCTCGTGCGTACCTCCCGGCGGTCACATA
Organism: Streptomyces sp. NPDC027189; assembly: GCF_055566975.1. Taxonomy (NCBI): domain Bacteria; kingdom Bacillati; phylum Actinomycetota; class Actinomycetes; order Kitasatosporales; family Streptomycetaceae; genus Streptomyces; species Streptomyces sp. NPDC027189. The sequence goes on from NZ_JBVHRI010000001.1 coordinate 553,679, forward strand.
CTCGCGCAGACGCCGATCCCCGAGTCGTATGACGGGAACGCCGAGGGCGCCGACCGGCCGTACGACCCGTCGGCGCCCTCTCCGCACAAGGACTAGCGCACAAGAACTAGATCGTGGCGGTGTCGATCACGAAGCGGTAGCGGACGTCGCTTGCCAGTACGCGCTCGTACGCGTCGTTGATCTCGGAGGCGCTGATCAGCTCGATCTCGGCGCCGAAGCCGTGCTCGGCGCAGAAGTCGAGCATCTCCTGGGTTTCCCGGATACCGCCGATGCCGGAGCCCGCGAGGGTCTTGCGGCCGCCGATCACCGAGAAGAGGTTGAGCTTGACGGGCTCCTCGGGCGCGCCCACGTTCACGAAGGCGCCGTCGGTCTTGAGGAGGGACAGATAGGCGTCCAGGTCCAGCGGGGCCGAGACCGTGGACAGGATCAGGTCGAAGGTGCCGCGCAGGTCCTCGAAGGTCTTCGGGTCGCTGGTGGCGTAGTAGTGGTCGGCGCCCAGCTTCAGGCCGTCGTCCTTCTTGCGGAGCGACTGGGAGAGGACCGTGACCTCGGCACCCAGCGCGTGCGCGATCTTGACGCCCATGTGGCCGAGGCCGCCCATGCCGAGGACGGCGACCTTCTTGCCGGGGCCGGCGTTCCAGTGCTTGAGCGGGGAGTACGTGGTGATGCCGGCGCAGAGCAGCGGCGCGGCCTCGTCGAGGGAGATGCCGTCGGGGATGCGGACGGTGAAGTTCTCGTCCACGACGATCTTCTCGGAGTAGCCGCCATAGGTGGGCTCGCCGTCCTTGCCGACGGCGTTGTACGTGCCCACGTTGCCCTTCAGGCAGTACTGCTCCAGGCCCGCCTGGCAGTTCTCGCACTCGCGGCAGGAGTCGACCATGCAGCCGACGCCCACGCGGTCGCCGACCCTGAACCTGGTGACACCTGAGCCGACCTCGGAGACGATGCCGGCGATCTCGTGGCCCGGCACCATCGGGAAGATGGCCTCGCCCCAGCCCTCACGGGCCTGGTGGATGTCGGAGTGGCAGATACCGGCGAACTTGATGTCGATCAGGACGTCGAACTCGCCGACCGCGCGACGCTCGATGGTGGTGCGCTCCAGCGGAGCCTTGGCGGCGGGGGCGGCGTACGCAGCAACAGTGGTCATGCCGGGGGTTCTCCTAAGGAGTGGTCTGTCCTGTGCCCGGCTGCCTTCGGTCGGGCACGCGATCCAGCTTGCCCCGGCTCGCAGCATTCACCCAGGCCACAGTTCTGCGTACGTCCGCTGGTCCTACTACTGGCGGGGTCAGGCTTCTCTGCGTACGACCGTGAATACTGGACGTATGGATGAACATCCCTCTCCCGGTCCCGCGGGCGGAATGGGGCAGCCGCTGGACCGGCGCGCCGAGCTCAGCGAGTTCCTGCGCACCCGCCGGGCCCGGCTGAAGCCGGAGGACGTCGGGCTGCCGGACTTCGGGCGGCACCGCCGGGTGCCCGGGCTGCGCCGTGAGGAGCTGGCACAGCTGGCCGGGGTGTCCGTCGCCTACTACACGCGCCTGGAGCAGGGCAACGGGCGCAACGTGTCGCCCGAGGTGCTCGACGCGATCGCCCGCGCGCTGCGGCTCTCCGACGCCGAGCACGCGCATCTCACCCACCTCGCGAAGCCAAAGCAGCACAAGAAGAAGCAGACGGCTCGGCCGCAGCAGGTGCGGGGAGCCTTGCGACAGCTGCTCGACACGTTGGACGGCGTCCCGGCGTACATCACCGGGCGGCGCTCGGACATCCTCGTCTGGAACCGGATGGCCGCGGCCGTGTTCGGGGACTGGTCGGAGCTCCCGCCGCAGCAGCGGAACTGGGCGCGGATGGTGTTCCTGAAGCCCGAGTACCGCGATCTGTTCGTCGAGTGGGAGCAGAAGGCGATCGACATCGTCTGTCTTCTGCGCATGGACGCGGGCTGTCATCCCGACGATCCGCAGCTCTCGGCGCTGGTCGGCGAGCTCTCCGTGAAGAGTGAGGACTTTCGGCGGCTGTGGGCCACGCACGACGTCAAGGAGAAGACCTACGGCGTGAAGCGGCTGCGGCATCCGCTGGTGGGTGACCTGGCTTTGCAGTTCGAGTCGTTCCGGTTGTCGGACGACAGTGAGCAGGTGCTGATCACGTATCACGCGGAGCCGGGGTCCGCCTCGGCGGAGGCGCTGCGCTTGCTGGCGTCCTGGGGCACGGACGCGACCCGCGCGGGCGCCGCGTCCCCGCCGTAGGTTTTTTCGCCCCCTCCGCCCCTGCCCTCCCCCACGCTCGGCTTCGCTCGAGCGGGGGGACCTCCATCGCCCCTGGGGGCTGCGCCCCCAGCCCCCTAAAAGACTGCGCAGTTCCCCGCGCCCCTCAAAGGGGTGCGGGGAACTGCGCGACCAGCCGCCTCCCCTCACCCCTGATACGGCGGCGCGGCCCCCCAAGTCCACCTGGGCACCGGCTGCTCCCCCGGAGGGCTCGCATCAGGGCCCGAGAAATACACGGCCAACCGCGTCCCCCACTCCGCGTACGCGACGAAAGCGGAGCGGAACTCGGCGTCGGTCGGCAGCCCCGCATCGTCCGCCGCGTCCTGGAGGAGGTTCACCCAGCGGCGGCGCTGAACCTCGGTGATGTTCTTGCCGAAGTGCTTGGCGACCATGTGCCCGTGCCCGCCCTGGGTCTTGGAGTACTCCGGCGGTCCGCCGAAGACCTCGCCGAGCCAGAGGGCGACATGCTCGGCGTGCTCGGGGGCGAGGTCCGCGAACAGCGGCGCGAGAAGATCGTCCTTGAGGACCTTGTCGTAGAAGACCTCGGTCAGTCGGGAGAAGGCCTCGGCGCCGCCCGCCCAGGCGTAGAGCGTGGGCACGGACGCGCCCGCGCCCCGCACCGTCGTCGGCTTGTAGTGGCGCATCTCCTCGATGTTGCCGATGTAGGGGCGGATCTCGGCGAGGAAGTCGGGGAAGAGGTCGGACTTGCGGAAGCCCTCGATGTGGTCCTCGGTCGACGTCCAGGTGATCCGCAGGATGAAGTGCTCGAAGTCCTCCTCGCAGCGCGCGAGTTCGTAGTCGACGCACTGCGGGGCCGCGGCCAGCTGAGCGGCGGCCCGGGTGTAGGCGGCCAGGAACTCCGCCGACTGCTGCTCGGGAATCCGGTACCGGATGTATTCGACAGTCGAAACGGTCATGCCCCCCACACAAACACGGAGGGCCCGCCGGAAGCGCTCCTTCCGACGGGCCGTCCGGTCGTGTCAGCGTTCAGCGAAACCCGGCCGCCGACACCTCACGCGTCACTTGCCGTAGTACGCGTTGTAGATCGAGATCGTCGACTTGTTCCCCTTCTTGTCGGCGATCTTGGCGTGGAACGAGATGCCCTTGCCCTTCGCCGGGTTCTTGAAGGTGATCTTGCCGTTCCTGACGTCGAGCTTGGTCCACGTCTGACCGTAGTCGTACGAGACGTACACGGACAGCGACTGAAGGTTGGAGCCCGCGGCCGCGCCCTGGACGGTGACCGGGATGGTGACCTTCTGGTCGGCGGGCCCGCGGCTGTCCAGACCGAGGGACGCGCCGAAGCGGGCCGTGGAGACCGGCAGCTTCGCCGTGTCGACCTTCTTGGAGCGGAACGTCCAGCTCGCGTCGATCCGTGTGGAGGCCGCGGCCACCTTCACGGAACGCTTGATGGACGTGGTCAGCTTGTAGGCCGCGTCCGCGTCCGGCACCTTGAACTGGCCGCTGCCGTCCAGCGGATCATCGGTCTCGGCGACCTTGGTGCCGTTGCGGTACAGGGTCGTCTTGACCGAGGTGTAGAGCGAGGCCCCGGCGTGCGACTGGCCGTCGGCGAACACCGGCAGATAGCCGCTGAGGTACTTGCCGTCGCGGTAGACGCCGTACAGACCGCCGATCTTCGGGCCGAAGACGCCGGTGTTGAACGTCTTCGTGTAGCTGTTGCCCGCCTTGAAGGTCTGCGGATCGCCCAGCGTGTAGAAGGCCTCCGTGATCGGGAAGCCCTGGGCGTCCTTGCCGCCGTACTGCTCGAAGTCGAGCCCCCACTGGACATGGTCACCGGTGGACACATGCAGCGTGCGTGTGCCCGGCAGCTTCTGCTCGACGCCGATCCCGAAGGAGAAGTCGGTGGGCAGGAAGCCGTACGCGGTGACCGCACCCGTCTTGCCGGAGGACGCCGCCCCCAGGTTCGTCCTCACCGTGGCCAGTTCGCTCGCCTTGTAGTGCTTGACGTGCGTGCCCTGCAGCTTGGTGACCTTGGTGCCGGTGAACACGTCGTACTCGGTGTTCTCGCCCTTGGTCCACGTACCCGACCAGCTCTGGAACAGACCGGAGGAGATCGCCGGGCCGATGTGGCCGACCCGCAGGTCCTGGAAGGAGTCCAAGCCCAGGCCGACGCCGACGCCCGCCGGGTCGAACATGTAGGAGACCATCGCGGACACCGGCTTGGCCTGGGCGTCCGGCACCGTGATGTCGGCGGCCTTGGCGGTGCGCTGGTCGACGGTCACCGTGGTGTTCTTGGTGACGCTCAGCTTGGGCTGGACCAGCCAGTCGACGCCGCCCTCGAGGGTGGTGAGGTCCTTCACCAGCTGGGAGTCGAGGATGTAGTTGCCCTTGGGCACGCGAATGGTCTCCGTGGCCCCGGTGCCCTGCGAGAAGAAGTCCCGCCCGTTGGCCAGGCCCGAGTAGGCGTAGAGGTCGGTGAGGTGGATGGGCTGTTGCCCGTCACGCACGAGGTACTTCACCTTGACGTCGTACGACTCCACCTCGCGCTGCACCGCGGCCGCGGTGCGCACCGACTGGCCGCCGCCCGTGGCCGTCACGTACGCCGAGTACGCACCGTCCGTGGTGCCGCCCAGCTTGGTGTTGACGGTGACGTCCACCGAGGCCTTGCCGCCCGCCGGGACCTTGACCGTCTTCGCGCCGAGCGCGAAGAAGCCCGAAGGAGCCGCCTGGCCCTTGGGGTTGGTGGCGGTCGCCGAGAGGGTCAGGGTGACGTCGGTCTTGCCGAGGTTGCGGTAGGTGAGCTGCCTGGTCACCGGCTTGTCGTCGGTGTGCGGCCACTGCTGGACGCCGAAGCTCACCGAATTCGGGTCGGCGATCACCGACTGCTTGATCGCCTTGTCGACGGCGATACGGCCCGAACCCTGCTGGAACGGCGTGTACTTGCCGCCCTTGGCGGATCCGGTCAGCGCGCCCTTGAGCTCGGCGAACGTCCAGTCCGGGTGCTCCTGCTTGAGGATCGCCGCAGCGCCCGCGACATGCGGGGTCGCCATCGACGTACCGGAGATCGTCAGATAGCCCGGGGGCTTCTCGCCGACCTCCTTGTCGATGAGGCTGCCCGGGGCCGCGGCCGCCGTGATGTCCACGCCGGGTGCGGTCACATCGGGCTTGATGGCGCCGTCCAGGCCGGGGCCCCGGCTGGAGAAGGACGCCAGCTTGTCGTTGTCGTCGACCGCGCCGACGGTGAGCGCGTCGGCCGCGCTGCCCGGGGAGCCGATGGTCTGCTCGCCGAAGTCGCCGTCGTTGCCGGCGGCGATCGCGAAGAGGATGCCCTTCTGCTCGGAGAGCTTGTTGACCTCCGCTTCGAGCGGGTCGATCTCCGGGGTGTCGCCGCCGCCCAGGCTCAGGTTGACGACGTCGGCGCCCTGGTCGGCGGCCCACTCCATGCCTGCGAGGATCGAGGAGTCGTCGCCGAAGCCGTCGTCGCTGAGGACCTTGCCGTTGAGGATCTTCGCGCCGGGCGCGACACCCTTGTACTTGCCGTTCGACTTCGCGCCGGTGCCCGCCGCGATCGAGGCGACGTGCGTGCCGTGGCCGAAGTGGTCGGTGGCGTCGGCGGAGGTGGAGAAGTTCTTGGCCGCGATCACCTGGTCCTTGAGGTCCGGGTGGGTCGAGTCGACGCCCGTATCCAGAACGGCGATCTTGACGCCCTTGCCGTCGTAGCCGGCGGCCCACGCCTTCGGAGCGCCGATCTGCGGTACCGACTTGTCGAGGCTCGCCTTGCGGACGCCGTCCAGCCAGACGTGCGCGATGCCGGAGGCCGCGCTGCCGCCGTCGGTGACCGCCGACCAGAGCTCCGCCGTGTCCTGCTTCGGCGTCAGCACCGCGTCCGCGTTCAGCGACTTCAGGGTTCGGCGGAGCGTGCCCGCCTCACGGACGTCGGCCTTGGCGGCGGTCGCGGCTCCCTTGTAGCCGACGATCAGCTTCAGGCCCTGCTTCTGGGCCTTGCGGGTCGCCGCCTTGTTCAACTCGGTGACATCGAAGAGCCGCTGGTCGAGCTTGCCGCCGGCTATCAGCCGCTGGGCGTCGGCCGGCACCACGAGCGTGTGGCCGGCCGCCTTGCGGATCGACACGGGTATGTGGGCGCGGCCCTTGGCCCGCTCGACGCCGACGACGCGGCCCTTGGCGTCGACGGCCACCCGGTCGCCGGTGATCAGCGTGATGTGATGCCGGGCCACGAGTCCGGCCTTGGACGCGCTGCTCGCGTGCTCCTGCTTCGCGGACGCCGGGCTGGTCATTCCCGCCGCCAGGGCCACGGCGGCCGCCGTGGCGATGGTCGCCGCGCACGCTCTTTTCACTTGTCTGCGCAAGTCTCCCCCTGGAGATGAGGTCCGGGCGAATTCCCCATTCGTCCGGCCGGGGGACGTCCCGTACGCATGCGCGTGCACCCCCCGGAAGACGCAAGTATGCCCGGGGGGTGATCGGCCGCTCAATAGAGGGGGAGCCGTGAAGAGTTGACGGACTTGTTCCGCCGAGCTCCCGCACTGCCCTCTTTGTGCCTCTTTATGCTCCCGCGTTCTCCTTGACTGTGATCCGGCCCTTGTGGATCGTCGCAAGCCGCGGGGCCTTCTTCGCGATCGCGGAGTCGTGCGTGACCATGATGAAAGTGAGCCCGTGCTCCTTCCACATGGCTTCCAGTACGTCCATGATCTCGTCGCGCATGGATTCGTCGAGGTTTCCGGTGGGTTCGTCGGCGAGCAGCACCTTCGGCTGCTTGACCAGGGCGCGGGCGATGGCGACGCGCTGCTGCTGACCACCGGAGAGCTCGGCGGGCAGATGCCCGAGCCGCTCGGCCAGGCCCACCGACTCCAGCGCCGCGGCGGCCCGTTCGCGCCGCTGCTTCGTCTTCACACCGAGGGGTACGAGGGCGGTCTCCACGTTCTCCTGGGCGGTGAGCGTGGGAATCAGGTTGAAGCTTTGAAAGACGAAGCCGATGTTCTCGCTGCGCACCTTGGTGAGCTTGGCCTCGGACAGTTTCGCCATGTCCGTGCCGTCGAGTTCGACACTGCCCGCGGTGGGGCGGTCGAGCCCGCCGAGCATCTGAAGAAGGGTGGACTTTCCGCCACCGGTGGGGCCCTGGATGACGAGCCGGTCGCCGTCCCCGATGGTCAGATCGATACCGGCGAGCGCGTCGACCGTTTCCTTGCCCCGCGTATAGCGCTTGGTGACGCCTCTGAGTTCGTACATGGTGCAACTCCTGGGATACGTAAGTGCGTAAGGGGGCGGGGCCTATTCGACGCGGCGCAGGGCGTCCGCGGGCCGCAGCCGGGAGGCGCGCCAGCCGCCGAAGGCGCCGGCGATCAGGCCGCCGGTGACGGCGAGGGCGACCGCGACGACGATGGTGTCGAGGCTGACGGGCGCGGTGAGCGCGACATCGAGGGCCTTGGAAGCGGTCTGCCGGGCGGGACCGCCGAAGCCACCGCCACCGCCGCCGGGACCGCCGCCCGGGCCGCCGCCCGAACTCCCCACCTGCGCCTGCAGGGTGGGGCTGATCTCGGTGACGACATAGGCGCCCGCGAGGCCGAGCGCGATACCGAGGGCGCCGCCGACCAGACCGTTGACGATGGCCTCACCGACGACCTGGCGGGTCACCCGGCCCGACTTCCAGCCGAGCGCCTTGAGGGTGCCGAACTCCCGCACCCGGCGGGAGACGGCCGAGGAGGTCAGCAGACCCGCGACCAGGAACGCGGCCACGAGCACCGCGATGGACAGCCACTTGCCGACGTTCGAGGCGAGGCTGGAGGCGGTCGACAGGGAGCCGGAGACGGTGTCGGCGAGGTCGGCGGAGGTGGTGACCGTCGTACCCGAGATGTTCTTCTGGATGGTGCTCTTGACGCTGCTGATCTGCTGCGAGTCGGACGCCTTGACGTAGATCGTGGTGACCTTGTCCTTGGAGTCGCTGAGCGTCTGGGCCTGCTTGAGCGGGATGTACAGGTTGGCCGCCGCGTCACCGCTGTCCGGCGTCGCGATGCCGATGACCTTGTACTTGACGCTCTTGATGGTGACCGTGCTGCCGACCTTGAGCTTCTTCTCCTTGGCGTACGACTTGTCGGCGACGACGACCTTGGCGTTGCTCTCGGACGTCTTGAACGTACGACCGCTGGTGATCTTCGACGAGGTCAGCGGGCCGAGGGCCGGCTTGGCGACGTCGGCGCCGTAGACCGAGTAGTTGTTGACGTCGAAGTCGGCGCCACCGCCCTTGACGGTGCCCTGGGGCGAGGGCTGGGCGCCGCCGGGGCCGCCCTGTTGGTTGCCGCCGTTCTGGTTCTGCTGGAACTGGCCCCGTGTGAACTGGCCGTTGACGCGGATGACTTGGAGGCTCAGCCCGCCGACGGAGTCCGCGACGCCCCGCTGGGAGTTGACCTTGGAGACCGTCGAGGCGGCCAGGGTCTGGAAGCCCTGCACCATGACGCGGTCGCTGCTCTGCTCCTTGTCGGAGCCGTTGTCCTGGGCGTCGAAGTTGAAGCGCGGACGGTCGCTGCTGCCCGACGTGGGCGCCGCGGCCTTGGTGACCGTCATGTCCGTACCCAGCCCGTACAGCGACTGGAGGACCTTGCCCTGGGCCTTCTCCATGCCCGAGGACACGGAGCTGACCACGATGACCAGGGCGATGCCCAGGGCGAGTCCGGAGGCGACGACGAGGGCCGCCTTTCTGCGGCGGCGCAGTTCGCGCCTCAGGTAGGTGAAGAACATGGGCCGCAAGCTAGGCACGGCGCGTGATGAAGGGATAAGGCCGAAATAAGAGAACGATGAGAAGGCTGTGGCGGGCGGCGAGTTCACCTGTGCGCCACCGAGGAACACTGTGGGGCTGCCAAGAGCGACGGCCCGCACCCCGGGCGGGGTGCGGGCCGTCTCAAGCGGCTGTCATGCATGGAGGAACGACGAACACGGCAACCATCGATTGAGGAACCCCCACGGCGAGCAACCACCTCCGCAGGAGCGGCGGCGGTTCAGCCGCAAAGAGGGGCTCAGGCGGCCGAACCGGCCTTCCAGGCCGCCCAGTCCAGGTTCCAGCCGTTGAGGCCGTTCTCCGGGGCGATGGTCTTGTCGCCGGTGTTCTTGACGACCACGACGTCACCGATCAGCGAGTGGTTGTAGAACCACGCGGCAGGCGTGTTCGGGTCGTTGGCACCCTTGGTGTCGGAGAGACCGACACAGCCGTGGCTGGTGTTCACCGCGCCGAAGATGGACTTGGCGCCCCAGTAGTTGCCGTGGATGAAGGTGCCGGAGTTCGACAGACGCATGGCGTGCGGTACGTCCTTGATGTCGTACTCGCCCTTGCCGTCGTCGTTCGTGAAGCCGACCGTCGAGCCGTCCATCCGGGTCTCCTTGAACTTCTCGGAGATCACCATCTGGCCCTGGTACGTCGTGTGGTCCGGAGCGCCCGCGGAGATCGGGATGGTCTTGATGACCTTGCCGTCCTGGGTGATCTTCATCGTCTTGGTCTGGGCGTCGACGATGGAGACCTGGTTGCGGCCGATCTTGAAGGTGACCGTCTTCTGCTGCACGCCGTACACACCGCTCGCGCCCTCGACGCCGTCGAGGTTCAGCTTGAGGGTGACGGTGGAGCCGCCGGTCCAGTAGTTCTCGGGGCGGAAGTCCAGGCGGTTGGCGCTGAACCAGTGCCCGACGACTTCCTGGCCGCTGCTGGAGGAGACGGTGATCCCCTTCTGCACCGCGGCCTTGTTCGTGATCGCCTTGTTGAAGTTGATCGAGACCGGCATGCCGACGCCGACGGTGGAGCCGTCCTCGGGCGTGAAGTTGCCTATGAAGCTGTTGGCCGGGGAGACCGTCGTGAACGAGCTGTTCTCATGGGCGGCGCGGCCCGCGGAGTCGGTGGCCTCGGCGGCGATCTTGTAGGTGGTGGCCCGCTCGAGCTGGCCGGAGGGCTTCCAGCTCTTCTTGTCGGCGGATATCTGACCGGCGACGGCGGTGCCGGACGCGGTCTGCATCGTGACGGACGTGAGCGTGCCCTTGCTCACGGTGACCGCCGTGCCGTTGTTGATCGAGGCGTTGTCGGAGCCGTCCTTGGGCGTGATCTTGATCTGGGCCTCGGAGGTCTTCTTGGCCGCGGCCTCGTCGACCTTGGCCTGCGACGTGCTGTCGCCGCCGTCCGCCGCGCCGGCCTTGTCGCCGCCTCCGCTGCACGCAGAGAGCACCAGCACCCCGCCGAGCAGTGCGGACGCGGTCATCAGACCCTTGCGCCGCCTACTGTCCGTCATCACACGCTTCTCCATCGTCGCCGAATCACCAAAAGTCACGAGAGCCCCGTCGAAACCATCAACGCTACGGCCGTTTCGTCCCGTTCCACATCCCGCGGAGGTGTGGGGCACACCACGTCCGGACAAGAGGACCGCGTGGTGCGGAGGTGGCCAGTGCGTCTGCTGAGACGCGAAAACCCCGGACGGCGGTTGCCGCCCGGGGTCACGATTTCCCCAAGCCGCGTCAGCCGAGCGCGTCTTCTTCGTCGTCCTCGGCAGCATCATCCTCGTCGAGGTCCCAATCCGGCGAATCGGGGTCGTAGTCGATGGGCTCGCTGCTCCAGGAGGCCTGGGCGAGCTCGATCCCCGGCACCTCGCTGACCAGGTCGAACGGGTCCACGAGATAGGCGAGGGCCTCGGCAGTGTCTTCCGTCACTGCGCTCTCGGCGTGCGTGCGCTCGTCGCCCGGCATTTCGGCGTCGTCGGCGATCCGGCGCAGTGCGGCCTTGGTGACGGCGTTTGCGTCGTCGACTTCCAGCACCAGTTCGACACGAAGCCGTACAAACTGTGATGTCTCAGGAGTACTCATGGGACGGAGCGTACGACCCAGAGGTTGCGCGACTTTCCCACGACCCGCGCCTTTCATTAGCATCGCCCCACACGGCCAATTCGCCAGCGCCACAAGGGGATCGATATTTCGTGTCCGCCGCACGTCGATCGTTGTTGACCGCCACCGCCGCGGGGACCCTCCTGGGAGCCCTGTGGTTCGTCCCGTCCGCCAACGCGACCCAGGACGAACCCACTCCGAGCGTCTCGGCGTCAACCTCCGCGACGACCACCACCAGCGCGGTGCAGATGTCCACGGAGTCGGGCACGGAGCCGGGCGAGGAGCACACTCAGCTCGCCGACACCGGAAGCGTCGACACGACGCCGTACATCGTCGGCGGCACACTCTTCCTCGGCCTGGGCGCCGGATTCATCACCTATTCGGTGCGCCGCGAGCGCACGATGGCCTACTGAGCGCGGTGCTCCGGCCCGGACAACCCACGGGGAATCCATGCGAGACCTGACCGAGCTGACCGACGTCGAGGAACCTGCCTGGCCGGTGCTGTCCGAGGCACTCGACGCCAGCGGGGTGTCCATGGACGTGCTGCCCGGCGACCCGGCACAGGGCCGCTCGACCCTCCTCCAACTGCAGGTCACCGCACGGTCCTGGCTGGGCGGGATGGTGCTCAACTGCGGTGGGGTGGTGCTGGACAGCGGGTGGCTGCGGATCTACGGGAGCCCGGGCGCCGGTGCGTCCACGGGGCTGCCTGGGGCGTCCACGGACCTGCCGAGCCTCGCCGAGGTCAACGGCTTCCCCGGGCGGTTCGATCCCGCCTGGCGGCCCTTCAACGGGCTCGTCGTCGGCCACGACGTCCTGGGCGGGGTCTTCGTCATGAACGGGCCCGACCCGGAGGCGGCGGGCCGGCCCGGACGTCCCGGCGAGATCGTGTACTTCGCGCCGGACTCCCTGCGCTGGGAGGCCCTCGAAGTGGGCCACGGAGCCTTGCTCCGCTGGCTCCTCAGCGAGGGCACGGACCACTTCTACGACACGCTGCGGTGGCCCGGCTGGCGCGCGGAGTCCGGTGCGCTGACCGGGCGGCAGGGGCTGTCCGTCGTGCCCTTCCTCTGGTCCGCCGAGGCCCGCCGGGACCTGCACTCGACCAGTCGGCGCGCGGTGCCGCTGGCCGAAATCCTGAGCCTCCACCGGGACTTCGCCCTCAAGCTGGACTCGGTCGATCCGGGATTCCTGGGCGACGTCTGACAGGTCGGCCGCGAGGGGCCGTCCGGAAGCTGCGGGTGGTTCGTGACCGGCCGTGCCTACGCGACGGAGCCGCAGATGTCACGGCCCCGCGCCCCTTTCGGGGCGCGGTACATCCCGGGCGGTCACGGGTTCCGCCTAGGCCGCCCTGCGTCCTCCGCCGCCGCCCTGGCCGCCACGTTCCGTGCGGCGCTGCGGGGCTCGCCCACGGCCGCCCGAGCGGGCGGTACCCGCGCCGCCGGTGTCGGTACGTCGCCCGGTGGCACCGCCGCTGCCACCGGTACGGCGGCCGGTGGCCGTGCCGCCCGCCGCGCCACCGGTACCGGTACCCGACGGCCGCCGGGCTCCGCCCCCGGCCCCACGCCGGGAGCTGGACCGCTGCTTCGGCTGCTCGACGGGCTGCGGCACCTCGATGACCACCGGCACTCCGGAGGGCTCGCGGGCGCCGGTGAGGCGGGCCAGCTCCTCGTCGCTGGACGTAATGCGGGCGGTGCGCGGGGTGATGCCGGCGTCCGCCATCAGACGGGTCATCTCCCGCTTCTGCTCGGGCAGTACGAGGGTGACGACGCTGCCGGACTCCCCGGCACGGGCCGTACGGCCGCCGCGGTGCAGATAGTCCTTGTGGTCGGTCGGCGGATCGACGTTGACGACCAGATCCAGGTCGTCGATGTGGATGCCGCGGGCGGCCACGTTGGTGGCGACGAGCGCGGTGACCTGACCGTTCTTGAACTGGTCGAGGGTGCGGTTGCGCTGCGGCTGGCTGCGCCCGCCGTGCAGCGCGGACGCCCGTACGCCGCTCGCGAGCAGCCGCTTGGTGAACCGGTCGGCGCCCCGCTTGGTGTCCACGAAGAGGATGACCCGGCCGTCACGCGCCGCGATCCGCAGGGCGACTGCCTTTTTGTCGGTCTCGTCGGCGACATGCAGCACGTGGTGCTCCATGGTGGTCACCGCACCCGCCGACGGGTCGACGGAGTGCACCACGGGGTCCGTGAGGAACATCCGCACGAGCCGGTCGATGTTCTTGTCCAGCGTCGCCGAGAACAGCAGCCGCTGTCCGTCTGGCTCGACCTGCTGGAGCAGCGCCGTGACCTGCGGCATGAAGCCCATGTCGGCCATCTGGTCGGCCTCGTCGAGCACGGTGATCGCGACCTGGCCGAGGGAGCAGTCGCCCCGCTCGATGAGGTCCTTGAGCCGCCCGGGAGTGGCCACCAGCACCTCGGTGCCGCGGCGCAGCGCACCGGCCTGCCTGCCGATCGACATACCGCCGACGGCCGTGGCGATGCGCAGGTTGACGGCGGTGGCGTACGGCGTGAGGGCGTCGTTGACCTGCTGCGCGAGCTCACGCGTGGGCACCAGGACGAGGGCGAGCGGCGCCTTGGACTCGGCCCGGCGGCCCGCGGTGCGCGCGAGCAGGGCGAGCCCGAAGGCGAGCGTCTTGCCGGAGCCGGTGCGGCCCCGGCCGAGAACGTCGCGCCCGGCAAGGGAGTTGGGCAGCGTGGCGCCCTGGATCGGGAAGGGCTCGGTGACGCCCTGGGCGGCGAGGGTCTTGGTCAGCGCGGCCGGCATGTCCAGCGCGTCGAAGGAGTCGACCGCGGGCAGCGCAGGCGTGATGGTCTCGGGCAGCGAGAACTCCTGCGGCGGCGCGACCTTGCGGGCACCACCCTTGCCGGCGCCCCGGCCGGTGTTCCGGCCCGCGCTCCTCGCGGAGCCGCCGGTCTTCGCGGAGCCGCCGGTCTGGGCGCCGCGTGCATTTGCCGGCCGCTTACGGACGGGACGTTCGGATCGAGTCATGCTGGATCTGGATTTCCTTCCTGGGCCCCACGGACTGCACGCACCGCACTCACCACACGCATGAGCATTCACAGCACGAGCCGGGACCCGCACCCGAAGGTGCGGGTCCCGGCTCTGGAAAAGCGCGTCCCGAATCAGGCGGGGACGATGTTCTCCGCCTGCAGGCCCTTCTGGCCCTGCGCGACGTCGAACGAGACCTTCTGGCCCTCCAGCAGCTCACGGAAGCCGGAGCTGGCGATGTTGGAGTAGTGGGCGAAGACGTCGGGGCCGCCGCCGTCCTGCTCGATGAAGCCGAAGCCCTTTTCCGAGTTGAACCACTTCACGGTGCCTGTAGCCATTGTTTTTCTCCTGAACAGGTAGAGGCCCCATCCGGAGATGCACCGGGAAAAGCCGGAGATGCCGGTAAAACAAAACGCGCCTGCGGAAGATTCCGATCAGGCGCACAAAGTAAATGGGTACCAAAAACGTATCAACGCGACAGTAGCACACCCCGGGCCGCCCTCCGGCACCGAGAGGCCCCGATGTGACGGGGGCCACCGCAGCCGACGGCGGCCCCCTCCACGTACGACGGGCTGCCGCTAGGCCAGCGGACCCGTCACCGGCTCCACCGCCGTCACCACATGGCCACCGCGCACGAACGCGTCCGCGGCCTCCAGGTCGGGGGCGAGGAAGCGGTCCGGGCCGGGGCCCTGGACGCCGGCCGCGCGGACGGCCTCGATGACCGCCGCCGATGCCGGGGCGGGGGTCAGGCCCTCGCGCAGTTCGATCGCGCGGGTGGCGGCGTACAGCTCGATCGCGATGATCCGGGTCAGGTTGTCCACGGCCGTACGCAGCTTGCGCGCCGCGGACCAGCCCATGGAGACGTGGTCCTCCTGCATCGCGGAGGACGGGATGGAGTCCGCGGACGCCGGTACGGCGAGCCGCTTCATCTCGCTGACCAGCGCGGCCTGCGTGTACTGGGCGATCATCAGGCCCGAGTCGACACCGGCGTCGTCCGCGAGGAACGGCGGCAGGCCGTGCGAGCGGTTCTTGTCGAGGAGGCGGTCGGTGCGGCGCTCGGCGATCGAGCCGAGGTCGGCGGCCGCGATGGCGAGGAAGTCGAGGACGTACGCGACCGGTGCGCCGTGGAAGTTGCCGTTCGACTCGACACGGCCGTCGGACAGCACGACCGGGTTGTCGACCGCGGAGGCGAGCTCGCGCTCGGCGACCGTACGGGCATGGGCGAGGGTGTCGCGTCCGGCGCCCGCGACCTGCGGGGCGCAGCGCACGGAGTAGGCGTCCTGGACGCGCGGGGCGTCGTCCTGGTGGTGCCCGGTGAGCTCCGAACCCTTCAGCACGGCCAGCATGTTGGCGGCGCTGGCACCCTGTCCGGGGTGCGGGCGGATGGCGTGCAGCTCGGGCGCGAGGACCTTGTCCGTCCCGAGGAGGGCTTCGAGGGAGAGGGCGGCGGTGACGTCCGCCGACTTGTAGAGCGTCTCCAGGTCGGCGAGTGCCATGACCAGCATGCCGAGCATGCCGTCGGTGCCGTTGAGGAGGGCGAGGCCTTCCTTCTCGCGCAGTTCGACGGGCGCGATGCCGGCCTCGGCGAGCAGCTCACCCGCGGGCCGTACGACGCTGTCCGGGCCCTCCGCGTCCCCCTCGCCCATGAGCGTGAGCGCACAGTGGGACAGCGGCGCCAGGTCGCCGGAGCAGCCGAGTGAGCCGTACTCGTGCACGACCGGGGTGATACCGGCATTGAGGATGTCCGCCATGGTCTGCGCGACCTCGGGACGCACGCCCGTGTGCCCCGAGCAGACGGTCTTGAGCCGCAGGAACATCAGCGCGCGGATGACCTCGCGCTCCACGCGCGGGCCCATGCCGGCGGCGTGCGAGCGGACGATGTTGCGCTGCAGCTGGGCGCGCAGCTCCGGGCTGATGTGCCGGGTCGCGAGGGCGCCGAACCCGGTCGAGACGCCGTAGACGGGCTCCGGCTTGGCCGCCAGCGCATCGACGATCTCGCGGGCCGCCGCGAGGGCCGCCACCGCCTCGTCGGAGAGCTCGATCCGGGCGCCGTGGCGCGCCACGGCGAGAACGTCGGACGCGGTCACCCCGGACGTCCCCACCACCACAGTGTGCATATCCATATTCAGGAGCGTACGCAGTGAATTCGATGATGTCACTAGTGGGTCGTCGGTTTACCCCTTACTTCGACGTACGTCACAACGGGCACCCGGGAGCAGGGCGTCGGCCGGGAGCGCAGACGGGGTTCGTGGCGTCCGCGAGCGACGGCCGGGGTCACGGACGGGGTTCGTGGCGTCCGCGGAAGCGGCGGCGCTCCCCTTCCGTGGGCGACGGCGCGTCGGCCAGGCGCACGACCGGGTCGTCGGGGCCCTCGCGCCCGGCGACCACGGGCTTCGCCGCGCGCACGGCCTTGGCCCGGTACTGGGCGGCGTCGGCCAGCCGGAAGAGCCGCCGCGCCGAGCGCACCGGCCCGATCGGATCCTCGGTCGAGGCGACCCCGCACGCCACTCCTTCCCCCAGCTCCAACTCGGCGGCACGGCGGCAGAGTTCGTCGGCGATGCGGACGACCTCGTCCGCCGACGGGCCCACCGCCAGCAGGCAGAACTCGTCGCCGCCGAGACGGGCCGCGAGGGTGCCCGGGAGCATCGCCCCGCACAGGGAGAGCACCGATCCGAACCGCTCCAGGAGCCGGTCGCCGACCGCGTGCCCGCGGGTGTCGTTGACCCGCTTGAGCCCATTGAGGTCACAGACGACGAGACTGACCACGACCCCGTCGCCCTTGTGCCGCTCGACGGCCTCGTCCAGGCGGACGTCCACGGCACGGCGATTGGCGAGCCCGGTGAGGGCGTCCGTGAACGCCAGCCGCCGGGCCTCCTCCAGACGCTCGGTCTGGGCGATCCCGGCCGCGACGACCGACGCGAGGACGGTCGCGAAGTCGGCGTCGGCCCGGTCGAAGACGGGGGTCCCGGCCGGGCGGGCCACATACAGCTCGCCCCACGCGCGGCCGTGCAGGACGATCGGCGCGACGACGCAGCAGCCGCGACCGCGGCGGCGCAGGGCGGCGACGCGTTGATGGCAGTACCCGGCGTGGCCGCCCGCCGGGCCGTCCGCCGTCTCCACCCAGGCGTTGGGCCCGCCGCCCCCGGCCCAGCGTTCGTGCAGGAACTCGGTGATCTCCGGGAACTGGTGCACGGGGTAGGCCTCCCCGTCGGGGAACTCGTCCTCGCCCTCGGTCCGCTCGCCCACGTTGACGAGCACCCGCAGCCTGCCGAGTTCGCGCTCCCACACGGAGAGCGCGGCGAAGCTTCCGGCCAGCGCGTGGCACGCGCCGAGCGCCGCGGCTCGCCATGAGTCGCGTGGGGTGTGCGCCGCCGCCATTCCCTGCGCCAGCCCCACCACGGCCCTCAGCCGTCTGTCCTCACCCATCACCCCAGGCTAGGTAAAACTGCAGCATTTCGGGACATTGATACGGCGAACAGGGGTCCGGGGCGGTGGTTCGGGCGGGTTTTTTCGCCCCCTCCGCCCCTACCCGTCCCGTACCAGCCGTTCGGCTGCGGGTGGGTGGGGGCCTGTCGCGCAGTTCCCCGCGCCCCTAAAAGGGGCGCAGCCCCCAGGGACGGTCCGGGGCGGAGGGGGCGAGAACCTCTACTCCCCCGGCCACTCCGGCTTGCGCTTCTCGTTGAAGGCGGCGACGCCCTCCGCCCGGTCGCCCGAGAAGGCGACGGACCGCCAGGCGGCGTCCTCGACCTCGAGCCCCGCACGGAGGTCGAGGCCCTGCCCGAGACGGAGTGCACGCTTGGCCGCCCGCAGCCCGACGGGCGAGTTCCCGGCGATGCGCGCGGCAAGCGCGAGGGCTTCCGCCCGGTCCCGCCCCTCGTCCACGAGCTCATCCACAAGCCCCAACTCCCGCGCCTCGACCGCCTCCAGCCGCCGCGCCGAGAAGATGAGCTCGGCCGCCCGCGCGGCCCCGACCCGGCGGGGCAGCAACTGCGTACCGCCCCCTCCGGGGATCACCCCGACGGACACCTCGGGCAGCCCGACGACCGCCGTACGGTCGGCCACGATCAGGTCGCACGACAGCGCCAGCTCGAACCCGCCGCCCAGCGCGAATCCGTGCACGGCGGCGACGGTCGGCATCGGCAGCTCCAGGACCCCGGTGTACGCGCCCCGCGCGACCGGGCGCTGCCGCACCAGCTCGGCGTCGGTGAACGAGTTGCGCTCCTTCAGGTCGGCGCCGACACAGAAGGCGCGCTCATGAGTGGAGGTCAGCACGACCACGCGTACGTCGCGGTCGGCGGCGAGCGCCTCGCAGGCACCGGCGATGGACCGGGCCATGTCCGTGGACACGGCATTCATGGCCTTGGGCCGGTCGAGGACGAGCTCCGCGACGTACGCGTGCCGCCGTACGGCGACGAACTCCCCGAACCGCCGCTCGTCCCCTTGCTCCGCCATGACACCCTCCCGGTTAACGCGGGTTAACAGACTGACGCCCCGATCATCGCAGCCGACGTCGTCCGACGAAAGCCGTCCCCCGCACACCCGCCTCCCCGTTCGAGTGACATCCCGCCCAACTCCCGCCCGCCGCCACGAAACGGCACATAACCTGCGCACCGCCGGCACATTCGGGGGGCGCGGGCACATTGGGGAGGGACGACCATGACGAACCGAGAGACGACGCAGGCCACGAAGACCCGGCCGGAGCCGCGACGCACGCCTCCAACGGCGCGGCCGACGGCTCCCGGGACGGCCGACGGCACAGCGGCGCATCCCGCGGCGGACGACAACACACCGGTCCGCCCCGTCCGAGGGCGGCACCGCAGGCCCCGGCCGCGGCGGGTGTTCTTCGCCGTGGGTGGACTGGCGCTCGCCGCCGGGGTGTTGAGCTTTGTGCGGATGACGCCGGAGTCGGTGATCGGCGGTGGGGGCAGCGCGGAGGCCGAGCCGACAGGCGCGACCGTCATGGACACCGCGGGCAACGCGGTCACCGTCGAGGCAGTGCCCTCCGCTCACCCCAAGACCGCCACCGCGACCGCTGCGATGGGCGCGTCGAGCGCGACGCCCACCGCGGGCGTGAGCGTCGTACCGACACCGTCGCCGACCACGCCCGCGTCGATCCCGTCACCGCCCGGGAATGCCCCGGCGACCAGCGCGCCGGACACCACGGGCATCCCGACCGCCCCCATGACCACACCGCCCCCGGCCGCGACCACTCCCGCAGCCCCGCAGCCTGCCCCGAGCGCGACGACCCATGGCCCGACCCCGCAGCCCGATCCCCCGGGCGTGTGCCTGCCGATCGTCGGGATCTGTGTGAACGGTCTGGCGGCGCCGATCGGCCCCCGTTAGGACTCGGCGTCCCGGCGGGCCAGCAGCCAGGGTTCGATCACTCCGAGGCCACGGACCGGGCGCTGCCACATCGGCTGGAGGGCGAAGCGGTAGGAGGGCGGTTCCTCGCCCTCCTTCTCCGCGGCGGCAGCGGCCTCGGCGGCCTCCGCCTCGGAGGCGGGCGCGTCCCCGGTGCGGATCAGTTCCTCCGCGAAGGCGCCGTCCACCAGGACCGCGTCACGTGGCGCTATCGACGTGAGGCGGCTCGCCAGGTTCACGGTGGTGCCGAACACGTCACCCATCCGTGTGGTCACCGTGCCGAAGGCGATGCCGACGCGCAGTTCCGGCATCGTCTCGTCGTTCGCCATCGTCTCGATGAGCCGCAGCGCGATCTCGGCGGCGATGCCGGCGTCGTCGGCGGCATACAGCACCTCGTCGCCCAGCGTCTTGATGAGCCGCCCGCCGTGCGCGGCGACCAGGTCGGCGGCGGTCGTCTCGAAGGCCTCGACGAGTTCGCCGAGTTCCTCCTCCTCCATGCGGCGGGTGAGCCGTGTGAACCCGACGAGGTCGGCGAAGCCCACGGCGAGGCGCCGGTCGACCATCTCCTCGTCGTCGGCGGCCTGGATGACCCGGCCGGCCGAGGCGGCGAGCTGGCGCCGCCAGACGTAGACGAGGAACTCCTCCAGCTCGGGCAGGAGCAGCTCGATGATCGGGTACGTCACCTCAGTGCGCGTCATCCCGGGTTCCGGGGGCTCGGTCAGCCCCTCCAGAAACGAATCGATCTGCCACTCGGCCAGTCGGGCGGTGGTCTGCCCCGTGGAGCGCGCCACCTGCACGGCCATCGCCTCGCTGAGCAGGCCCGCCTCGACGAGGCCGGAGAGCCGACGCAGCGCGAGCACGTCGGCCTCCGTGAGCGCCTTGGCCTGCCCGATGTCGGCGAAGCCCATCGCCCGCCAGAAGCGGGTGGCCAGCTCCACGGAGACGCCCGCGCTGCGGGCCGCCTGGAAGGGGGTGTAGCGGCGCTCGGCGCCGAGGATGAGCCCCTCCAGGCGCAGCGCCAGCGGGTCACCCCCGGAGTCCGGGTCGAGGTGCACGTCCACCCGACCGTCCGCGTCGGACCGGAATTCGGACCGTGCGTCGGGCCGCGCGTCCGGCTCCGCTTCGGTGCCTGCTTCGGGCCATGCGGGGGACGCGTCGGTGACCGACTCGACGGTACGGCCCGGCTCGCCGTCGGGGGCGGGGTGGGAACCCGTGTCGGAGCCGGTGTCGTCGACGGTCACGCCTGCTGCCCTTCCGATCTGCCGCGGTCAGGTATCGACCGCGCTCAACTCTACGGCAGGTGTGCGCTGGCTCACTCCCGACGCCGGGGCTGAGACCGGGAGGTTTTTTCGCCCCCTCCGCCGCTACCCTCCCCCACTCTCGGCTTCGCTCGAGCGGGGGGACCCCCATCATCCCTGGGGGCTGCGCCCCCAGACCCCCGCTCAAAGGACTGCGCAGTTCCCCGCGCCTGAACGGGGCGCGGGGAACTGCGCGACCAGCCACCACGGGTAGCGGCGCCAGGGCGAAAAAACCACCCCTACACCGTCCGCAGATGGACCACGTCCCCCGCTCCCACCGGCTCCTGCACACCCTCCCCGGTAGCGATGACCAGGCGCCCGTCCCCGTCCACGGCCACCGCCTCCCCGGTGATCGACCGCCCCCCGGGCAGCTCGGCCCGGACGGAGCGGCCGAGCGTCGCGCACCCGGCGGCGTACGTCTCCTGAAGGCCGGACGCGGCGGGGTCGCCCCCGGCGCCGCGCCAGCGCTCGTACCACTGCTCCAGGGAGCGGAGCACGGCTCGCAGCACGGTGTCACGGTCCGTGCTCACCGCGCCCGCCAGGGCGAGGGAACCGGCCCCGGGCACGGGGAGTTCGTCCTCGCGGAGCGTGACGTTGATGCCGATGCCGATCACCACCGCGTCGGTGCCCGCCCGCTCCGCGAGGATGCCCCCGGCCTTCCGCTCCTCCTCACCGACAGTCACCAGCAGGTCGTTGGGCCACTTGAGTGCCGTGTCGACGCCGGCGGCGCGCGAGAGGCCGGTCGCGACGGCGACGCCGGTGAGCAGCGGCAGCCATCCCCAGCGCTCGACGGGGACCTGGGTGGGTTTGAGCAGGACGGAGAAGAAGAGGCCGGAGCGGGCGGGCGCCGTCCACTGGCGGTCGAGGCGGCCGCGCCCGGCGTTCTGTTCCTCGGCGACGAGGACCGCGCCCTCCTCGGCCTTCCCCTCGGTGGCGCGGGCGACGAGGTCGGAGTTGGTGGACCCGGTGCGCTGGACCACCTCGACATCGCGCCAGAGCCCGTCCCCGCGGACCAGCGCCCGGCGCAGTGTGGCCTCGTTCAGCGGCGGACGGTCCAGGTCGGACCACCGATTGCCGTTCGCGTTGTCGTTCGCGTCTGATGCATCTCGCGGCGTCATGCAACCCACCCTAGGTGTGGTAAACGCCGCACTGCCGAACGGTAGGCACGCCACTACGCTACGGATGAGTAGCAAGCCCCCCTTCTGAGCACCTCACCCTCACGTCCCCCTAGAGCAGGCAGGGAGCCGCATCCCGATGTCCGAGCCGGAAGAGCTGCAACACCCCGACATCCACACCACCGCGGGCAAGCTCGCGGACTTGCAGCGCCGCATCCAAGAGGCGACGCACGCCGGCTCGGAGCGCGCCGTCGAAAAGCAGCACGCCAAGGGCAAGTTGACGGCCCGTGAGCGGATCGAGCTGCTGATGGACGAGGGTTCGTTCGTCGAGTTCGACGAGTTCGCACGGCACCGGTCGACCGACTTCGGGCTGGAGAAGAACCGCCCGTACGGCGACGGTGTCGTCACCGGGTACGGCACGGTCGACGGCCGCCCGGTCGCAGTGTTCTCGCAGGACTTCACCGTCTTCGGCGGCGCCCTCGGCGAGGTCTTCGGCCAGAAGATCATGAAGGTGATGGACTTCGCGCTGAAGACCGGCTGCCCGGTCATCGGCATCAACGACTCCGGCGGCGCCCGCATCCAGGAGGGCGTCAGCGCGCTGGGCATGTACGGCGAGATCTTCCGGCGGAACACGCACGCCTCGGGTGTGATTCCGCAGATCTCGCTCGTCGTCGGGCCCTGCGCGGGCGGCGCGGTCTACTCCCCCGCGATCACCGACTTCACGATCATGGTCGACCAGACCTCGCACATGTTCATCACCGGCCCGGACGTCATCAAGACGGTCACCGGCGAGGACGTCGGCTTCGAGGAGCTCGGCGGCGCGCGCACGCACAACGCGGTGTCGGGCGTCGCCCACCACATGGCGGGTGACGAGAAGGACGCCATCGACTACGTCAAGCAGCTGCTGTCGTACCTGCCGTCCAACAACCTCAGCGAACCCCCGGTGTTCCCGGAGGAGGCGGACCTCGCCCTCACCGACGAGGACCGCGAGCTGGACACGATGGTGCCGGACAGCGCGAACCAGCCGTACGACATGCACGCGGTGATCGAGCACGTCCTGGACGACGCCGAGTTCTTCGAGACGCAGCCGCTGTTCGCGCCGAACATCCTCACCGGTTTCGGGCGGGTGGAGGGCCACCCCGTCGGCATCGTCGCCAATCAGCCGATGCAGTTCGCCGGCTGCCTCGACATCGACGCGAGTGAGAAGGCCGCGCGCTTCGTCCGCACCTGTGACGCCTTCAACGTTCCCGTCATCACCTTCGTCGACGTGCCCGGCTTCCTCCCGGGCGTCGACCAGGAGCACACGGGCATCATCCGCCGCGGCGCCAAGCTGATCTACGCGTACGCCGAGGCCACCGTCCCCCTGATCACGGTCATCACCCGCAAGGCCTTCGGCGGCGCCTACGACGTCATGGGCTCCAAGCACCTCGGCGCCGACCTCAACCTCGCCTGGCCCACGGCCCAGATCGCGGTGATGGGCGCGCAGGGCGCGGTGAACATCCTGCACCGCCGCACCATCGCGGCCGCCGAGGACCAGGAGGCGACCCGGGCCCGGCTGATCCAGGAGTACGAGGACACCCTGCTGAACCCGTACACGGCGGCCGAGCGCGGCTACATCGATGGCGTGATCATGCCGTCCCAGACCCGCTCCCACGTCGTACGCGGTCTGCGTCAGCTGCGCACGAAGCGGGAATCACTCCCTCCGAAGAAGCACGGCAACATCCCCCTCTGAGCCCCCTGTGGACCCGGATCATTCTTGGGAGCAGACATGACGATCAAGGTCGTACGGGGCAATCCGACCCCTGAGGAGCTGGCCGCCGCACTCGCGGTGGTCAGGGCGCGCGCCGCGGCGGCGGCCTCCACCCCGTCCGGCGCGCCCGGACCGCGCGACTCCTGGGCCGACCCGGCCCGCATCGCCGCGCACCGGGTGCCCCGGCCCGGCCCGACGGCGTGGAGCCGCACGTACTGGCCCGACTAGTTCCGCAGCAGTTCCGATACGGCTTCGGCCATCACCGCGTATCCCGCGTCGTTCGGGTGCAGGTGATCGCCGAAGTCGTACGCCGGGTGCAGCCGGTCCGGGTCGGCCGGATCGACCGCCGCGCGGTTCAGGTCTACCACCGCGTCCCACTCCCCCGAGCGGCGGATCCATTCGTTCACCTCGTGGCTCACCTTCGCCGCGTGCTCGCCCCAGTGGTCGGAGCCGCCGAAGGGCAGCAGGGTCGCGCCGATCACCCGTAGGCCCCGGGCGCGGGCCTGGCGAATCAACTCCCGGTAGCCGTCGATGAGTTCGTCGGACTCGACGACCGGCGCGGGCCGGTATGTCGGCTGCTCGTCCGTCTCGCTGAAGCCGATGTCGTTGAGGCCCTGGAGCACGACGAGCGTGTCCACGCCCGGGTGGTCGAGTACGTCGCGTGCCAGGCGGTGGATGCCCTTCTCGCCGTACCAGGCGGAGTCGTTGAGGAGCAGGTTCCCGCCGATGCCCGCGTTGAGCACAGGCCGGCCGGTGCGTTCGGCGAGCGCGTCGGACCAGCGGCGGTTCGCGCCCGGGGTCGAGCCGAAGCCGTCAGTGATGGAGTCCCCGAAGAGCGCGACGGCGTCCGTACGGCCACCCGCGTCGACCTCGACGCCCGCGAGGAAGTACCAGGACTCGGTCACCTCGCCGAAGCCCTGGCCGTCGATGTCGTCGAGGCGGTTCCCCGCACCCCGGTAGCTGGTCGCGAAGGCCTGCGCGTGAAAGGTCGCGGGCCCGGTGACGGCGTCGAGGTGGA
Organism: Streptomyces sp. NPDC027189; assembly: GCF_055566975.1. Taxonomy (NCBI): domain Bacteria; kingdom Bacillati; phylum Actinomycetota; class Actinomycetes; order Kitasatosporales; family Streptomycetaceae; genus Streptomyces; species Streptomyces sp. NPDC027189. The sequence goes on from NZ_JBVHRI010000001.1 coordinate 578,287, forward strand.
GGGTGACGGTCACCGGCTCCAGGGATTCCAGGGCGAGTTCGACGGGATCGCTGACGAGGAGTCCGCGCGCCGGGATCTCCGCACCGGTGGCCCCCTCGAAGGTGAGCCGCCGCATCGAGCCGGCCTCGACGGCGGCCCCTTCGCCCGCACGGGCCACGGCGGCGCCCGCGATCCGCAGTGGCGAGGTTCCGTACGCGTTCGAGAGCCGGACCCGGATCCGGTCGCCGCCGGCGGTGAGGCGTACGACCTGGCGCAGTGACTGACGCCAGAAGCCCTCCCGCGACCAGTTGGGGGTGAAGCCTTCGCTGGGGAGCTGGGGCGATGCGGTCCAGGCGGTGGTGAACACGGCAGGTGCCTCCCGAAGGTCCCACCAAAGGGGACCAGAGTTCCTTTAGGAATCCTCGCGACCGTAGCAGGCACTCACCCACTAAAGAAACCCCAGAACCATTTACACGCCGCGTACGCAAGTTGAGTACGCGTACTCAGGCGCCCGGGGCCGTCACCACCGCACGATCGAAGGCATGCTGTGGTCCGACCCGGAGGACGAACCTCCCAAGGAACTCCGCGACATGCAGGACATGTTGCGGCGCCTGGGCGTTCTCATGGCGCTGGCCATGGTGCTCGCGATGATCGTCCTCGGCATCAGGTGAAGTACGCCGATACCCTGACCGCATGACCGATCAGCCGCGCCGCCGCCTCGTGCTCGCCTCGCAGTCCCCCGCCCGGCTCAACCTGCTGCGGCAGGCCGGACTCGCCCCCGAGGTGATCGTGAGCGGAGTCGACGAGGACGCCGTGACCGCGCCCACCCCCGCCGAACTCGCGCTCGCGCTGGCCGAGGCCAAGGCCTCCATGGTGGCGGCGAAGCCCGAGGTCCAGGGCGCGCTGGTGATCGGCTGCGACTCGGTGCTCGACCTGGACGGCGAGGCGCTCGGCAAGCCCGCGGACGCCGAGGAGGCCACCGCCCGCTGGAAGTCGATGCGCGGCCGGGCCGGAACCCTCCAGACAGGCCACTGCATCTACGACACGACGGCCAAGCGCTACGCCTCCGGGACCGCGTCCACCGTGGTCCGCTTCGGCGACCCGACCGACGCCGAGATCGCCGCGTACGTCGCCTCCGGCGAACCCCTCTACGTGGCGGGCGCGTTCACGCTCGACGGCCGCTCGGCGCCGTTCATCGAGGGCATCGACGGCGACCACGGCAACGTCATCGGGATCTCGCTGCCGCTGGTGCGCCGTCTGCTGGCCGAACTGGGCGTCGGCATCACGGAGTTGTGGACGCCGCGGGAGAAGTGATCAGGAGGCGGACGGGGCCGGCGGAGCGGCGACCGGAGCGCCCCCTCCGTTGTCGCCGTTCTTGCCGCCCTCGGGCGCGGCGTCGACGGGGCCGCCGGCGACCTCCCGGCGGTCGTACGCCATGAGTGTGAACACGATCAGCCCGAGCACCACCATCATGAAGGCGAACGCGCCCCAGCCCACCAGGCCCACCGTGAAGGCACCCAGCAGGGCGTGCACGACGGCGGCGCTGATCAGCAGGGTGCGGCCGAAGACGCGCGGGGCGCGGTCGCGGAGGGCGACCAGCAGCGCCGCGAAGCCGCACGCCGCGAAGTAGAGGCCGAAGACCAGGCCCCCGACCTTCGACGACACGGACATCATGTCCGGGTCGAGGCCCGCCAGGGACATGTCCTGACGGTCGACGACGACGCCGAGGAACCAGTTCAGCAGCGCGATTCCGATCGCCTCCACCAAGAGCACGATCGCCGCCACCCACGCCACCGGTCTGCGCACCACCGGTCCCCACCCACTTCCGAGTGCTGTTACCCCAAGTACGTTCGGTACATCCCGAACGCTACTAACGGGTAAACCCCCGGACAAGGGTTCTGCCGAGGGCAAAGAATCGTTGGGCCATTCGTAGGGACTCGACAAAGAAACGTTGTGGGCCGCAGCACGGAGTCACAGAGACCTTGACCACATTGGAAGGCTAGGGTTCAGGGAAGGATTCCTGCGTGCCGCGGTGCGACAAGGGATTTCGCGGGTCGGGCGAGCCTCGCATCACGCTCCGTGTGGGCAAGCTCACCACTGGGGACGGGTCGAGAAGCCGTGTCGGCAGTCCCTAAACTCGGCTTGTTTCAAGGAGGGAGCCATCGTGCGCAAGGTGCTCATCGCCAACCGTGGCGAAATCGCTGTCCGCGTGGCCCGGGCGTGCCGGGATGCCGGGATCGCGAGCGTTGCCGTATATGCGGAACCGGACCGGGACGCTCTGCATGTCCGTGCGGCGGACGAAGCGTTCGCATTGGGCGGTGACACTCCGGCCACCAGTTACCTGGACATCGCCAAGGTGCTGCAGGCCGCCAAGGACTCCGGGGCGGACGCGATCCATCCCGGCTACGGCTTCCTTTCGGAGAACGCCGACTTCGCCCAGGCCGTGCTGGACGCCGGCCTGATCTGGATCGGCCCGCCGCCGCAGGCCATCCGCGACCTCGGTGACAAGGTCGCCGCCCGGCACATCGCGCAGCGCGCGGGCGCCCCGCTGGTGGCGGGCACCCCCGACCCGGTCTCGGGCGCCGAGGAGGTCGTCGCCTTCGCCCAGGAGCACGGCCTGCCGATCGCCATCAAGGCCGCCTTCGGCGGCGGCGGACGCGGCCTGAAGGTGGCCCGCACCCTCGAAGAGGTCCCCGAGCTGTACGAGTCCGCGGTCCGCGAGGCCGTCGCCGCGTTCGGCCGCGGCGAGTGCTTCGTGGAGCGCTACCTGGACAAGCCCCGGCACGTGGAGACGCAGTGCCTGGCCGACACCCACGGCAACGTGGTCGTCGTGTCCACCCGTGACTGCTCCCTGCAGCGCCGCCACCAGAAGCTGGTCGAGGAGGCCCCCGCCCCGTTCCTGTCGGACGCCCAGGTGGAGCAGCTGTACTCCTCCTCCAAGGCGATCTTGAAGGAGGCCGGCTACGTCGGCGCGGGCACCGTGGAGTTCCTGGTCGGCGCGGACGGCACGATCTCCTTCCTGGAGGTCAACACCCGCCTGCAGGTGGAGCACCCGGTCACCGAGGAGGTCGCCGGCATCGACCTGGTCCGCGAGATGTTCCGCATCGCCGACGGCGAGGAACTCGGCTACGGCGATCCCGAACTGCGCGGCCACTCCCTGGAGTTCCGCATCAACGGCGAGGACCCGGGACGCAACTTCCTGCCCGCCCCCGGCACGGTCACCGCCTTCGCCCCGCCCTCGGGCCCGGGCGTGCGCCTGGACGCGGGCGTGGAGTCCGGCAGCGTCATCGGCCCGGCCTGGGACTCGCTGCTGGCCAAACTGATCGTCACCGGCGCCACCCGCGCCCAGGCCCTGCAGCGCGCCGCCCGCGCACTGGCCGAGTTCCAGGTCGAGGGCATGGCCACCGCGATCCCCTTCCACCGCGCGGTCGTCAAGGACCCGGCGTTCGCCCCGGAACTGACCGGCTCGAACGCGGCGTTCACGGTCCACACCCGCTGGATCGAGACCGAGTTCGTCAACGAGATCCCCGCCTTCGCCGCCCCGGCCGACGTCGAGGCCGAGGAGGAGCCGGGCCGCGAGACCGTCGTCGTCGAGGTCGGCGGCAAGCGCCTGGAGGTCTCCCTGCCGTCCTCGCTGGGCATGTCACTGGCCCGCACCGGCCTGGCCGCCGGCGCCAAGCCCAAGCGCCGCGCCGCCAAGAAGTCCGGCCCGGTCGCCTCCGGCGACACCCTCGCCTCCCCGATGCAGGGCACCATCGTCAAGGTCGCCGTCGAAGAGGGCCAGGAGGTCAAGGAGGGCGACCTGGTCGTCGTCCTGGAAGCCATGAAGATGGAACAGCCGCTCAACGCCCACCGCTCCGGCACCATCAAGGGCCTGAGCGCGGAGGTCGGCGCCTCCGTCACCTCCGGCGCCGCGATCTGCGAGATCAAGGACTGACACACGGGTCTCCCTGTGACATCCCGAAGCGCCCGGCGGACTGGCCCAGCCAGCCCGCCGGGCGCTTCGTTCTCCCCCGTCCCGATGGCTCTCCCCGCGCCGCTCCGCCAAGGGGCGTGAAGGCGTACAAAACGATGGGCAGGGGGACGAGCCACAGGGACGTACGAGAAGCAGGTACGGCTTTCACTCAGCCCGGGGAAGCCGCTCGGGGGGCCTCGATGGCATGCTGGACCGCAGCCGCGCGGCAGGAAAGGGCAGGTGGATGCCATGGCGGGCGCGACCGCACCGGAGAGAGCGGGGGCACACGGGCCCGTGGAGAACCCCGGAGTGCCGCGCGCCATGCGTGCCGACGCCCGGCGCAACTACGACCGGCTGCTCGCCGAGGCGCGGTCCGCCTTCGCCGAGCACGGCACCGGCGCGTCGCTGGAGGACGTGGCCCGGCGCGCGGGCGTGGGAATCGGCACGCTCTACCGCCACTTCCCGAACCGGCACGCCCTCATGAGCGCGGTCTTCGAGGACGCGGTCGACGAGCTGCTGGCCCGCTCGCGCGAACTCCTCGACGCCCCGCAGCCGTGCGCCGCCCTCGTGGACTGGCTGCGCGACATCATCACCCACGCCAGCGAGTATCGCGGCCTCTCCCGCGCCCTCATGTCGGCCTCGCAGGACGACGGTTCGGACCTCGCTCGATGCAGCGGCCCGATGCGCGAGGCGGGCAGCGCCCTACTGCTCCGCGCACAAGAGGCAGGCGCGGTACGCCCCGATGTGTCGATCGGCGACCTCCTCCAACTGACCAACGCCATCGCGCTGGCAGCCGAGGAAACCCCGGACGAGCCGCAACTGGCCGACCGTCTCTTGACCCTGACGCTACGGGGCCTGAAGCCCTGAGGTGTCCTGGGCAATTCCGGGCCACGTGAATCCGAACATCGCGGTCACTTCGTGGCCCACCTCCGCCAATCCCTCCCGCCCTTGGGGTGAGAGGGGGGTCAGCGGCGGCGGAGGTCGGCGACCCTGGCGCGTTCCGGCTGGGGCTGGTCGCCCAAGGCGGTTGCGCTGCGTAGTTGGGGGCCTGTGCCGGGGATCGGCTGGCCGCGGCGGGGGCCGGGGAGCGGTACGTCCCGGCGTGGCGGGCGCCCCGCCGGGACGGGATCGCCTCCCGCGCCGCCCGAGGCCGATGACCCGGCCACCGCGATCTGTACGCCCTGGTCGGCCAGGGCCTGCAGTTCGGTGACCGCGCGGTCGTCGTGCCCGGGTGGCTCGTCCGTGACCAGGCGGGTGATCAAATCGGTCGGCACGGTCTGGAACATCGTGTCGGTACCGAGCTTGGTGTGGTCGGCGAGGACGACGACCTCGGCGGCGGCCTGGACCAGCGCGCGGTCGACCGAGGCCGACAGCATGTTGGACGTCGAGAGCCCGCGCTCGGCCGTCAGCCCGCTCCCGGAGAGGAAGGCCCGGGAGACCCGCAGCCCCTGAAGGGACTGCTCGGCACCGGAGCCGACCAGGGCGTAGTTGGAACCGCGCAGGGTGCCGCCGGTCATCACGACTTCCACACGGTTGGCGTGGGCCAACGCCTGGGCCACCAGGAGGGAGTTGGTGACGACGGTCAGCCCGGGCACCCGCGCGAGCCGGCGAGCCAGCTCCTGCGTGGTCGTACCCGCCCCCACCACGATGGCCTCGCCCTCTTCGACGAGACCCGCGGCGAGATCGGCGATGGCCGTCTTCTCGGCGGTCGCGAGATGCGATTTCTGCGGAAAGCCGGACTCCCGCGTAAACCCGCCCGGCAATACCGCACCGCCGTGCCGGCGGTCGAGGAGTCCTTCTGCCTCCAGTGCGCGCACGTCCCGCCGTACGGTCACTTCAGAGGTCTGGACGACGCGGGCGAGCTCACGGAGCGACACGGCTCCATTCGCTCGCACCATTTCGAGGATCAATTGGCGACGTTCTGCAGCGAACACGAAACTGACAGTAACCCCAACGACCGTCTGCTTTCAGCAGTTTGCGCCGAATAACAGAAGTTGTTCGCATGGCAGGGCGCGAAGTGGTATACGCGCCTACTCGCCCCGCCTATGCCGTACGAATGGTCGACAACTCCCCGTGACCAGCGGAGAGTCGGCGATACGCGTCAGCCCTCGCCCGCGGTCTTCCTGGTGTGCAACTGCCGAGCCACCTCGGCGATCGAGCCCGACAGGGAGGGGTACACGGTGAACGCGTTCGCGATCTGTTCGACCGTCAGATTGTTGTCGACGGCGATCGAGATCGGATGGATCAGTTCCGAGGCGCGCGGAGCCACGACGACACCGCCCACCACGATGCCGGTGCCGGGGCGGCAGAAGATCTTGACGAAGCCGTCGCGGATGCCCTGCATCTTGGCGCGCGGGTTGCGCAGGAGGGGGAGCTTCACGACCCGGGCGTCGATCTTGCCCGCGTCGACGTCGGCCTGCGAGTAGCCGACGGTGGCGATCTCCGGGTCGGTGAAGACGTTGGACGAGACCGTCTTCAGGTTCAGCGGGGCCACCGCGTCGCCCAGGAAGTGGTACATGGCGATACGTCCCTGCATGGCGGCAACGGACGCGAGGGCGAAGACGCCGGTCACGTCACCGGCCGCGTACACGCCGGGAGCGGTCGTGCGCGAGACCTTGTCGGTCCAGATGTGCCCGGAGTCCCTGACCTTGACCCCGGCCTCCTCCAGGCCCATCCCGCTGCTGTTCGGAATGGCGCCGACGGCCATCAGGCAGTGCGAGCCGCTGATGACCCGGCCGTCGGAGAGCGTGACCTCGACGCGGTCGCCGACCCGCTTGGCGGACTCGGCGCGGGAGCGCGCCATGACGTTCATGCCGCGGCGGCGGAAGACGTCCTCCAGGACGGCGGCGGCGTCCGGGTCCTCACCGGGGAGCACCCGGTCGCGGGACGAGACGAGGGTGACCTTGGAGCCGAGCGCCTGGTAGGCGCCGGCGAACTCGGCGCCGGTGACACCGGAACCGACCACGATGAGCTCCTCGGGCAGCTCGTCGAGGTCGTACACCTGGGTCCAGTTCAGGATGCGCTCACCGTCCGGCTGGGCGTCGGGGAGCTCACGGGGATGACCGCCGGTGGCTATGAGGACCGCGTCGGCGGCGAGCGTCTCCTCCGTGCCGTCCGCGGCGCGTACGACGACCTTGCGCGAGCCGTCCAGGGCCTGCATGCCCTCCAGCCGGCCGCGACCGCGCAGGACCCGGGCGCCGGCGCGCGTCACCGAGGCCGTGATGTCGTGCGACTGCGCGAGCGCCAGGCGCTTCACCCGGCGGTTGACCTTGCCAAGGTCGACACCGACCACGCGCGCGGGCGTATCGACGTGCGGCGTGTCGTCGGCCACGATGATCCCCAGCTCCTCGTACGAGGAGTCGAAGGTGGTCATCACCTCGGCCGTAGCGATAAGGGTCTTCGACGGCACGCAGTCGGTGAGCACCGACGCCCCGCCCAGACCGTCGCAGTCGACGACGGTCACCTCCGCGCCGAGCTGCGCGGCCACCAGCGCCGCTTCATATCCGCCGGGTCCGCCACCAATGATCACGATCCGAGTCACGTACTCCATTGTCCCGCACGCTTCAAGGTGCTTCCGCCCAGGGGCCCGGAGTCCTTGCATCCGAGCCGCTTCTGTTACGCGAGAGGCGCACGTGTACCTGCCGTACCCTCGACCCCATGTCGCTCTACGCCGCGTACGCCGGCAATCTCGACCCGCGGCTCATGACGCGCCGCGCTCCGCATTCGCCGCTGCGCGCCACCGGCTGGCTGAACGGCTGGCGGCTGACGTTCGGGGGCGAGCACATGGGCTGGGAGGGCGCGCTCGCGACGATCGTCGAGGCACCGCGGTCCCAGGTCTTCGTGGCGCTGTACGACATCGCACCCCTGGACGAGGACTCCATGGACCGGTGGGAGGGCGTGGGCCTCGACGTCTACCGGCGGATGCGCGTACGTGTGCACACGCTGGAGGGGGAAGAGCCGGCGTGGGTGTACGTACTGAACGGGTACGAGGGAGGGCTCCCCTCGGCGCGATATCTCGGGGAGATCGCCGACGCGGCGGAGTCGGCGGGGGCGCCGCACGACTACGTCATGGAGCTCCGCAAGCGGCCTTGCTGAGGTCTGCCCGTGCGGGCCTGCCGTGCCGCTCCGCGGCGGGGTTCGCCCACCCGACCACCCGATCGGCCTGCTGACCGGGCACCGTGCTGCGCCGCTCCGCGGCGGGTTCGCCCACCCGACCACCCGATCGACCCGCTGAGCGGGCACCGTGCTGCGCCGCTCCGCGGCGGGTTCGCCCACCCGACCACCCGATCGACCCGCCGACCGGGCACCGTGCTGCGCCGCTCCGCGGCGGGGTTCGCCCACCCGACCACCCGATCGACCTGCTCAACAGGCGCCCCTTCGCCGCTCCGCGGCGCGTTTTCCCGCCCTCCCACCCGTTCGACCCGTTGAGACGGTGCTCTCTTTTGCAGTCGCCTCCGCCCCGTCTCTCGTGGCTCCTTGTTGGAAACGACAAGACAACGATCGCAAGACCGTGAGCTCTGTCATCTACGCGCGTAGGCCTGGACCAGCTACCCTCATGCGCGTGAACGCATCTCTTCTTCCGGACGACATCCAGGGCGACCCCTACGCCGCCGCCGACGCCGCCGCCGCGCGCCTGCGTGAGCTCACGGGCGCCGAGACCCACGACGTCGCCCTCGTGATGGGCTCCGGCTGGGCGCCGGCCGTGGACGCGCTCGGCTCCCCCGAGGCCGAGTTCCAGGTCACCGAGCTGCCCGGGTTCCCCCCGCCGGCGGTCGAGGGCCACGGCGGCAAGGTCCGCTCGTACAAGATCGGCGACAAGCGGGCCCTGGTCTTCCTGGGCCGCACCCACTACTACGAGGGCCGCGGGGTCGCCGCCGTCGCGCACGGCGTGCGGACCGCCGTCGCCGCCGGCTGCAAGACCGTCGTGCTGACCAACGGCTGCGGCGGTCTGCGCGAGGGCATGCGCCCGGGTCAGCCGGTGCTGATCAGCGACCACATCAACCTGACGGCGACGTCGCCGATCGTCGGGGCGAACTTCGTGGACCTCACCGACCTGTACTCGCCGCGTCTGCGGGCCCTGTGCAAGGAGGTCGACCCCACCCTGGAGGAGGGCGTCTACGCGCAGTTCCCCGGGCCGCACTACGAGACGCCGGCCGAGATCCGGATGGCTCGGGTCATCGGTGCGGACCTTGTCGGCATGTCGACGACCCTCGAGGCCATCGCCGCGCGTGAGGCGGGTGCCGAGGTGCTGGGCATCTCCCTGGTCACCAACCTCGCCGCCGGCATGACCGGCGAGCCCCTCAACCACGAAGAGGTCCTCCAGGCGGGCCGCGACTCGGCCGCCCGCATGGGTGAGCTTCTGACGCAGGTCCTGGACCGCCTGTAGGCGACGGGCGACAGGTGACGGGCAACGGGCACGGGCGACGTGCAACGGGTTTCTTCGCCCCCTCCGCCCCTACCCGTCCCTTCCTCCTGGGGCTCCGCCCCCGACCCCGTCGGGAGGCGCTGCTCCCTGGCCCCCTGCCCGGGGCTCCGCCCCCGACCCCGCCGGGGGCTCCGCCCCCCAGGACCCCCAGGGGGCACTGCCCCAGCCCCCGCCAAGGGGCTATGCACTCGGAACCCCAGCCCGGGGCTCCGCCCCATCCCTGCCGGGAGCTCTGCCCCAGGAACCCTTGGGGCTCCGCCCCCACGACTCTGCCGAGGGGTGCTGCCCTCGGGCCCCAGCCCGGGGTTCCACCCCGCACCCACCAGGGGGCTCACACACCCCCGCACCCCCTGGGGCTCAGCCCCAGGACCCGCCAAGGGGCGCTGCACCCGCACCCGCACCCGCACCCGCACCCGCACCCGCACCCGCACCCGCACTAGGGGCCGGCCCTGGCCCCTGCTCCTCAAACGCCGTAGGGGCTGAATCTTCGCCCGTCGGCGCCGGAGGTTTTCAGCCCGTCCGGTGTTTGAGGGCGAGGCTGTTCGGGCCGATACGTGGGTCTGGGGGCGGAGCCCCCGGGGGACGGGAATGGGTAGGGGCGGCGGGGGCGAGACGAACCCGGCGTACACCGCAACGTACGAACGAAGAGAGAGGTGCACCCGAGGTGCAGGACGAACTCATCGCACGGGCCAAGGCGTGGCTGGCCGAGGACCCCGACGCGGAGACCCGTGACGAACTCGCCAAGCTCATCGACGCCGAGGACGTGACGGAGCTCGCCGCCCGCTTCAGCGGCACCCTCCAGTTCGGCACCGCCGGCCTCAGAGGAGAACTCGGCGCCGGCCCGATGCGCATGAACCGCTCCGTCGTCATCCGCGCCGCCGCCGGCCTCGCCGCGTACCTTAAGAGCAAGGGGCAGACGGATGGCCTCGTCGTCATCGGATACGACGCCCGGCACAAGTCCGAGGACTTCGCCCGCGACACCGCGGCCGTGATGACGGGTGCGGGGCTGCGCGCCGCCGTACTGCCCCGGCCGCTCCCCACCCCCGTACTCGCCTACGCCATAAGGCACCTCGGCGCGGCCGCCGGCGTGGAGGTCACCGCCAGCCACAACCCGCCCCGCGACAACGGCTACAAGGTCTACCTGGGCGACGGCTCGCAGATCGTTCCCCCGGCGGACGCGGAGATCGCCGCCGAGATCGACGCCGTCACCAGCCTCGACACGGTCCCGCGCCCCGACTCCGGCTGGGAAACCCTCGACGAGGGCGTCCTGGAGGCCTACCTGGCCCGTACGGACGCCGTACTGGCGGAGGGGTCGCCGCGTACCGCCCTCACCGTCTACACGGCGATGCACGGCGTCGGCAAGGACGTGCTGCTCGCGGCCTTCGCCCGGGCCGGGTTCCCCGTCCCGGTCCTCGTCGCCGAACAGGCCGAGCCCGACCCGGACTTCCCCACCGTCGCCTTCCCCAACCCGGAAGAGCCCGGCGCGATGGACCTCGCCTTCGCGAAGGCCCGCGAGACCGACCCGGACCTGATCATCGCGAACGACCCGGACGCCGACCGCTGCGCGGTCGCCGTGAAGGCCGGCGCGGACTGGCGGATGCTGCGTGGCGACGAGGTCGGCGCGCTGCTCGCCGAGCACCTGGTGCGACGCGGAGCGCGGGGCGTCTTCGCCGAGTCGATCGTGTCCTCGTCCCTGCTCGGGCGGATCGCCGAGAGGGCGGGACTGCCCTACGAGGAGACCCTCACCGGCTTCAAGTGGATCGCCCGCGTCGAAGGTCTGCGGTACGGGTACGAGGAGGCGCTGGGCTACTGCGTCGACCCGGACGGCGTACGCGACAAGGACGGCATCACCGCCGCCCTCCTCGTCACCGAGCTGGCCTCCGAGCTCAAGGAGCAGGGGCGAACCCTGCTGGACCTTCTCGACGACATCGCCGTCGAGTACGGCCTGCACGCCACCGATCAGCTCTCGGTCCGCGTGGAGGACCTGTCGATCATCGCGAACGCCATGCGGCGGCTGCGCGAGCAGCCGCCCACGGAGCTCGCCGGACTGGCGATCACGAAGGCCGAGGACCTCACCAAGGGCACGGACAGGCTCCCGCCGACGGACGGTCTGCGCTACACCCTGGACGGCGCCCGTGTCATCGTCCGCCCGAGCGGCACGGAGCCGAAGCTGAAGTGCTACCTGGAGGTCGTGCTGCCGGTGGGCACCCACGACGACCTCCCGGCGGCCCACGCGAAGGCCGCCGAACTGCTGTCGGCGATCAAGCGGGACCTGTCGGCCGCGGCCGGTATCTGACCACCTGCGGCCGGCGTCGGGCACGGTCCGGGTGGGCCCGTCGGGCAGACGGGCCCACCCGGAGCGACCGCCCCCCCCGCCGCCCTTTCGGGTGATTTCCGCACGGCAGTTGACGCAGCGCTCTCGTACGCCGCCACGTGGCCGAGGAACGGTTACCGGTAGCGCACCACCGAGTCCCAGGAGCTGCCGCGTGCCCTCGACCGCTTCCCGGCCGACATCCGCCCCACCCCGGAACTCCCCGAGCGACCGCGTTCCGAACACCCGGCGCCCGCCGCGGAAAGCCGCCCCCACCGCGAGACTCCGGGCCCATCTCCACCGCGCGGCCCCCGCCCTGCTCGCCTACGCGGCCGTACGCGTCACCGGTCTGCTCGTGCTCGCCCTCTGGGCCCACCGCCAGCATCACGGCCTCTGGCCGCTCCTGGCGACGCAGTGGGACACGGACTGGTATCTGGGAATCGCCGACCACGGGTACACACACCGGCTGGGCAGGGCGTACGACGCGAACAACCTCGCTTTCTTCCCGCTCTATCCCCTCCTGGTCAAGGCGGTCGCGGTGCTGACGCCGGGCACGCGCGCGACGACGGGATGGGCGATCGCCATCGCGTGCTCGTTCTTCGCCGCGTGGGGGATCCACTCGGTCGGCAGCCATCTGCACGGCCGCCGCGTGGGCGTGCTGCTGACCGTCCTGTGGGCGGCGCTCCCGGTGGGCCTGGTCGAGTGGATGGGCTACACGGAGTCGCTGTTCACGGCGTTCGCCGCGTGGTCGCTGTACGCGGTGCTCACCGGGCGCTGGCTGTGGGCGGGTTCGCTGGCTGCACTGTCGGGGCTGACCCGCCCGACGGGCATCGCGGTGGCGGCCGCGGTCACCGTGACGGCCCTGATCTCGCAGCGGCGCGGCTTCTCCGCACGCGCCCTCGCGGCCGCCGCCCTCGCCCCGGCGGGCTGGCTCGCCTACGTCGGCTGGGTGGGCCTGCGTCTGGACCGCTGGGACGGCTACTTCGCCGTACAGCGGCTGTGGCACAACGAGTGGGACGGCGGCGTGGAGACCGTGCGCCGGCTGCGGGAGGTACTCGGGGCGGACTCGACGCCCGAGCTGTTCCTGGTGATGGTGACCGTCACGCTGCTCGCGTCGCTGGCGCTCTACGTCCTCTCCGCGTGGGACCGCCAGCCGCTCCCCCTGCTCGTCTTCACCGGGGTCCTGCTGCTGATCGTCCTGGGCAGCGGCGGCGTCTATTTCCCTCGCGCCCGCTTCCTCCTCCCCGGCTTCCCGCTCCTGCTCCCGGCGGCCCTGCACCTCGCCCGCGCCTCGCCCCGCTTCCGCGCCGTGTGCCTCACGGCCGCGGTCCTGGGCTCGGCCTACTGCAGCGCGTACATGGTGCTGGTGTGGCCGAGCGCGCCCTGACCGCGGCGAGGGAAGCAAGGCAGGCAATGACCGCGGCTAGTGAAGCAAGACGCCCATGACCGCGGCCACGGCAGCAGGAAGACCGTCGCCACCCATGTGAGTCCGCCCACCACGACCCGCGGCCACAGCGGCCACCCGGCGCCTGCCGCCCGCTCTCGCCGGTCCGCCGCAGCGCCGGGTCCCGCCACATGGCGGTGATCTCGGCGGCCGCCCGCTCGTACGGGTGGATCAGGCGCAGCTTCCGCTCCGGTCAGGGCCGGCGCGGGCCGAAGGCCGTAAGCCAAGGACGTGCGGTGGCTGTCGGGCTCCAGCTCGGCCCTCTTGCACTGGACGACCCGTATGACGACCCGTATGTGGTCACCCGGCGCGGCGGCAGCGCGTCCGTCCAGCGCCGTGCCTGCGCTCCGTCCCAGCAGCGGCAGCCATCGGGAACCGCGGACGCGGCAGCCGGTGCGGCCCGTCGGGGTTCGTGCTCATCGATGCGTCGCTTCCCAGACAGGGGCCAGCGGGTGAGTGCCCCCGTTACTTGGCCGTGAAGCCTGTGCATCGTCTGCGGAGGGGCTGGTCAGCCCACCGCGAGCAGGATGGCCAGCACGATCGCGCCCGCGATCGCGGGCCCCATCACCTCGTACGCCCAGCGCACGGTGACCTCGCCCTGCGCGCTCGCCTCGGAGGCTCTGGCCTCGGCCAGCTCGCGCAGGTCGTCCATGATCTGGTCGGTCTGGGCGCGGGTCGGCGCGTCGGAGACGGGACCGCGCCCGAAGGGGGACGGACGGCCCATCGGCGACGTACGGCCGCCACCGCTGCCCGCCGCCGCGCCCCGCGCCTGCTGCTTGGCCACCTTCTTGCGACCGCGCAGCGAGACGGGGATGGCCCACAGCTGGTACTTCGTGCCGGAGGTGTCGACCACCTCGTTGGAGTAGTGCGAGCGCAGGGAAGCGACCTTGCCCCAGGGCAGCACGATCACGCGGAACGGGTTGCGGATGCGCAGCCGGTCCTCGTTCGCGTAGACCGCGGGGCGCAGGGTGAAGGCGGACACCAGCGGGACGATGAGGATCAGCGCGGCGAGGGCCAGCCAGGGGGTGCGGCCGTTGCCCGAGATCAGCGCGTCGATGCCGAGCCAGCCCGCGATGAGCAGCAGCAGGGCGCCGCCCGCGATACCGGCGGGTGACCGGTAGATCCGGTCCTTGACCTCGGGTCGCGAGGCGTCCGGAAGGGGTGACTGGTGGTCCGGGGTGCTCATGGCCCCGATTGTGCCCGACGCCTGCCGCTCGCCGGAGCGCGGTGTGGTCTCACTATGGCCGCGAAGCTCTCGTCCTCAAGGTCACGAAGCTCTCGTCCTCAAGGCCACGAAGCTCTCGTCCTCAAGGCCACGAAGCTCTCGTCCTCAAGGCCACGAAGCTCTCGTCCTCAAGGCCACGAAGCTCTCTTCCTCGGCACCGGAACGGCTCCGGACGCGGCCGCCCGGAGGATGCGGCGGAAGGTGGAGCATTCCATGTGGCTCGGCGCGGGACAGGCGGCGGCGTGCCGCAGGGAGTCACGCAGGGCGCCGAGTTCGCGGATCGTCCGGTCCAGCTCCTCGGCCTTGGCCGAGAGCATCTGCCGGTCGATGCGCGGCCGCCCGTCCGGCGCGAACATGCGGGCGATCTCGTCGAGCGAGAAGCCCGCGGAGCGGCCCAGCGCGATCAGCGCCAGCCGCTCCAGCACGCCGGGATCGAACTGACGGCGCAGGCCCCGCCGGCCGGTCGAGGCGATCAGCCCTTTTTCCTCGTAGAACCGCAGCGTCGAGGCGGGAACGCCGGCGCGCTCGGCCACCTCGGCGATGTCCAGGTCTGTCATCCTCTTGACCTCAAGTCGACTTTAAGTAGGACGGTGTCATCTCCCCCTCGCGATGAAAAACACGGAGACGATCATGGAAGTCACGCGCAAGACCATGGAAGTCACGCGCAAGACCGATGACGAACAGGCGGCGCGCTGGAACGGCCCCGCCGGCCACGCCTGGGTCGACGCCCAGGCGGTGGTGGACGAGTTGCTCAGGCCCCTTGAAGACCTACTCGTCGCAGCGCTCCCGGCCGAACACGGGGGCCAGGTGCTCGATGTCGGCTGCGGCACGGGCGGCACGACGGTGGCCGCGGCGCGGCGGCTCGGCCCGGCGGGGCGCTGTGTCGGCATCGACATCTCCGGCCCGATGATCGACGCCGCCCGGGCACGCGCCGAGCGGGAGGGCGCACGGGCTTCCTTCGTCCGCGCCGACGCGCAGGAGCACGCGTTCGCGCCCGCGGCCTTCGACACGATCATTTCGCGCTTCGGCGTCATGTTCTTCGACGACTCCGTCCGGGCCTTCGCGAACCTGCGGCGGGCCGCGAGGGACGAGGCCCGGCTCCGGTTCGTCGCCTGGCGCGACGCCGCGGAGAATCCGTTCATGACGACGGCCGAACGCGCCGCGGCACCGCTCCTGCCGAACCTCCCCGCCCGCCGGCCGGACGCGCCCGGACAGTTCGCCTTCGCGGACGCGGCCAGGGTCCACCGCATCCTGGAGGAGAGCGGCTGGGCCGGGATCGACATCCGGCCGATCGACGTGGCCTGCACCCTGCCCGGCACGGAGCTGGTCCCTTACTTCACCCGGTTCGGTCCGCTCGGCATGGTCCTGCCCGAGGCGGACGAGCGGACCCGCGCACAGGTCGTCGAAACGGTCCGCACCGCGTTCGCCCCCTTCGTGCACGGCACGGACGTCTGCTTCACCGCGGCCTGCTGGCTGGTCGACGCCCGAGCGCTGCCCGCGTCCGCCGGGTAAAACCCCTCACCCCGCCTCCAGGGGTGTACAGCCGCTACGCGCGTAGATATGCTCGGCTGGTGACCATGCCCATCACTGCACCCTCCCCCACTGCCGAAAGCGTGGGCGGTGCCCCCACACACGCACTCGGCGACGTAACCGCATCCGACAGCACGCTGCGCCGCTTCCTCCACGGGCTGCCCGGCGTCGACGCGGTCGGCCTGGAGGCGCGCGCCGCCTCGCTCGGTACCCGTTCCATCAAGACCACCGCGAAGGCGTACGCGATCGACCTCGCCATCTCGATGGTCGATCTGACGACGCTGGAAGGCGCGGACACCCCGGGCAAGGTCCGGGCGCTCGGCGCCAAGGCGGTCCACCCGGACCCGACCGACCGTACGACACCGACCACGGCCGCGGTCTGCGTCTATCCCGACATGGTGGCCGTCGCCAAGGAGGCCGTCGCCGGCTCCGGTGTGAAGGTCGCATCCGTCGCCACCGCCTTCCCGGCGGGCCGCGCCGCGCTCGACGTCAAGCTGGCCGACGTGCGCGACGCCGTCGCCGCGGGCGCCGACGAGATCGACATGGTCATCGACCGCGGGGCCTTCCTCGCGGGCAACTACGTGAAGGTGTACGACGAGATCGTCGCCGTGAAGGAGGCCTCGGGCGCCGCCCGCCTGAAGGTCATCTTCGAGACCGGTGAGCTCTCGACGTACGACAACATCCGGCGCGCGAGCTGGCTCGGCATGCTGGCCGGGGCCGACTTCATCAAGACCTCCACCGGCAAGGTGGCCGTCAACGCGACGCCGGCGAACACCCTCCTCATGCTGGAAGCCGTCCGCGACTTCCGCGCACAGACCGGCATCCAGGTCGGCGTGAAGCCCGCCGGCGGCATCCGCACCACCAAGGACGCCATCAAGTTCCTGGTCCTGGTGAACGAGACCGCGGGCGAGGACTGGCTGGACAACCACTGGTTCCGCTTCGGCGCGTCCTCGCTCCTGAACGACCTGCTGATGCAGCGTCAGAAGCTGGCCACCGGCCGTTACTCCGGCCCCGACTACGTGACGGTGGACTGATCACCATGGCATCCGCATTCCAGTACGCACCGGCGCCCGAGTCCCGCTCCGTCGTCGACATCGCCCCGTCGTACGGGCTCTTCATCGACGGCGAGTTCACCGAGGCCGCCGACGGCAAGGTCTTCAAGACCGTCAGCCCGAGCACCGAAGAGGTCCTCTCCGAGGTCGCCCAGGCCGGCACCGAGGACGTCGACCGCGCAGTGAAGGCCGCCCGCAAGGCCTTCGAGAAGTGGTCGGCGCTGCCCGGCTCCGAGCGCGCCAAATACCTGTTCCGCATCGCCCGGATCATCCAGGAGCGCTCCCGCGAGCTCGCCGTCCTGGAGACGCTGGACAACGGCAAGCCCATCAAGGAGACCCGCGACGCCGACCTCCCCCTGGTCGCCGCGCACTTCTTCTACTACGCGGGCTGGGCCGACAAGCTCGACCACGCCGGCTTCGGCGCGAACCCGCGGCCGCTGGGCGTGGCCGGCCAGGTCATCCCCTGGAACTTCCCGCTGCTGATGCTGGCCTGGAAGATCGCCCCGGCGCTCGCGACCGGCAACACGGTCGTCCTGAAGCCCGCGGAGACCACTCCCCTGTCCGCGTTGTTCTTCGCGGACATCTGCCGCCAGGCAGGCCTGCCCAAGGGTGTCGTCAACATCCTTCCGGGATACGGCGACACGGGTGCCGCCCTCGTCGAGCACCCCGACGTCAACAAGGTCGCCTTCACCGGTTCCACCGCCGTGGGCAAGGCGATCGCCCGCCAGGTCGCCGGGACCGGCAAGAAGGTCACCCTCGAACTCGGCGGCAAGGGCGCGAACATCGTCTTCGACGACGCCCCCATCGACCAGGCCGTCGAGGGCATCGTCAGCGGCATCTTCTTCAACCAGGGCCAGGTCTGCTGCGCCGGCTCCCGTCTGCTGGTCCAGGAGTCGATCCAGGACGAGCTGCTGGACTCGCTCAAGCGCCGCCTCTCGACGCTGCGCCTCGGTGACCCGCTCGACAAGAACACCGACATCGGCGCCATCAACTCCGCCGAGCAGCTCGCGCGCATCACCTCGCTCGTCGAGCAGGGCGAGGCCGAGGGCGCCGAGCGCTGGTCCCCGGCCTGTGAACTCCCCTCCTCCGGCTACTGGTTCGCCCCGACGCTCTTCACGAACGTCACCCAGGCGCACATCATCGCCCGCGACGAGATCTTCGGCCCGGTCCTTTCGGTCCTCACCTTCCGCACCCCGGACGAGGCGGTCGCCAAGGCCAACAACACCCAGTACGGCCTCTCGGCGGGCATCTGGACCGAGAAGGGCTCCCGGATCCTGGCCGTCGCGAGCAAGCTCCGCGCGGGCGTCGTCTGGTCCAACACGTTCAACAAGTTCGACCCGACCTCGCCGTTCGGCGGTTACAAGGAGTCGGGCTTCGGCCGCGAGGGCGGTCGTCACGGCCTGGAGGCGTACCTCGCCCCGTCGAGCCCGGAGGGCGAGCGATAAATGAGCGCAGTTGAGAAGTCCGGGCAGCAGCGTCTGAGTGTCTTCAAGACCTACAAGCTGTACGTGGGCGGGAAGTTCCCGCGTTCCGAGAGCGGCCGGGTGTACGAGGTGACGGACTCCAAGGGCAAGTGGCTGGCCAACGCGCCTCTTTCCTCCCGCAAGGACGCCCGTGACGCCGTGGTGGCGGCCCGCAAGGCGTTCGGCGGCTGGTCCGGCGCGACCGCCTACAACCGCGGCCAGATCCTCTACCGCATCGCGGAGATGCTGGAGGGCCGCAAGGAGCAGTTCGTGCGCGAGGTCGCGGACGCCGAGGGTCTGTCGAAGTCCAAGGCGGCCGCTGTCGTCGACGCCGCGATCGACCGCTGGGTCTGGTACGCGGGCTGGACCGACAAGATCGCCCAGGTGGTCGGGGGCGGCAACCCTGTCGCGGGCCCGTTCTTCAACCTGTCCACCCCGGAGCCGACGGGCGTGGTCGTCGTACTGGCCCCTCAGGAGTCCTCGTTCCTGGGCCTGGTCTCGGTGATCGCCCCGGTGATCGCGACCGGCAACACGGCGATCGTCATCGCCTCCGAGAAGTCCCCGCTCCCGGCACTGTCGCTGGGCGAGGTGCTGGCCACCTCCGATCTGCCCGGCGGCGTGGTCAACGTGCTCTCCGGCAGGACGGCGGAGATCGCCGCTCCCCTGGCCGCACACCAGGACGTCAACGCGATCGACCTCGCCGGCGCGGACGACGTACTCGCGAAGGAGCTGGAGATCGCGGCCGCGGACAACCTGAAGCGCGTTCTTCGTCCACAGCCTGTGGATTATTCGGGGACTCCCGGCATCGAGCGACTGACCGCCTTCCTGGAGACGAAGACGGTCTGGCACCCGACGGGTTCCCTGGGTGCCTCCGGATCGTCTTACTGAGGCGTACCGAGTCTCGGGGCCCCGATCCGTGTCCCCGGGGCCCCGTCAACGGGAGAGCCGCGCTTCCCCTCCGTCCAGGGGGAGCGCGGCTCTCTCATGTGCCGCTCAGTGCAGCAGGCCCGTCGCCTGCCCCAGCAGCGGGATGCTCCCCACCGACGGCGCCTGCGCCACCGGCCCCGTCAGGGCCTGCGAGGAGAGCGGTTTGAAGTCGGCGAGCTGGGTGCCCACCCCGTTGTCGAGCGGGTCGACCCCGGTGCCCGCCAGCGGATTGGGCTTGAGGCCCTGGACGGGGCCGGTGACGTAGCCGACCGTGCCGGTCAGGGCCGCGAGGCCGGCCTGCGGGTCGATGTTGCCCATCGAGGTGGGCCGGGTGCGCATGACGTCCACGACAGGGTCCGTGTCCGCGGCGGCCGGGCCGGCCGCGGCCGCACCGGCAGCGACCACGCCGACCGCGGCGGCGATGCGCGCGGTGGTGCGGGCCATGGTGGTCTGCTGGGCTGCGTGTCGCGCCATCAGGTTTCCTCTTCGAAGAGCAGAGAGCAACTGGATTGAAACGCAGAGTAGTTGACCCGGCTCCACTTCAGGGCGGTCCCAACGGCGGATTCGCCTGTGCGGGTCAACAGGCATATCAGCGCCAGTCCGCCGGGACGCCGGACCGACCGATATCCGCCGGGTCCGGGAGCGTGCCGAGTGGAGGGGATAATGTCCTGGACGCGTCCGCTGCGTGGCCGTACCCGGTCGATTCACAGAAGGTACAGAGAATTGGGTTCCCATCCCCCGATACCCACCCGCGTGGTGCTGCTCTGCGGCCCCTCCGGCTCTGGAAAGTCCCTTCTCGCGGCCGACTCCGGGCTCCCCGTGCTCCGCCTCGACGACTTCTACAAGGAGGGCACGGACCCGACGCTTCCGCAGGTGGAGGGCAGTGCGGACATCGACTGGGACCACCCGCTGTCCTGGGACGCGGACACGGCGGTCGCCGCGATCGAGGAACTGTGCCGTACGGGATGTACGACGATCCCCGTGTACGACATCTCGCTGAGCGCCCGCACCGGCACGGAGTCCCTGCGCATCGAGCGGACGCCGCTGTTCATCGCGGAGGGGATCTTCGCCGCCGAGATCGTCGAGCGCTGCCGGGAGCTGGGCGTACTGGCCGACGCGCTGTGTCTGTCGCGGGGCCCGGTCACCACGTTCCGCCGCCGCTTCCTGCGGGATCTCAAGGAGGGCCGCAAGTCGGTGCCCTTCCTGCTGCGCCGCGGCTGGCGTCTGATGCGCGCCGAGCGCTCCATCGTGGCCCGTCAGGCCGCCCTGGGCGCCCACCCCTGCGACAAGGACGAGGCCCTGGGCCGCCTGACCGCCGCGGCCGCCGGACGCCGCGCGACCCCGCGCCCGACGGCGGCGTAGCCACCGGCCCAGTTGTCCAACCGGCAGAAACCACAGGTTGCTGTCGGGGTCCCTGTTCTGCGACCTGACGACAGTTCAGAACCTGTTCGTCCAGGCCTCCGCCACCACCCGTAAGGAGCGGACGGCAAGGCGCGGAAAACGAAAAGAGGTCCAGGCGGACCCCCCGTCCGCCTGGACCTTTCTCATTCCCCCGTGCTCCCCCGTGGTCCCCCGTGACCCCGTTGGTTCCCCCCGGTACCGCTCCCCCGTACTACCTGTTACCTCTTGCTTCCCCTTGCTTCCCCTCAGACCTTCAGGCGACAAGCTCCCCGAAGGACTCCTCCTCGTCACGGCCGAAGCTGAGGACCTCGTCCTCGCGCATCCGGCGGAGCGACCGCCAGATGCTGGACTTCACCGTGCCGACACTGATGTCGAGGATCTCCGCGATCTCCGGGTCGGTGCGGCCCTCGTAGTAACGGAGGACCAGCATCGTGCGCTGGAGTTCGGGCAGCCGGGCGAGCGCCTGCCACAGCACGGCGCGCAGCTCGGTGCCGCGCATCGCGTCCGTGTCACCGGGCGTCTCCGGCAGTTCCTCGGTCGGGTACTCGTTCAGCTTGCGGCGGCGCCACGCGCTGATGTGCAGATTGGTCATGGTGCGGCGGAGGTAGCCCCCGACCGCGGCCTTGTCGCTGATCCGGTCCCAGGCCCTGTACGTCGAGAACAGCGCGCTCTGCAGAAGGTCCTCGGCCTCGAACCGGTCACCGGTGAGGTGGTAGGCGGTTGCGTACAGGGAGGCGCGGCGCTCCTGGACGTAGGCGGTGAACTCCGCCTCCGACACCGAGCGACGCTCCCCC
This sequence comes from Streptomyces sp. NPDC027189, assembly GCF_055566975.1. Taxonomy (NCBI): domain Bacteria; kingdom Bacillati; phylum Actinomycetota; class Actinomycetes; order Kitasatosporales; family Streptomycetaceae; genus Streptomyces; species Streptomyces sp. NPDC027189. The sequence goes on from NZ_JBVHRI010000001.1 coordinate 599,793, forward strand.
GTGTCCTCCCCGTACGCGGCTCCCCCGTGAGCCTTCCCCCCGACCGTGCCCACAGCGGCTGCCGCCGTGGGGCTCTCCCCCGTGAACGCGTCAACCACCGTCATGTACGCGGTGTGCTGACGCCCGGTGCCGCGAGCGCACCCCCGCCCGCTCACGGCACCGGACTTCTCCGAGCCCCGGGTGACGTCGTGGAGCCGCGTGACAACTGCGCTAGAGCTGGTGCTGTGCAGCGTGTCCATCTCGCGCCCCCCGTCGTGGAGTCCCGGTTCTTCGGTTCGTTCGGCTGTGCTTCCTTGCTTGTGTCGAAAAGCTTGCCCGGGCCACTTCATGGCCGTGTCCGCCGACTGTCACAGACCTGTCACAGGGCCCATCCGCAGGCGCGTCACAGCCCGATCACAGAGAAGAGCGGTACGACTACGCAGATGACCACTCGGGGGCCCGCCGTCGCACAAGAGGGGCCCTCCTTCTGTACGGGAGATGGGTGGGAGCGCTCCAACGGTCGATACCCGGCCATGACATGGGCCAGAATGACGTTCGTGCCTTCCCTGTTGCTGATCGAGGACGACGACGCCATCCGTACGGCCCTGGAGCTCTCTTTGACGCGCCAGGGACACCGTGTGGCCACCGCTGCCACCGGCGAGGACGGTCTGAAGCTGCTGCGTGAACAGCGGCCCGACCTGATCGTGCTGGATGTGATGCTGCCCGGCATCGACGGATTCGAGGTGTGCCGGCGCATCCGGCGCACCGACCAGCTGCCGATCATTCTGCTGACCGCGCGCAGCGACGACATCGACGTCGTGGTCGGTCTGGAGTCCGGCGCCGACGACTATGTCGTCAAGCCCGTGCAGGGCCGGGTGCTCGACGCCCGGATCCGTGCCGTGCTGCGGCGTGGTGAGCGCGAGGCGAACGACTCGGCCACGTTCGGCTCGCTCGTCATCGACCGCGCCGCGATGACGGTCACCAAGAACGGCGAGGATCTGCAACTGACTCCCACCGAGCTGCGGTTGCTCCTCGAACTGAGCCGCCGCCCCGGGCAGGCGCTGTCCCGCCAGCAGCTGTTGCGTCTGGTGTGGGAGCACGACTACCTGGGCGATTCGCGGCTGGTGGACGCCTGCGTGCAGCGCCTGCGCGCGAAGGTCGAGGACGTGCCGTCCTCGCCCACCCTGATCCGTACCGTGCGTGGCGTCGGCTACCGGCTGGACAATCCTCAGTGACAAAACCGCAGGACGAGCTCCGCGGCTGGGCCGCGGCGCGCAAGGCGATCCTGTCCGGCCTGCGCTTCACCAGTCTGCGCCTGCGGCTGGTCGTGGTGTTCGGACTCGTCGCGCTCACGGCCGCCGTGTCGGCGTCGGGCATCGCGTACTGGCTCAACCGCGAGGCCGTGCTGACGCGCACGCAGGACGCGGTGCTGCGCGACTTCCAGCAGGAGATGCGCAACCACGCGAGCATGCTGCCGGTGCGCCCCGCGCAGGACGAACTCCAGCGCACGGCCGGGCAGATGGCGAACAGCAGCCAGCGCTTCAGCGTGCTGCTGGTCGCCCAGGACACGAACGGCAAGACCGTCGTCGGCAACTCCGAGCTGGACACCTTCACGCTGGAGGACGTACCCAAGTCCCTCCAGAAGGCGGTGAACAAGAAGCAGCCGCTGTCCTCGAACAACAAGTCCGCGTACCACCTCTACTGGCAGCGGATCACCGACCACGACAAGCCGTACCTCGTGGGCGGCGCGAAGGTGATCGGCGGCACCACCACCGGCTACATGCTCAAGTCACTGGAGCCCGAGGAGAAGGATCTCAACTCGCTGGCCTGGTCCCTGGGCATCGCCACGGGCCTGGCCCTGATCGGCTCGGCGCTGCTGGCCCAGGCCGCCGCGACCACGGTCCTCAAGCCGGTGCACCGCCTGGGCATCGCGGCCCGCCGCCTGGGCGAGGGTCAACTCGACACGCGACTGCGCGTGTCGGGCACGGACGAACTCGCCGACCTCTCCCGTACGTTCAACCACACGGCGGAGGCCCTCGAAAAACGCGTGGCCGACATGAGCGCCCGCGACGAGGCGTCCCGCCGCTTCGTGGCGGACATGTCCCACGAACTCCGCACGCCGCTCACCGCGATCACCGCCGTGACGGAGATCCTGGAAGAGGAACTGGACGCGGAGACCGGCAGCGTCGACCCGATGATCGAGCCGGCCGTACGTCTCGTCGTCAGCGAGACCCGGCGCCTCAACGATCTCGTCGAGAACCTGATGGAGGTCACCCGCTTCGACGCGGGCACCGCCCGGCTCGTCCTCGACGACGTGGACATCGCCGACCAGATCACCGCGTGCATCGACGCCCGCGCCTGGCTGGACGCGGTGGACCTGGACGCCGAGCGCGGCATCACCGCGCGCCTCGACCCGCGCCGACTCGACGTGATCCTGGCGAATCTGATCGGCAACGCGCTCAAGCACGGGGGTTCGCCGGTACGGGTGTCCGTGCGCGTGGAGGGCGAAGAGCTGGTCATCGAGGTCCAGGACCACGGTCCCGGCATCCCCGAGGACGTACTCCCGCACGTCTTCGACCGCTTCTACAAGGCGAGCGCTTCCCGCCCCCGTTCGGAAGGCAGCGGCCTGGGCCTCTCCATCGCCCTGGAGAACGCGCACATCCACGGCGGCGAGATCACCGCGGCGAACGCGCCCAAGGGGGGTGCGGTCTTCACGCTGCGCCTGCCGCAGGACGCGTCGGAACTTCTCACCGACGACCTCCGCGACGGGAATGGGAACGGGCACGCGAACGGGAACGGCCCCAGGAACGGACACGGGAGCGGGAACAGCACGGAGGACACCGCCGGATGACGACCGCACGACTCCTCCACCGCCGAGGCGCGGGCCGCGCACGATCCCTGCGCTCGCCGGGCGGACGCTTCGCACGGTTCCCTCGTCTCCGGGGCCTGCGGCCCTGGCTGGTCGTTCCGTTGCTCGCCGCGCTGCTGGCGGGCTGCGGCATCCGGTCCACTCAGGTCCCGACGGACTTCGGTCCGGCGCCGTCGCGGGTGCCCTGTGCGCTGTCCGGCCCGGACATCTCCACCCAGACCTCCCGGGGTGTGCCCGTCCAGGTCTTCCTCCTCTGCTCCAGGCAACTGGTCACGGTCGACCGGTCGGTCCGGATCCCGGACGGTACGGCGGAGGCGGCGCGGCGGGTCCTGGTGGCCCAGGGGCTCCTCGACGAGCTCGCCGAGACACCCTCCACGCCGGAGCGGCAGGCCGGGTACACGACGGACGTGCGCGGTGGAATGACGGTCAGTGGCCCCCGGGACAAGGATCCCGAGGACACGCTCCGGCTGAGCACCTCGCCGGAGAACCTCACGTCCTCCGCCCTGGCCCAGATCATCTGCACCTTCTCCGACTCGGCCGCGGCCCAGGACGACGGCTCCGTCATCCTCGGCGGTCCCGTCCCGTCCCCCCTTCGCAGCTACGAGTGCACCCCCGAGGTCCGCTCCGACCCCATCACCACGTCACCACCGTCCACGGCGGTCGAGGGGTCGTGACGTGGCGGGGCGTTGAGTTCTTCGCCCCCTCCGCCCCTGCCCGTCCCGTACCAGCCTTTCGGCTGCGGGCCGGTAGGGGCTTGTCGCGCAGTTCCCCGCGCCTTTTAGGGGCGCGGGGAACTGCGCGATCTTTTAGGGGGGTCTGGGGGCGCAGCCCCCAGGGACGATGGGGGTCCCCCCGCTCGAGCGAAGCCGAGAGTGGGGGAGGGCAGGGGCGGAGGGGGCGAAAACACTCCCCCAGGAACCGATCGTGCCGCACCCCGCGTCTTGGGGGGCGTGCAGCGTCAAGGTTCAGACGGCGGCAGCGCCGTGACCCGCGTCCGTGTGGCAGGAGGTGTCCTCCTCGTCGCACACCTCGCCCTCGTCGCCTGGATCACACTGCGCCCCCTGGACGTCCCCTGGGTGAGCGCCGCCAACCTGCGGCCCTTCGCCGGCATCAGAGCCGACCTGGCACTGGGCCCGGAGGTGGCGGCCCGCCGCATCGCGGAGGGCCTGGGCCTGCTCGCCCCGCTGGGCGTGCTGCTCCCGATGGCGGGCGGCAAGCTCGCCGTCTCCCCGCTCGGCTCCCTCATCCGCACGGTCGCCGCCGGAGCCCTGATCTCCCTGGGCATCGAGCTCCTGCAGACCGGCGTCCCCGGCCAGGTCGTGGACGTGGACTCCCTGCTGCTCAACACGGTCGGCGTGGCCCTCGCCCACCTCGCGATCGTGCCCGCCGCCAGGGCCAGGCTCCGCCGCCGGGCCGAGACCCGCCGCCGCGCGGCCCTCCCCCGGGAGGACATGGCTCAGGGTCGGACCCCGACGATTCCCAGGGTCGGGATCGCACCGTAGAGCGACGCTTGGCCCACTTCGTCCCCGTAGCGTTGAAGACATCGAAACCGGACACCCCGGCACTCAACGACGGTTCGCGAAGGAGCCACCATGACCGCCCTTGCCCGCCCCACCAACGGCCGCATGATCGGCGGAGTGTGCGCAGCGCTGGCACGGCGCTTCGGCACCTCCGCGACCACGATGCGCGTGATCTTCGTGCTCTCCTGCCTGCTCCCGGGCCCGCAGTTCCTGCTCTACATAGCGCTGTGGATCCTGTTCCCGTCCGAGGACAAGGCCGCCCGTACGGCCTGGTGAACCCAGCAGCCATCACACACGCGCCGGTGGGGCGCACCCAACCAGGGTGCGCCCCACCGGCGTTCGTACGAGCGGAAGGCCTCATCCCAGCGGGACCCCGTTCACCGGCAGACCGTGCGTGGGCAGCCCCTGCACCGGCAGCCCGCCGAGCAGCCCGGCCACGGGCGCGGCCGGCCCGTCGGCGAGCACCTTCGAGGCGGCGGGCCGGGCCGCGGCCAAGCCCCCGCCGAGCGCGCTCTGCCCCTGGGTGAGAGCCTCACCGGCCCCGGGCAGCGCCTTGGCGACGTTCTGCGCCGGCAGCGTCTGGGTGACGGTGTCCAGTGCCGAGGAGGCGTCGGGCACGACCGGTGCCGCGTTCGCGGCGCCCGCGCCGGCAGCGGCGAAGGCGGCACCGAGAGCGGCGACACCGAGGGTCTTGGCAGCAGACTGCTTCATTTTGAATGCGTCCTTGGATCCGTGAGACGGGGATGTGAGCGGTCCAAAACCGTAAACACGCAGAGCCAACCTCCGCAAACATCAAAAAGCGGCCGAGTCATGGAGAAGGAGTGAAGACCCGGCCGCTTTCCAACCCCTCCGATCAGGCTTGATCCCCCACAGACCCCCTGATGGAGGCGGTCTGCTGGAACAGCCATTCGGACTTCAGCTCGGCATATCCGGGCTTGATCACGTCATTGATCATCGCCAGCCGTTCATCGAAAGGAATGAATGCTGACTTCATAGCATTGACAGAGAACCACTGCATATCATCGAGCGTATAACCGAATGCCTCGACAAGGTGCTCGAATTCCCGGCTCATACTGGTGCCCGACATAAGTCGATTGTCCGTATTCACGGTCGCCCGGAAATGCAGCCGCCGCAGCAGTCCGATCGGATGGTCGGTGTACGAGTCGGCCGCGCCGGTCTGGAGATTGGAGCTCGGGCACAGCTCCAACGGGATGCGCTTGTCGCGCACGTACGAGGCCAGGCGGCCGAGCTCCACGGAGCCGTCCTCGTGGACGTGGATGTCGTCGATGATGCGCACGCCGTGGCCGAGCCGGTCGGCGCCGCACCACTGCAGCGCCTGCCAGATCGACGGGAGCCCGAAGGCTTCACCGGCGTGGATGGTGAAGTGGTTGTTCTCCCGCTTGAGGTACTCGAAGGCGTCGAGGTGCCGAGTGGGCGGATAGCCGGCCTCGGCGCCGGCGATGTCGAAGCCGACGACACCCAAGTCCCGGTAGCGGTTCGCCAGTTCGGCGATCTCCAGGGCGCGGGCCGCGTGCCGCATGGCGGTCAGCAGGGCACCCACCCTGATCCGGTGCCCGTTCTCCCGGGCGATCCGCTCGCCCTCCCGGAAGCCCTCGTTGACCGCCTCGACGACCTCTTCGAGAGTGAGCCCGGCCTCCAGGTGCTGCTCGGGCGCGTACCGGACCTCGGCGTAGACGACACCGTCCTCGGCGAGGTCCTCGGCGCACTCGGCGGCGACCCGGACGAGGGCGTCGCGGGTCTGCATGACGGCGCAGGTGTGGGCGAAGGTCTCCAGGTAGCGCTCCAGGGAACCGGAGTCGGCGGCCTCGCGGAACCAGATGCCGAGCTTGTCGGGATCGGTCTCGGGGAGGTTGGAGATGGGGGCACCGCCCACGCCGCCAGGGCTGCGGGGGGCCATTTCCTGGGCGAGTTCGACGATCGTCCCGGGGCGCAGGCCCCCGTCGAGGTGATCGTGCAGCAGGACCTTGGGCGCCCGGCGGATCTGTTCCGAGCTCGGGGTGTTCTGGATCTGGCTCGTCATTTTCGCACTGTACGCCCTACGCGCGTAGATCTGCTGTTGTACGAATCCGTCGATACGTAACGGTGACCGTGCGGACGGGTGGCGTACACCGTTGCTTCTGACACTGTTCTGTCATGGCACAGCAAGCGACGCCGGTTCGCAGGGCCCGGCTGGGCAGGGCGCTCGGCCCGGAGCCGACGGCGGTCAGCGGAGTGGTTCTGCTGCTCCCGGGCGGCGAGGAGACCTCCGCCCGCAGACCGTCCCCCATGATGGCCACCGCCTCCGTACGCGCGTTGGGACGCCGCCTCACCCGCGCGGGACGCGCGGAGGGCCTGGTCACCCACGTGGTGCACTACCGCTTTCGCGGCTGGAACGGCAGCGAGGCGCATCTGGCGCGCGACGCGTCCTGGGCCGCCGACGAGATCGTGCGCCGCTACGGAGACGTCCCCGTGTGCCTGGCCGGCGTGGACATGGGCGGCCGCGCGGCACTGCGGGCCGGCGGGCACACGGCCGTCAACTCCGTGCTGGCGCTCGCCCCTTGGCTGCCCGAGGAGGATGTGGCGGCGCCCCCCGAGCCGGTGAAGCAGCTGGCCGGGCGCCGTGTGCTGATCGTGCACGGCACGAACGACGAGCGCACCGACCCGGAGCTGTCCTTCCGGCTCGCGGCACGCGCCAAGAAGGCCAACCGCGACATCTGCCGCTTCGAGGTCCACTCCGACGGGCACGCGCTGCATCAGTACCGGTCGGAAGTGCTGGCGCTGGCGGAGAACTTCGTGATGGGGGCGCTGTTCGGCCGGACTTTGTCCCGCCCGCTCGAGGATGCGCTGGCGGCGCCGCCGCCGCTCGGGCTGCGAATGCCGCTCGCCTCCGGCTTCGGGAAGGCTCTGCGTCACTAGGCCGTGTGTTGTCCGCGGGTTGCCGTGGGCTGGCCGCGCCCACCGGCGGAGCCGCATGTGTCACAGCCCCGCGCCCCTGAAGACAGGGGCGGTGCCGACGCCCTCAGTCGGGGAGCAGACGTCCCCTCCTCGACAGCAGGAACTTCTTGAAGGCGGCCACCGGTGGGGTGTCGGGGTGGCCGTCCATCCAGGCCACCCCGATTTCGCGTACCGCGCGGGGGGCGGTGACGGTCAGCTCCACAACCCCCGGGCGGGGTACGGCAGGTGGTGGCAGCAGGGCAACCCCGAGCCCCGCGGCCACGAGGCCCCGCAGTGTTTCCGCCTCCTCGCCCTCGAAGGCGATGCGCGGTTTGAAGCCCGCCTCCTTGCAGAGGTCGTCGGTGATACGGCGCATGCCGTAGCCGGATTCCAGGGTCACGAAGGTCTCGTCGGCGGCCTCGGCGAGGCGGATGCGTTTGCGGGCGGCGAGGCGGTGGTCGGCCGGCACGACCAGCCGGAGTTTCTGCTCGTCGAGGCGGCGTCCCACCAGGTCGGGCGCGTCCGGCACGGGCGAGGTGAGGCACAGGTCCAACTCGCCCGAACGCAGCCCCTCCAGCATCGCCTCGCCGTAGTTCTGGACGAGGCTGAAGCGGACGCGGGGATGGTCGGCGCGGAACGCGCGGATCAGGCCCGGCACCGTCTCGGACCCCATGGTGTGCAGGAAGCCGAAGGCGACCTTGCCGGTGGCCGGGTCGGCGTCGGCGCGCACCTCGTCGGCGGCGCGCTCGATCTCGGCGAGTGCCCGCTCGACGGAGCCGAGGAACGTACGCCCCGCGGCCGTGAGGGAGACGGTCCGTCCCCTGCGCGCGAACAGGTCGACGCCCAGGTCCTGTTCGAGCCGGACCATGGCCCGCGACAGGGTCGACTGCGGGACCTGCATCTCCTGCGCCGCCCGGGTGACGTGCTCGGTGCGGGCGACCCCGGCGAAGTACGCGAGGCGTGGGGCGAGCAACCTCGACATGCCCGCGCTGTCTTCTGTGTCACTGTACGGTGACAGGTGAGCTTCTGACCTCTGCTGATGCACCATGGGAACGATTATGGAGTTTCCATGCATTGGACGGATGAGTGGCGGGTCCTTAGGTTCGAAGCATGCCTTCCGCCAGTACCGGGGCGTCCACCACCGTGGACGCCGCCACCGCCGCCTCTGCCCCTTCCGCGCCGTCCGCGCCTTCGTCCGTCGACTCCCGTATGGCCCCGGGCGGGCCCGGCTACCGGCGGATGAGCTTCGCCCTCTTCCTCGCGGGTGTCGCGACCTTCGCGCTCCTCTACTCCACGCAGGCCCTCCTCCCGCTCGTCTCCACGGACTTCGGGGTCACCGCGAGCGAGGCGAGCTGGACGGTGTCGGCCGCGACGGGCGCGCTGGCGCTCTTCGTGCTCCCCATGAGCGCGCTGTCGGAGCGTTTCGGACGGCGTACGTTGATGACGGCATCACTGGCGGTTGCGGTGACGGTCGGACTGCTGGTCCCCTTCGCCCCTTCGATCGGCGCGCTGGTGGTGCTGCGGGCAGTGCAGGGCGCTGCCCTCGCCGGACTTCCGGCGTCGGCGACGGCGTACCTGGCCGAGGAGGTCCGCCCCAGGGCCCTGATCACGGCAATCGGCCTCTTCGTGGCGGGCAACAGTGTCGGCGGGATGAGCGGTCGGGTCATCACCGGCTGGGTGGCTCAGGAGTGGGGCTGGCGGGTGGCCGTCGGCACGATCGGGATCATCGCGGTGGCGTGCGCGGTCGCCTTCCGGCTGCTGCTCCCGGCGCCTCGGCACTTCACTCCGGGATCGCTGCGGCCGCGCGTCCTGGCGCGCACGGTCCGCGACCACCTCGCGAACCCGCTCCTGTGCCGGCTGTACGCGATCGGCGCGCTGTTCATGATGGTCTTCGGCGGGGTCTACACGGTCATCGGCTACCGCCTCACCGACGCCCCCTTCTCCCTCCCCCAGGGCATCATCGGCTCGATCTTCCTGGTCTACCTGGTCGGTACGGTGTCGGCGTCCACGGCGGGCAAGCTCGTCGGACGGCTGGGCCGCCGCGGCTCGCTCTACCTGGCGGGCGGCACGGCGGCCTCCGGTCTGCTGCTGTCCCTGGCCGACTCGCTTCCGCTCGTGCTGCTCGGTCTGGTCCTGATCACCGCGGGCTTCTTCGCGGGGCACGCCGTGGCATCTTCTTCGGTGAGCCACACCGCGGTGCGTGGCCGGGCCCAGGCCTCGGCCCTCTACCAGTCCGCCTACTACATCGGCTCCAGTGCCGGCAGCACGCTGGGGGCCGTCGCCTTTCACGCGGGTGGCTGGGCCGGCACGGTGACCCTCGGTCTGCTCGCCGTCCTCGGCGTCGTGACCATCACGGTCTTCGGCTCCCACGCGGCCCGCGCCCAGACCCGCCGGAAGCCGGCCCTGGCCCACTGAAGACGTCACCAGGGGGCGGAGCCCCAGACGCCGCCAAATCCGCGCAGTTCCCCGCGCCCCTGAAACGGGCGCGGGGAACTGCGCAACGGGGTCTGCGGCGGAGCCCCGGGTACGGGACGGGTAGGGGCGGCGGGCGTGCCGAAACCCCCAGCGCCCCCCTTCCGACCTGCACCTTTCCCCACTCCGCACGCCATTGTCAGTGGGCTGCGGTAGCTTCCGAAGTGCTGGCGCAACGACGCGCGGGACGGAACACAGCCACAGGGGTGGGTTGGCTATGAGCAGCGACGGTACGGCGACGACGACAGACCTGGACGTCCGGCTGGAGAAGCACCGGGCCGAGCTGACCGGTTACTGCTACCGGATGCTCGGCTCCTCCTTCGAGGCCGAGGACGCGGTGCAGGACACGATGGTCCGCGCCTGGCGCAGCTACGACAAGTTCGAGGGCCGCTCCTCGATGCGGTCATGGCTGTACCGGATCGCGACGAACGTGTGCCTCGACATGCTGAACGCGGGCAACAAGAGGGCTCGCCCCATGGATCTCACCGCCCCCTCGCCGCTGGCCCAGGCGGCGCTCACTCCCCGCCCGGACAACACCTGGCTGGAGCCGATGCCCGACGCCCGCGTCCTGCCGACGGTCACCGACCCGGCCGAGGCGGCGGTCGCGAAGGAGTCGGTGCGCCTCGCCTTCATGGCGGCCCTGCAGCAACTGCCGCCGAAGCAGCGGGCGGTGCTCATCCTGCGCGAGGTCCTCGCCTGGAAGGCGAGCGAGGTCGCCGAGCTGCTCGGCACCTCCGTGGCATCGGTCAACAGCGCGCTGCAGCGGGCCCGCGCCACCCTCGCCGAGAGCGACGGCGCCGGCGCGGAGGCCGCCACGTCGGACCCGCTCGACGAGGAGCAGCAGAAGCTCCTGGAGCGCTATGTCGCCGCGTTCGAGGGGTACGACATGACGGCGCTGACGGCGCTGCTCCACGAGGACGCGATCATGACGATGCCTCCGTTCGACCTGTGGCTGCGCGGCACGGACGACATCACCGGCTTCATGACGACGCTGGGCGCCGCGTGCGCGGGCTCCCGCCTGGTGCCGGTCGAGGTCAACGGCCTGCCGGGCTTCGCCCAGTACAAGCCGGATCCGGAAGCGGGGGGCTACACGCCCTGGGCGGTGCAGGCGCTGGAGATCTCAAAGGGGCGGATCACCGGGTTCCACTGCTTCCTGGACACCGCCCGTTGGTTCCCGCTCTTCGGGCTCCCCCTCCGACTCGATGGAGCCGGCGGAGTCGATGGCGTCGATGGCGTCGAAGCGGAGGCCGACCAGGTCCAGTAGGGCGCGCAGGGCAGGGTCCGGGTTCCTCAGTCGGATCCGCCCGCCGGCCCGCCGCGCGGTCAGCTCCAGTCTCGCCAGTACGTCGACGGTGGCGAGGCCGGGCGGGCCCAGCCCCGCGACATCGCAGACCACGACCCCGGCCCCGGTCGTCTCCAGCTGCGCCCGTACGTCGTCACAGAGCCGCGGCACCTCGTCACGGGTGACGGGTCCGGGCAGCACAAGTACGGCGGGTGTCGTGGCGTCCACAGTCGGTAGACCGGCCGGGAGCCGAGAACTCATCGCCGGACATGCCGAACGGGACCGATGGGCGTGCGCAGGTCCACCGATCCCGTCCGCCCCAGGGAGGCCGTGTCCATCTGCGGCCTCCTGCCGCGGGGCTGGGTCAGGCGATCCGGTCCAGCACGATCGGGGTCGGCGCGAAGTCCGTGCCCGCGGCCGCGATGTCGTACGAACCCTCGACCGCCTGGAGCGCGTACTCGAAGCGTTCCGGGGTGTCCGTGTGGAGGGTGAGGAGGGGCTGGCCCGCCGTCACCGTGTCGCCCGGCTTGGCGTGCAGTTCGACGCCCGCGCCGGCCTGCACCGGGTCCTCCTTGCGGGCGCGTCCGGCGCCGAGGCGCCAGGCGGCGATGCCGATGTCGTACGCGTCGAGGCGGGTCAGGACACCCGAGGCCGGGGCGTTCACCACGTGCCGCTCGCGCGCGACGGGCAGCTCGGCGTCCGGGTCGCCGCCCTGCGCGGCGATCATGCGGCGCCAGACGTCCATCGCGGAGCCGTCGGCCAGCGCCTTCGCCGGGTCGGCGTCCTTGATGCCGGCCGCGTCGAGCATCTCGCGGGCCAGCGCGATGGTGAGGTCGACGACGTCCGAGGGGCCACCGCCCGCGAGGACCTCGACCGACTCGCGGACCTCCAGGGCGTTGCCCGCGGTCAGACCGAGCGGCGTCGACATGTCCGTCAGGAGCGCGACCGTCTTCACGCCGTGATCCGTGCCCAGGCCCACCATCGTGGAGGCGAGTTCCCGCGCGTCCTCGATGGTCTTCATGAAGGCGCCGGTGCCGACCTTCACGTCCAGGACCAGCGAGCCCGTGCCCTCGGCGATCTTCTTGGACATGATCGAGGAGGCGATCAGGGGGATCGCCTCGACCGTGCCGGTGACATCGCGGAGCGCGTAGAGCTTCTTGTCGGCGGGGGCGAGGCCGTCACCGGCCGCGCAGATCACCGCGCCCGTGGTGTCGAGGACGTGCAGCATCTCCTCGTTGGAGAGCAGCGCACGCCAGCCCGGGATCGACTCCAGCTTGTCCAGCGTGCCGCCGGTGTGGCCGAGGCCGCGCCCGGACAGCTGCGGGACGGCGGCGCCGCAGGCGGCCACGAGGGGCGCGAGCGGCAGCGTGATCTTGTCGCCCACGCCACCGGTGGAGTGCTTGTCCGCGGTCGGGCGGGACAGGGACGAGAAGTTCATGCGCTCGCCCGAGGCGATCATCGCGGCGGTCCAGCGGGCGATCTCACGGCGGTTCATGCCGTTGAGCAGGATCGCCATGTTGAGGGCGGCCATCTGGTAGTCGGCGACCTCGCCGCGGGTGTACGCGTCGATGACCCAGTCGATCTGCGCGTCGCTGAGCTCGGCGCGGTCCCGCTTGGTGCGGATGACGGAGACGGCGTCCATGGCCATGGCGTTCCTTCCGAAAGATGAGCGGCCCCTCCCAGGGATCAGTCGATCAGGAGGGGCCGCGGGGCGTTACTTGGTGAGATGGTCCGGCCCGAAGGCCTGCGGCAGCATCTCGGAGAGCGGCAGGATTCCGGCCGGGGTCTCCAGGAGCAGGTCGGGCCCGCCGAACTCGAACAGCAGCTGGCGGCAGCGCCCGCAGGGGACGAGGATCTCGCCCCGCCCGTCGACGCAGGTGAAGTGCGTCAGCCGGCCGCCCCCGGTGTTCTGCAGCTGGGAGACCAGACCGCACTCGGCGCACAGGCTGATCCCGTACGAGGCGTTCTCGACGTTGCAGCCGGAGACGATCCGGCCGTCGTCGACGAGGGCCGCGACGCCGACCCGGTAGCCCGAGTACGGAGCGTACGCGCGGGACATGGCAGCGCGTGCCACCTCCCGCAGCTCCTCCCAGTCGATCGTCGCGGAGACCGCGTCGGCGGACGTCACTTGCCCTGTCCCTTCCGGTACGGCATGCCGTCCGCCTTCGGCATGCGCAGGCGCTGCGCCGAAAGCGAGAGGACGAGCAGGGTGATGACGTACGGCGTGGCCGAGACGATCTGGTTCGGGACCTCGTCGGTGAGGGAGTACCAGAGGAACACGAGTACGCCGACGGCCAGGGTGATCACCGAGGTCACGTACTTCTTCTTGATCACCAGCCAGATCGCACCGATGACGAGCAGGATGGCGCCGAGCAGCAGCAGCGCGTGGACGTTCTCGGAACCGCCGCGCAGGTTGAGGCTGTCGGTGTAGCCGAACAGGCCCGCGCCCAGGGCGAGTCCGCCCGGCATCCAGTTGCCGAAGATCATCGCGGCGAGACCGATGTAGCCGCGGCCACTGGTCTGGCCCTCCAGGTAGAAGGGGTTGGCGACGATCGACAGGAAGACACCGCCGAGGCCGGCCAGGCCACCGGAGATGATCACAGCCAGGTACTTGTACTTGTAGACGTTGACGCCGAGCGACTCGGCCGCGATCGGGTTCTCGCCGCAGGACCGCAGGCGCAGGCCGAAGGGCGTACGCCAGAGGATCCACCAGGTGGCGGGGATCAGCGCGACGGCGATCAGGGTCAGCCAGGAGACGTTGGTGACCAGTCCGCCGAGCAGGCCCGCGATGTCCGAGAGGAAGAACCAGCCCTTGGAGTTGAGGGTGCTGAGCCAGTCGGAGAGTCCTGGCACCGTGAAGTGGCCGAGGGACTCGACCGGCGGGGACTGCTTGGCCGAGCCGCCCTCGACGCCCTCGAAGGCGAGGGGGGCGAGGTAGCGGGTGGCGCCCAGCGCCAGGATGTTGATGGCCACACCGGAGACGATGTGGTTGACATTGAAGGTGACCGTGATGATCGCGTGCAGCAGGCCGCCGATCGCGCCACCGATGATGCCGATCAGGACGCCGGTCCACGGGCCCCACTGATAGCCGGCCCAGGCACCGAACCAGGTGCCGAGGATCATCATGCCTTCGAGGCCGATGTTGACGACGCCCGAGCGCTCCGCCCAGAGGCCACCGAGACCGGCCAGGCCGATCGGGACGGCCAGCTGGAGCGCGGTCGACATCTGACTGACGTTGGTGATGCCGTCGGCGCCCGTGATGATGCGGACGATCGAGGTCAGCGCCAGGCCGCCCGCGATGACCAGCAGGAGGACGGGGAGCGACAGCCGGCGGCTGCCGGGTGCCGCGGGCTGCAGCGTGGGCTGGTTGACGTCGGTTGCGGTGGTCATCGGCCAGCCACCTCCTTCTCGGTGTTGTTGGCGGCGCCGAGGACGTGGCCCGCGGCGAGTTCCGCGCCGACGCGGCGCTGCTGACGGCGCAGACCCCACTCGCGCACGGCCTCGTACGAGACGACGACCGCGATCACGATCAGGCCCTGCATGATGACCGCGATTTCCTTGTCGTAGCCATGGAAGTCGAGCTCGGGCGACGCCTTGTCCAGCCAGGCCCACAGCAGCGCCGCGAAGGCGATGCCCACCGGGCTGTTGCGGCCGAGCAGCGCGATACCGATGCCGAGGAAGCCGATGCCGGTCGGGAAGTTCAGGCTGTAGGTGTGCGTGTCGCCCAGCAGGATCGGCAGGCCCGCGAGGCCGGCCATGCCGCCGGAGACCAGCATGGCGGTCAGCACCATGCGCTTGGGGTCCACACCGCTGGCCGAGGCCGCGCTCTCCGAGGCGCCCGAGGCACGCAGGTCGAAGCCGAAGCGGGTGCGGTTGAGGACGATCCAGTAGCCGATGCCGAGCAGCGCCGCCAGGATCACGAGGCCGTAGATCTCGCCGGCCTCGCCCATGTTGAAGCCGGGCACCCAGCCGGACTTGTGCAACTCGCCGGTGGTGTTGTTGTTGCCGAGCTTGACGCCGAAGACGCTGGGCAGCCACAGGTAGGCGATGACAGAGGTCGCGATCGCGTTGAGCATGATCGTCGCGACGACCTCGCTGACGCCGCGGGTGACCTTGAGGACACCGGCGATGCCGGCCCAGAACGCGCCGGTGAAGACCGCGGTCAGGATCAGCAGTGGGACCTGGAGCGCCGCGGGCAGCGCGACGTGGGCGCCGACGATCGCGGCCATCATGGCGGCGAGCTGGTACTGCCCGTCCACACCGATGTTGAACAGGTTCATCCGGAAGCCGATGGCCACCGCGAGCGCCGCGATGTAGTACAGCGAGGCCTGATTGATGATCAGGACCTGGATGTCGGAGAACGTGGCCTGCTCGAACATGATCGTGTACGGCTCGATCGGGTTCTTGCCCGATGCGATCAGCACGACCGAGGTCAGCGCCACGGCCACGACGAGCGCGATGACCGGCCCGGCCACCGCGAGGAGCAGGCGCTCCTTGTCGAACTTCTTCATCAGCGGGCCTCGTCTTCCGGGGCGTCTGCCGGGGTTTCGGCGTGCTCTTCGAGCTCCGCCTGTGCTGCGAGCTCTTCGTTCTCGAGATGTCCGGAGGCGGCGCCGGTCATGGCCGAGCCGAGCTCCTCCGGGGTGATGGTGGCCGGGTCGGCGTCCGCGACGAGTTTGCCGTTGTAGATCACCCGGAGCGTGTCGGAGAGGCCGATCAGCTCGTCCAGGTCGGCGGAGATCAGCAGCACGGCGAGGCCCTCGCGGCGCGCCCCGCGGATCTGGTCCCAGATCTGCGCCTGTGCGCCGACGTCCACACCGCGGGTGGGGTGGGCGGCGATCAGGAACTTCGGCTTGTGGCTCATCTCGCGGCCGACGATCAGCTTCTGCTGGTTGCCGCCGGACAGAGAGGCGGCCGTGACGTCGATGCCGGGCGTGCGGACGTCGTACTCCTTGACGATCCGCTTCGTGTCCTCCTGGGCGCCCTTGATGTCGAGCCAGACGCCCTTCGCGTTGGGCTTCTCGGTGACATGGCCGAGGATGCGGTTCTCCCAGAGCGGGGCTTCCAGGAGGAGGCCGTGCCGGTGGCGGTCCTCGGGGATGTAGCCGATGCCCTGCTCGCGGCGCTTGCGGGTGGCCCAGCCGGTGATGTCCTCACCGAGGAAGGAGACGGAGCCGGAGTCGGCGCGCTTGAGGCCGATCAGCGCGTCGATGAGCTCGGTCTGACCGTTGCCCTCGACGCCGGCGATGCCCATGACCTCGCCCGCGTGGATGGTGAAGGTGACGTCGTCGAGGACGCGCTTCACCGCGTCGGCGGTCTCGGCCTTGTCCTCCGCGACCAGGCCGCTGTCCGGCGTCGGCTCGGCGAGTTCACCGAGGGAGGCGCCGCCGCTGGCGAAGGCCGTGAGGCCCTTGACCTCGATGACCGGCTTGTCCGTGACGGTGGACTCGGCGGTCTCCGGGGTGGGCAGCTCGCTGCCCACCATCAGCTCGGCGAGCTGGCGGGGCGTCGTCTCGGAGGGGACTGCGGTGCCGACCGTCGTACCGCGGCGGATGACCGTGATGTCATCGGCGACCGACAGGACCTCGCCCAGCTTGTGCGAGATGAAGATGACGGACAGACCCTCGGACCTGAGCTCGCGCAGGTTGTCGAAGAGTGCGTCGACCTCCTGCGGTACGAGTACCGCGGTGGGCTCGTCCAGGATGAGGATGCGGGCGCCGCGGTAGAGGACCTTGAGGATCTCCACACGCTGGCGGGCGGCGACACCGAGGTTCTCGACCAGGACGTCGGGGCGGACGCCGAGGCCATAGCGCTCGGAGATCTCCATGATCTTGCGGCGGGCCTTGGCGCCGATGCCGTACAGCTTCTCGCTGCCCAGGACGACGTTCTCCAGGACGGTGAGGTTGTCGGCCAGCATGAAGTGCTGGTGGACCATGCCGATACCGCGCACGATGGCGTCGGCGGGCGACGAGAAGGTGACCTGCTCGCCGTCGACGGCGATGGTGCCCTCGTCCGGCTTCTGCATGCCGTAGAGGATCTTCATCAGCGTCGACTTGCCGGCACCGTTCTCGCCGACGAGGGCGTGGACCGTGCCCTTGCGGACGCTGAGGTGGATGTCGTGGTTGGCCACGACGCCAGGGAATCGTTTGGTGATCCCGGCGAGTTCGACAGCGGTCACCTGACCGTTGACCGCGCCGGCCGGAGGGCTGCTGGACGCGTTGATGGCGCACTCTCCTGAGGGAAAGGGGGTCGTCTACGCGCGTAGCGCCCCTACGGCAACGAAGGGGGCCACGCGCCGCGAGAACGGGATACGGGGAGCCAGACTCCTCGTATCCCGTTGAGCGGACGTAACCCCGCGGTTACCAAGCGGCGCCGAGGCCGAACAGACGCGCTCCCGTGCCGTACGGCAGGGGGATGTGCCTGAACTTCCTCGGGACCGCATGGCTGCTCCTGAGGTCTTGCTCGTCAGCTGGTCTTGACCTTGATCTCGCCGCTGATGATCTTCTCCTGGGCCGCTTTGACGGCGTCCTGGATCGCGGTGTTGCTCTTGAACTCCGGGTTGGAATCGGCCAAGCCGACCTCACCGGTCTTCAGATCGCCCCGTACGATACCGCTCTCCGGCTTGCCGTCCTCGACCGACTTCGCAAGGTTGTACACCGCACTCGCGACGTTCTTGGTCGCGGAGGTCAGGATCGCGTCCTTGTACTTGCTCAGGGCTCCCTGCTTGTACTGGTCGGAGTCGACACCGATCGCCAGCACCTTGTTGGCGGAGGCGGCCTCGATGACGCCCTGACCGGACAGACCGGCCGCCGCGTAGACGACGTCGGCCTTCTTCTCGATCTGGCCCTCGGCGGCCGTCTTGCCCTTGTCGGGGCTGGAGAAGCCACCCTCCTGGGCAGTCTGCGTGAGGTACTGCGACAGGACCTTGACGCCCGGCTTGGTGTCCTTGACGCCCTGCTCGAAGCCCGCCTCGAACTTGTGAATCAGCGGAACGTCCACGCCGCCCACGAAGCCGACCGTGTTGGTCTTGGTGGCCTTGGCGGCGGTGACGCCGGCGAGGTAGGAGGCCTCCTGCTCGGAGAAGACCAGGTCCGCGACGTTCTTCGCCGTGACGGTGGAGTCGTCGACTATGCCGAAGGTGGTGTCGGGGTACTTCGCCGCGGCGGCCTTGACGGCCGGGCCGTAGGCGTAACCGATGCCGACGACCGGGTTGTAGCCCTGCTTGGCCAGCGAGACCAGGCGCTGCTCCTTGTCGGCGTCGGTCTCGCCGTCGGTGGGCTCGAGGTCGGCGGTGTCGTACTTGAACTCCGCCTTCGCCTTCTTCAGGCCCTCGTACGCGGCGTCGTTGAAGGACTGGTCGCCCTTGCCGCCGACGTCGTAGGCAATGGCGAGACCCTTGTCGCCCTTCGCCTCCGACGAGCTGGAGGAGGTCGAGGTGCCGCCACAGGCGGAGATAACGAGGGCGAGAGAGGCGGTCGCAGCGCCTGCGAGCGCGATGCGGGGAACCCGGCGCATGTGTTGTGCTCCTGTCGTACAAGCGCCTGACGGTACGGCTTCGGCGCTGGCTTCGCCGCAGATTAACGCGCGTAGACCAACTAGAAAACCCCTTCTGTCCACCTTGTTATCCGGCTGTGCCCGACGCCACTTGCAGGCGAGGCGAAGGCTTGCCGACCGCAAAGGAGCTGTGGCGGTGGGTGACCTGCGCAGGGGACACGAGAGCGGGCGGGCACCGTGGGTGCCCGCCCGCTCTGTGTAACTTCGACCACATTCGCCCGTTCCGGCGGAGACGAGCCTCAGCCCGCCCTTGCGGTCACTACTCGGTCTTGACCTTGATGGAGCCGTCGATGATGCCCGCCTTGGCCTTGGCCACGGCGTCGGTGAGGCCGGAGATCTCCGCCATCTTCGGGTTGCTGTCGGCGAGACCGACGCCGTCCACCTTCAGGTCGAAGGTCTGCGTACCGGTCAGCGGCTTGCCGTCCTTGACGGACTTGGCGAGCGAGTACACCGCGCCGCCGACGTCCTTGAGCGCGGAGGTCAGGATGTAGTCCTTGTACTTGGCCAGGGCTGCCTGCTTGTACTGGTCGGAGTCGACGCCGATCGCCCACACCTTCGCCTTGGCGGCGGCCTCGATCACACCCTGGCCGGACAGGCCGGCCGCCTGGTAGACGACGTCCGCCTTCTTCTCGATCTGGCCCTCGGCGGCGGCCTTGCCCTTGTCGGGGCTGGAGAAGCCACCCTCCTGGGCAGTCTGCGTGAGGTACTGCGACAGCACCTTGACGCCCGGCTTGGTGTCCTGGACACCCTGCTTGTAGCCCGCCTCGAACTTGTGGATCAGCGGGATGTCCACACCGCCCACGAAACCGACCGTGTTGGACTTGGTGGCCTTGGCGGCGGCGACACCGGCGAGGTAGGAGGACTCCTGCTCGGCGAAGACCAGGGACGCCACGTTGTCGCCCGCGACGACCGAGTCCACGATGCCGAAGCTGGTCTTCGGGTACTTCTTGGCCACCGCCTCCAGGGCGGGACCGTAGGCGAACCCGATGCCGATGACGGGGTTGTAGCCCTGCTTGGCCAGCGACGCGAGGCGCTGCTCCTTGTCGGCGTCGGTCTCGCCGTCGGTGGGCTCGAGGTCGGCGGTGTCGTACTTGAACTCCGCCTTCGCCTTCTTCAGGCCCTCGTACGCGGCGTCGTTGAAGGACTGGTCGCCCTTGCCACCGACGTCATAGGCAATGGCGAGACCCTTGCCACTCTTGCTGCTGTCGCTGCTGCTGTTGCCGCTGTCGTTACTGGTGCCGCCACAGGCCGTGGCTGCGAGCGCGAGCGACGCGACCCCCACCGCGACGCGGGTCAGGCTGGATATCCGACGCATCTGAAGTTCCCCATTCTCCAAAACCCCGCAGTGGGTGCTGGGTTCGGCGCACATTAACGCGCGTAGACCGTCCAGGGAACGGGGTATCGCGTGGCCGTTATCCATTCGTGCCGATGGCTGGTTACGTCCTTGTGAACCACGGGACCGAAAGGCGCATGTGGGGATGCAACACCCAGCACGGCCGTCACGCTTCGCGTTCGGAAGCAACAGCCTGCGTGACGAAGCGAGTGGCCGCGGATGGCTGCGCCCCACGCTACTGCGCAGGGGTTGGGGGCGCGACCGGAGTCGCCGGCCGCGCCCGTCTTCCTCACGCCCCGGAATCCAGCAGCGCCGCCGCCGTGAACAGCTCAACTCCGACCGTGATGGCCGACTCGTCCGCGTCGAAGTCGCCCCGGTGCAGGTCACGCGCGGTGCGGTCGCCCGGCGTACGGACGCCGAGGCGGGCCATCGCGCCGGGCACATGCTCCAGGTACCAGGAGAAGTCCTCGCCGCCGAGGCTCTGTTCGGTGTCCTCGATGGAGTGCGCCCCGCGCCGGGCGGTCATGGCGTCGCGGAGGAGTTCCGTGACGGCCGGGTCGTTGACGACCGGCGGGACGCCCCGGATGTAGTTGATCTCGGACTTGGCGCGGTACAGGTTCGCGATCTCGTCGATGGCCGCGTGCACCAGGTCGGGCGCGGCCCGCCAGGCGTCGAGATCCAGGCAGCGCACGGTCCCGGAGAGTTCGGCGTGCTGCGGGATGACATTGCAGGCGTGGCCGGACTCGATCCGTCCCCAGGTCACGGCGAAGCCGCTGCGGGCGTCGACCCGCCGGGCGACGAGAGCCGGTACGTCGGTCACGACGCGGGCGGCGGCGGTGACGAGGTCGGTGGTGAGGTGGGGGCGCGCAGTATGACCGCCCGCGCCGTCGAGCGAGACTTCGAGCCGGTCGCAGGCCGAGGTGATGGCGCCGTGCCGCAGACCGATGCGCCCCGCGTCCACTCTCGGGTCGCAGTGCACGCCGATGATCTGCCCGACGCCGTCGAGTACGCCCGACTCGATCGCGTCCGGGGCGCCACCGGGCAGCACCTCCTCCGCGGGCTGGAAGATCAGCCGCACCGGCCGGGGCAGTCGCCCCTCGCGGTGCAGCTCGGCGAGGACGAGCCCGGCGCCGAGGACGACCGTGGTGTGCACGTCGTGACCGCAGGCGTGAGCGCGGTCGGGCACGGTCGACCGGTACGCGCACTCGGTCTTCGTGTCCGGAATGGGCAGCGCGTCGATGTCGGCGCGCAGCGCGAGCATGGGCCGTACGCCGTCCCAGTAACCGATGTCACAGATGAGGCCGGTCCCGGTGTCGAGGACGCGCGGCTTCAGGCCCGCCTGCTCCAGGCGGGCCTTCAGCGCCGCCGTGGTGCGGAACTCCTGGTTGCCGAGCTCCGGGTGCATGTGCAAGTCGCGGCGGAACGCGACGAGTTCGGCGCGCAGTGCCTCGGGCAGCGCGCCGGGGAGCTGCGGTTCCCCGGGGAGATCGGCCTCGGACTCTCGGGACATCGGTTGGTTCACCCTCTGAAGGGTAAGGCGATCGGGCGGCCAACTGACCCACGATCAACAAAAGTTCAACCCGTTAGGGGAAGAAAATCTGGCCGCACGGCGCATAGGTTTCTGCGGGGACGGGTACACTCGCCCGGCTTCCGGGCTATTGGATCTTGAACCAGCCCGGTCGGGCATCCCATGATCCGAATCCGCCGGGGGTTACCCACGGACTCCCTTCGGGAAACACCCGGAGTGCCCGAGCCCATTCCCGTACCCCACAGTCCCACAGATCTCGCTCCGCGGATTCCGGAAGCGTCACCACCACGCGGCGCTTTCGACACGGACCGTGCACACCGGGCCGGCGCCGGGCAGCCTGCGGGCGCGGATGCGGCGAGGACCAGATCCCCTGGATGCTTGCGCGGTTCGGGCTGGTCGGTACAGCGGTGCCGGCGCTCGGCGGGCTTGTGGTGATGATCCTCGCGGGCTGGGCGCCGGCGGCGGCGGTGTGGCCGCTGCGCCGGCGTGCGTCCGGAGCCCGGCCGGGTGACGTGTCGCCCGGCGCGGTGCCGGGCGGGAGCTCGACACCGGCCGGTGTCGACGGCTTGGCGGGCTTCACCTGGCGGACGACGGATGAGCCGCGGCCGGACGAGCCGTAGTCGGACCGGCGGCGGTGTCCGGCGTCGCCGTCCACCCGGTGCTCAGCCGAAGCGGCCCGCCACGTAGTCCGCCGTGCGCTGGTCCTCGGGGGTGCCGAAGATGTGCTCCGTGGGACCGTGCTCGACGATGCCGCCGGGGGTGCCCTGCTCGGCGAGGAAGAACGCGCACTGCTCGGAGACGCGGGCCGCCTGCTGCATGTTGTGGGTGACGATCACGACGGTCACCTGGCCGGCGAGTTCGTGGATGGTCTCCTCGACCCGGCGGGTGGACGTGGGGTCGAGTGCCGAGCAGGGCTCGTCCATGAGCAGCACCCGGGGGCGTACGGCGAGCGCGCGGGCGATGCACAGACGCTGCTGCTGGCCGCCGGAGAGCGCGCCGCCGGGCTGCCGCAGCCGGTCCCGCACCTCCTTCCACAGGCCGGCCCGGGTCAGGCTCTCCTCGACCAGCTCGTCCTTCTCGCGGCGGCTCACGCGCGTGCCGGTCAGGCGCAGGCCCGCCACCACGTTGTCGTAGATCGACATGGCGGGGAACGGGTTGGGCTTCTGGAAGACCATGCCGATCCGGCGCCGGGCGTCGGTCAGGCGGCGCTGGGGAGCGTAGATGTCCTCGCCCTCGAAGAGCACCTCGCCCGCGAGCGCGGCCGAGGGGATCAGCTCGTGCATGCGGTTGAGCGTGCGCAAGAAGGTCGACTTGCCGCACCCGGAGGGGCCGATCAGGGCGGTGACCTGCCCGGCGGGCATGGTGAGGGAGACGCGCTCCAGCACCTGGTGGCTGCCGAACCACGCCGAGACGGCGCGCGCTTCCAGCGTCGCGGGGGCGGTCGGGCCGGACGCGGTGGGCGCACCGGCCGTGACGGGCGGCAGGACGACGGTGTCGGCCAGGGCGGTCCCCGTGCGGACGACGGCGGTGTCGGTCGTCGGGGCGGTCTCGGTCGCGGCGCTGTCACGCGTGGCGGCGGTCGCATCGGTCACGTCGGGCACCTCTTGGCGGGGTCGGGTCTCAGCGGGGGGGGCGGCGGGTCTGGAGCAGGGCCCCGGCCGGTGCTCCGATCAGAGCGCCGGCCGGCGGTCACATCACGTTGGGCAGGAGTTCGGTGGCGCGGGTGGCGACCTGAAGGCCCAGGGCCGCGACGACGGGGGCGAACACGATCCAGGTCTGGTGGCGGCCCCAGCGGTGCCAGGCCCACACCGCGGCGACCGCGACGGCCAGCAGCGCCTGGAGCCACATGACCAGCGGCCACGGCACACCGGAGGGGCGCGCCAGCGGCTGCTCGGACTCCGGGAGCGTGCCGGAGCGAATGACGGCGGCGGGGGTCTGGGCGGGAGCGGAGACCAGGTCGGCGTCGACACGCAGCACACCGCCGGGCATGAAGCTCGGCCCGGTGGCCGTGACCAGGACCAGCCGGCCCTTGCCGGCGGTCACCATGGCGGGCGCCGGGTCACCGGCCCGTCGTACGCCGATGACCTGGTATTTCGCCTTGCCCTGGCCGGTGGTCACGGTGAACGTGTCGCCCGCGGCGAGCTCGTCGAGGCGCCCGAACGGATGGCCGTACGCGGCGGCGCGGCCCAGCAGCACGCTGGTGCCGGCCTGGCCGGGCAGCGGGGTGTCCCGGCGGTGGCCGGGGCCGTCGGTGAGGACGGAGGAGTCGGTGCCCTCCAGGACGACCTGGCGCACATGGACGGCGGGGATGTCGATGAGCGCGACCGGGGTGCCGGGCGCGAGCAGATCGCCCTGCTGGTCGGTCTGGGCCACCGGGGCGGTGCCCAGGGCGAGTTGGGCGCGCAGTTCGTCGAACGCGGCGTGCTGGGCGGCCCGTTCCTGCAGACCGCTGAGGAACAGCAGCTGTGCGGTGAGGCCGAGCAGCAGGGCGGCCAGGGTGAGCAGGCCGCCCCGGGCGAGATGCCGGACGGCGGTGACGCCCGGAACGCGCGGCCGTGACGCGGGGGTTGCGAGCGTGGCCTGTACGGCGACCGTCACGACGGCACGTCTCCTTCACTCATGGATACCGAAAGGGGGTCCTGCCGGGGCGGTGGCGGCCGCCCCGGCAGGAGGTCAACTCGTCACACCTCAGGTGGACTTGATGGTGAAGTTCGCGCTGTTCTTCGAGTTCACCGTCGAGGAGCCCATGTACCACGCGTGCATGGTGTGCGTGCCGACGCTCAACTTGGGCAGCGTGAGGGTCAGCACGCCGCCGCTCAGCGTGCCGGAGGCGCGCACGACGGAGCCCTCGTAGATGCGGACCGTGCCGGTCGGCGTGGTGCCGGTCGCGGAGACCTTGATGGTGACCTTGGCCTGGCTGGTGTGGCTGATCGAGGTCGGCGCGGTGACGGTGACGGTCGGCGTCGCCTTGGTGATCGTCAGGCTGACGCTCGTGTGGGACGTGAGGAGCTTGCCGTTGCCCCCGTACGACACCGTGAGGGCGTGCGTGGCGACCTTGAGGTGGCTGGACAGGCTGACGGTGACCTTGCCGGTGCTGTCCAGGGTGCCCGTGCCCAGGGTGGTGGTGCCCTCCTTCACGGTGACCGTGCCGGTCGGGACGACGCCGTGCGTGTCGCTGACCGTGACGGAGACCTTCGGGGTCTTGCCGTACGCGGTCGTCGCGACGGTGGCCTTCGTCGCGGTGGTGTACTTGATGATGCCGGTCCAGGAGGCGGCGGCGCCGCTGCCGTTGAGGTTGGCGGCGCTGACGGTGGCCGTGTAGGTGCCGAGGGCCAGACCGCTGAAGGTGTACGACGTGGTGCCGGCCGAGACGTCCTTGGTGGCCGCGACGGAGCCGTCCGAACGCATCAGCGTCACGCGGTAGTCGGTGACCGGGAGGCCGGTGGCGGCGGGGGCGGTCCAGTTGAGCTTGACGCTCGCGTCGCCGCGGGTGGCCTTCAGGACGGGTGCCGCCGGCGTCGAGGTGTCGACGCCCGACTCCTCCAGGCCGCCGAGCTTGGCGTGCTTGGCCGGGTTGACCGAGCCGTTGTACGACTCGTTCACGAAGCCGAACTTGCCGATGACGCCCTCGGCGCCCTCGGAGGCGAGGGCCGCCTCGTGGGTGCCGCTGGTGACGAAGACGTCGTAGAGGTCCTTGTCGAAGAAGATGCTGGTCGGGTCGATCGCCCGGGTCGGGACGACGTTGTAGACGTCGCGGCCGAAGGTGGCGTTCTCGTAGTAGGCGCCGACCGGGGCGAGCTTGCCGTTCACGGTGGCGACCGGGGTGGTGGCGCCGTTGTCTCCGGGCAGCTGTACGGCGGCCAGGTGGGCGCCGGCGGCGGCCGCCGTGGTGCTGAAGTCCGGGGAGATGCCGTTGTTCTGGGCGATCCAGCTGCCCACGGAGAACGGGACGAGCGCGCCGTCCTCGTCGAGGGCGCCGTTGCCCTGGTTCTCCTGGACGGTCGGGACGTTCGGGGAGAGCGTGGCGTCGGTGAGGCCGATCGCGCCGAGGAAGAACTTGCGGGTGCCGGAGCCGCTCTGCGGGATCTTCGGGTGCACGGTCTGGCCGTTCACCACGGTCAGCGAGCCCGAGTAGATGTCGTGCAGCTGGTCGACCGTCAGCGTGTTCAGCGCCGAGCCGCGGACCGCCACGCCGACCGCGTCACGCGCGAAGGGAATGTAGGTGAAGGCTGTGCCGGAGGTGCTCGGGCCGCTGGAGGAGCGGGCGAAGTCGACCTGGCCCTTGATGGAGACGCCGGAGCTGTCGGGGAACTTGTCGCCGGTCAGCGCCATGCTCAGGGCGAGGCGGCCCTTGCCGGAGCCGTTGGGGCGCTGGAAGGACGGGCCGCCCGTGCGGGTCTGGATGTTCGAGGTGGTGGAGCCGGTGCCGGGCTCGATCGCGTCGTAGGAGGCGACGCCCGCACCGGTCGCCGACTTCACGGCGGTGCCGGCGTAGCTCTGCCCGTTGACGGTGTCGCCGGCGAGGGCGTTGAGCACGTCCTGGGTGGTGTCGGAGCCCACGCCGACGAGCTTGCGGAAGGTCCCGGCGGGGGTGGGGTCGGCGGACGCCGGGCTCGCCAGAGCCAGCGTGCCGGACACCACGGCGGCGGCGACCATCGCCGCGGTGCAGCGCGTTCTGCGCATTGAGAGTCTCCAGAGGGTGTGCGACGTGATGTCGGGTGGATGACGTGACGTCGGGTGGATCTGGCAGGGTGGTACGGGCCGTCCGCCCCGACTGCCTTTCGGGGCGGGCGGCCGTCTGTGGGGAGCGCCGGCCCGGCGGGGCGCGCGCTCCGGGGGCTCAGCCCCGGCGGGGTGGCAGCAGCCTGCGCAGCCGTTCCGGCAGAGTGAGCGCGGGGATGGTCAGACCGCGGCCGTCGGGCAGCGGGATCCGCAGGGGCAGCCGCAGCCTGCTGCCGCCCGCGAACGGCGCCCCGATGCCGGCCATGGAACCGAGCGCGGCGCCGACTGGGACCGCGTACCGCAGGGAGTTGGCCGGGTCGTCGGGTGTGGTGCCCAGCGCGGTGGTCTGTACGGCCTTGCCGCCGTCGTAGGAGGGCTTGTCGCTCGGCGTCGGGCTCGCGTCGGCGCTCGGCGTCGCGCCGCTGTCGCCGCCCGTGGCGCCATCGGTGGCGCCGCCGGAACCACCGGAGACACTGCCGCCCGATCCGCCGCCGGAGCCGAGGGAGTCGCTGCCGCCACTGCCCCCCGCGGAGCCGCCGGTCGATCCGCCGTCCGAGCTGCCGCCGGCTGAGGAAGAGGGGGCGGGCCCGCTGTAGTGGACGAGGTCGTCGGCGGCGTCGGTCGCCTTGCTGCGCAGGCCCGTGGACAGCGGCGCGTAGCCGGCCGGGAGGAGGCCCGGGTCGGCGCCGCTGGTCTGCCCGGCACCGGCCGTGTACCGCAGCAGCGCGGCGTAGTCCTTGCGGGCCGCCTTGTCGATCTTGGCCGGGCGTACGGCGGCGTAGACCAGCTGGGCGAGCGGGTAGGCGCCGTTCGCGGTGGCCTTGGCCGGGGTGATCTCGGGGGCGCCGGAGCCGGTGGCGCTCGCGGCGGCCGCGGTCAGCGACGCCGTGCTCGGTGCCACGAACTTTCCGGCGGTGTTGCGCAGCCGGGCGGTCTGCAGGCCGTACCGCTCGGCGGAGGCGGCGTCGGTCACCGTGATCACGAACCGGGAGCCGACCGTCTGCGGACCGGGACTCTTGAAGGCGGGCGGGTTGGCGAGCGCGTCCCAGCTGGACTTCCACAGGGTGTCGGCGCGCCGGGTGTGCAGGGCCCCGGAGTGCATGTCCTCCACGTAGGGGTGGAAGTCGGTCATGCACTGCTTGACGGTGGCGTCGGTGCCCGGCGGGATCGTGCACCAGGGGTCGCTCTTGGGGTAGTCGTCGGCGGTGGCGGGGTCGAAGGGGGCGCCGGTCGGGTTCAGGTCCGCGTTGGTGCTGTAGTACGGGTTGACGCGCATGCCCCAGTCGTCGGAGGCACCGGCGAGGAAGCCGCGGGCCTCCTTGTCGGCGAGGATCCACTGCCACAGCGCGCGGGCCGAGTCGCTGTGGCCGAGCGAGGTGATCAGGTCGGTGTCGGTGGCCGGCGTCTCGGAGACCGACAGATCGGCGAACTCCGGGTTGAGCGCGATGAATTCGGGGTCGCTCGCCAGGCCCGCCGGGTTGCTCTTCGCCCAGCCGTAGCCGGTGGCGGCCTGGTCGCCGAGCACGGCTCCCCAGGGTGAGTTCCGGTACGACTCCGTGAGCAGCTTGGCGGCCAGGCGCGGGGTGAGGTCGATGGACTCGACCTTGGTTCCGGCGAGTTTGCGCACCGAGTCGGGGGCGCCGGCCCTGGGTCTGCGTTCGACGGTGAAGCCGATGACGGTTCCGGAGAGCGCGACCGGCGCGTACACCGTCGTGTCGGAGGGCGCCGTCGTGCCCGTGTCGGCCCCGAGCGCCCGGGTGGTGAAGGCGAGCCCGGAGGAGCCGTCGTTGGTGAGCCGGGCCCGGGTGTCGGGCTCGCCGAGCTCGGTGTAGCCGTACACCGTGCCGGTCGGGCACAGGGCTGCCTGCCAGCTGGTCATGGCGTCGGCGGCGAGTTCGCTGCCGGTGGTGGCGCGCTCGTCGGCGCCGAGGGCACAGCTGGTGCCGACCGGGTTGAAGTCGAGCTTGACGGCGATGCGGTTCTTCCAGTTGGTGGAGGAGACCGGGGAGCCCGCGTTGACCTGGCTGGTGTCCGCGTACGGCCTGCCGTCCAGGTCGAGGTGGCCCTGCGGGACGATCACCAGCCAGCAGGAGCGGGGCGCGGTGGCGCCGTTCTGCGTGACCGGGATGCCGCAGCCCAGGTGCGGGGCCTCGTTGGCGGTCTGTACCTCGAAGAACTCCTTGCCGGTGCCGTCGGCGCCGGTGCGGGCGAAGTCGACCTCGTTGGTGGTGTTGCGGTTGAAGAACGGGTTGTTCTGGGTGCCGGAGGTGATCACCGTGCCGTCGACGGACTTGAAGGGCACCTCGCCGGGGGCATTGGGGTTGGCCGCCCCGTACCGGTCGTCCTGGCCGTAGTTGGTGGGATCGGCGCTGTAGAAGATCTTGCGGGTGTCGTCGTAGTCGTTGCCCGGCCAGCTGCCCCGGTCGGTGGTCGGGGAGGCGCCGTACTGGCACTGGGTGCGCGAGGGGCCCGGGTTCGACGGCACAGTGCCGTCGTCGTCGCCCCAGCACTGCATGATCTGCACGAAGTCGGTGTTGAACCACGTGCCGGCGAACGTGGTCGGGGTGCCGCCGGACCAGGAGACCGTGACCGCCTGGCTGGTGAGGTGGGTGGTCTGGCCGACCGTGAACTTCATGTCCTTGAACTCGCCGCGTCCGGCGACGGTGACGGCGGAGCGGGTGGCGTCCGAGCCGCTCGCGGCGGTCGCGGGCCCGGCTGCCTGGGCGACGCCGAGGCCCGCGAGGGCGCCCACGGCGGCTCCGGCGACGATCCGCAGCAGCAGACGTCGTACGCGGTTCATGGCGCCCCTGCTCCCCCGGCTCCCCGGGCGGTTCGACTCGCCCGTCGTTGCTCGGCGGTTCATCGCGAACCTCCGTCCGTGACACCCGTGTTGCCGTTACCGGTGCCGTTTCCGTTGCCAGTGCCGTTGCCGTCGTTGCGGCCGCCGCGCCCGGCCATCGCCCGGGAGACCGTGGCCGGCAGCAGCACGAGCCCGAGCACCATGAACACGGCGAGCAGCATCAGCGTCTGTGTGCTGGTCCAGCCGTGGCTGCCGGCCACCGCGACCGGCTGGGCGAGAGCGACCGTGCCGTCCGCGCCGCCGCCACCGCTGCCGCCGCTCGTCGAGCCGGCACCGGAGCCGCCGGTGGAGCCGGGCGACAGGGTCTGCCCGGTGTCCGGGTCGATGACGGGCTCGGCGCTGCCGCCGGTGCCGCCACCTCCCGCGGCACCCCCGGCCCCCGAACTCCCGCCGGTCGTCGTACCGCCGTTCGCCGAGCCGCCCGTCGTACCGCCGCTCGTGCCGCCCGTGGACCCCGAACCCCCGGAGCCGCCGCCCGCCTTGGCGCCGCCGCTGCCCGTGGTGCAGGGCGGGGCGCCCTTCTTGTCGCAGGCCGCCGGGTAGGGCGCGGTCTCGGCGAGCTTGTTGCGCCCGTCGGAGGAGAAGGTCGGGTTGTTGCAGCCCTTGATGTTGATGCTCTGGGCCTGCACGCCCGGGATCCGGCGGATCTGCTCGAAGCCCGCCTTCACCAGGTTGATCGGCAGCGGCGAATAGCCGAGCGAGGGCGCCTGCTGCTGTCCCTGGCACATGAAGTAGTACGAGAACGCGCCGAGCGTCTTGCCCTTGGCCTTGGTGAAGGTGCCCTGCACCTTCAGGGGCAGGATCATGTACGAGTAGCTGGAGAGCGGGTAGTTGCGCCTGTCGGTGTCGTTGTAGACGCCGTCGAGGTTCTGGGTGAGGTAG
This sequence comes from Streptomyces sp. NPDC027189, assembly GCF_055566975.1. Taxonomy (NCBI): domain Bacteria; kingdom Bacillati; phylum Actinomycetota; class Actinomycetes; order Kitasatosporales; family Streptomycetaceae; genus Streptomyces; species Streptomyces sp. NPDC027189. Next base: position 629,728 of record NZ_JBVHRI010000001.1, read on the forward strand.
TCCGCGGAGTTCTTGTCGGTGTTGATCCTCGCCTTGAGCAGCGAGACCGCGACGTTCTGCGGGGTCGGCTCGGTGTAGTAGCCCGAGTGGTTGAGGACCTTGGCGACCGGATAGTGGGCGTTGAGCGCGTACGAGTAGTTGACGTACCCGATGGCGCCCTCGCCGTAGTTCTGGGCGACGTAACCCGCCACCCCGAGGTCGCCGGACTGGGCGATCATGCCGGACACGGTCGGGTAGTACGAGGTCTGCCCGCAGGCTCCGGAGCGGCCGACCTTGCGGCAGTAGGCCTGCCACAGCGACTTGTGCTGGTTGGCCATCCACATCGTGAACTGGGCGGTGGAGCCCGAGCCGTCGGAGCGGACGACGGGGACGATCGTGCGGTGCGGGAGCTGCAGTCCGGGGTTGTCGGCCTTGATCACCGGGTCGTCCCAGGCCTTGATCACACCGGTGAAGATCTTGGTGACCACGTCCCCGGAGAGCCGCAGGTTGGTGACCCGCTTGCCGTTGACCGTCAGGTGGTACATGAAGACGGTGCCGCCCGCCACGATCGGCATGTAGGCGTACGACCCGGACGCGGGCCGTTCGGCGGCCGAGCCGTCGGTCGGGTGGGTCTGGAATGGAATGTCCGAGACCGCGAAGTCGACCGTTCCGCTGAGGAATTGACGGCGGCCGTCGGAGGATCCGGTGCCGGCGTAGCTGATCCGCATGCCGTACTGGTTGACCGCGCGGCGCCACTCGTCGACGGCGTTCTCCGCCCAGGTCGAACCGGCACCGGCGATCGGCGTGTAGCTCTCGGCGGCGGCCGGCGCCGCCGCGGGACCGGCCAGCAGCCCGGCGATCACGCCGAACAGCACGCCGAGGGCGCCAAGGGCCCGCAGGCGTCCAAGGGCGGAAAGGAGGTGGCTGCGCATCAGTCGTTCTCTCCGGTGGCGGGGACGGACGGGACGGTTCCAGCGGGGTGCGACAGCTCTGGGCGCTCGAACAGGGACAGCCCGGGAGCGTGCAGTGCGTCGAAGCGCTCCACGTCGCGCCGCGAGGCGCGGGCGGTACGGCGCGCCTGGCGCTTGGTCTGGTGGCCGGGGCCGCGGCCACCGATCACCCGGGCGATCACGAACAGCACCAGGACCAGGGCCATCAGGACGGCCGCCGCGCCGAAACCGCGGGCGATCATCGTGGGTTCCGGCGACTTGACGAAATTGAAGACGGCGAGCGGCAGCGACACCATCGGCCCGCTCGTCGGGTCGGCGTTGAGCGCCGCCGTGAAGCCGGCGGTGAGCAGCACGGGCGAGGTCTCGCCGATGCCGCGCGCGGTGCCGAGGATGACGGCCGTGGCGAGGCCGGAGCGTGCGGTGGGCAGGACGACGTGCCACACCGTGCGCCAGCGCGGCGCACCGAGCGCCTCCGCCGCCTCGGTGAGCGTGCCCGGCACCAGCCGCAGCACCACGTCGGAGGCGCGGATGACGATCGGGAGCATCATCACGCTGATCGCGAAGCCGGCCGCGAGGCCCGACTTCTGCATGCCGAGGCCGAGGATCCAGGTGGCGTACACCATCAGACCGGCGACGATCGACGGCAGCGCGGTCATCGCCTCGACGATGGTGCGCACGAACCGGGAGAAGCGGCCCGGGATCTGGTTCAGGTAGACGGCACAGGCGAGGCCCAGCGGAACCGTGATCGCCAGCGCGATGGCGATCATGATGAGGGTGCCGAGCATCGCGTGGGCGATGCCGCCGTGGGTGAGCGGGTCGAGCGGGCCCGAGGCCTGCATGTCCTGGGTGAAGAAGTTGCCGTGCGGCAGCGCCTCCCGGCCGCGCCAGGCCGTGAAGCCGACGACGAGGAAGAGCGCCGAGAACAGCAGGGTGGCCGCCGTCCACAGCACGACCGTCATCACCCGGTCGCGGACGGCCTGGCCGTCCTCCTCCAGGCCGATGAGCACCGCGTAGATCGCCAGGAAGGCGAGATAGGCGGTGACTGTGAACCCCAACCCGCCGGAGAACGGCGCGAGTTGGCCGAACAGCAGCACCGTGACACAGAATCCGGAGGCGGCGGCGCCGCACAGGGACAGCACCCCGGAGCGGCTGACTCCGCCGATGCGGCGCGGCCGGTCGGGCGGCAGTGCGGGCTCCGGTGCGAGGGCCTCGGTTGCCGGGGCGGCCGGGGCGGGGGTTTGTTCTACGACGGTTACGGCAGTCATCTCATGCCTCGCTCTCTGCGCCGGACCGGGAGCGGGCCACCACGGAGGAGGCCGTGAAGTTGACCGCCAGGGTGAGCAGGAACAGCGCCAGACCCGCCGCCATCAGCGCCGACATGCCGAAGGGCGAGGCGTCGCCGTAGTGCAGGGCGATCAGCGAGGAGACCGAGTTCGAGCCGGTCTGCAGGATGTGCGGCTGGATGGTGAAGACCGGCGAGATGATCAGGTAGACCGCGATCGTCTCGCCGAGCGCCCGGCCGAGCCCCAGCATCGTGCCGCCGATGATGCCGCCCTTGCCGTACGGCAGGACGACCGCGCGGATCATTCCCCAGCGGGTCGCGCCGAGCGCGTAGGCGCCCTCGCGTTCGCCGGCCGGGGCCTGCGAGAAGACCTCGCGCATGACCGAGCACTGGATCGGCGCCACCATCAGGGCGACGACGATTCCGGCGACGAAGGTGGAAGCCGTGTAGACGCTCTCGGAGGCCAGCGGCTCGCCCGGCTGGGCGCCGTCCACGGTGAACAGGGGGATCCAGCCGAACCAGGTGGACAGCCAGCGCGACAGGCCGATCACATGCTGCTGGAAGAAGAACAGGCCCCACAGCCCGTACACCACGGAGGGGACGGCCGCCATCAGGTCGACCATCGTCACCAGGGTGCGGCGCAGTTTGGGTGGAGCCACGTCGGTGATGAACAGGGCGGTTCCGACGGCCAGCGGCATGGAGATCGACACCGCGACGAGGGCGATCAGAACGGTGCCGGTCATGACGGCCGCGATGCCGAAGTTGTGGACGTCCGGCTGCCATTCGGCGGTGGTGAGGAAGGCGAAGCCCCTGGCGCGCAGCGCCTGACCGGCCCTCAGGAGCAGGAAGAGCCCGACCCCCGCCATGATGGCGAGGACGGCGACACCGGTGGCCGTCAACTGGTACCGGAAGATCCGGTCACCGAGCCCTCGGGCCGAGTTCAGCCGCCGGGGAACGGGTCTTTCGGACTCCGGCCGGTCGGCGACCGCTGTACCGGTCCCCGGTCTGTCGGACTCCGGTCTGTCGGACTCCTCTTGCGCGGACGCCACTGCGGTCCCCCCATTCCGGGAACGGAATCAGTGCGCGGCGGCCTGATGGCACCGCGCGGGGAGATTCAATGGCTGGATCATGTCGGTCCAACGCGTGAACTCTGGCGAACTGACGAACAGCACATGTCTGTTCGGTGCGACAGGTGTGGAGGATGCGCGTAGATGCTTTGACCGATGCGTGCGGCCCGGGTAACCGGGGGGACGCGAAGAGCCCGGCGGACTCCGCCGGGCTCTGCAGGACACAACCGCGCGTGGCTGCTTCTAGACCACCGAGACCGCCGACAGGCGGTGTACGTCCCGGGCCGTCCCCGTGACCCCGGACAGGAACCCCTGCGCCCTGGGTGACGCGTTCTCCGTCAGCCAGGTCGGATCGATGTCGCAGACGGCGACGCGGACCTCGGTGCCGACCAGGGCCAGTGGGAGGGTGTGGACAACCGTCGACGGGAAGCTCAGGATCGTACGGCCGATGGGGCCGCGGCGGGCGATCAGTTCGAGCGGCAGGTCGGGGCGGACGATTTCGAGGCCCGTCTCGGCGGCCAGCCGGTGCAGCTTGTCGGTGCTCTCACGGCGATGGGCGAAGTAGCGGGTCGCGCCGTGCGCCCCCGCGAGGCTCTTGACCGCCGCCAGGTAGCGGTCCGGGTCCACCACTCCCGTCTCCACGAGCGACGTGCCGACCAGGTCCGCGCCCTTGGTGATGCGGGGCGGGCCGAAGCGGGCACGGGTCCAGGAGAAGTCGTTGGCGGTGATGCGGACGCCGTCCGGTGCCGAGTCGATCGGCATGGAGGAGAAGACCTCGACCGTACGGCGGTCGTTCGGGGTCAGCCGGCGGCGCGCCGAGGCCGACACCGGGGCGAAGATCACGTCGCGGGCGCCCGGGCGGCCACCGCGCCGGTGCCAGCGCACCAGGCGCTCGCCGCGGGCGAGTTGGGCGACGAACTCCATCGTCGCCGTGCCGTCGTCGACCACGACCAGGTCGCGGGCGCGGGTGATCGTCAGCAACAGCTGTACGTAACGGGAGAAGGGGTCTCCCATGACGATGCGCTTGGCTTTGCGGAGCAGCGGGGCCAGGCCGCCGATGGTGTGGAAGGGGGCCGTGGTGCCGCCGCGCGCCTCCTCCCAGCGGACCTCGTGGCCCTCGTCGCGGGCCAGTTCCGCCATGCGGCGCAGCTGACCGCGGGTCATCGGGTCGTTGGGAGACAGGACGACGAGTGTGAGTCCCGCGCCGGACACCGGCTCGGCCGTCCCGGAGGCCCCCGCGCCGGACACCGGCCCGGCCGCCTCGGAGGGCCCCGCGCCGGGCGCCGTGGTGCTGTGGGCATGCGCGTGCGCCCACTCCAGCACGTTCAGGAGCTGTACCGGACTCTCGACGAAGGCGAGAGTGCGGGAGCCGGCGGAACCGGCGCGGGGGCTCATCGTCGTACGACCGTCCCGTCGTAAGGGGCTCAGACCGCGACCGGCTCGCCGGCGGCCGCGGCGATCTCCGCCTCGGCGACGACGCCCGTGACGCGGCGCAGCTTCTTCATGGGGCCGAGCTCGGACTCGTAGACCTTCTTGACGCCGTCACCGAGGGAGGCCTCGATGGTGCGGATGTCGCGGACGAGGCGGGTCAGGCCCTGCGGCTCGACCGAGGCGGCCTGGTCCGAGCCCCACATGGCGCGGTCGAGGGTGATGTGACGCTCGACGAAGGTGGCGCCGAGGGCGACGGCGGCGAGCGTGGTCTGCAGGCCCGTCTCGTGGCCGGAGTAGCCGATCGGGACGTTCGGGTACTCGGCCTGCAGGGTGTTGATGACGCGGAGGTTGAGCTCCTCGGCCTTCGCCGGGTACGTCGAGGTGGCGTGGCAGAGCAGGATGTTGTCCGAGCCGAGGACCTCGACCGCGTGGCGGATCTGCTTCGGGGTGGACATACCGGTGGAGAGGATGACCGTGCGGCCGGTGGCGCGCAGGGCGCGGAGCAGCTCGTCGTCGGTCAGGGACGCGGACGCGACCTTGTGGGCCGGGACGTCGAACTTCTCGAGGAAGGCGACGGCCTCGGTGTCCCACGGGGAGGCGAACCAGTCGATGCCCCGCTCCTTGCAGTGCTCGTCGATCTGGCGGTACTCGTCCTCACCGAACTCCACACGGTGGCGGTAGTCGATGTAGGTCATGCGGCCCCAGGGGGTGTCGCGCTCGATGTCCCACTGGTCGCGCGGGGTGCAGATCTCCGGGGTGCGCTTCTGGAACTTCACGGCGTCGCAGCCGGCCTCGGCGGCCACGTCGATCAGCTTGAACGCGTTCTCGAGCTCGCCGTTGTGGTTGATGCCGATCTCACCGACGACGTAGACGGGGTGACCCGGGCCGGCGGTCTTCGAACCGAATGTGCGCAGACGGGAGTTGGTGCTCATGGTGGAGAAGTTCCTTACTTGTCGAGGGAGTCGAGAGAAGGGCCGAGGATCCAGCTGGCGATCTCTCGGATCGCGCCGTCGCCGCCGGGGACGGTGGTGACCGCGCGTGCGGCGCCGCGCACGACGTCGTGGGCGCTCGCGACCGCCACGGGCCAGCCCACGAGGGCGAAGCACGGGAGGTCGTTGACGTCGTTGCCGACGTAGAGCACGCGCTCAGGCGCGATGCCCTGCTCCTCGCACCACTGCTTCAGTGCGAGGTCTTTCCGGTCGATGCCGTGGAGGACCGGGATCTGCAGCTTCCGGGCTCTGGCGGCGACTACCGGGTTCTTCTCCGTGGACAGGATCAGCATCGTCAGGCCGCTCTTGCGGAGGGCGGCGATGCCGAGGCCGTCTCCGCGGTGCACGGAGACGAATTCCCGTCCGTCGGAGTCGATCAGCACCCTGTCGTCGGTCTGGGTGCCGTCGAAGTCGAGGACGACCGCGTCGATGTCGGCTGCGGTCGGGAGGGTGCCGGGCCGGTTCGCGTCGAAGAGCGGCGCGAGGGCCCGGGCACGGGCGAGGTCGTGCGGGTCGTCGATCTCCAGCACGCGGGCCGGGTCGGTGCGCACGAGTTCCGTACGCCCGAAGAAGCGGTGCTGGTGCTCGCGCAGGCCCGCCGCGTCCATGGCGTACGCGGCGCCGGTCTCCAGGAGGTCCTGGGGGCGGTCCTGGCGGCGCGGGCGGAAGGACTTGTCGTGGTTGACACCGTAACCGCCCTCTGTGGCGGTGGAGTTGGCGACCTTGGTGGCGCCTCCCTCAGCCTCCGGCCGGGGGGACCCCCATCTCGCCTCGCTCGCCTCATCGGTGCGGGTGGTCTCGACGACCTGGGGGTCGTCCGCAGCGTCCCGCCAGATGAACCCGTGGAACGAGGCCACCGTCAGGGCCGTGTCCGCGCCGTTCTCGACGACCGCCGCGGCGACGCCGTCGATGTCCTCGCGGACGATGAACGGGCTGGTGCACTGGACGAGGAGGACCACGTCGACCGCCGCGCCGTGCAGCGCCTCGTGGGCGTCCATGGCGTGCAGAACGGCGGCCTCGGAGGTGGCGGTGTCGCCGGCGATGGCGGCGGGCCGCAGCACGACCTCGGCGCCGGCCTCGCGGGCCGCGGCGGCGATCGCCTGGTCGTCCGTGGAGACCACGACGTCCGTGACGAGCCGGGTCGCGCGGCACTCGCGCACCGCGCGGGCCACCAGCGGCACACCGCCGACCGGGAGGAGGTTCTTCGCGGGCACGCCCTTGGAGCCGCCGCGCGCGGGGATCACCGCGAGCACGCGGCGCACTGGCGCCGCTTGGCCCGCTTCGGAGTTGGTCATGCGCTGTTCTCCTTGACGAGGGAGGCGAGAGAGGCGAGGGGGGCGAGGGGTCCCAGGGCTCTGGGCTGCGTCGCTCACAGCTCGCCCATCCGCCGGATCACCGGTGCCACCCGCTGGACGCCGTGGCGGTAGGCGCCACGGGCCGCCCTGCGCACGATCTGCCGTACGGGGCTGGGCTCCTTGTCCGCCGCGGGCGCGCCGGGCAGCGGGCTGCCGTCCGGGCCGAGGTGGTGGCGGGCGAGGATGCCGGGCAGATAGCCGGGCGCGGTGACGGGCGTGTAGTAGGGAGCGAGGGCCGGCAACTTGTCCGCTTCCAGCAGCTCCGTGATGCGGAACCGGGCCACGTCGAAGGCCGTCTCGTACGACCCGTCGGCGGCGACGCCCTGCCGGGCCACCCACGCCGCGTCGGGCGACGGCAGGTGTCCGGCGTCGAGCTGGTCCCAGGAGGCGAGGCAGCCGGAGCCCACGAAGTGGTGGTTGCCGAGCGCCTCACGCACCCCGAGGTCACTCAGGACGACGGTGGGGACCCGACGGTGCAGGGACTCCAGGGCCGCCGTGGAGCTGATGGTGACCAGCAGGTCGGTGCGGTCGAGGACCTCGCCCATGTGCCCGTAGACCAGGCGGAAGTTGGCCGGCGGGTCCGCCTTCTGCACCAGCTTCTGGTAGGGCAGCTCCTCGATGTGCGTGGTGTGCTCGCCCGGCTTTGAGCGCAGCTTCAGCAGGACCTCGCGGTCCGGGTGCAGCCGTGCGTGCTGGATCAGCCGGTTCAGCAGGTACGTACGGTCCTTGCGGCTCTCCGGGACGGAGGGCTGGGCGGCGAACACGACCGTGTAAGGGTCGTGCCCCCCGGCGGGGTATGCCTTGCCGCCCAGGAAGGGCAGTGCGACCTCGGTCACCGACGAGGCGTCGGCGCCGACTCCTTCGTATACGGCCCGGAAACGGTCCGCGTCCTGGCGGGAGTTGGCGAGGACGAGGTCCGCGCCGTGCCGCAGCAGCAGGCCGTCGGCGAGCTTCTCGTAGACGACGCCGACATAGCCGGTGACGACCACGGGCCGCTTCTCGCGCTCCTGCCAGACGTGTGCCAGGCCGTGCAGCATCGCCTGGGCGGCACCGCCGACGAGGGCGAGGACCAGTACGTCGTACTGCTCCTTCGCCATATCGCGCAGGAATTCGACGGCGGTCACCTCGCGGAGTGAATCCGCGCGGACGCCGACTTCTTCGAGCTGGCGGGCGGTGGGGGTGGCACGGCCGCGCAGGAGGAATCCGTCGAGGCGAATGTCCGATTCGGCAGGAGAAATACGGTTCGCGGTGAGCGAACCCCATTTCCACCGAGTATCGGAGTCCGCGAGGACGGCGACCCGCAGGGACTTCGTGGTACTTGCTGGCACGTCCTAGACGCTAGGAAGCCATTTCGAGTTGCGGCCCAACCCGAATGCAACAAAGGGTTAACAGCACATCGACGAATGGCGAATCGGGCCGGTTACGCACAGCAAAAAAGCCCGGTTCACAGCTTCGCCACGCGCCGTTCACCTGACATCAAGCCGCCGGTCAAGACGAATGCCGGGCCGCCGCCTAACGTCACGTGGGTGGTCAAGCTCTCCGTCATCGTGCCGTTCTACAACGTGCAGCAATACGCGCCCGACACCCTGAAGAGCCTGCGTGCGAACGCGCGGGCCGACTTCGAATTCATTCTCGTCGACGACTGCTCGCGCGACGAGACACCGGACATTCTCGCGCGCGCGGAGCGCGAGCTCCCGGGCGCGGTGTATGTCAGACACGAGAAGAACGGAGGACTGGCCACCGCACGCAACACCGGGATCGACAAGGCGCGCGGCGACTACCTCACGTTCCTCGACGGGGACGACTGGCTCGCCCCCGGTTATTACGAGCAGCTCCTTGCCTCCATCGAGGATCTGGGCTGCGACTTCGTCCGTACGGACCATGTCCAGTGCACCGCCCGCGCCCGCACCATCCACCGCGTTCCGCACGGCCGACGGGGAGTGGTGATGCGTCCGCGCGACGCGATCCTGCCCGCCGACCGGTCCACCTCCGTCGACTACGCCTACGCCTGGGCGGGCATCTACCACCGCCGGCTGGTCGACCGCGGCCTGCTCCACTTCACCGACGGGCTGCGTACGGCCGAGGACCGGCCGTGGATCTGGAAGCTGCATCGGGAGGCGGAATCCTTCGCCACGGTGGGGCTGCTCGGCGTGTTCTACCGGCGTGGCGTAGCCTCCTCTCTCACCCAGATCGGTGATGTGCGTCAGCTCGATTTCATTCGCGCGTTCGACCAGGTGGTGGCCGAAACCGCCACGGACCGTGACGCAGAAAAACTCCTGCCCAAAGCCGTGCGCACGTATTGCGCGATTATTTCCCATCACCTGGGATCCATCGAAAGGTTCGAGCCAGCGGTGGCACGGAAACTCAAGTCGATGAGCGCAGTCGCCCTGCGGCGCATGCCGCAGGACGTGCTCGACGACGCCCTCGACTCGATGGACGTCCAGCGCGCCACTCGCCTGCGCCGGCTGCGCCGCCGTCCCGCCGCGGCCTCGGGGGTGGCCGCGTGACCACCCAGATCTTCATGGCGTCCACGCTGTACGGCACGGCCACGCTCGCCGCCGCCCTGGACACCGAGTGTTTCACGCCGGCCGACCGGCGCATCCTGCTCGTGTCCAACAACGCGGCGACGCCCGAGACGACGCCCGGCGTGGACGAGATGCCCGGCTTCGAGCGGCTGCGCGGCCGCTTCGACGACGTGCTCTCGTGGAACGAGACCATCTCGCCGTTCCACCCCGGCGGCTGGGCCCCGCGGCTCGACGACGTACCCCTGTGGGAGCGGCATCTGCGGCTCGCCTGGAATCTCGGCGACGACGACATCGAGCTGGCCGTCGAGTCGATCCAGGTGAACCCGGCGCTCGGTATCTCGCAGATCTTCACCGGCGCGCCCGTCACCGTGTACGCCGACGGTCTGATGAGCTACGGCCCCACCCGCAACAAGATCGACCCGCTGGTCGGCACCCGGGTGGACCGCCTGCTCCACCTGGACCTGGTCCCCGGCCTCAAGCCGCTGCTCCTCACGGAGTTCGACGTCGAGCCGGAGATCGTACCGACGGACGCGTTCGTGAAGGTCCTCGCCGAACTCGTCGACACCGGTGACGCGTTGCCGTCGATCGACGAACCGGCGCTGCTGCTCGGCCAGTACCTCTCCGCCCTTGACATCCTCACCGCCGAGGAGGAGGAGAACCTCCACGTACGGATGCTGAAGGGCGCCCTCGCACTCGGCCACACCCGCGTGGTGTTCAAGCCGCACCCCTCGGCCCCGGCGCGCTGGTCGCGGCTGCTGGAGAAGGAGGCCGAGAAGCTGGGCGCGGACCTCACCGTCCTTGACACCCCTGTCCTCGCCGAGGTGCTCTACCAGCGGATGCGCCCCGCCCTGGTCGTCGGCTGCTTCTCCACCGCGCTGCTCACCGCGTCCGCGCTGTACGGCCTGCCGGTCGCCCGCATCGGCACCGAGTCGCTGCTCGACCGCCTCACGCCCTACGAGAACAGCAACCGCATCCCCGTGACGATCGTGGACGCCCTGCTGCCCGAACTGTCCGACAAGGCGGCGGTCACCGAGCAACGGCACGGCTTGGACGTCACGGCCCTGACCGGGCTCGTACGAGCCGTTGGATTCGCCATGCAGCCGAAGATCTACCCGGACCTGCGCAAGGCCGCCGAGGATTATCTGACGCACCATCTGAGCCAGCACACCTGGCGGTACTTCAAGCGCCGACGGCTCACCTCGCTGGCGCTGCCCGGCGCGGTCCCCGCGCAGCTCGCCTTCATTCCGCGCAACGCGACGGTACGCCGAGTGGCGCGCCGCGCCCGGTCGTTGAAGCGGGCGACGCTCGGATGACCGCCTCCGCCGCAGCGTCGGCCTCCGCATCCGCCCCGGCGGACACCTCGCTCCCGAAGTCCGCGCCGGAAGTCGGCGCGGACGGAGTCCCGCCCCGGATACTGCCCCGAGCGCACGCGCCACGCCTGCGTGCGCTCGACGGGCTGCGGCTCATCGCCGCGCTGATGGTCGCGTGCTACCACTACGGCGGCCGCGACGGGGAGGTCGCGCGCGCCTGGGGCACTTCCCCGAAGCACCAATTCCCGATGCTGCACGAGTGGTTCGCATACGGCCCCCTCGGTGTCCAGATCTTCTTCGTGATCAGCGGGTTCGTGATCTGCATGAGCGGCTGGGGCAGGTCCCTGCGCTCGTTCTTCGCCTCCCGCGCCTCCCGGCTGCTGCCCGCCTACTGGGCGGCGGTGATCCTCGTGACCGCGGTGTTCGCTCTGCCCGTCGTCGCGTTCCACGCGGTATCGCCGAGCGACGCGCTGGTGAACCTGACGATGATGCAGCAACCCCTGGGCGTGGACCGGGTGTTGGGCGTCTGCTGGACGCTGTGGGCGGAGGTCCGGTTCTACGCCCTGTTCGCCCTGTGCATCGTGCTGCCGGGCGCCAACCGGCAGCGGGTCATCCTGTTCTGCGCGGGCTGGACACTGGCGGCGGCCATCGCGCAGGCCGCGAACGAGCCGCTCCTGAACATCGTCCTGATGCCGGAGTACGCCTCGTACTTCATCGGCGGCGTCGGTCTCTACCTGATCCACCGCGACCGGCGGGACGCGTACGCCTGGGGCATTGTGGGCGTGAGCTGGCTGATCGGCCAGCACTACGCCGTGGCGAAGCTGTGGCACGCCCCGAACCCGGACTTCTTCTCCTACCGCTCGTCGTTCGGCATCGTCCTGGTCGTCACGTTCGGCTACCTGGCGGTGATGGCCATCGCGCTCGGCTGGCTGAACTGGGCCAACTGGCGCTGGCTGTCGGTCGCGGGCGCGCTCACGTATCCCTTCTACCTGGTCCACGAGCACCTGGGCTGGGTCGCCATCGAGTACTACCACCGGACGCTGCACATCCCGTCGTACGGCACATTCCTGGCCACCGTGGCCACCATGCTGCTCCTGGCCTGGCTGCTGAACCGCTACGTGGAGAAGTGGCTCACACCCAAGCTGCGCTCGGCGCTGTCGACCCCGAGGCGTTGACCGCTCCGTAAGGCGCCCCTGAAGGCACCCGTACGCCTGGCCGGAAATCGCCCCTCCGCCGAACGCGCCCGCACCCGGCCGCCCATCACCGGGTGCGGCCGTGGCCCGGGATCGTCGTGGCCGCGTACTGTCGTGGCGCGCCGCAGGACCAGGGGATCCCGTCGCAGAGCGAGGGCGGCACCGGCCCCTGGCAGGCCGTCGACCAGCGGCTCGACGCCGCCGCCGTGGCCCCGCTAATCCGCCGTGTGCCGGCCGGAATGCCGGAGGCCGAGCGCCAACTGCTCCTGCTCGTCGTTTGGGACCAGCTCACCCCGCCCGAGTCCGCGACCGCCGTCGGGGTTCCTCCGACCTTCACAAGTGACGCACAGGAATTGGCCTGTCGTTCACCTGTCCGCCTGTTTGGGCAGGCGTGTTCGGGCAGACGCCGAGGAGTTCCGCACAGGCTCGTCCCCCACGCGAGCTCCTCCGTACGGGCCCTCCCCCGGGGCTCGTCCGTACTAGGGAGTGCTCTCTTCGTATGACCCTCGCACCAGGCACGACCCCACCGCCGCCGCACCGGCTCGACGACGTACCCGGCTGGTTCCCCGTTCTCGACCAGATGCTCTTCGAGTGGTTCCTGGACCGCCAGGAGTCATCGGGAATGCGGGGTGATCTGCTGGAAGTCGGCGTGTACATGGGCAAGAGCGCGATCTTCCTCGGCCGTCATCTCCAGGACGGCGAGCGGTACACGGTGTGCGATCTCTTCGAGGGCTCCGCCCCGGACGACGCCAACAAGGCGGAGTCGACGAAGTCGTACGGCGCGCTCACCCGACGGGCCTTCGAGGAGAACTACCTCTCCTTCCACGACGCGCTGCCCCGCGTCCTGCAAGGCCCCAGCAGCGTCGTCCCGGCGGAGGTCGCCGCCGGGAGCTGCCGGTTCGTCCACATCGACGCCTCGCACCTCTACGAGCACGTGTACGACGACATCGGCGCCGCCCGCGACGCGCTGCTGCCCGGCGGGGTCGTCGTCCTGGACGACTTCCGCTCGGAACACACCCCCGGCGTCTCCGTGGCCGCCTGGGAGGCGGTGCTCACCAGGGGCCTGCGCCCGATCTGCCTGAGCACGCAGAAGCTGTACGGGACCTGGGACGACCCCGGGCCCGTGCAGGAGGAGCTACTGGCTGCGGTGCGCGAACGCGAGGACTGCCACCTGAGCGTCCAGCAGGCGGCCGGACACCGCATCGTCCGCCTCAAGTCGAAGAAGGGCATGCAGGCACCGTCCTTCCCGCCGTCCCGGTACGCGAGCAGGCCCGACCCCGCCGCGCACCATGCCCTCACCCGGCAGGGCGGGCCCGCCGTCCCGCGCCGCGGCCGCACCCGTCGCATCGCCGCCGACCTGCTGCCGCCCGTCCTCACCCGCGCGATCCGCAGCGCCCGCGCGGGCAGGGCCTCGGGGACGCGCTGACATACGGAGGTCGGTTCAGCCGACCCCGTACCGCGCCTCGATCCCCGTGATCACCAGCGCCAGCCCGTCCTCGAAGTGCCGTTCGTAGTCCTCGAAGATCTCCGCGCCCGCCGCGGCCGACAGGGGGAAGTCGGCCATCCGGCGGGCGCGTTCCTCGATGTCGTAGCCCTCTCGGCGCTCGTCCGGCAGGGGCTGGACGCCCTGTTCCTCGGTGACGAAGCCGAGGGTGTACAGGTACGCGGTCGACGTCGCGCGGACGGCCTGGGCGAGGGTGAAGCCGGCCTCCGTGAACAGGTGCAGGGTCCGTTCCATCTCGACGGCGTGCAGGGTGCCGGTGAAGCGTGTGCCGCTGAAGACCTTCGCGCCGTCGCGGTAGCTGAGCAGCGCGGCGCGCAGGCCGCGGTTGGCGCTCAGGAGCCGCTCCTGCCAGGTGCCGGAGGCGGCAGGCGGCGCTTCCTCGACCATCCGGCGGTACATCTCCGTCGCCATCTCGTCCAGCAGCTCCTGTTTGTTCTTGAAGTGCCAGTAGAGCGCGGGCGCCTGGACGTTCAGCTCCTTGGCGATCGCCCGGAGCGAGAGGCCGTCGAGACCTACCTCGTTCAGCAGCCGCAGGGCGGTCTCGACGACCTGCTTCTTGTCCAGCTTGGGGGATCTCTGGGTAGCCACGCTTGACAGTTTAACGCCGTTAAGGGCATGCTCCGAGCATGGAACTTAACAGCGTTAAGGAGGCTGTCGTGAACGCGGACGAAATCATCGGCACAGACGGAATCGGCCACACGGACGTACTCGTCGTCGGCGCCGGCCCCACCGGACTCGCCCTCGCCGTCGACCTCGCCCGGCGCGGGGTGGACGCGCTCGTCGTGGAGCGGGCCGAGGGGCTGTTCCCCGGGTCACGCGGCAAGGGGATCCAGCCGCGCACGATGGAGGTCCTCGACGACCTCGGCGTGCTGGACGCGATCCGCGCGGCGGGCGGCACGTACCCGGCCGGGATGATCTGGCAGGACGGCAAGCGGGTGGGTGAGCACCAGATGTTCGACCCGGCCGAGGCGAGCGGCGACTCGCCGTACACCGAGCCGTGGATGGTGCCGCAGTGGCGCACCCAGGAGATCCTGTTCGCGCGGCTGGAGGCGCAGGGCGGGAGGGTCGCGTTCGGCCGGGAGGTCACCGGTCTCAGCCAGGACGAGGGCGGCGTGACGGTGGAGTTCGCCTCCGGCGGCCCCGTCCGCGCCCGGTACGCCGTCGCCGCCGACGGCGGCCGTTCGGCGGTGCGCCGCGCGCTCGGGATCGGCATGGCCGGGGAGACCGTGGACCCGAACCCCATGCTGGTGGCCGACGTCCGGATCACTGGGCTCGACCGCGACAACTGGCATGTCTTCCCGCCGCGCGCGGACGACGACGGCTTCCTCGCGATCTGCCCGCTGGCGGGGACGGAGGACTTCCAGGTCGTGGCACAGTTCCCGGAGGGCACGGATGTCGACCTCTCCCTCGACGGCATCCGCAAGGTCGTCGACGCCCGATCGCACCTGTCCTCCGGCGACGTGACCGAGGTGCGCTGGGCCTCGGACTTCCGGCCGCGCGCCGCGATGGCGGACCGCTTCCGGGCCGGGCGGGTGTTCCTCGCCGGAGACGCGGCACACGTCCACTCCCCCGCCGGGGGCCAGGGCCTCAACACCAGCGTCCAGGACGCGTACAACCTGGGCTGGAAGCTCGGCGCGGTGCTGCGCGACGGGGCTCCCGAGTCCCTGCTCGACTCCTACGAGGAGGAGCGGCTGCCCGTCGCCGCCGACATGCTCGGCCTGTCCACCCAGGTACACCGCGGCGAGGTCCGGCGCGGCGCGGCCACGCGGCAGCTCGGGCTCGGCTACCGGGGCCGCTCGCTCGCGATGGAGTCCCGCGCGGGCCTGCCCGACGACGCCCTGCACGCGGGCGACCGCGCCCCGGACGGCGTCCGCGACGGCGTACGGCTCTTCGACGCGTTCCGGGGGCCGCACTGGACCCTGGTGACCGTCGCCACCGACACGACGCTGCCGCCGCTCCCCGCCGCACGCACGGTGCGGATCCCCTCCTACGAGGCGTACGGGGCCGGGGTCTTCCTCGTCCGGCCCGACGGTTACGTCGGCTGGGCGGGCGCTACGCCGGAGGGGCTGGCGGAGTACGCCACCCTCGTGGGCCTCTGCTAGGCGCTGGCGAGCGTGAGCTTCACGGCGAAGCCGAGAAAGAGGGCGCCGGCGGCGGTCGTGGCGCCCGCGGAGAGCCGCTTGCGCCGACGGAAGGCCGCCGCCAGCTTCGTACCACTGAATATCAGCGCGGTGAGGTAGAGGAAGCTCGCCAGCTGGGCGAAGGCGCCGAGGACGACGAAGGAGAGGGCGGGGTAGGCGTACCCCGGGTCCACGAACTGCACGAAGAAGGCGACGAAGAACAGGATCGCCTTCGGGTTGAACAGGCTGATCACCAGCGCCCGCCGGTAGGGCCGCTCCCCGGCCACCGGCACGGGCGCCTCGGCCGCCACGGCCCGCTCCCGCCGCGTCCGCCACATCCCCCACGCGGCCCGCAGCATCCCGACGGCGAGCCACGTCAGATACCCGGCCCCCGCGTACTTCACTATCCCGAACAGCACGGCGTTCGCCTGCAACAACGAGGCGACACCGGCCGCCGACAGCGTCATCAGCACGGTGTCCCCGCACCAGACACCTGCGGCAGCGGTGTACCCGGCCCGCACTCCGCGCCGGGCGGCGACGGAGAGCACATACAGCGAGTTGGGACCGGGGAGCAGGACGATCAGGACGAGACCTGCGAGGTAGGTGGGGAGATCAGTGACACCGAGCATGAGAGGGAGTGTCGCACGGGGGTACGACACTCCGCGTTCGGGTCTCGCAGGTCAGTCACCGTCGAGGAGGGTGTCCACCGGGAGATCGAGAGTCACGCCGACGGACTCGGGGACGGAGACGCTCTGGCCCCGCTTGTAGCGCTCAGGTGCGGGATACTTCCCGTCCTCCGGGTTCTGGTGGAGCAGCACCTCACCGTGCTTGCGATCGGCCACGATGTAGACCGGGATGCCGGCCTGGGCGTAGCACTCGACCTTCGGGCCGAGGTCGTCGGACCAGTTCGAGGACGTCACTTCCACGACCAGGCGGAAGACGTTCGGGGCGTAGTAGTTCTTTGTGACGTGAGCGTCGCGGAAATCCGCGTCAACGACGGAGAAGTCAGGGATCGCGAAGTCCTCGGGCAACGTGGGCAGCCAAAGGCCGACGCCCTGGACATGCTCACGCCCCGCCTCAACGATCCCCGCCCGATCAAATGCCCTGCCCAGTTTCGTCAACGCCGGCGCGTGCGAGCCGTCCGGCGGCGGTGTCACAGTGAGCCTCCCCTGGAGAATCTCCACGCGGTGCCCAGGCAGTGCACGAGTGAGCAGGTCGGCGGCTTCGCCCAACGTCAGCTCGTGTTGCAGTACAGCCACGGCATCCTCCTTTTCGGGGGTCACTCTTCATGAGCGTAACCGGGGGCGTTCCGTTATCGCCCCCGATCACTCATACGGACTAATTGCCCAGCTCAGAAGGCATCCGAAGGCACGTAGGTCCCCCACACCTCCCGCAGCGCGTTGCACACCTCGCCCACCGTCGCGCGGGCGCGGAGGGCGTCCTTCATGGGGTAGAGGACGTTGTCCGTGCCCTCGGCCGCCTTCTTCAGGTCGGCCAGGGCGGTGTCGACCGCCGCCTGGTCGCGCTCCGCCCGGAGCTTCGCGAGGCGTTCGGCCTGCTGGGCCTCGATGGCCGGGTCCACGCGGAGGGGCTCGTAGGGCTCTTCCTCGTCGAGCTGGAAGCGGTTGACGCCGACCACGACCCGCTCGCCGGAGTCGGTCTCCTGGGCGATGCGGTAGGCGCTGCGCTCGATCTCGGACTTCTGGAAGCCGTGCTCGATCGCGTTGACCGCGCCGCCCAGCTCCTCGACCCTGACCATGAGTTCGACCGCGGCCTCCTCCACGTCGTCCGTCATCTTCTCGATGACGTACGAGCCCGCGAAGGGGTCCACCGTCGCCGTCACATCCGTCTCGTACGCCAGGACCTGCTGCGTACGCAGGGCCAGCCGCGCGGACTTGTCGGTCGGCAGCGCGATCGCCTCGTCGAAGGAGTTCGTGTGCAGGGACTGCGTGCCGCCGAGCACCGCGGCCAGGCCCTGGACGGCGACACGGACCAGGTTCACCTCCGGCTGCTGCGCCGTCAGCTGCACGCCCGCCGTCTGCGTGTGGAAGCGCAGCATCAGCGACTTGGGGTTCTTCGCGCCGAACTCGTCCTTCATCACCCGGGCCCAGATCCGGCGCGCGGCGCGGAACTTGGCGACCTCCTCCAGGATCGTCGTGCGGGCGACGAAGAAGAAGGACAGGCGGGGGGCGAAGTCGTCCACGTCCATGCCGGCCGCGACCGCCGTACGGACGTACTCGATGCCGTCGGCGAGCGTGAACGCGATCTCCTGTGCGGGCGACGCGCCCGCCTCCGCCATGTGGTAGCCCGAGATCGAGATCGTGTTCCACTTCGGGATCTCGGCCTTGCAGTACTTGAAGATGTCCGCGATCAGGCGCAGGGAGGGCTTCGGCGGGAAGATGTACGTCCCGCGCGCGATGTACTCCTTGAGCACGTCGTTCTGGATCGTGCCCGTCAGCCGGTCGGCCGGCACCCCCTGCTCCTCGCCGACCAGCTGGTACATCAGCAGGAGCAGCGCCGCGGGCGCGTTGATCGTCATCGACGTGGAGACCTTGTCCAGCGGGATGCCGCCGAACAGGATCCGCATGTCCTCGACCGAGTCGATCGCCACGCCCACCTTGCCGACCTCACCGTGGGCGATGGCGGCGTCCGAGTCGTGGCCCATCTGGGTCGGCAGGTCGAAGGCGACCGACAGACCCATCGTGCCGTTGGCGATCAGCTGCTTGTAGCGGGCGTTCGACTCCACGGCCGTACCGAAACCGGCGTACTGCCGCATCGTCCACGGACGGCCCGTGTACATCGACGGGTACACGCCACGAGTGAAGGGGTACGAACCCGGCGCGCCCAGCTTCTCGGCAGGGTCCCAGCCCTCCAGCGTCTGCGGCCCGTACACCGGTTCGATGGGCAGACCGGACTCGGATTCGCGCGCCATTTGCTGTGCCTCCCGCTGATACTACTGACTAGTAGGACCCGACCCCCGCGACGGACTGTAGCGGCGGCCGTGCGCCCGGTGGAGTGACCCACGCTGGGACCTTCCTCACAGACCGCTTCACGGACCGTTTCATGCTCGCTCTCCACCATGCCGCCAAGTTCGCAACCGGTCACCCGCGGGGAGCATCTCAGGTGACACGTCGCCGAAACGGGGGTCCGGATGCGTTCGACAGGTATGACGAAAGGTATGAAGAGATCACTGGCCGCCGTCGCGGCTCTCGTCGCGGTGAGCGGCTGTACGGCACAGGCCGTGGGCACGCACGGGAAGACCCCGCCGCCCGCCCGGACCGGCCCTTCGGCCACACCCACACCGACGCGCACGCCCGCGCCCGCCTCCACGCCCGAGGACGGCAAGCCCGACGCCCCCGCCCCCAAGGTCCTGTGGTCCCGTGGCGACAAGGGCACCGATATCCGTGAGCTCCAGGCCCGGCTGCACCAGGTCGCCTGGCTCATCACCGCGCCGACAGGGACGTACGACGCTCCTACGGTCGACGCAGTGAAGGGCTTCCAGGGCAAACGGGGTCTGCCGCGCACCGGCCGGCTGGACACCGTCACCTGGGAGCGGCTGCGGAGGATGACGCACAAGCCGGCCGCCTGGGAGTTGTACCCCTACGGCGGGCAGCCGGCCGCACGGCCGGACCCGCGCTGCATGACGGGCCGCGTGCTGTGCGTCAGCAAGACCAGCCGCACCCTGCGCTGGATGATCGACGGGAGGACGGTCTCGACGATGGACGTGCGGTTCGGCTCGCAGTACACGCCGACCCGCGAAGGTGTGTTCACCGTCTACTTCAAGTCGCGCTACCACGTGTCGACGATCTACCACACGTCCATGCCCTACGCGATGTTCTTCAGCGGCGGCCAAGCGGTCCACTACTCCTCGGACTTCGCGGCCCGGGGCTACTACGGCGCCTCGCACGGCTGCGTCAACGTCAGGGACGAGAGGAAGGTCGCCGCGCTCTTCGCGCAGGTCCGCAAGGGGGACAAGGTCGTCGTCTACTGGTGACCGACCGGCCCGGCGGGGAGAGCGGAGCAGGAGAGTGGGGCGCGGGCGGGACCGGGGGAACGTGTCCCGCCCGCGCCAATCGCACAGAGCCATGGGTACGGGGGGAACCCCGGCTCCGTGCTACGGCCGATGACCAGTCGGCTCACCCATTACTGCGCCATGGCGGCCGAAAACGTCACACCCGAGCCGAAGAAACTCTAAAGATTTACGAAACCGCAGGTCAGCGAGGTGCCGTGCGGTTCGGCGGCTGATGAGGCTCGCGATTCAGTGGCCGGTGAGAGCTCGCGGCTCAGTGGGCGGTGAGAGCTCGGCTCAGTGGCCGGTGAGAGCTCGGCTCAGTGGCCGGTGAGAGCTCGGCTCAGTGGCCGGTGAGAGCTCGCGACTCAGTGGCCGGTGAGAGCTCGCGGCTCGGCCACCCGTGAGGGCTCGCGGCTCGGCCACCAGCAAGAGCTCGCGACTCAGTTGCCGGCGAGGAGACCCAGCTGGCTGTACGTCGGGGACGGCGCCGGAGTCGTGATGGTCTTCTTCGGCAGCAGCGGGCTCAGGGCCGGGGCCGAGGGCGACGGGGTGAGGATGCCGCCGTTGTCATGGTGGTCGTTGCCGCCCGGCAGTATGTGGTTGCCGTCGTCGTCACCGCCCTGATCCCCCTGGCCGCCATGGTCCGTGCCCTTGTCGTCGTCGCCGTCCTGGCCCGCGGAGTTGCCGTCCAGCCGGTCCAGAATGCCGCGGCAGTAGTTCTTCACCCGGCCACTGCCGCCCGCGACGTCCTCCAGGGCACGCCTGCGGCCCGCGTCCAGATCCTTGCCGTCGAGGACATCACGGCAGGACGAGCGGGTACGGCGCCACCAATCGTTGGTGCGGCCGGACTTACCGGTGCTGTCCGAGCGCGGCTGCTCGTCGGCGGCGCCACCGGCCGCCTCGTCGTTCGGGGAATCCTCGCCGGACGGGCCACTCGTGGTGCCGTCGGGCGTCGGCACCTTGGAGCCGCCGTTCCCCGAAGCCCCGGGGGACGGCGAGACGAGCGGCTGTTCCGGTGTCCCGGCGGCCGTGACCGAGGCGGCAGGGCTCGGTCGCTCATTACCGAACGGAGTCGGCAGCACTCCGGTTCCGGCCGCGACGGCGACCCCGCTGAGCATCCCGGCGGCCAGCGCCGCGGCGAGCCCGAAGCGGGTGGGGCGTCCCCAACGGGCCCTGCGCCGGGTCCCGGCGGCGCGTCCGAGACGTACCAGACCGGCGTCGGAAGCATGGGCCGCGGGGTGCGCGAGGCCACGGCGGCCGAGCTGAGCGGGCTCGCCGTCCCGGCCCGTGCGCGCCTTGCGGAACGCGGCCAACGCGGCTGCCTCGCCCGGGAGTTCGGCGCTGCTCGGCGCGGGTTCGGCGGCGAGTGCACCGAGCGCGTCAGCGAGTCGGTCCGCCTGCTCGCGGATGTCGGCGCCGACGGCTTCCAGCGGCTCTCCGCGCAGCAAACGCTCCGCCGCATCGCGGTCCAGCCACCTGTACTGCTCGTCGGCCATCACATGTCCTTCTGCGTCCGCGAACGCAGATGCGTCACACCCGCGGACGTCACCGCGCGTGTGCGCGAGCCTCTTTGTGGGGGAACGGCGTCGAGCGCGCCGGCGGATTCCGGATCCCCGCCGAGCAGCTCCGCGAGCCGCTTCAGACCGCGGTGCGCCGCCGTGCGGACGGCGCCGGGGCGCTTGCCGAGGGTCTCGGCGGCGGTCTTGGCGTCGAGGCCGACCACGACGCGCAGCACGACGGCCTCCGCCTGGTCCTGCGGGAGCTGGGCGATGAGCGAGAGGGTGCTGTCGGTGGCCAGCGCCTCGATGGCCTCGCCCGCGGTGTCCGACTCGGCGGCCTTCCCCGTCAGTTCGGTCTCGTCGCCGCCGATCGCGGGGCGCCGCCCGCGCATCCGTATGTGGTCCAGCGCGCGGTTGCGGGCGATCCGGGCCGCCCAGCCGCGGAACCGGTCCGCGTCCCCGCTGAACCGTTCCAGGTCCCGGGCGATCTGCAGCCAGGCCTCGGACGTGACGTCCTCCGCGTCCGGGTCACCGACCAGCGTCCGTACGTATCCGAGCAGCCGTGGGTGCACCGCGCGGTACACAGTCCGGAACGCGGTCTCGTTCCCGTCCTGTGCCGCAAGCACCGCGGCGGTCAGCTCCGCGTCGTCCCCCAGCACCGCGCCCCTCTTTGCGCCTGAACCGGCGCCGCTCTCGCGGACAGGGTCCGCACCTCTTTGCGTCCTAACCGGCGCCGCTCTCGCGGACGTGGTTGATCGCCATCGTGGTTGCTCACTTGATGATTGCGGTCGTGGGTCCTTCGCTGGTCCGGCCCTGGTCCGCGCCGCGGCGCGATTGGCACGTTACGGCGTGAAACCGCTCCCCGTCCATGTTCGTACAGCATGCAACTATCTCGTGACGGAGCGAGGTGTGACACAAAACGCAGCCGCGGCGCTGTAGAAAGTACGGGCCGCCGCGCGGCCCGTGCCGCGCGACGGCCGGGGCCTCTCCTGTGGGGGGTGGCGGCCCCGGCCGTTGCCATCGGCGAGGGCGAAGGGCGCGCATGGACGCGCCGAAGGGGCCCTCCGGCGCGACTTTCCTGGAACCGGCCTGTGGCTCTACGGCTTGCCCTTGGACTTCGTCGGCTTCGGCGTCGGTGACGACGCCGGGGTGGCCGCGGACGTGGCGGCCGGGCTCGGCGTGCTGTCCGCGTTCTTCGTTTTCCCGTTCGCGGGCTCGGTGTCCTCACCCAACTGCTCGGCGCAGTACGCCGCGACGTTCTCCTCGCCGCCCGCGGCGTTGATCAGCTGCTGCCAGGCCGTCGAGTTCAGCGCATTGCCCCGATCCCTGACCGATTCGTACGCGCGGCAGTGGGCCTCGGTGTCCTGAGCCTGGGAGGGGTGGGCGTCAGGGGCCCGCCCGGGGGCGGAGGAACCGGAAACGCCGGGCTCGGTGGACTCGGGGGCCGACCGGTCCGGGGCGCTGCTCGACGGCCGGGTCTCGCTCTTGCCCCGGTCGTCCGTGTCGTCGTCCGACGACGAACCGATGGCCGCGACGGCGACCCCGCCCAGCGTCAGGCTCGCCAGCAGCACGGCGAACGTGGCCTTCAGGGAGCGACTCACCCGCCGCTGCTCGCGCGGCCGCCAGTCGTCCCTCCGCCGGGTACGCGCGGCGTGCGCGCCGGCGTCCCGCGCGGCACGGAAGGCGGCGACGGCCTGCGCCTCCGCCTCGGCGTCGTTCGCACGGCCGCGCATGGCGGCGGCGAGCAGCACTTCCAGGGCGGGTACGTCCGAAGCGGGCGTCTGAGGGACCGGGGTCCGCGAATCCGGCATCCGCGAATCCGGCGTCCCCGGAAGCTTCGGGGTGGGCTCTTCCCTCCAGGGACCGGGACTCGCCGGGTGCGCGACCCGACGGTCGGGGGCTCCGCCGTCGCTGTGTCGTTCACCCATGTCCGGTTCCGTTTCCCTCTCTGCCCGACGGCATCCTGCCGTTCGGCGACTTCTTTCCGTTCATCCCGACTCCCCCAGCGTCTGGGGTCGCTCATCCGTCACACCTTCGGCGCCGAGCTGCCGCGCGAGCCGCTTCAGGCCGCGGTGGGCTGCGGTGCGCACCGCGCCCGGCCGCTTGCCCAGCACCCGCGCCGCCGCGGGCCCGTCGAGGCCGACCACGACCCGCAGCAACACGGCCTCGGCCTGGTCCCGCGGCAGCCGCGAGACCAGCTCCAGGGCGTACTCCGTGGAGAGGGACTCCAGCGCCTCGTCGTGCGTGCTGTGCCTGCCGGGCAGCTCCAGTACGTCCTGTTCGATCGTGGTCCCGCGGGGCCGTACCTTCAGCCGCCGCAGATGGTCCAGCGCCCGGTGCCGGGCGATGGTCGCGGTCCAGCCGCGGAAGCCGGCGCCGTCCCCGCGGAACCGTCCCAGATCCCGCGCGATCTCCAGCCACGCGTCGGACGCCACGTCCTCCGCGTCGTCGCCGACGATTCCGCGCAGATACCCGAGCAGTCCGGGCTGCACGATTCGGTACGCGACCGCGAAGGCGGCCTCGTCCCCCTCCTGCGCCCGCGCGACGGCCACGCCCAGTTCCCGGTCGTACGCCTGCACGCGGCGGGATTCCCCTCCCTGGCCCAACACTGTCCTCGTTCGTACCGAGTTCGCCTGAATCGCACTGCCGACACTGCCGGTCGTGTCGGCACCCCCATGGCCATCAGCGTCGGACAGCACAGAAATGTCACAGCGAGTCAGGCTTCTCGCCCGGAGCAAGCCCCGCGTCCGGCCCCATCACCACGTCAGGCTCAGCCGGACCGCCGGCCGCAGGACACCGCCCGGGCCGCCCGCCCGTGCAGTTGCAGGTACAGCATCCGTACGGACTCCCGCTCCCCGACCTCGAAACGTTTCACGACCTTGCCGAGCGGGTTCCACACGCGTCCGTCCGGCATCCGTACGCCGACGGGCTGGCCGAACAGTTCCCGCTGTTCGGCGTCGAACTCGACCCACTGCGCTCCGGCACGCCGCACGAGCACCTCGCCGGCGTAGGCGCCGAGCCCGAACAGCACGTGCCGTACGTCGGCCCGCTCGGACTTCCCCTTCCGCACCCCGTCGACGATGAAGTCGACGACCCGCAGACTGTTCACGGAGTAGTCCAACGGCAGCCGGTTCCGCGCCGTGATCTGCCGCACGAACTGTGCCGCGTGCCGCCGCATCCACACCTCGGCCGGCGTCCGCTCCTGCATGACTCCCCGCACCCCGTCCCCATGTCCACATGACCCCCTACGCCGGGGGCACACATCCGGGGCGTGGTCACGTCCCGGTCCACCAGACCCAGCGGGACGAGGGCGCCGAACATCACGCGTGCCGCGCGTGACGAACGTCATGGGGTGAGGTTCTCGGTTTCGTACAACTATCCGCTCACTCAAGTGTCTTGGGGCGCTTCACGCGTCGCGGGGCGCTCAGAAACCGTCTCGGCCGTGCCGGCCGGACTGTGCCGCGGCCACCCCGGCGATCAGCCGATGGCGATGCGCGGATGCGCGCCCGGCTTGATCCAGGCCATGATGCGGTCCATCGTCGCGCGCGGCACGGAGACACAACCGGCCGTCGCGCCCTGTCCGTTGACGTGCAGGAAGATCCCGGCACCGCGACCGGGCGTCGCCGGCCAGCGGTTGAAGTTGATGACGAGCGCCTTGGCGTACTGGGTCGGGTAGTTGACGAGGTGCTCGCTGCCCCGGTCGCCGGTCTCGGTGAGCGGGAAGTCGGCGCCCTCCGCGGTGTGCATCGAGTTGTAGTACTTCGACTGCGGGTCCTCCACCCACCAGTGGCTGGAGTTGACCCGCGTGTACGGCATGCTCGTCCCGCCCGCCTCGACCCCGAAGCCCTCGGTGATCGTGTAGGTCCCGGTGGGCGTGGTGTACGTGCCCTGCTTCCTCGTGGCCCCGTCGACGACACCGTTGGAGCCGACCCGCCCGGCACCGTCGGAGAGGACCGCCTTCCATCCTGAGGAGCCCTTGGCCCAGGCGGTCACGGTCGCGTACGAGCCGTTCGACTTGACGGTGACGAGCTGGGTCGAGTCGCCGGGGCTGACCGGCACGGGGAAGTTCGGGGCGGCGGCTGCGGCGCCGGTCGACCCCGTCCCCGTCCCGGTGCCGGTACCCGTACGGCCGCTGCCGGCCGTGGCTCGGGAGGCGCCGGCCGATGACGCGGACGCGCTGCTGGAGGGCTTCGGGGACTTGGAGGCAGAGGCGGAGACCGAGGCGGACGGGGACGCGGAGGCGTCGGCCGAGCCGCTCGCCGAGGCGGACGAGCCGACCCCGTCCGCCCGCACGGTCTCGGAGCCGGACGCGCCCTCCCCGCGATCGTCCTGACCGCCTTGGTGACCGCAAGCGGACGCCAGAACCATCACACCGGTCGTTGCCGTGGCCACGGCAGCAACGGAGAACTTGCGCATATGGGACGAAGGCAGCACGAAATGACCCTTCGGGCGAGGGAGAAATGGGCATGGCCGACGCACGCTCGGCGGAATCGGCCCGGTTATATAGCAGGCTCGCGAGGAGATGCGAGCGCGGGAACCTTTGAGGCGAATGTTCATCTTTCCGGGCGAATCACCCACCCTGCCCGTCTCGACCACCGATCCGCCGCTGTCACACCGGCGCCGTCCAGTTCCTGACCGAGTGACTGAACGGCACCTTGGAACCGTGGGCGCTGCCGCCGCTCGCGCCCGAGATCACCCCGTGGTGAGCGTCAGGCCGCCTGTGACTGTTTCGGGCCTCAGCACGCTGGAAGAGACGTGATCATCGATGTGACGTACGGGGAGGGCTGGGACGCCGCGTCCCGTACGGTTCTCGGCCCGATGAACAGGCAGCGGGCCACGGCCCGGGACGCGGCGGGCGAGCCGTACGCCGTCGTGCTGCGCCAGGAGGGGCGCCCGCAGCCCGTCGCCGTACTGCACATCGCCCGGGCGCACGGCTACTTCGGCGTCTGGGCGTACGACGACCAGGGCCGGCGCACCCGCGAGTTCGATCTGCGGCGCCTGGAGCCCGAGCGCCTCTTCCTGCGGCACGTCGCGCGGTGGCGGTACGACACGGAGGACATGCCGGAGTTCGCGGAGCAGGCGGGACGGGTCCGGGTCGACCTCTACCCGGACGGCCGCGGCCGCAAGGTGTCCGAACCGCAGGGAAGCGGGGGCGGCTCGCTGCACACCATGGCCGACATGCCGGAGGAACAGCGCTGGGTACCAGCACCCGAGTTCGGCGCCTGGGAGTGGACGGTGGCTCTCGTGACGGACGGGCAGTTCCCGGACGCCCTCCAGGAGGCACCGGAGAAGAACCCGACGCCCCTCGCCACCGCCTTCGCCACCGCGAACTGGCAGCCGCCCAGCCCCCTGCGCCCCCGCCACCTCGACGAGATGTTCACGCCCGGCACGCGCTTCTCACCGCCGTACGAGGGCGACGCGGGCCCGTACGCCGTCGAGCGCATCATCGACGCCGGTGTGCTGCGCCTCCCGACAGGCCAGGTCATCGCCTGCGACCCACACTGGGTCACTCCCGGCAAGCCCTTCACCGTCGCCGTACCCCCCGGTGACTACTCGACGCAGATCGCGACCGCCGCCTACGCGAGCGAGTACGAGGGCACGCCGCTCCACATGGAGGACTACACCGCGGCACGCGTCCTCATCTCCGAAAAGCCCACGGTGGACTGGGAGTTCGCCCTGCGTCCCGACGAGGACCCGCGCACCCTGAGGAACGACGAGTTCTACGGGTTCGGCGTGGACAGCGGCACCGGCTGCTTCGTCGACGCCGCGTCGGCCGCCCGGCTCATCGGCCGTGAGAACACCCTCGTCCAGGACGCCAATCCCGACGGCATCCTCGTCCGCGACGACCCGGAGTCCGGCGGCAACCTCATCGCCTACCCGAGCGGCATGGGCGACGGCACCTATCCGGTATGGATCGGCCGCGACGCGGACGGCGAGGTCACCTGCTTGGTCGCCGACATGCTGATCCTCGGCCACCAGGAACTGCTGAACGACTGACCGGACCAGGGACTCAAAGCTGGAGCGGCTGGAGCACGGCACGCACGGCTGCCGCGCCGCGCACGGCCGCCGCCACGGACGCGACCGCCGGGGAGCCCCCTGCATCCGCTGCCTGTGCACGACGGCAGCCTCGGCACAGCACCTCGTCCGCCACGGGGCGGAACAGAAGCGCCTGTACGTGATCCCCCTCGCATTCCCGCATCTGCGCGACCCGGGGCGTCGGCGGGGACGCCGCGGCGACGGGAGTGACTACGGGTGGGATCTCCCGGAGCACATAGCGCACCAGCCCACCAGGCCGGTGGATGAACTGCCCCCGCCCGGGCAGACAGCGCCGAATCTGCTCCCGTACGTCGGCCACCGTGTGTCCGCAGGCCAGCCACTCAGCAGCCAGCGCGGCGAGTTCCGGCAGTATGCCGCGGGGTACGCGCAGCCGGGCGTCCAAGTCGCCCAGCGACTCGACGAGTTCGCGGGCGGCGGCCTGATGCTCGGCGGTGGCCTTGGCCGTGGGAGCCGGATGGTGGGAGGTGTTCTCCGGAACGGGGGGTTCTGGATGACGACCGACGGCCCGACCGGTCGGCTCGCCGACGGCCGGAGATCCGCCCGTCGGAGCCGAGTCCGGTACGGCCACCTTCGCTGGGACCCTTAACGCCGCCGCCTCCTCCCCACTGAGCGGCACATTCGACACGAGCTGCACGGTCGACCACAGCCCCCGCACCCCCTGCTCCCGCCACTCGTGCAGATACCCCTCCGCCTTCAACTCCCCCTTAGCACGCAGAAAGGCGCACTTCCCGATCCCGGCGCGCGCCGCGGTTCGCGACAACGCCTCATCGGCACCTTCCGGCAGCGACAACTGCCAGGTCAACAGCCGTACGGCATCGGAGGACAGGCGGGGATGGCGGATGATGTCGTTCGAGACCTGCGTGAAGAAACGGGCAGGCGCGATAGCATGACGAAGCATTTTCCGGTGGCCCTTGCTTCCACTGGTGATGAAGGCCCTCGAAGCTGGTTGCACCCGGCGACGAGGGCCGCCTCATTTCCCGTACGACTTTCCGCACCACACGGGCAAACAAGGCGAGCTGTCGCGCTCACCGTACGTCAACATCCGTACACGCACGGTCACTTCACTCTGGCGCACCTCGGGCACGCACACGGCGGGAAACGGCCGCCCGATTCGATCGGCGGCGCCTCACGCCCGGGCTGGTACGTCGTCCGCGGCCCCCAGGTCCGACCACTGTCCCGCGAGACCCGCAGCGTGATGTACGCGCCACCCTCGTCACCCTCGACCTCATCCATCCCCAGTCACGCCTCTCACTTTCTGTGCAGTTCCGATCACACAGTGGGGTGGCGGGAGTTACGCTCGGTAGGGGTTTGCTTGTGACAACGGCGTCTGCACTCTGGGGAGTTGGCCATGGCCATCGAGGACAACCCGCAGTCACGCGAGAAATACGGCAAGGAGCTCAAACGGCGACGCGAGATGGCCGGGCTCACACAGGAGGACCTGAGCGCGCGGGCCATCATGTCGCGCTCGCACATCGCCCACATCGAGGCGGGGCGACGCAGACCTGACGTGGAGGACGCGCGACGGCTGGATCAGGTGCTCGGGACGAGCGGGTTCTTCGTGGAGTTCCTGCCGACGCTGGGGGAGGGGAAGGTCGCCGAGCACTTCGGCGAGGCCCTGAAGCTGGAGCGGCAGGCGAAGGTGATCAGGGTGTACGGCCCGAAGCTGGTGCCGGGCGTTCTGCAGACGGAGGCGTACGCACGCGAGGTGCTCGGCTCCGGCTTCCCGCCGAAAACCCCTGAGGAACGTGACAAGTTGCTTGTCACACGCCTCGAACGAGGCCGAATCCTCGACGACTTCCACTCACCGGTGTTCTGGTCGCTACTCGACGAGGCGGTGCTGCGGCGCCCGGTCGGAGGTCCGGCGGCGATGTGCGAACAGCTCACGCACATTGCAAAGTTGGGCGAGAGTAACCGTATTCGCGTGCATGTACTGCCATTCTCGGTGGGCTTTCACGCCCTCATGGAGAGCTTCGTCTCGCTGATGTGGTTCGAGGACCTGCCGCCGGTCGCGTACGTAGAAGGGTTGAAGACGGGCAAAGTGCTGGAGGTCCCGTCCGTGGTGCGCGAGTGCCAGGCGGCATACGATCACGCTCTGGGGGACGCGCTGTCGCATCGCGCATCCCTGGCCCTGATCAGGTCCGTCGCGAAGGAATACGAGCATGCGCAGCAGTGAGCACGTGAGCATCCCCGACGCCTCGGTCGTTCCCATGTGGCGCAAGTCCAGCTACAGCGGCGGCGACAGCGGTGACTGCCTCGAAGTGAGCGGCTCCCTCCCCGCCCACGTCCCCGTCCGCGACAGCAAGAACCCGCACGGCCCGGCCGTCGTCTTCACGGCCGGCGCGTGGACGGCTTTCGTCACGGCGGTCAGGACAACCTCCCCCCAGCACAGCTGAGTCACAAGCGCTCGGTACTGTCAGCGCGGTCAGGCGAAGCAGAACCCCAGAGCCCGCGCCAGCTCCCTCACCAGGTCCTCCGCGAACGGGTCCGCCTCGGCCGAGAGGACTGCCGTCACGGCCTCGGCGTCCGGTTCACGACCGGCCTCGCTCGCCCAGGCCAACGCGGGTTCGAGTGCCGCCTCGTTCCATTCGATCACCTGCTCCGGGGCGCCGTAGGAATCCATCGCCATCTGCGGCGACAGCACACACTCCCACCTGGGTCCCTTCGGGCTCTCCGCCTCCACCGCGACCACATCGCTGTCATACACGTGAGCGACGAGCACGGGCGCTTGGGTCTCCTCAACGATCGAGTCGGCAGGTCTGCCACCGCCATGGAGCTGCACGATCTGCCAGGCCCCGTCGCGAGCCGACCAACTCAGGTCACCCCCTGCCTGCCTCACCGCGGGGAGCTCCGCCACGGCTCCATCACTTCGCGCCACCACGAACGATCCAAAGAATCCCATGAGCCAAGACGATAGAAGCCACCACTGACAGACTCCGCGGGTCACTCAACTGTCGCCCGCCGGAAGGCGGATGTCGCGAGCCATCACTCCGTCGGGGAATCCGGGGACCACCAGTCGACGTCCTCGGTCGAGAAGTCACCGATGGAGACATCGTGGACGAATGACGTCCAGAACGCCCCATAGGCCTCGAAGGATTGAGGGTCGATCCGTCGCAGAAGCTCCTCGAGCCGATCCGCGACCCGCACCTGCTCCTCACACTCCGCGCCTGCCGGGTAATAGGGGAAGTCCCGTTGCGCGACCTCAAGACAGCGAACGAATTCCCGAACGCCCGAGTTGACCGGCCAGACGGGATCCGCCGGGCCCGTGCCGAAGTGGACAGACCCCAGCTCCGCGTCGAGCACGAAGTGTTCGTCCTCTGTGTAGTCACCGAGGACCACATACCTCCGACTTCCCTGAATCCACGCCGCCACTCGGCTCGGATCACCCGCGCTGAAGACCAGCGAAGCCTCCGGAACACCTTCTCGCGCGAGGAACTCACGACTCCCCGCGTGGGAGACGTCCGACAACCGGTCCGTCCTCCATCGAATCCGATGAACCGAACCCATCTGAATTCCTCCCTTGAAGCGGCGTGCAATTGCGGTCGGTCGATCTGCCGTGGGTATGACGGTCGCCGAGTGGACGAGAGGGACTGGACGCCCGGCGCCTGCTTCCCGCATCGAGGAGCCCGCACGCCGTGATCGCCGCGACCAGGAACGCGGCGCTCGCCAGGAGCAGCGTCGCCTCGTAGTACGAGCCCGCGGCCCAACGAGCGACCGTGTACGCCGCACCGGCGCCGACCAGCGAGGCGCCGCCGAGCTGCGCCATCAGTCTGAAGGCAGGCCGGTATGGGCGAGGATCCCGCACCGTCGACGCGTCCCGCAGGGCGTACAGACCGGCCACCGCCAGGGTCAACGAGCCTGCGCCCGCGGCCAATGCGGGCGTTCCGAAAGTGACGCCGTACCGGATCGCGAGAGCGGGAACGAAGAAGAGGGCCAGCCAGCGGCACACGGCCTGCCCCACCAAGGTGACCGCGGGCCCCGGCTCGGGAGGGCGGACCGGAAGCCGGGCAGCCGTCAGCCGGAATACACCGAGGGCGCCAACGTCCGCAAGGGTCAGCGGAGTTCGCTCTGGCAGCCTGCCCAGGTTGTAGAGCAACGCCGTGTCGTACACGACGAGGACCAGCACCCCCAGAGCGCCCAGTGAGGCGATGAAGAGCAGAAGGCGCACGGTGGTCAGTGGCCGGGCGTCGGCGGAGTCATGGGCCGCCATGCGGGCGATGAGCAGTGGTGTGAGCACGGCGGAGGCGGCTCGGATCGCGATGTCGTCGGCCGTGTAGGGGTTGCGCAGGTCCCATTCGACGACGCAGAACACGATCGTGTACGACGCGGAGGCGAGCGGCAGCAGCGCGGACCGGGCGATCCGCCGGTACAGGCCCGGGTCCAGCCAGCGCGCCACCGTGGCGAAGGCCAGCAGGACGAAGGGGAGTTCAAGGAACGCCTGCACCCGCAACACCGAGGGGGCGAGGAGTTCCGGTGCGGGGAAGCCGCGGGCGAGCAAGCGCAGAACCGGGTTGTGCGTGGCCAGGTCGAACCACCCGGCGGGCATATAGGGCGCGATGAACGACACGTCCCCGTCGTGCACGCGGAGCACGTACACCGTGAACAGCACCTGGTTGACGTAGATCAGTCCGGTCACGAGTGCCAGTGCCACGACCGGGGAGACGGAGCGGCCCGCCACCCTGACAGGATCGGGAAGGCGGGCCAGAGCACGCGGGGTCAGCGCGAGGGCCGCTACGACCGACGCGAGAACCGCGGCGTCCATGAGTACCTTCACAGCCATCAGCCGTTGATGCACACCATTCCCGAGCACATGCAGGATTGCTCCGGTCGTCAGTTCTGGTTCACAGGCCAGACTGCCGCCGGGTCGCAGTGGGCCGGGCAGGCCTGCAGATAGACCTCGTTGCCGAGGAACAGGAGGTAGGTGTCGGCGTGGATGGTGTAGGGCTGCTCCGGCAAGCCGGGGTGGACGTCGAAAGACCAGTCCTCCGGCACCTGGCAGAGGTACACCAGATCGGCGCCGCACGCGCACCGGTAGTACTCGGGATACTGCGCCCAGGACGGCGTACCGCCCACCTTGAACCCGGGGGCTCCTCGCCCATGCCTGTCGAGGGTGTCCGCCAGAGGTCGCAGCGTCAACGGCAGGGCGCGCACGGACGGTTCGCGATTCCGCGTCGGGCGCGTCGCGTGGCGCTGGAGCAGCACACGCCAGAACGGACGCGGGTAGGGCGGCTGCGGAGCGTCCCAGTACGCGGGCACGAGCCGACCGTCGTCGGTCAGCTCAGGGGCGGACGCGTCGTTGTGAGCGCGGCAGTGGAAGACCAACAGGTGGTCTCCACCGAACGGCTCCACGTTCAGGGGTATGTCGAACTGGAAGAACAGCGCCAGCCGCTCACCGCAGAAACACTCGGGCCACTCCTCGCCGTCGTCGAGAAAGGGCCAGCCCCCCACCGAGTTCCGCGCGGGCCGGTCCAACGGCTCGGCTCCGACGTCGATCGCGTAGCCAGGCAGCACCGCCCGCATCTCGCTCACTTCATTCTCGAACATCCGCTCACCTCAAGGTTGCTGTGGCAGTAGCTCCGCCTGGCCGAGGATCAGCTACTTCGCGTCGGACGGCAGGGCCAGGCTCCCGGTGAACACGCCACGGTTGTCCGCCCGTACCTCCTGGCTCACCGCGATGTCTCCGCCCTGGAACGGAACGAGAAACGTGAACGCGTAACGGTGTGACGTGAGCCGGTACCCGTGCGTCGCATCCAGGTCCCATGTCTCGGTGAAGCTCTTGAGCGTGATCTGGCTGTCGGTCGCCGTCACCCCGGCGCCGCGCAACTGAGCCAGCGCGGGCTCCACCTCCCGCACCGCTTTCTTCAGCGCGGGACGGCTACGGGCAGCCGACAACTGCCAGCCGGAAGCGGTGACCTGAAGCCGCACGTCACCGCCACCAGCCCCCGTACGCCTCACCTTCGCACTCTTGGCGTACGCCCCGAATGCGTCCAGCTCCGCCACGGAATCCTCGACATCGTTGGCGATGTCGGGATCGGACAGCGGCCCCTTCTTCCACGCTTTGCCGCCCTCCTTGACGTAACCGGTGCCGTCGACGACGTACACCACCTCGGACTTGCGTGCCCCCTTGCTGGTGGTGATCGTGCCGGTCTGCTGAAGCGCCTCGGGGGCGGTGATGCGGTGCACGGTCGCGGCGAACGTGGCGCTGGACGGCGCCTGGCCCCGCATGACGGCGGACTCACTGCCGCGCAGGGCGAACGTCCACCCCTTCTCGGCGGCCATGGTCTGCCGGGCCCGGGCGACGTACTGCGGGGCGGTCCTCGGCTTCGGCGCTGGGCGCGATGTGACGCTCGGCTCCGGTTGGGCCTGCGTCGTCCGCGAGGAAGGGTGGGGCCCCGCCGACTTCCGCTTGCCGTCACTCCGGGAACATCCGCTCGCGGTCACGGCGACCGCGACCAGCGCGACGACCACGGCGCGATGCCCGCGCGGGCAGAAACGTATTCCGGGCAGCACGACGTACCCCTTCGGCAGGGACGGGAAGTTCGAATGCGGCACGGTTATACAACAGGCGCCGAGCCGACCGCGAGCACTCGGACGAAGTGGGCAAAACCTACACACATGAGACGGCCCGCCAGGAAACCTGGCGAGCCATCGCGGTGCTGCGAACTTGGCCGCCCAGGAATGTCGGTGGCATGGGCTTGACTGACGGTCATGGGAACCAACGCGTTCGTCGACAGCGTCTGGCGCTGGATCAACGGGAATCCTCCCCATCGGGACGAACCCATCATCGTGGAGGCCCCGCAAGGCACGGACCTGCATGAACTTGTCCCGGAATTCAGCCAGTGGGCGGGGCAGCACCGGAACCTGGCAGCGGGCGGGTTCATCGATCCGTCGCTCACCGAACGCACCGGCCTGCCCTTGGTCGAGCCCTTCGGGGCGGGGACATTGCTGGAGATGCGGGGCTGGGGCTACCGGCACCGCTGGGTCGGGTGCGGCCTGGTCGCCTCGCCGGACGGGCCACGCGCCGTCGCCGTGATCGCCCACCGCGAGGACCCGGCGACCGCAGGCTTCCCGGAGGGCGCGTCCTGGGCCGAGAAACTGCGCATTGTCACCGGCTGGGAGCCGATACCCGGGCCGCGCGTCGACTGGCCGGCCATCGAGGCCGACCTCGGCACACGGCTGCCCGGCGACTACAAGGAGATCGTCGATCTGTTCGGCGCGGGCAGCTTCGACGAGAACCTTCCGGACGAATCGCCCGATCTCCCTCAGGATTGAACGGCCGTTGTCACGCGTCCTTCGTCAACGCGTTCAAGAGCAGTGCCCTGCCCCGCGCTTGAACAGGTCGGCAGGGCGCGGAGTCAGGCGCGCCGGTCGGGGCTCCACGCGTAGGTCATGGGCCCTGTCTCCACAACCTCGCTGGGCCAGGTCGGCCGGACCTGCTCAAGGCGCTGAAGGTGCTCGTCGACCCAGTTCTCCCCCGGTCGGATCCGCAGCATCGTGGTGAGGCGGTCGGTATCGTGGAGGGTTACGGCCAGGGAGCGGTCGTCGAGCATGTGGAGAATGAGTTCGAGTCCGCAGTCCCTGCCGATCCTCGCATCCTTCCAGGGCGCCAAACCCGTCAAGGCATGCTGCCAGGCATCGAGATCCCGCTGGAAGACATAGACATCCAGGCGGGCGTCGACGAAGTCCGGCGATGCGAACACGTCGGCCCGGAGGGTGTCGTGACCGGGCAGCACACCAGGCCTGGAGCGCCCGGTGACACGCACGATGCAGCGACCGCCGTCCGCGTCCTCCAGGTGGATGAGGTCCACGACGCCTGGTTCCGTCACTGCCTACCTCACTCTCGCTGGGAAAGGTGGGGTCGCCGACCCTCGGTCAGGGTGTCGCGGGCGATGCTTCAGGAGTAGATCGCCTTGACCACCGCGTCCCCGTTTGCCGCTGCTGCTGCGTAGAACTCGGACAATGAGCGCAGAACCTCAGCGAGATGAGCGGCGAATCGCTCTCCGATCTCGCCTCCGTGGACGTCGGCCATCACGTCGAGATTGCCGGCGACCTGTTCCTGGTGATCGAGGGCTGCCGTGAAGTCTGCGGCTTCCCTGACTTTGTCGGGGGTCAGGAAGACCATGATCTCGGTCTCTGTGCGACCGAGCAGGGCGCCGCCCATCACGGGCTGGTACGCGATGCTCCCGGTGTCGCCGTCTCCCCCGGTCAGAGCCGCGTGGACCACGTCCCACTCCGCTCTGAGATCGAGGAGCACGAGGGCCTCCGATTCGCGGGTGAATTCCTCCTCGGAGAATTTCAGCGGAATCATCTCCAGCAGGTCTTCCACCGGAGCGTTCAATTCTTCCGGTCGAAATCTCCGCAGTCTGAACGTCACACTCACGAATGGGCCACCGATGGGAAAGGGGAAGGGAAGGGGAAGGGCGGTACGGGAACAAGCTAGCAGCGGCTTACGCGGAGGGATGTGCCGCCGCCGGCCCCTTGGAACCGGCGGCGGCACACCCCTTCAGGCCGAGCAGGATCGGAACATGCTCGTTCGTCGTGTTGGCGAACTCGAAGCCCTTCGCCCCGCTGTCGCGGACCGCCGTGTCGATCGACTTCCAGGCCGCCTTCTTGCCGGTGCCGTCGCGATAGGACGTCGGCACCGCCGACAACTCCGCCTGGACGCTGCCGTCCGACATCTGCCAGAAGCGCGCATCCGCCGTACGCCGGCTCGTGAGCTCCTTGACCCTCGTGGCCTTGGGAGCGTTCTTGCCCTTCGGCAGCTTCTGCCGGTCGGCGATGTCCAGCTCGTCGTGGGACGGAGGCTTGTCGTGCCCTCCGCCGTCGTCGTCCGAGAACCAGCCCTTGAGCGTATCGACGACACCCTTGCCACCGTCGTCCTCCGTGGACGAGGCGGCATAGGCGAATTGTGGCAGCGCGGTACTCACGACCGCGGACACCACAAGGCAGGAGATCACTCTCCCGTATCGGACTTTCACGTCCAATGCCCTCTCTATTGCGGCGCAACCCTCATTCCGGCCCTTTCGCGTGCGCGTGACGCACCTGCCGAATGCGGGCACGCCGAACCACCAGCCGGGGCATTTCCCGGCCGGTCATGAACGAACGGCCTTTCCTGCTTTCCTGTGAACCGCCTTTGCGGCAGGCCGAGTTCTAGTCAGGTGGATGAGGTCATGTCAACAGAGGTGACAATGCGGACAGTTGAGCCGCAGAAGGACAGAACTCGCCATAGCAGCCTGCGTGTTCACTCGCAGCACAAAAGGCCCCCGGCCCGAATGTGCATCCGGGCCGGGGGCCTCGTATCTCACTGCGTCAACGCATCAGGTCCACGAGCTAAGTCGTAGAGGTCGAACCACGAGCGACGCGAAGATGATCCTCCGGCGCGGTCACTGTTCTGTCCACGGCCGCTTCTCGGTGGGGTGGTGACGTTTGCTCACGAGTCGTCGCGGCCTTCTGCGACGGCGAGTTCGACCTCGTAACCGCAAGCCTTGAACAGGGCTTCGCTGATCAGCGCGAGGTTCTCCTTGGAGATATTTTCACAGGTGTACCGAAGGGCGATCGGGAAATCCCCGTAAAGGCTCATGGCCACCAAAAGGATCGCAAGATCCTCACGCCATTCCCCGAATTCCCCGGAATCGATCGCCTCTTTTATCCGGCGGACATCGAATCCCGCCCACACTTCGCCGTTCTCATCGACACCCCCTTGCGCAAGATTCCGCAGTTCGGGGCTGCTGAGCCAAGCCCCATGATGCTCCAGGAGCCAGACAGACGCGTCAAGGGACCACAGCCCGTCGGTGCCACGACGAAGTGCATCCGCGAACCGATCCGGGGAAAATGAAGAGAAATCAGGCATGGCAGCAGTGTAGCCGGTCGGGCGGCATCCGAAGACCCGGCCGACCGGCCATCTGCGGGCTTTACAGCCCTATTCTATTTCTCTTACTCCTCCATTCCGAAGAGGAACTGCATGATGCGCCTCCGGGACACGGTGGGAACTTCCCCGCCGAGCTCGGGGTGCGGGTTTCCTGCGATCGGCACACGGAAAGCGCCGTCCTTCCCGGCACCCGAGATCTGATATTTGACATACGGCCCCTCGTGGACCTTGTCCGCGCTGGTGCTCTCCGGATCGCCCGCCTCCATGAAGAGCATCACGTTCGAATCGCCGGGCTTGAATATCCGCGTGCCACGTCCGCCTGTCGCGGAAGTCGGCTTCATCGGCGCGGTGGACATTCCCGCCTTTTCCGCCAGCTCAACGATGTACTCCTCGCTCTGGCCGCGAAGGTGCTCCGGGTCCATGAGCTTCTTCATCGCCTGGGCGGACGTCAGACCGGCGACCGAGCCGGCGGCGGCCATGGGTTCGAGGCGATTACCCAGGCCGGTGTCGACTGTGCGGAGGCCGAAGTCCTGCAGCGATGTCGCGTTCATTTGCGCCGCAGGACACTCGCTCTTCTTCACCTTTCCGCAGTACGTACCCCAGAACAGCTCGCTCATCGCGGCCAGTCCCTCGGCCGTTTCCGCGCCGTTGGCGAAGAAGCTGCTGTGCGACCGCACCTCGTCGAGCGCGTCGTTCCACGCCTTCTGCCCCTTGTCCGACAAATACGTGGGGGTTTCCGACTGGATCGAGAGGTTGATTCCCTCCGCTTCCTCGTGCTTGATCATCGGGGTTTCGCGGTAGACGCCACCGCACATACCCGTGACGTCGCAGCTGGTGTGTCCATCGAGCTCGATGAAGCTCGTGGGATTGCCGCCTCCGAACGCGTACCGGTTACCGGTGTACGGGTCGACCCCGAGCCCCATGTCCGCGAGCGCCCCGTTGTACATGTCCCGGGTGGTGAAGCGGTTCAGGCCCGGGCTGTACTCGCGGAAGCCCATGTCGTACGTGCCGGACTGGGCGTCCCAACGCTTGGCGTTGAAGCGGTACGGGTTGTACGCCTCCTTCGTCGGGTTCGCCGCGTCCGGCTTGTCGATGCCGGTGAACTCGGACGCGTCGTCCTTGCCGTAGGCCGTGTAGCCGTACGTAGCCTGGGTGTCGCCGTTGTTGTCGGTCAGGGTCTCGACGTCGGTGTGGCTGTTGTAGCCGTAGTAGCCGTCCTCCGTCGTGCCGTCGCTGTTGCGCTTGACCTGCGAAAGGCGCTCGCCCCACGGGCTGTACTGGTAGGACTTGGTCAGCGTGCCGGCGACCTTCTCGTCCAGCACCTCACCGGACAGGCCCAGGTACTCGTAGTCGGTCGTCTTGCCGTCCGCCGTCTTGGAGGCGGTGCGGTCCAGCGGGTCGAAGGTGTACGTGGTCGTCTTCAGCGTGCCCGTGTCGTCCATCTTCTGGGACTGAACGACGTGGTCGAAGCCGTCGTACACGCTCCGCTCGATGACCTTGCCGCCCGAGGTGACGGACTCCTGGCGGCCGAACGGGTCGTAGGTGTAGCTCGCCGACACACCACTGGTGGTGGCGCTGAGCAGGCGGTTGCGGTCGTAGTTGTAGTTGGTCGACGTGGAGCCGACGGTCTGGCTGACGACGTTGGCGTTGTCGTCGTGGACGTACGTCTCCGTCGCGGCGCCGTTGCCCGTCTTCACCGACTTGGCGAGCCGGTCGACCGGGTCGTAGGTGTAGTCCGTCGTCGAGGACAGGTACGCCGCATGGTCGTCGGCGTTCATCTTCTTCGCGACGTCCTGCGCCTTGTTCCCGTTCGGGTCGTAGGCGTAGGTGTGCGAGGCGACGAGAGTGCCGTTCGGCTTCTTCTCCGTCGTCGACTTGGCGGGGCCGTCCAGGTAGTACGTGTTGTCGACCGTGTTGCTGTTGGCCTTGGTCTCCTGGAGCCGCTGGCCGCGGTCGGTGTAGGTGTACGACGTCACCTTCGGCGAGGCGTCCGTGGACGACTTGCCGACCGAGACCGTCTTCACCAGCTCACGCAGGTCGTACGTGTACTTGGAGAACTGGTCGGGGTGAGTGATCGTGTCCGGCTGGCCGTTCGCGTCGTACGTGTACGAAGTGGACTTCTTCTCCGTCCCGGACAGCGACTCGGTGACCTTCTGGACCTGGTTGAGGCCCGTGTAGGTGACCGTGTACGCGTCGATGGTCGCGCTCGACGACGTGTCGTCGATCTTGGTGAGGTTGGCGTTCGCGTCGTAGGTGTACGCGAACGTCTTCTTCTCGTTGTCGGTGTCCGCGGAGTTGTCACGGACCAGCTTGACCGCGTCCGCGACCGCGATGCCGCCGCTGTTCTGGTCCAGCTTCAGCTTGGCGTCCTCGCTCTGCTTGAGCGAGTAGGTGCCCAGGCTGACCCAGGTGCCGGTGTTGGCGTTCTGGTCCTTCGTCACCGACGGCTCGGTCGTGGTGCCATGGGTGAGCGTGTACTTGGCCGTCGTCGCGGCGCCCGTCACCTTCGGGAACTTCACGTACGCGGTGTACGTGCCGTCCTTGGGGATGTTCAGCGTCCACGTGAAGGCGTCCGTACCGGTACCCGCCGCGTGGGTCTGATGGTCGTAGCCCTGCTGACCGGTGATGTTCCCCTTCGTCCAGGTGCCGGTGTACGACGTGTTCTGGGTGTCGGAGTTGTCGGCCAGGACGACGGACTTGCCGACCGGGACGCCGTCGTCGGACTTCGACTTCAGCTTGCCGTCGGGGTAGTACGACCACGACATGGTGCGGTTCGAGGAACCGCCCGCCGACGTCAGCGTCCTGGCCGTCTGCTGGCCCAGGTCGTTGTAGTCGTAGGTCGTCGCGATGTCCCACGGGTCCGTGGACGACTTCGTCCAGCCGTTGTCGAAGTAGTCGTAGGTGGTGTCGTTGCGGACCGTCTCACCGTCCGACGGCGGCAGCGAGGTCTTCGCCACCCGCCCCACCTTGTCGTACGTGGTCTCCGTGTAGATGTCCGACTTGTTGTAGCGGGCATCCGCAGGGTCGTAGGGCTGGTACTGCTTGACCGGCCGGTTCAGCGCGTCGTACTCGGAACGGGCGGTGAATGCGGTCGTCGTACCGGCCGCGACGGCCCGCGGGCTGAGCACCTTTGTGGTGTTGCCGACCTGGTCGTACTCGTACTTTGTCGAGCGCGTCGTGGTGCCCTCGTGCGGGACCTTGACCTCGGTCTGCTTGCCGCGCTCGTCGTACGTGATGAGCGTGGTGTTGTTCTCGGCGTCCGTCGTGGAGACGACCAGGGAGTCCTTGTCGTAGGACCGCTTGGACGTCTTGCCCGCCGCGTCGGCGACCTGCGTGGCCCGGTGGTCCAGGTCGTAGGTCGTCTTGGTGGTGTAGTCGGTGGTGTCCGCCGTCGCGTTCTTCTTCGGGTCGATGACCGTGACGACGTTGCCGACGTTGTCGTACTCGTAACTGACCTTGTCGCCCGTCGCGTTCACCACGGACGTCTGCTGGTAGATCTCGTTGTAGTTGTTGGTGGTGACGTAGTCGGTGGCGTCCGACGTCGTCAGCGTGCCCTTGGGCTCCGTCGTCGTCTTGAGATGGCCGACCTTGTCGTACGTGTAGGACGACGTCCGCTCGTCCGACGTGGAGGTGTCCTTCGGCGCGGTGGCCGAAGTGACCTGGTCCGCGTTGTCGTACACCGCCGTGGAGACCGCGCCGCCCGGTGACGTCGCCTGGGTGACGTTGTCGTTCTCGTCGTACACAGGGGCCGGGGTGGTGATCAGGACACCTGCGGCCTGGTCCTTCGGCACGGTGCTGACCAGCGGACGCCCGAACGTGTCGTACGTCTGCGTGGTCGCCTTGAGGTTGGCGTCGGTGACCTTGGTGACCTGTCCGCGCTCGTCGTACTCGAACGTCGTCGAGTTGGTCAGCGCGTCGGTGATCGTCTTCGGGTAACCGGTAGGCCCAAAGTCGGAGTTGACGGTCGCGTGGCCGTTGGCGTCGGTGGCCTTGGTCAGTTCACCGTAGGAGTCGTACTCGTACGACGTGGTGTAGTCACCCGCAGTCGCGGTGGCGACCCCCTTCGGGTCGGTGACCGTCTTCAGGTTACCGAACGAGTCATAGCCGAACTGCCAGGCGCGGCCCTCCGGAGAGGTCTTGCGGAACAGGTCGGCCGAGAAGCCGTCCGCGCGCGTCTGGTACTCGTACTTCGCCGCGTTCGCCGGCCACTTGGACACGTCCGACACACAGGTGGACGTCTGATCCGGCACGCCCGACTTGTTGTTCTCCGCGTCGCGCTGCCAGAGCGGGTAGCCCGTCTTCTGGTCGA
This sequence comes from Streptomyces sp. NPDC027189, assembly GCF_055566975.1. Classification (NCBI taxonomy): domain Bacteria; kingdom Bacillati; phylum Actinomycetota; class Actinomycetes; order Kitasatosporales; family Streptomycetaceae; genus Streptomyces; species Streptomyces sp. NPDC027189. Next base: position 671,175 of record NZ_JBVHRI010000001.1, read on the forward strand.
AGCAGTACGCGGTCTTAGCCCCGTTGGCCTCCTCCAGGTAGGTGACGTTGTTGTCCGCGTCCCAACTCATCTTGGTGGTCTGGGACTTGGCGTTGGTGGTCTGGACGCCGCGGCCGAAGTCGTCCGTGACGTACTTCGTGGCGTGCGACTCCGCATCGGTGACCGTGGTGTCGGTGAACTTGGTGTTCACGGTGTCCGCCGCGTACGCGAAGCCCGTGTTACCGCCCAGCCGGTCCGTAACCGTCTTCGTCCACCAGTGGTACTTGGGGTCGTCGCCGGTCTGCGGGGCGTAGTACGCCAGCTGCGTTCCGTGCCCGCGCGGGTCGGTCGCCTTGACCAGCTTGACGTTCTTGTTGCCCTGCGTGGCGTCGTAGGTGAACTTGAACACCTTCGGCTGCGCGGAGCCGTCGCCGTCGGTGAACTGCCCGAGCAGGCCCTCGACCGTGTAGTAGAAGGAGATCTTGCGGCCCGAGATGTCCGTCATGGACTTCACGTGGTCGTAGATGTCCGGGTCGGTCAGGCTGGTGCCGGAGACCTTGGCACCCGTGCTGTCGATGTAGCTGTAGGACGCGTCGCCCTTCTTGTAGTAGTCGACCGTCAGGGACTGCCTACCGGCCGGATCGGTGATGTAGGTGAGGAACTTGGTCGGCTTGTTCTTGGACCTGCGCTCCTCGTACGTGAACGACTGCGCGTTGCCGTTCCTGTCCACGATCGACGTCATGTAGCCGTCGCAGCCGAACAGGAACTGCGTGCCGTCAGGGCGCAGCAGCGTCCACGCGTCCGGCACCGGGTCCTTGTCCGGCGTGCAGTTCAGGCCCGCCTTCATCGTGACCTTGTAGTGGACGCCTGCGGGAGCCTTCCAGCTGCCGTCGGCCTGCTTGGTGAAGACGTGCGTGGTCCCGTCCCCGTCCGGCAGACGGATCTCCGTCGGGTTCGGGTTCGGGTGGAAGTCCAACGACGCGCCGAGGCGGATGGGGCCTGCCAGCTGCGCCGACCAGCCCGCACCCGAGACCGTGTCGCTCGTGTCCAGCGAGTTGTACGCGAACCGCGCGAACGTGGCCACTCCCCGGCCCGGGTTCGTGAACGCGTCGTAGGACCAGACGCTGTTGCCGGAGGCCAGGTTGTTCATGACCGTCGACCCGGCACCGGTGTTCTTGCCCGTGTAGGAGTAGAACTTCTCCAGGCCCAGCGCGTTGGAGGTCGGATCCTCCACCGCCACGTTCTGCTTCAACGGCACGATCGAGGTGTTCGTCGCCGACAGCCAGCTGCCGTCGGAGACCTTCTTCACGTCCCAGCCCAGCACGTACTCGGTGCGCTTGCTGCCGGAGTCCGAGTTGATCGGGGTGTTGACGGTGGCGTGGATGGTCGCCGACTGGCCCGGGTTCAGCGCCGGAATCGCGGTGGAGGCCTGGTTGCCGCCGGTCGTCACGTCCGTGCCGTCGGGCAGCTTCCACGTGTACGACATCACCCGCTCGCCCGCCGCCCACGCGCTCGCGGTGGTGTTGGTGACCGTCATGTCCACCGTGTAGGTGGAGTTGGGGGTCATCCGGGCCGGGGTCTGCGGCGCGTAGTACGTGTCGTCGGTGGTGGAGTCCACGTAGATCACGCGCAGCAGCGGGCCGAGCTGCGGGTCGGGGGCCTCCGACGACAGGAACAGGGTGCGCTCCTGCGGGCCGGTGGTCGACTCGTCCGTCAGCTTGACCAGCGCGCCGTGATTGCTGGTGGGGGTCTTGATCCAGCCCTGTGTCAGGGAGGTCGCGTCCCACCAGTGCCGGCCCACCTCGGAGACCGTGCCCACCGTGTCCGACACGGTGCCCGAGTAGTCACCACCCGCCGTCGTCCACGCCGTGGTCGAGTTGGCGTTGTTCCACGTCGCCGTGGTCTCGTCGAAGTCCTTGGTCAGACCGTGGAGTTCGTAGATCGCGCCGTTGGTACTGGTGGTGGTCTCCGCGCCCCACATGAACAGCCGCGACTCCAGCACGGTGGCCGAGGTCGGGATGCTCGACGTGGTGAACTTCATCGCCGCGCGGGCCTTGCCATACGTGGTGGAGTTGTTGCCCACCTCCAGCCACTTCTGGCCCACCCCGAACGAGGCGATGGTGTCCTCGTTGGTGGTCGGCTGGCCGGACGACAGGGTCGTGTCCGTGACGCCGGACGTGCCCTGGATCAGGCGCATGGTGCGGCCGGCCTTGGGGACGCCGATGATGCGGGTCGGCGAGCCGAGCAGCTGGCCGTCCTTCGTCTTCACCGCGAGCTGGTAGTAGTACGAGCGCCCGATCTCCTCCGAGGAGGAGTCCGGGGTCGGTGTCGCGGTGGTGTCCGTGTACGCCGTGACCGACTTGTCGATCGGCGCGACCAGCGTCGCCGCGGACGGCGTGAACACCTGCTGCGTGGAGCGGTGCAGCTGGTACTCGACCGGGTCGAGGCCGGAGTCACCGGTGGTGTTCGTGTACGCCTTCCACGACAGCTCCGGACCCGTGCCATGCACCACCGTCGGCGAGTTCAGCGTCGTGCCGACCTTGCCATACGTCACCGTCAGCCGGGGGATGGTGGCCGTCTCGCCGCCGTAGTCGCCGTCACCGGACTCATACCGCGGGCCGCCGGTCGGGGCGGTGGACGTCTCGTCGGTGGCCTTGAGGACGAATCCGTTGTTGGTGGAGGTGCCGTCCAGCCACTGCTGGACGGTGTCGGTGACCGGGAACTTGTGCCACTGGTTGTACTCGCCGACGTTCTTCACGATCGACGCCGGGTTCACGAACCGCACCGCATCCGCGATCACCGCTGTCGTCGCCGACGCCGGACCGTCACCGAGGACGACCTTGCCCGTCGTACCCGCCGAGAAGTTGATCTGCGAGCCGCCGTTCAGCGACGCCCACACTCCGTTGGGGCCCGTCTGCTGGTTGACCGTGTACGTCGCGGTGCCGTCCTTGCCGGTCACCGTGTACGGGGCGTTGGTGGCCCGGTCGGTGGCGGCCACGTAGTGCGCGTCCACCCGGTAGGAGGCAGTCTCCGGGAGCTTCGGCTGCCAGGTGTAGGTGTCCCCGGCCACCGTGTCCTTGTTGGACCGGTAGTCACTGCCGATCGCGTACTGCGTCAACGACGACGTCGAGGACGGCCAGGAACCCACCGCGGCCGTCGTCCCGGCATCCCCGTCGTCCACCTGCACACTCGTACCGGACAGCTCACCCACCAGCGCACTGGTGTTGGTCCAGTTCGCCGTCGACTCCGTCCACGCCCCGGTCGCCCGGTAGGCGCCGATGGTGACATCGTTGGCATTGGTGGTGTGCGCCTGGTCGAAATACATCTCCAGACGCGCCGAATCGATCTTCGTACCCGAAGGAATCTCGCTCAGCGGGAACTTGATCAGCGACCGGGAGATGCCCGTGTCGGTCTTGCCCGCCGACAGCTTCCAGGTCGTGTTGAAGTTCGTCGACGCCTGATCCGACAGGACCATGGTGTCCTGGGAGTCGGTCGGCGACGGCGCGATGGTGATCGTCGGGTCGATGACGACCGGGTACTGCCGCTCCTTCGACGCCAGCCACTTCGCATCCGGCGCGACCGTCAGCTTCCAGGACTTGCCGTCCTTGGTGAGCTTCTGCGTGACCTTGGTGCTGTACGTCTTCCCGAAGACGGACCGGTCGGCCTTCTTCGCATCCGTCATGTACGGCGCCGGGATCACCAGCTCCGGCGTATGCGGCAACTCGCCGTACAGCGCGATCGAGCCGTCCCTGCGCGCCTTGGGCGTCAGCCCGTCGGTGTCCAGCGTGAAGGTGAACTTCAGTGGACCGGAAGGGCGCTTCGCCAGGGTGATGTTCTCCTTCACCCGGCCCGGACCGACCGCGTACTCCAGATCCGCGCCCTGCGCCACGTCCTCGTACGTGACCGTGGAGCCCTTGGCCTTCGGCTTCAGCGAGCCGTCCGCGCCGTCGAGGCCGAGGGTGACCGAGCGACCGTCGGGCACCGCGAAGCGCACCAGGCGATCGACGTCCTTGCCGAACCAACTGCGGCCGTTGTTGGTGGTGTTGGAAAACTCGAAGCCCTTCGCCCCGCTCTCCCGCACCGCCGTGTCGATCGACTTCCAGGCCGCCTTCTTGCCGGTGCCGTCGCGGTAGGACGTCGGCACCGCCGACAACTCCGCCTGCACGGTGCCGTCCGACATCTGCCAGAACCTGGCACTCGGCGTGCGCTTGCCCGTCAGCTCCCTGACCCGCTTCGCCTTCGGCGCGTCCTTGCCCCTCGGCAGCTTCTGCCGGTCGGCTATCCCCAACTCGTCGTGCGACGGGGGCTTGCCACGGCCCCCGCCCTCGTCGTCCGAGAACCAGCCCTTGACCGTATCGACGACACCCTTGCCGCCCCCGTCATCGCCCGAGGACGAGGCGGCATAGGCGAATTGTGGCAACGCGGCACTCACGACCGCGGACACCACAAGGCAGGAGACCACTCTCCCGTATCGGACTTTCACGCCCAATGCCCTTTCTATTACGGCGTCCCTAATCGGTCGTTCTCGCGCGTGACACAAGCGCGTTCTCGCGAGCGCGTGTCACGCGTGCCGTTTTCGGGCACGCCGAATTGCCGACCGGGCTACCCGGTCGGACGACTGCTGCAAGCACTGCCACCTGGGCCGAACACCGAGCCGCTGTGCACTTCCTGTGTGGCGCCGTGAGTTGTAATCGGCCGCGAAGAGCTTTGTCAACGGCAGTAACAATTCGGACAGTTAACGGAGCGGAGGCGATTCGTCCGATTCATCCGCGAGCTGGTCCCGCACCCCCGCCATGCGCTATAAACCCCGTTCCTGTGCCCCGACTGTGTATTCACCGAAGAATGCGCACCTACCGAAAGCCGAGTCCCATGCCATCGACGGAAACCACGGAAAGCGCCGCGGGAGAAGCGGTTGCCGCCGATGACGAGCGGAGCGAAGCCGGGAAGTCCTCCGGGGCGTCCAACGGCGTGGACAGGCGCGGCATCGCGATCGGCGGTGTCCTCCTCGCCGCCTGCGCCGGACTGGTCGTCTACGGCGTGTTCAACACCGCCGAGAAGCCGAAGCACCACCACGTGCCCACCGCCGCGGTGACGTACGAGGTCGCGGGCGAGGGCACGGCCGACATCACGTACCAGGCGCGCAGCGAGTCCGGGGACGCCGTGGTGGCGGACGGGGTCACGCTGCCGTGGAAGAAGACCGTGAGCGTGCCGCTCGGCAAGGCGCCCCTCGTGACCATCACCCTGGGCGAGAAGGGCGGACGGGCCAGCTGTCAGCTGGCCATCCGCGGCAAGCACGTCCAGACCGCCACCGCCTTCGGCAAGTTCGGGCGCGCCACCTGCCAGGGCGAGCTGCCCTCGCCGGAGCCGTCGGACGCCAACGCGACCGGCCAGGAGGGCAGCTGATGGCGTCCGCGGGCCGGGGCGCGGTCCGCGTCGCGCTCGCCACCGCCGTCGTCCTCAGCGCGGTCGCCCTGTCCGCGCGCACACGCGCAAAGCGAGCACGCGCAAAGTGAGCACCGGCGCCGCCCGGTTCCGGAGTGATGTACGGCACATCCAGCGCCGTGATGTTTGGCAATTCACGTGCGCTGTACAAGAAGCCACCCCTGAGACGGGTGGGTCAATCGTGAAGGTTCTCTAGGGGTGGGACATTTGAGTCGCAGGACGACCCATGCGTACAAGCCGCTGAGTCTCAAGCGGAGAGCGTGGCTGACCATCGGGGCGGTCGTGTTGGGTGGGGCGGGAGCTGTCACCTACGCCGTCGCGAATCCGACCGATCAGCCGGACCGGGACGCCAAGGGCCGCAAGCCCGCGATGCACACGGTCAAGCTCAAGGACGAGGGCTCCGGCCGCAAGGGCCTGGACAAGCAGGACACCGACCGGTTCAGCGCCGTCCTGCTGACCTGGAGCGACCCCGACGCGAAGCCGAAGGGCACGCCGGAGGTCCGCTACCGCGAGCTGGAGACGGGCAAGTGGTCGGGCTGGCAGAAGCTGCCCGACGACCCGTTCTCGGCCGACGGCACGGAGGCCGAGCGGGCCGGAACCCGCGGCGGCACCGCGTCCGTGTGGACCGGCGACGCGGACGGCGTCGAGGTGCGCGTGGTCGGCGCGGACGGCACCGAGGCGAAGGGCCAGCCGTCCGGGATGGACGTCAGGCTGCTCGACCCGGGCACCGATCCGGCCGCCAAGGGCGGTACGGAGCCCGCCGCGTACGCCTACCCGGCGGAGGAGACCACGCCCGCGCCGACGGACCCGTCGATACCCACCGACTCCGCGACCCCCACCGACTCGGCAAGCCCGACCGACCCGCCGGTCCCGACCGACACCGCGTCGCCGACCGACACCGCGTCGCCGACCGACACGGCCCCACCCACCACGGAGCCGCCGAGCCCGACCCCCTCCCCCTCCGACACCGTCCCGGCGCCGCGCCCCTCCACGGTCGTCAAGCCGCCGATCATCACCCAGGCGGAATGGGGCGCCTCCACCGACTACGACGGCACCCCCGAGTACGGCACCGAGATCAAGGCGGCCGTCGTCCACCACACGGGCGTCGACAGCGACAACAAGCTGTCCTGCGGTGAGTCCCGGGCCCGGCTGCGCACCATCCAGCAGGAGCACTTCTCCCGCGGCTTCTTCGACATCGGCTACAACTTCGTCGTCGACAAGTGCGGACAGATCTTCGAGGGCCGCAGCGGCGGCATGGACCTCCCGGTGATCGGCGCGCACGACGTCGGCTTCAACACCAACACGGTCGGCATCTCGTACATAGGCAACTACGAGACCGCCAAGCCGAGTCGCGCCGGGCTCGAGGCCATCGCTCGGATCGTCGCCTGGAAGTTCGGCATGTACGGCGTCGACCCGAACGCCAAGGTCACGCTGGTGTCCGGCAGCGCCAAGGGCCAGGACGGCAACCTCGTCGACAAGGGCACGTCGATCACGCTCCCGACGGTCTTCGGTCACCGCGACACCAACGCGACCGCCTGCCCGGGCGCCAACCTCTACCCGAAGCTCGCCGAGATCCGCCGGTACGCGGCGAGCGCCGGCAAGAACTCCGCGATTCCGACCGCCGACTACAACCGCGACGGCATCAGCGACCTCGTCGCCGGTACGCCCAGGGTGTCGGGCGGCGTCGGCAGCGTCACCCTCGTGCCGGGCGGCCTCAACGGCCCGGTCACCGCGTCGAAGGTGACGCTCACCCAGAGCAGCCCGGGCGTTCCCGGCTCCTCCGAGGCGGGCGACAACTGGGGCGCCGCCACCGCGTGGGGCGACATCAACGGCGACGGCTACGCGGACCTCGCGGTCGGCGCGCCCGGCGAGGACGACACGAGCGGCAACGCCGACCGCGGCTCGGTCACCGTGCTGTACGGCCCCGCCCTCAACTCCGGTCTCTCATACGCCACGTCGGGCGTCACCGCGGCCGGCGCCAAGCTCGGCTCCGCCGTCACGGTCGGCGACTTCAACGCGGACGGCAAGGCGGACGTGTTCGCCGCCGGCACCGGCAAGGGCGGCAACTGGAACGCCCGCCTGACCGGCGGCGCCACCCAGACCGGCACCCTCACCACGTCGACGAGCGCGATCGCGTACCCCGATGCCACGACCGGCGACTTCAACCGGGACGGCTACGCGGACGTGGCCCTCAACTACCGTGACGCGGGCGGCATCGGCCGGGTCACCTGGTTCAAGGGCGGCGCGTCGGGCCTGACGAAGGTGTCCACGATCAGCGTCAAGGGCGGCCGCTCCATCGCGGCGGGCGACGTGAACGGCAACGGCTACGACGACATCGTCATCGGCCAGCCGTACACCTCCGAGTCCGGCGCGGTCTCCGGCGGCCAGGTCACCATGGTCCCCGGCGCCGGCACCGGCTTCACCACCACCGGCATGACGACGATCCAGCAGGACACGGCGGGTGTGCCGGGCGCCAACGAGTCCGGTGACGCGCTCGGTTCGTCGGTGTCCGTCGGCGACTACAACCTCGACGGCTACGCGGACGTCCTCGCGGGCGCCCCGAACGAGGACATCACTCGGGACGGCGTCAACCGCTCCAACGCGGGCACCGCGATTCTCCTGAAGGGCACCTCGACGGGCCTCACCGGCTCCGGCGCGATCGCCGTCTCGCAGGGCACCTCGGGCGTCCCCGGCTCCACCGAGACCGACGACAAGCTGGGCTCGGCCGTCTCGCTCACCGACCTGTCCGGGTACGGGCGCACCGACCTGACCCTCGGCACCGAGGGCGAGGACGGCGGCGACGGCATCCTGCTGTACGTGCCCAGCAACAGCACGGGGCTCGGCCTGACCCAGGGCGCGGTCTACAGCAAGAGCCAGCTCGGTACGCCGACGGGCGCGCACCTGGGGCAGCTGCTCACCCCGTAGGTGTGATGGGCGCGGCGCCGCGTGCGCTGGAGGGGGTGTGGATGCTTTCCGGCCACGGCTGGAAAACATCCGCACCCCCTCCGGCTCTCCCGCCGCGCCGCTCCGACTCCCCCGGGACCGCCGCGGCGGGAGGGCCACCCGGCCGAGACCTCTTACCACTGCACGAGGTCTCGGCCGTTGTGCGTTCCCAGCGCCACCGACGTCGTCGGAGTCCCGGACTCACCCGGTGCTCTCCACCGGCTCCGGCACGGGCGCCGGGCGCCCCTCGGGCGTCGGCACCCGGTGCGCGTCCACCAGGATCCCGGCGATCAGCGCCGCCAGCAGCAGCGACCCCATGGCCCACCACGTGGCGACGTTGAAGCCGTGCACGGTGGCGCGGGAGGCGAGGGCGCGGCGGTCGACGCCGGGCCCGGCGTGCGCGGTCGCGTACCGCGTCGTCACGCTCGCGGCGATCGTGTTGAGCAGCGCCGTACCGATCGAGCCGCCCACCTGCTGGGCCGTGTTGAAGGTGGCGGAGGCCGCGCCCGAGTCGCGCGCGGCGACGCTTCCCGTGGCCAGCGAGACGCAGGTCATCATCGCGGTGCCCATGCCGAGGCCGAGCATCAGCATGCCGGGCAGGACGTGGGAGGCGTACGCCGGTTCCACGCCGACCTGCGCGATGAGCGCCAGCGCGCCCGCGGCCAGCAGCAGCCCGGGGACGATCAGGGTGCGCGGCGGGACCCGGTTCAGCAGCCGGGCCGCGACCTGCGTGGAGCCGGTGATCATGCCGACGGTGATGGGGAGATAGGCGAGCCCGGTCTTCAGCGGCGAGTATCCGAGGACGCGCTGGAAGTAGTACGTGAGGAAGAGGAAGACCCCGAACATCCCGATGGTGACGAAGAGGATGGTCAGGAACGCCCCGACGCGCTGGCGGTCCCTCACCACCGACATCGGCAGCAGCGGCACGCGGGCGCGGGTCTGCCAGAGGGCGAACAGGCCGAGGAGCACGACTCCGGCGGCGAGCAGCCCGAGCACCAGCCCATCGCTCCAACTCCGCGACTCCGCCTCGGAGAAGCCGTACACCAGCGAGAGCATCCCGGTCGAGCCGAGCAGTGCGCCCGGCACGTCGAGATGGGCGTCCTCGTGCCGGCCGCCGCTGTCGAGCAGCGCCCACGCGCCGGCGAACGCGACGAACGCGATGGGGACATTGACGTACAGGCACCAGCGCCAGTCCAGGTACTGCGTGAGCAGGCCGCCGGCCAGCAGCCCGATCGCCGCGCCCGCGCCGACGATCGCGCCGAACACGCCGAAGGCCTTGCCGCGTTCCTTGGGGTCGGTGAACGTCGTGGTGAGCAGCGACAGCGCGGAGGGGGCGAGCAGCGCGGCGAACACGCCCTGCAGGGCGCGCGCCCCGAAGAGCATCCCGGAACCCGTCGCCGCACCGCCCAGCGCGGATGCCGCCGCGAAGCCCAACAGGCCGATCATGAAGGTGAGTTTGCGCCCGGCGAGGTCGGCGATCCGGCCGCCGAGCAGAAGCAGCCCGCCGAAGGCGAGCGTGTACGCGGTGATCACCCACTGCCGGTTCCCGTCCGACATGTGCAGGTCGGTCTGGGCGGACGGCAGGGCGATGTTCACGATGGTCATGTCGAGGATGACCATCAACTGCGCGAGCGCGATGACGACCAGCGCCCACCAACGACGGTTGTCGGCCATGAGGCCTCCCCAGTCCGGCGATTGCCCCCATGTTCACTCCGGGGCCAACCGTTTGGGAACGGCCGCGTACCTTAAGAGCGGGCAATCTCGCCGGGCTTGGGCCAGGCCCTCGTTACCGCGTGGCCTCCCGGCACAACAGCCGCAGCGAACCGTCGCCGGCGTAGCAGCGCCGGGCCTCCTCGATCGGGTCCCACAGCCGTCCGTCCGGGGTGCGCAGCCAGTGGTCGCCACCCGTCTCCCACCACTCCGCGCCCGTGTACCGGGCGACGACCTCGCCGGCGTACGCGCCGAAACCGCGCAGCACGGTCTCCACGGCGGCATACGGCGCCCCGTCCCGGCGTATCTCCTCGATCAGCCGGTCGACGCGCCACAGACTCTGCGCCGAGTAGTCGAGGCGCAACCGCGCGCCCTCGCGCATCGTCGCGACCGTGTCCGCCGCCCAACGCATCGGCTTCGTCGCAGCTGAGGGCCTGGTTTCCTGAGTTGCGTTCACATCGGGAAGAGCGCCCTCCGGGCGGAATTCGTCACCCGTCCCGGCGGTTTTCGCGACACCGGCTCAGGACCGCCATCTCCACCGCAGGACGGTCACAGGAATCTCGCAGGGAAACAGGTTTACACCCGGACGCGGCGGGATGCGTCATGCCCTTCCCCGCGCCCGGCGCGACACCACCGCCCGCAGCACCCGCCGCCCCTCGGTCGACACGTCCAGCGCCGGCCGGAGTCCACCCGTGCCGCGGCCCGCGAGCAGTTCCAGGATGGTGACCTGACGGCGCAGTTCGGCGGCGACGAGGGGCGACATGCCGTCCGTACGGCCCTCGCGGCGGACCGTCACACAGGACTCGCCGTCGTCGGCCGCGTCGAGGAGCCGGTGGATCTGCAGGGCCGCCACGGAACAGGCGTCGGCCCAGGAGCGCAGCTCGGTCGCCGACGGCGCCGCGGGGACGGCGCCGAGCATCCGGTGGGCGAGTACGGCGGCCTCGTCCTCGTCGGTGACGGCCGGCTCCGGGGCGTCCGCATCGAGCTTGGCGCGCGCCTGCTCCAGGCGTTCCCGCCACGCGCCCCACGCGTCCGGTTCCGCCAGGCTCGCCCACAGGGGCCGCAGGATGTCGTCATCGCCGCCCAGTAGGGGCACGCACCGATCCAAACAAGCCAGACCGCTCGCCGCCAGACCTCGCTCGTCGGCCTGAGCGATCAGTTCCACCAGGCTCATCACGCCTCCCTCGAACTCCCTCGACAGGGCGCCTGTTTCTAACGGAGCCCGCACCTCCCCTTACTGCGTGCGACGGACCAGGAGTGTCACAGCGGCACCACGCCGAGCCGGTCGAGGAACCGGAAGAAGAGGTTTTCGGCCAACGGGTCGGGGTCCCCGGTCAGCACCTCGAGGAGGGGCTCGGCGGTGATGGTGTGCCCGGCCTCGGCGGCCCAGGAGACGGCCCGGGCGGCGGCGTCGGTCGGCTCCAGGAAGTAGTCGTCGACGCCGAGTTCGTCCTCGCCGCCGACGTAGCCGGCCATCGCCTCCCGCGCCAGACACGCCGTCCACACGCCGCTGTCCGGCGCGGCCGCCTCGAGGGCCACACAGTCGCTGTCCATGACGTACCCGAAGAGCGCGGGCGCGCCGGTCTCCCGGGCGAGCGTGTTCATGTTCCCGATGTCACCGTCATCGCTCGGGTACTCCCACACCTGCCAGCCGTCGGGCGCCGCGGTCCGCAGCACCATGCCCGGCGCCCCGGCGAGCGCCTCCAGCTCCGCGAGCGGGCGCTCGCTTCTGCCCACGACGTAGTAGCCCCAGTAGCCCATGCCGGTTCCCCCCGGTGTCTCGGTTCGGCGACTCGGGGCGAATACACCACAGGGGTGCGGGAGTTGGCCAGGGAAAGGGACGATTCGGTCCGGGTCAGGTGTGCCGGGGCGCGGATGCCATGAGGTCGGGGCCGCGCAGGGCCGTCTCGTTCTGCATACGGGTGAGGCGCAGGACGACGAGGATCGCGAGCACGGCGGCCGCGATGTCGACGACGTCCGCGAACATCACCTTGCTGGTGGCGTCGTGCAGCTCCAGGGCGGTCTCGGCCTTGCGGTACTCGGTGAAACCGGCCCGGTTGGCGATCAGTCCGACGATCCACAGCGTCCACCAGGCGTTGACGAGCCCGTGCGAGCCACGGGTGCCCGTCGGGGTGCTCGCGTCCCAGATGTCCAGCATGACCCGGCGCGGGAACCAGAGGTTCACCACCGGGACGAACCAGCCCCAGCCCGCCCAGGCACGGGACTTGCTGTGCCCGAACGGGTTGAACACCTCGGCGTTGACCCGCACCCGCAGGAACCAGATCAGATAGACGACGATGGCCGCCACCAGGGTGGAGGTCTGCGCGTACCCGGCCGCGGAGTAGAGCGAGTCCGCGTGATCGGCCCGCCGCTGGACGGCGCCGCCGATGTCGCCGTCGGCGAGGGCGCCCGTCACGTCACGCATCGTGATGTCCGCCCAGATCGCGAAGAGGTCGGCGGCGATCACCGCGCCGAGCAGCGCGGCGGTGGCCCTCCCGAGGCCGACCGGTGAGCGCAGCCAGGCAGGGCCGTGCGGCGACGTCAGCGGAGGCACCGTGGGCAGCGGCGACGCGGGCTGCTGCGACGCGGGCTGCTGCGACGCGGGCTGCGGTGGCGGTGGCATGGTCATGGGAACCCCCCGGATTCGTCGGCACCTCAGACGGTGCCGACACAAGAGGCCGGGCGCGCCCCCTCCCCAGGGGGCGCGCCCGGCATACGAATACGCATCCGGAAGATACGGTTCGCCCGGCCCGCACGTCCAACTCGTATCGCCGCGGCCGGTCCGCGTGCTCAGCCCAGGCGGTCCGCCAGCGTCCTGAAGTCGGCCCAGGGCAGCGCCGGTGTGCGCGGATCCCACAGTTTCTGGACCGTCGCGCGCAGTGGCATCCTGATCCCCGCCGCCACCTGGTCCTGGGTCTGCGCGCCCGAGCGATCGCACCACACCGCGAAGACGCCGCCGAGGATCTGCCCGTCGTACGTGGCCGGGACCGCCGCCGTGCCCCGCACCACGAGCGGGGTCCACTGCTCGTAGATGCGCTGCCCGGTCGGGTAGACGAAGGTCTGCGGCTGCCCGAGCACGTAGTAGAGGAACTCGTCGTTGTAGTTGATGAGCTTGCGCCCCGCGCTCAGGTACTCGACCGGCGGCCGGGCCCCGATCTCCTTGCCCGTCCAGTACGCCACCTGCAGGTCACCGTCCGCCTGGACCGTGCCCCCGCGGAAGAACCCGTCGTTCCAGGCCCGCGGCGTCCGGTCGTGCCCGCGCACCACCTTGGCACGGTCGTTCAGCCAGCCGGTCGCCAGGTCGGCGACGCTCGCCCCGGAGCCGTACGCCTTCGTGGCCGCGGCGGCCAGCTGCGGATACGACGCCGCCGGGTTCGCCACCGTCAGCGCCTGGTACTCGTCGCCGCCGATGTGCCAGTACGCGCCGGGGAAGAGACCCGAGTACTCGTTCAGCAGTTCGTCGATGAGGTCCGCCGCGGCGGGCTTGGAGATGTCGACGGCCCCCCGCGTGGGCACCCCGTTGATGTTGCGCAGCTGAAGGTCGGGATGCGCGGCGAGAACGGCACCCAGATGGCCGGGTGAGTCGATCTCGGGGACGACGGTGATGTGCCGGCTCGCCGCCAGGTCGATGATGCCGCGCACCTCCGCCTTGCTGAGGTGTTCCGTCGACACGATCTCGGGGTGCGTGTCCGACTGGATGCGGAAGCCCTGGTCGTCGGAGAAGTGCAGCCCGAGCTGGTTGAACTTCAGGTCGCCCAGCTCCCGGACCCGGTCCTCGATCCAGGCCGCCGTGAAGTGCTTGCGCGCGATGTCGAGCATGAACCCGCGCTGCGGCTTCGCGGGCCGGTCGCGCACGACGCCCTCGGACGCCGTACCGCCGCCGTGCACCTCCTGCTTGAGGGTGCGCGTGCCGTAGAAGACGCCGGTGTCGGTGGGGGCGGTGATGGTGACCCGCCCGTCCTTGACGGTCAGGGTGTACGACTCCGGGCCCGCGGACCCCTTGTCCAGACCCAGCTCGACATCGCCGTCCTTGGCATCCGTCTCCCCCGCGTACGTCAGCGCGAGCTCCCCCGCGAGCAGCCGCCCCTCGTCGGCGAGGCCGGCGTCGTCCACTACGACACGGGCCCCGGTGGCGGGGCGCCAGCCCGGGCCGCGGGCCGGCGTGTGCTCGCGTACGGCCGGGATGGTGCGCGGGGTCTGGGACAGCGGGTACGTCCGGGTCGGCGAGGGGGAGGGCGTGGCCCTGGCCGGGGTCGTGGGCGAAGCGGCGGACCTGGCGGCCGACGGCACGCTCGCCCCGGTGGGCTCACCGTCACTGCCGGACGGCCACAGCGCGACACTCGCCGCGACGGCACCGGCCACCACCACGCCCGCCGCGATCAACGTCGGCCGCTTTCTGCTCCGCGCCGGCGCCCGCCGCCTGCCCATGCTCACCGCATCACGCCCTTCGCTTCGGCCGCCAAGGTCCACTTCCCGTCGTAGACGTCGTACACCTCTTGAATGAACCTAAGCCCCTGTCCACACCCCCGCAGCCGCAGTCCACCGTGCGTTGCGAAACTCTCCCGTGCGGGTGAAATTTCCGGCATCCATCGGACAGCTGCTGACACTTCTGGATAGCGTGAGCGGCACAAATCTCACTTCTTCCCCTGCCGACACACCTGTCACGTCCACGGGCGTCACAGGATCCGGGTCTTCGGATCCAACGTCGCCCCACCTCCATCCCACCGCCGAGGACCCACGCTGCCTTCGCACCGTCTCCCACGCCTCCCCGGCCAGGTCGCCCTCCCCGGGCAGAAGAGCGCGGCGCCGCCCCCGGCCCGCCTTGAGGGGTTCAACTCCGCACCCGCCGACGCGGTCGTGCACGCCCTCCTGACCTGCTGCCGCAGCCTGCGCTGGGCCCACCGCCTGGCCGACCACCGGCCCTACCCGGACCTGGACGCGCTGCTCGCCGCGGCCGACGAAGCAGCGTACGACCTGACGCCCGCCGACCTCGCCGAGGCGCTGGCCGGCGAGTCGCTCACCCTGCTCCCGGACGGCGCGTACTCCGCCGCCCACACCGCACTGAGCGCCGCGCACGCCGCGTACGAGAGCCGCTTCGGACATGTGTTCGTGATCTGTCTGGATGACGCGACCCCCGAGGAGGCCCTCGACCAGGTACTCGCCGCCATCCGCTCACGATTGACAAACGACCCCGAGGAGGAACGGGTGATAACGGCGGACGAGCTGCGCCGCCTGGCGAAGGGCCGCCTGAGCCGCCTGGTACAGCACTCTTTCGAGTCACCTGTACTGGAGCGCCGCCTTTAAGGGCGCGGGGCTGTGGCATATGGGCTCCGCCCAGGGGCGCGGGGCTGTGACATATCGGGCTCCGCCGCGCGGGCGCGAGCGACCACGGACAACCCGCACCCGCCAGGCGGCCCGCAGCTCGCCCACCTCACCCGTTAATAGCCCGAACGTGCCTGTTTGATTGCCAGTTTGATCACATAGATAGGGCCGCTGTAAGCGTTCCGACAACACGTCGCTACGATGGCCAGGGCCGGTGGACCGTACCCGGCCGGGCCGACCGACACAGAAGCCGGCAGGCCCCAATCCCCGCTCCCGGAGGGTTCTTCCGTGCCGGCTGGAACGCTGTACCGCGGCCGGGAAGGAATGTGGTCCTGGGTGGCTCACCGAGTCACCGGCGTCCTCATCTTCTTCTTCCTGTTCGTACACGTGCTGGACACCGCTCTCGTCCGTGTCTCCCCCGAGGAATACGACAAGGTCGTGTCCACGTACAAGACGCCGATCGTCGCGCTGCTGGAATACGGCCTCGTCGCCGCCATCCTCTTCCACGCGCTCAACGGCCTGCGAGTCATCGCCGTCGACTTCTGGTCGAAGGGCCCGCGCTACCAGAAGCAGATGCTCTGGTCCGTCGTCGGTATCTGGGTCGTGCTGATGGCCGGGGCCCTGTACCCCGTCCTCGGTCACGCATTCCGCGAAGTCTTCGGGAGCTGACGCAGATGTCCACCACTGAAACCGCCGCTTCCGGCATCGGCCCCGTCGAGGGCGCGGACGCGTTCTCGGCGTACAGCGTCGACAACCCGGCGCCCCTCATCGAGGCCCCGCGCAAGCGCACCAAGAAGACCCCGAAGTCGACCCGCGGCAACTTCGAGATGTACGGCTGGCTGTTCATGCGCCTGTCCGGCATCGTCCTGGTCGTCCTGGTCATCGGCCACCTGCTCATCCAGCTCGTCCTCGACGGCGGCGTCTCCAAGATCGGCTTCGCCTTCGTGGCCGGCCGCTGGGCGAACCCCTGGTGGCAGGTCTGGGACCTGGCCATGCTGTGGCTCGCCATGCTGCACGGCGCCAACGGCCTGCGTACCGTCATCAACGACTACGCGGAGCGTGCGAACACGCGCCTGTGGCTGAAGGGCCTGCTGTACACCGCCACGGTGTTCACGATTCTGCTGGGCACGCTGGTGATCTTCACCTTCGACCCGAACATCCGCTAGGCACGGGGCTGAGGCAACCACTCATGAAGATCCACAAGTACGACACCGTCATCGTCGGCGCCGGTGGCGCCGGCATGCGCGCCGCCATCGAGGCGACGAAGCGCAGCCGCACCGCCGTGCTGACGAAGCTCTACCCCACCCGCTCCCACACGGGCGCCGCGCAGGGCGGCATGGCCGCCGCGCTGGCCAACGTGGAGGAGGACAACTGGGAGTGGCACACCTTCGACACCGTCAAGGGCGGTGACTACCTGGTCGACCAGGACGCCGCCGAGATCCTCGCGAAGGAGGCCATCGACTCGGTCCTCGACCTGGAGAAGATGGGCCTGCCCTTCAACCGGACGCCCGACGGGACGATCGACCAGCGCCGCTTCGGCGGTCACTCCCGCAACCACGGCGAGGCCCCGGTCCGCCGGTCCTGCTACGCCGCGGACCGCACCGGCCACATGATCCTCCAGACGCTGTACCAGAACTGCGTCAAGGAGGGTGTGGAGTTCTTCAACGAGTTCTACGTCCTCGACCAGCTGATCACCGAGGTCGACGGCGTCAAGCGCTCGGCGGGCGTCGTCGCGTACGAGCTCGCGACCGGCGAGATCCACGTCTTCCAGGCGAAGGCCGTGATCTACGCGTCCGGCGGCACCGGCAAGTTCTTCAAGGTGACGTCCAACGCGCACACGCTGACGGGTGACGGCCAGGCCGCGGTCTACCGCCGGGGCATCCCGCTGGAGGACATGGAGTTCTTCCAGTTCCACCCGACCGGTATCTGGCGCATGGGCATCCTGCTGACGGAGGGCGCCCGCGGTGAGGGCGGCATCCTCCGCAACAAGGACGGCGAGCGCTTCATGGAGAAGTACGCGCCGGTCATGAAGGACCTCGCGTCCCGAGACGTCGTCTCGCGCTCCATCTACACGGAGATCCGCGAGGGCCGCGGCTGCGGTCCCGAGGGCGACCACGTCTACCTCGACCTCACGCACCTCCCGCCGGAGCAGCTGGACGCCAAGCTGCCCGACATCACGGAGTTCGCGCGCACCTACCTGGGCATCGAGCCGTACACGGACCCGATCCCGATCCAGCCCACCGCGCACTACGCGATGGGCGGCATCCCGACGAACGTCGAGGGTGAGGTCCTGTCGGACAACACCACGGTCGTCCCGGGCCTGTACGCGGCCGGCGAGGTCGCCTGCGTGTCCGTGCACGGCGCCAACCGCCTGGGCACGAACTCCCTCCTGGACATCAACGTGTTCGGGCGCCGCGCGGGTATCGCCGCGGCGGAGTACTCGGCGAAGGCCGACTACGTCGAGCTGCCCGAGGACCCGGCCTCGCAGGTCGTCTCGCAGGTCGAGCACCTGCGGAGCTCCACCGGCACCGAGCGGGTCGCCGAGATCCGCCGGGAGCTGCAGGAGTGCATGGACGCCAACGTGATGGTGTTCCGCACGGAGCAGACGATCAAGACGGCGGTCGAGAAGATCGCGGAGCTGCGCGAGCGCTACAAGAACGTCTCGATCCAGGACAAGGGCAAGCGGTTCAACACCGACCTCCTCGAGGCCATCGAGCTGGGCAACCTGCTCGACCTGGCCGAGGTCATGGCGGTGTCGGCCCTCGCCCGCAAGGAGTCCCGCGGCGGCCACTACCGCGAGGACTACCCGAACCGCGACGACGTCAACTTCATGCGCCACACCATGGCGTACCGCGAGGTCGGCGACGACGGCACCGAGTCCATCCGTCTCGACTACAAGCCGGTCGTCCAGACCCGCTACCAGCCGATGGAGCGTAAGTACTGATGGCAACCCCTGTTCTGGACAAGGCGGACGCGGCCGGCCAGCCCGAGCCCGGCTTCGCCGACTCCCCCTACATCACGGTCACGTTCCGCATCCGCCGCTACAACTCCGAAGTCTCGGCGGAGGCGGCCTGGGAAGACTTCCAGCTGGAGATCGACCCCAAGGAGCGTGTCCTCGACGCCCTGCACAAGATCAAGTGGGACCAGGACGGAAGCCTGACCTTCCGCCGTTCCTGCGCGCACGGCATCTGCGGCTCGGACGCCATGCGGATCAACGGCAAGAACCGCCTGGCGTGCAAGACGCTGATCAAGGACATCAACCCCGAGAAGCCGATCACGGTGGAGCCCATCAAGGGCCTGACGGTCCTGAAGGACCTCGTGGTCGACATGGAGCCGTTCTTCCAGGCGTACCGCGACGTGATGCCCTTCCTGATCACGAAGGACACGAACGAGCCCACGCGGGAACGCCTCCAGTCGGCCGAGGACCGCGAGCGCTTCGACGACACGACGAAGTGCATCCTCTGCGCGGCCTGCACGTCCTCCTGCCCGGTCTTCTGGAACGACGGCCAGTACTTCGGCCCGGCCGCCATCGTGAACGCCCACCGCTTCATCTTCGATTCGCGTGACGAAGCGGGCGAGCAGCGCCTCGAGATCCTCAACGACAAGGACGGCGTGTGGCGCTGCCGCACGACCTTCAACTGCACGGACGCCTGCCCGCGCGGCATCGAGGTCACGAAGGCGATCCAGGAAGTGAAGAGGGCGCTGATTACTCGGCGTTTCTGACGACCGTTCCGGTACGTCTCCGGAGGCCCCGCTCCCTTCTGGGAGCGGGGCCTTCGTCGTGTACATGGTGTGCGGGAAGGGGAGTTGACGGCATACTCGATGGACACCGGGCTTGGGGGGAGCGATGGGGGTGCGGGGGCGGCTTCTCGTTCTGAGCCGTGTGCTGGTCGCGTATCCGACCGGGGCGCGCAGGGCGACGATCAGCCCCGAGGGGGAGCCCGACTCGGGGGAATGGGTCTATCTGTGCCTGGTCGAGGGCTGCGAGCGTGAATTGGCCCGACAGCAGGACATGCTGCCCCCACCGCCCGGGTGCCCCGAGCACGGGCTGCTTCACCCAGTGTGCTTGCCAACGCCTCCTGGCGCACCCATCGTGGCACGTGCCTCTGACGGGCTCTGGATATACATCTGCGAGGACCCCGAGTGCCTCCACCGACCTGTGCGAGAACGCACATTCCTCGCAAATGCTCCCCTGTGTGACAGCTTGCTGCACTCAGGCGATGACGGAAAGACCGTGCTGGCCGTGGCACCTAGGTAACCAGGAGGCGCGTCATGCTTGGTGGGCTCGCCCAGGCGGGGACGAAAGCACTCGGAGGCGACCGGTTCAGCCTCCTGAGCGTGCTCCCAGGTGCCATCGTCATCACAGCTGTCACCATCCTCGCTGGGGCCCATGCCTATGAGCCCGGGAGAAGCATGGACCTGGGCGACGCACTGCCCGCCGATCACCAACTCGTCACACTCGGGTTCGGCGCTGTAGGGGCGTTCCTCGGCGGGGTGCTGCTACGTCCGTTCGAGATCGCCCTCGTGCAGTTGCTGGAAGGCTACTGGCCTGCTGGAACCTTGCGGGGACGGGTGCGTCCGATTGCCGTGGAACGCCATCGTCGACGCCGCGACCAAGCGATCATCGTCGCGAAGCACACTCGCGTGGTCACCCCGTCGAGCAACCCATCCCTCGCGCAACTCGCCCGCCTCCACAAGGCGAAGGCCCGTCAGGTCCGCATCAAGGACCGGGCCAAGCGCACGCAGGCCAAGTACTCCGCGGACAACCGCCACCTCATGCCCACCACGCTCGGCAACATCCTCAAGAACGTGGAAGAACGGACCGGGCGCCGCTACGGACTCGATGTGCTGAACGCCTATCGACGCATCTACCCTTCCGTGGCTCCGGAGTTCCGCCAAGCCATCGAGGAACAGTTGGACCTCATCTCCATCACCTCGTCGCTGTGCTTGGCGTTCGGAGTGGTGTCTCTGGCATCCTCGCCGCTGATCCTCCGCATGAACTGGTGGACGCTCGTGATACCCGTGGCCATGGCGGCGTCAGCTGCCGCGTACCGGGGCGCTCAACGAGCGGCGCAGGACCACGAACACCTGATGAAGGCCGTTTTCGACGTGCACCGCTTCGATCTGGCGACAGCCCTGCACTATGACCTGCCGACGGACGCGGCCGCGGAGCGGAAGCTGAACCAGCGGATCACTGCCTTCTTGATAGACCATGCGCCGCTCGCCGACCACCCCCAGCTCAAAGGTGAGCCCTTGAAGCATCCCGAAGACAACCGGCCCTCGCCCTGACCGAGCGTCACGCGGGATCCAGCTGGACCGCACCGCCCGCACCGACCAGGCTGATCTCCAGACGCCGATTGAGCGTCGAAGGTGTCCGTCTGCCGTACGCACCCAAATTGGCGAAGACGGGGACACGTTCGGCCAAGGACGTGCCGAACGTATGGATGTCACGCGCCAGAACCACCGCGCAGTCATCCCCGAGCACGAACTCGACGCGGCCGAACAGCACCGTCACGTCCGCATACAGCACACCGCGCGCCTCGGAATCCGCCGGGAACACCGCCTCCGACAGATCCACCCGCAGTGACCCGAAGACCGCCCGGACGACGATACGTCGAACGCCGCTCTCCGACGGAAGCAACTTCGCGTGCGAGGGAACGAAGAGACTCCCGTACCGCCTGATCGGAATCACGACATCGTCCGCGATCCCGGCCGAACGGCTCAGCGCAACCAGAGCACCCAACGCGATCACCGCGAGGGGCACCACCCTGCTCTGCCACTTGTCGCTCAGCCCGCCCTGTCCGGCCAGGGCCCACAGCCCGCCACCCAGAAGCAGGACGAGGGGGCCCAGGGCGGCGCCCCTGGGGAGAGCGGTACGGACGATGAGTACGGCCGCAAACGCCATCAGCAGATATGGCGCCGACACCAGCGCCAGCCGCGCCCCAGACCGCAGCGCCCCGGGCCCGCCCAGCAACCACGCCGTGCCGACCACAACCGCCAGCAGCCCCAAGGCTGTTCGCACACGGCCCACCGGCTACCCCTCCCACCATCAGCCTGAAGCGTACTGAAGCCTTCATGGCTGATCACCCGGTGGGCGGCGTGCGAGGCTCCCGCGACTCACAACTGGCTCAGGATCGTGGGATCCGTGATCTTCAGGTCGTCCGCCAGCAGCAACGCCTTGCTCAGGATGACCCCGAGGGTCCGGTCGCCCTCGAAGGGCAGGTAGCCGGTCCCCGGGGCCGCGGCGCTCGCCTTCGGGACGATGCACAGGTACTGGTCGTTGGGGCTCATCAGGATGTTGCCCGAGCCGAGGTGGATCTTGTACGTGTGGCGTTCGCCCTTGACGTGCAGGAAGCGGCCTTCGAGGGTACACCGGTCAGCCACCTACCAGCGCGACAAGCTTGAGAAACGTGACCTCGGTCCCGAGCGCGAGCTCGATCTCCTCGTCGAGGTCGGTCACTTGCCGGTCCCCCACGAGCACCAAGAACCCATTCCCCGCGAAGGCCTTGAGCGCCAGCTCGGTCTGGACCTCCGGGTCTATCCGCCGCGGCGTCCGCAACGCGTACCCATTCAGCACACGTTCGGTGTCCTCGGGCTCTGAGCTCCGCCCAGGTCCCCTACGCGGGTTCTGAGCCGCCTCGCCGCCGGTTCATTGCCGTCAGGTCGATTTCGATATCGAAGGGCACGGAACCCTTGAGGCGGTCGTGGAAGATGCTGTTGGGGACGTAGGACTTGGTGGCCGGGTCCAGTTCGTAGACGTAGACGATGGGAAGACCCTTTTCGTCGTCTTCCTCGACCCGCCAGAAGTGCGGGAATCCGGCTTCAGCGTACTTGCCGGGCTTGACCTCGCGGTCGCGCCGACGGGACTCCGCAGATACGACTTCGACGGCAAGGACAATGTCCTCGGGGCGGTACCAGGTCTGGCTGGGACCAGTGTTTGCGTCCACTGGGAAGGCCAAGACATCTGGCTCCGGCCGATTCTGGGCGTCCAGCTTGATCGTCATCTCCAGCAGGACATCAGATGTTCCGGTACCTGCTCCCGAAGCGCGTCCCACAACAGCAGCTTTCAGCGCGATTGGAAAGCAGTCTGCGGACTCGTGAAGACAAGACTCCCGTCGATCAACTCCGTGTGCGGCGGGAGGCCCGGAATCCGGTCGAGGTCGTCCGCGGTCCAGCCCTCGGCGGGCGGGATCGGCCAGCGGTACGACGGCTCGTCGTCCAGGCCCTCGTCCATCTCGTTCTCGGATGCGGCGCTCATCAGTGCTCCCATGCGACGGCGTCTCGCCCGTCCATTCAGCCTACCCAGGGGCAATGTCACCCGCCTCCCCCCATCGAGTGACCCCCACGGTCAGCCCCCGAGCCCCCCGAGGGGCCCGTCCCTAATCTGATGGCATGTCAGATGACGTGTCATACGAGCTGCTCGGATTCGACAACGTGCTGCTGCCCGTCGGGGACCTCGGCGAGGCCTTGCGCTTCTACGAGCGGGCCGGCTTCCCGGTCGCGTTCCGGCTCGACGA
This sequence comes from Streptomyces sp. NPDC027189, assembly GCF_055566975.1. Lineage (NCBI taxonomy): Bacteria > Bacillati > Actinomycetota > Actinomycetes > Kitasatosporales > Streptomycetaceae > Streptomyces > Streptomyces sp. NPDC027189. The sequence continues at coordinate 694,088 of NZ_JBVHRI010000001.1, forward strand.
AGCCGGGATCGCCCTGCTGAAGGTGGGCAAGGAGACGCCCGGGGTGCTGTTGCAGCTGGACGAGGAGTTGGGCCATCGGCCGCCGCCATGGGCCTCGCCGCGGGTATGGCTGGAGGTGGCGGACGCCCGGGCCGCGGCGGTCGCCCTCGCGTCGGCCGGTATTGAGCCGCTCGACGCCCCCTTCCCCGTGGCCACCGGGTGGACCGTCGAGATCGCCGACCCCTGGGGCAACGTCATCGGCCTCACGGACTACGGCAAGCGACCCGAGCTCGGCCGTCAGGGGTGACCACACCCTCGACTTGAACATGTTCAAAAGCAGGTCTACATTCTTTCTCGACAGCGTTTTGAACGCGTTCAAGAAGGGGTGGGGACATGGACCTCACAGTCGTCGCGTACGTCATCTATCTGCTGGTCAGCATCGCGCTGACCGTCTGGGTGGCGCGCACGCTGAGCCACAACGGGCGGATCTTCCTGGCCGATGTACTGCACGGCAACGAGAAGCTCGCCGACGCCGTCAACCACCTGCTGGTGGTCGGCTTCTACCTCGTCAACCTGGGCTTCGTCGCGCTCTATCTGAACCAGGACACCGACATCGACAACGCCCGCGGGATCTTCGAGGCCCTGTCGACCAAGCTCGGCGTGGTGCTGCTCGTACTCGGGGTCATGCACCTGGGGAACGTGTACGTGCTCAACAAGATCCGGCGGCGGGGAGTGATGGAGCGGGAGCAGATGCCGCCCGTCGCGCCGACGGACTGGATCGCGCCGACGGCCGGGGCGTGACCTCGATGACCGGCTTCGCGGCCACACGGGACCGGGGCGCCCAGCGCGTCCCGGTTCTCGGGCTCACCGTTCTGTACGACGCGCAGTGCTCGCTGTGCACCTTCCTGAGCGACTGGCTTCGTAAGCAGCGGCAGTTGGTGCCGCTCCGGCTCGTGCCCGCCGGGTCCGACGAGGCCCGGCGCCGCTTCCCGGGGCTCGATCACCGGGCCACCCTGGGCGAGATCACCGTCGTGGGGGACGGCGGGCAGGTCTACCAGGGCGCCGCCGCCTGGGTCGTCACCCTGTGGGCGTTGCGCGAGCACCGGCCGCTCGCCCATCGGCTGAGCACCCCGGCGGGTGCCCGTCTCGCGAAGGGAGCGACGCTCGCCGCCGCCAAGTGGCGGCAGGCCCACGCCGCCGACCAGTGGGGTAACGGCGGCGCATATCAGTCGGGAGACGGGTGGCGTTACGACCCGAGCGCTGGATGGACGTACGAAGCTCCCGCCTGCGACAGCGGCCACTGCTCCACCGGTTCCACTCGTTAGGCTCGTCCCCGTGCCAGCACCAACAGACAGCCCCGGTCAGGACAGCTCCGGCTCCGACGAGGCCCCCGAAAAAGGTCCCGGCAAGACGCCCGCCAAGAGCGAGCAGACCCGTGCCCTGATCCTGGAGACGGCGATGCGGCTGTTCCAGGAGCGGGGGTACGACAAGACGACCATGCGGGCCATCGCCAACGAGGCCGGGGTCTCCGTCGGCAACGCGTACTACTACTTCGCCGGCAAGGAGCACCTGATCCAGGGCTTCTACGACCGGATCGCCGCCGAGCACCAGGTGGCGGTGCGGGAGGTGCTGGACCGCGAGACAGATCTGGAGGCCCGGCTCGGCGGGGTGCTGAAGGCGTGGCTGGACATCGCCACCCCGTACCACGAGTTCGCGGTGCAGTTCTTCAAGAACGCCGCCGACCCGGACAGCCCGCTCAGCCCCTTCTCCCCCGAGTCGGAGCACGCGCGCGTGGAGGCCATCAGCGTCCACCGGGAGGTACTGGCCGGGGCAAAGACGAAGGTGCCGGAGGAACTCCGGGACGCGCTGCCCGAATTGATGTGGCTCTCCCAGATGGGGCTCGTCCTGTACTGGGTCTTCGACCGGACCGAGGGGCGCGAGCGCAGCTACCGGCTCGCCGAGCGCGGGGCCAGGCTGACCGCGCGGGGCGTCGTGCTGGCCCGCTTCCGCGTTCTGCGGCCCCTCGTCCACGAGGTGCACGAGCTGTTCACGGACTTCCTGCCGGGGATGACCAAGGTCCTGCCCGATCCGGCCAAGAAGAGCTCGTCCTAGGGGGCCCGTTCGGAAAACAGGCCCCCTAGGAGACTCGGCAAGCGCCGAGCCTCAGTAGCCGACGAGCCTCGGTGGGCGATGAGCCTCAATTGCCGATGAGCCTCAGTAGCCGATGAGCCTCGGCAAGAGACTCAGTTCACCGCGTCGACTTCCCCCTCCGCCAACTCCACGTCGTACACCAGCGGCCCGTCCTCCACGACCACGTGCCGTGCACGGGCCCCGTGCGACGCCGCCGTCGCCGCCAGGAGGTACGTGCCCGGCGCGGGCACCGACACGATGTACGAGCCGTCCGCCAGCGAGGTGACGCGGTCCAGTTGGCGCCCGCCCTTCGACAGGAGGGTCACCACCGCACCCTCGACCGGATCGCCGTCGTCGGTGCGGATGAAGCCGTGGACCACCGAGGCGCCGCCCTCCGTGGGAGGCTCCTCCAGGACTTCCTCCTTCGGCTCCACCGCCAGATGCGGCAGCCGCTTCTCCAGCCCGGCGGGCAGCCACCAGTTGGACTTGCCGAGCAGATGCATCGCGGCCGGCACCAGAGCCGTACGGAGAATGAAGGCGTCGAGGGCGACGGCTGCCGCGAGGCCCACGCCCGCCATCGCGGCCCCCGAGTCGCCGCTCAGGACGAACGCCAGGAAGACGCAGACCATGATGAGCGCCGCGCTGTTGATGACGCGGCTCGTCTCCGCGAGGCCGACCCGCACCGCGCGCGCGTTGTCCTTCGTGTGCACCCACTCCTCGTGCATCCGGCTCACCAGGAACACCTGGTAGTCCATGGAGAGGCCGAAGAGGAGGGACAGCATGATGACGGGCAGGAAGGCGTTGATCGGTCCCTCCTTGCCGAGGCCGAGCAGGTCGAGGCCCCAGCCCCACTGGAAGATCGCGGTGAGGACGCCGAAGGAGGCCGCCGCGGCGATCAGGTTCATCAGTGCGGCCGTCAGCGGCACCACGAGAGAGCGGAACGCGACCAGCAGGAGCAGGAATCCGAGACCGATGATCGTGGCGATGAAGAGGGGCAGCCGGTCACCGGTGATGGACGCGAAGTCCTTGGAGACGGCCGTCACGCCACCGACGTGGGCCTGAGCCCCCGCGTCGGGGATCACCCGGTCCCGTAGCGTGTCGATGAGCTGGTCGGTCTTCTCCGACTGCGGCGAGGTCGTCGGCACCACCTGGATCACCGTCACGCCCTGCGCGGGCGGCAGCGCGGCGACCCGGGCGACTCCGGCGGTGTCCCCAATGCCCTTCACGAGGGTGTCCGTGTCGCCGCTGGACACGACCACCTGCAAAGGTCCGTTGAAACCGGGCCCGAAGCCCTCGGCGAGCAGGTCGTACGCCTTCCTGGTCGTCGTCGAGGCGTCGTCGTTGCCCTGGTCGGTGGCGCCCAGCCGCAGTGACAGCACGGGCAGCGCGAGGACGGCCATGACGACCACGGCCAGGGTGGCGATCGTACGAGGGCGCCGCTGGACGTTCGCGGACCAGCGCGCCGCGGCACCGCTCGCCCGCTCCGGCTCGGGCCCCTTCGCCTCCAGCTTGCGCCGCTGGCGGCGGCTGAGCACCCGGGTGCCGAGCAGACCGAGCAGCGCCGGCAGCAGGGTGACCGCCGCGAGCACGCTGAAGACGACGGTGAGCGAGGTGCCGATGACCACGCCGTCCAGGAACCGCAGGTTCGTCACCAGCATCCCGGCGAGCGCGATGCATACCGTGCCGCCCGCGAACAGCACCGCCCGGCCGGAGGTGTTGAGGGCGGTGACCGCCGAATCCTCCGGTTTCATGCCGCGCAGGATGCCGCGTCGGTGCCGGGTCACGATGAAGAGCGCGTAGTCGATGCCCACGCCGAGCCCGATGAGGGTGGCCAGCAGCGGGGCCAGGTCGGGAATGTCGGTGGCGTGGCTGAGCAGCTGGGTGGAGAACAGGCCCGTGCCGACGCCGAAGAGGGCGATGGCGATCGGCAGCAGCATCGCGAACAGCGACCCGAAGGCGAGGAACAGGACGACGGCCGCGGCCAGGATGCCGACCATTTCGGCGAGTCCGGTGGGCGGTTCCTGCACCCGCTGGATCGCCTGACCGCCCAGCTCGACCTGCAGACCGCCTCGTTCGGCCTTCTGTGCGGTGTCGACGACGTCCTGCACCAGTTCCTTGGGGACGGCGTTCGCCTGCTCCGCGAAGGTGATCTGGGCGTACGCGATCTTGCCGTTCTCGCTGATCTGCGCCGCGCCCCGGTCGCCCGAGTACGGGCCGGCGACGTCGCCGACGCCCTTCATCTTCCCGATCTCGTCGAGTGCGGGCTGGATCCGGGACCGTACGGACTGGTCCCGGACCGTTCCCTCGTCGACCTTCCACACCACTGTGTCGGTGTCGCCCGCGCTGTCCGGGAACGCCTTCTCCATCAGGTCGTACGCGCGCTTGGAGTCCGTATTCGGAAGGGAGAAGACATTCGCGTAGTCCGTGCCCGCGGTGGACGCCGCGAAGCCCAGTCCGAACAATGCCGCCACCCACAGCAACAGGACCACCAGCCGGTGCCGATAGCACCACCGTGCCAATGTCGCCACGCTCAACGCTCCTTAGTCGGTCGGTTGGTCCCCCAGGTCCTGGGCAACAGGATTTCCGGGGACACGCGCGCGTGGACACGCAGTGGCCATGACTCTCAAGGAACTCCAAAGGGCGGACGCCCCTCGCTGTCAGTGCCGGTGCGGATACTGGGGACATGACCGGTCACGAGGGAGCCACCGTGCTCGTCGTAGAGGACGAGCCGAGCATCGCGGACGTCCTGGCCATCGCCCTGCGCTATCACCGTTTCGAGGTGATGACGGCGGGCACCGTCCGCCAGGCGCTCACGCTCGCCGAGCGCACCCGCCCCGACGCGGCGCTGCTCGACGTGATGCTGCCGGACGGCGACGGCCGGGCACTCGGGCGTGAACTGCGGGTACGGCAGCCGGACCTGGCCATCGTCTTCCTCACCGCACGGGACGCGCCCGCCGAGATCGTGGGCGCCCTCGGCTTCGGCGACGACTACATCACCAAGCCGTTCAACATCGACGAGGTCGTCGCCCGGATCACGGCCGTACTGCGTCGCACCCGCGCGGACGACGTCCTGCCGCAGCGCCCGCCCCTGCGGTACGGCGACCTGGAGCTGGACGAGACGACGTACAGCGTCCATCGCGCGGGCCGTACGGTGGAGCTCACGCCGACCGAGTACGCCCTGCTGCGCTTCCTGGTCCGCAACGGCGGGCGGATCGTGCCCAAGGAGCAACTCCTGCGCCACGTGTGGCAGTACGAGCACTCCGCCGAGTCGACCGTCGTGGAGACGTACATCAGCTACCTGCGGCGCAAGCTCGAACCGCTGGGGCCGCCGGTGATCCAGACGCGGCGGGGCGTCGGATACGGGCTCGCATGAAAAGCCTGCCTCGCATGAAGGTCCCGGCCCGCGTCACGATCCCCGCGCGCGTGAAGATCCCGGCGCGCGTGAAGACCCGGCGCCCCCTCTTCCGGCACGGTATCCATTCTCTCCGCGGCCAGCTGACGCTCGCGAACGTGGGGCTGCTGGCTCTGGGCATCGTCGTGGCGACCGCCGTGAGCCTGATGGGCATGCGGCACTATCTGCTCGACCAGGTCGACACGGAGCTTGCCAAGACGCGGGACTCGCTGGGCAGTTCGCGGCTCACCATGCAGGAGATCGACTCGCTGAGCGCGCTGTCGTTCGTACGCGACCGCATGCTGCCCCCCACGGACGAGTCACCGAAACCGGACTCGATCTTCGCGGCGGTCGACGGGAACGGGAAGGCCGTTGCCGTAGCCGGCTTCAAGCCGACCGGCACCCAGCGCGCCCTGGCCACCGCCGTGCACGACCCGCACGCCCTCGCCACCGACAGCGACCCGCACGACGTCACGGTGCACGGCGCCGCCTATCGGGCCACCGGGGCGCGGCTCGCCGACGGCACGTATGTGCTGCTCGCCACCTCGACCGACGCGCTGCACAAGGGCATCGCGAAGGCGCTCAAGCTCGATGTGACCATCGGGACACTCCTGTTGGCGCTGCTCGCCTGCCTGACGATGTTCAGCGTGCGGCGTCGGATGCGGCCGCTGGAGGACATGGTGGAGACCTCGTCGGCGATCGCCGAGGGCGACCTGACCCGGCGCGTGCCCTCCAGCCACCATCCGACCCAGGAGGTCGAGCAGTTGCGGCTCGCCCTCAACTCGATGCTCCACCAGGTCGAGTCGGCGTACCGGACGCGCGAGCGCAGCGCGGCCCAGCTGCGCCGGTTCGTCGGCGACGCCTCGCACGAGCTGCGCACGCCGCTGTCGGCGATACGCGGCTATCTCCAGTTGTACGAGAAGGGGATGCTGACCGATCCGGCCGAGCGCAAGCGGGCCTGGGACCGGATGAACGGGGAGGCGGACCGTATGGGCCGGCTCGTGGACGAGCTGCTCACCCTGGCCCGCCTCGACCAGCGGCCCGAACTCCGCTTCAGGAACGTCGACTTGAGCCGCCTGGTGCGGGACGCGGCCGAGGATCTGCGGGCCCAGCAACCGGGGCGCCCGGTGAGCGTGGGCGCCGACGGCACGCTGCTGGTGCAGGCCGACGAGTCGGGGCTGCGCCAGGTGCTCGGCAACCTCGTGGGCAACGTACGCACCCACACACCCGCCGAAGTGCCGGTGCGGCTCGGTCTTGAGCGCGCGGACGATGTCGTACGGCTGTGTGTCACGGACCAGGGTCCCGGGCTCCCGGAGGAGGACGCGGCGCGCATCTTCGACCGGTTCTTCCGGGCGGGCGGTGGCGCGGGCAGCGGGCTCGGCATGGCGATCGTGCAGGGCGTGGTGGCGGCACACGGGGGCGAGGTGGCGGTACGGACGGCACCGGGCGAGGGGCTGGCGGTGACGGTGACGCTTCCGGCGCGGTGACGCTCGCGCTTTTCGGTGCGGCTCGCCCACTCGGAGTGGTGCGGCTCGCCCACTCGGTGCGGGGGCGCGCACGCTTCCGGCGCGGCGACGTCGGCGCTTCCAGCGCTGACCGTGACACTCCCTGCGCGGTGGCGGTGACGCTCGCGCTTTTCGGTGCGGCTCGCCCACTCGGAGTGGTGCGGCTCGCCCACTCGGTGCGGGGGCGCGCACGCTTCCGGCGCGGTGACGTCGGCGCTTCCAGCGCTGACCGTGACACTCCCTGCGCGGTGGCGCCACGCTTCCGGCACGGCGCCGCCACGCTTCCGGCGCGGTGGCGGTGACACCCCCGGCGCGGTGACCTGCTGGAACCGACTTGGGGAGAAGCTGACCTGGATGATTGAACACGGGCCGCCACGGCGCCGTACACAGATTCAGGTACAGATGAAGGCGGCCCCGACGTCCCCCAGCCTGGTCCGCCGCGCCACCACCGGGCTTCGCACGGAAGGACCGCCGGGTTGTCGTTCAACACGAGCTCTCGACAGCTGTCGAACACGGACGAGGAGCCTCCGGAGGCGGGGCCTGTGCCGGAGCCGCCCGCCGAGTCCGCTCCAGGTGACGGCGAGACCGACGCCGTAGCCACCTCGCGTGACCGTGAAGCCGCGCCCGAGGCCACCTCCGGTGAGCCTGAAGCGCCGGTCGAACCCACGCCCGAAACCACCCCCGGTGTCACCGAAACCCCGGTCGAAGCGACCTCCAGTGACACCGAAGCCACGCCTGAAGCCACGCCCGAAGCCACCTCCGGCGACGCGGAAGCCCCGGCCCCCGCGTCGGACGACCCTGAAGTCCCGGCCGATGCCGCCCCCGCCGTCACCCCCGCCCGCGGCTGGCGGCGCTGGCGCGGCTGGCGTGAGAGGTACCCCGTCGCGGCCCGCACCCTGGCATGGACCACCACTGGCCTGGCCGCCGCGCTCGTGCTGTTCGCGCTGCTCATGCCGACCAAGATCGACGACTTCCGGCCCGCCGAGTTCGCCCGTATCCCGGTGGAGGCGATCTTCGGCGCGGCCGTACTGATCGTCCTGCCGCGCAAGCCGCGGATCGCCGTGGCGGCGCTCGCCGGGCTGAGCCTCGGCGCGCTGACCGTCCTGAACTTCCTCGACATCGGCTTCAACGAATATCTCGGGCGAGGATTCAACGTCGTCCTCGACTGGACGCTGTTCGGCGACGCGCAGGCGTACCTCCAGGACACGATGGGCAAGAAGGGCGCCCTCGGCATCGTCGTCGTGGTCGTACTGATCGTGCTCGCGGTGCTCGCCCTCATGACGCTGTCGGTCATGCGGCTGGCCAACCTGCTGGCCCGGCACACCGAGACGGCGACGCGCACGACGCTGGTGATGGCCATCGTCTGGGTCACCTGCGCGGCGCTCGGTGTGCAGTTCACCGGCGTGCCGATCGCCTCCGAACACACCACGCTGGTCGTCCAGGACCGTGCCGAGCGGGTGCGGAACACGATCCGGGACGAGGCTGCGTTCGCGAAGATCGCCAAGAAGGACGCCTTCGCCAACACCCCGCCGGATCAGCTGCTGACCGGGCTGCGCGGCAAGGACATGATGATCACGTTCATCGAGAGCTACGGCCGCAGCGCGATCGAGGACCCGGTCATGGCGCCGGGCGTCGACGCGACGCTCACCGCCGAGAACGAGAAGCTGACCAAGGCCGGGTTCGCGGCGAAGAGCGGCTGGCTCACCTCGGCGACGTACGGCGGAAGCAGTTGGCTCGGCCACTCCACGTTCATGTCGGGCCTGTGGATCAACAACCAGCAGCGCTACCGCACCGTCACCGCGGGCAGCCATCTGACCCTCCCCGGCGCCTTCAAGAAAACGGGCGCCTGGGACACGGTCGGTGTCATGCCGGGCGTCCAGAAGGCCTGGCCGGAACAGAAGTTCTACGACATCGACAAGCTCTACGACTCCCGCGACCTCGGCTACAAGGGACCGAAGTTCAGCTGGTCGACCATGCCCGACCAGTACGCGCTGACCGCGTTCGAGCGACTGGTGCACGGCAAGAAGCACGACAAGCCGCTGATGTCGACGATCATCCTGACCTCCAGCCACCAGCCCTGGGCGCCGATCCCCAAGACGGTCCCCCAGGACCAGGTCGGCGACGGTTCGATCTACGACGCCATCCAGAAGGCCGGCAAGAAGCCCGGGGACATCATCACCGACTCGACCAAGTCCAAGCAGGAGTACGGCAAGTCCATCCAGTACTCGGTGACCAGCCTCATCGACTACCTGGTGAAGTACGGCAACAAGGACACCGTGCTCGTCTTCCTCGGCGACCACCAGCCCATCGCCCGGGTCAGCGGCAACAACGCCAGCCGTGATGTGCCGGTCTCGATCGTCGCCAAGGACCCGAAGGTGCTCGACAAGATCGCCGACTGGGGCTGGACGGACGGCCTGCGGCCCGAGCACGACGCGCCGGTCTGGAAGATGAGCGCGTTCCGCGACCGCTTCCTGACGGTGTACGGCTCCACGCCCAGGCCGTGAGTCACGTGGACGCGGCCACCAGCGCCCACACCGTCTTCCCGTAACGCCCGCGGCTCCACACTCCCCACGCCACGGCGATGTTCTCCACGAGATGGAGCCCGCGGCCGGTCTCCTCCCAGTCGGCGACCGGCCGCGGACGGGGCTCGGCCAGGCCCTCGTCGGAGACCTCTATGAAGCAGGACCCGTCGGCGAGGGCGGTCACCGCGACCTCGAACTCCCGTTCAAGAAGCGGTCCGTGGCGCACCACGTTGGTCGCCAGCTCGGAGACGAGAAGCACGACGTCCTCGAGGGCCGGGTCGTCGGCACTGTGACCCCAGTCGGCCAGATGGTCCCGCACCCGGCGCCGGGCGAGACCGACGGACGCCGGATGCCGGGGCAGCCGGAAGGAGTTGCGTCTCACCACATCCACTCCTCACCCCGCACACACCTCCGACACATGGTGCTGCGTTGGGTGGGAGCGCGATGTCACCGGGGTGGGTTTCCATCCCGGTGAGATCACGTCAGTTGTCATATCCAGCTCAGCCGCCAGAGGCGGAAGACACCGGTCCCGTCCGACAGATACCGACCGCCCCCGACGTCCTCACTGGTGAGTACATACTCCTTGCGCTGCCACAGCGGAATCAGTGGAACATCCTGAGCCACGACGTCCTGCAGTTGCCGGAAGTAGTCGGTCGCGCGGCTGCGGTCCTTGTACTGCTGACTGGCCAGAATCAGCCGGTCGGCCGCCTTGCTGGTGTAGCCGTTCTTCATGCTGTTGCCGGTGCCGACGAGCGGAGCGCTGAAGGTGTCCGGGTCGGGGTAGTCGGCGACCCAGCCGACGGCCCACGCGTCCAACCGGCCCTCGGCGTACCGCTTCTGGAAGTCGGTCCACTCGTAACCCTTGGTCGTCACCTCGAACAGCCCGCTCGCCTCCAGCTGCCGCTTGAGCTCGGCGGCTCAAACGAGCATTTCAGGCCTGTTTCTCAGCGAACTCTCAGGCTTCCCGAGAGGCCAGCTCAACGACCGTGATGTCCGAGGGGGCACCCACCCGCGTCGGCGGCCCCCAGGCCCCCGCGCCCCGGGACACGTACAACTGCGTGTCCCCGTACCGCTCCAGCCCGGCAAGCGTCGGATTGGTGGCGCCGGCGATGAAATTCCCCGGCCACAACTGCCCTCCGTGCGTGTGCCCGGACAGCTGAAGATCGACCCCGTGCCGCACGGCCTCGTGAATCTGCACCGGCTGATGCGCGAGCAGCACACACGCCCGCGATGTGTCCCGGTCCCCGAGCGCCTTGCCGAAGTCGGGCCCCTGCCCCTCGCTCTCCCCCTGCACGTCATTCACGCCCGCGAGATCGAATCCGGCCAACTCGGTACGCGCGTTCTCCAGAGGATGGATCCCCAGCTCCCGCACTTCCCGGACCCACTGCGCGGCTCCGGAGAAGTACTCGTGATTTCCCGTGACGAAGTACGACCCGAAACGCGCCCTGAGCCGAGCAAGCGGCGCAGCCGCCGGACCGAGATCCTTCACGCTGCCGTCGACGAGATCGCCCACCACGGCGATGAGATCGGGCTGCGTGGAGTTGATCGTGTCGACGACCTTCTGGGCAAAGCCGCGCCCCAGCACCGGCCCCAGATGAATGTCACTGACAACAGCGATCCGAAACCCATGAGCCGACCTCGGCAGTTTGGCCAACGGCACGGTGACCCGCTTCACCCTGGGCCCCCGCAGAACACCGTACGTCCCGTACCCCACGGTCCCCACAGCGGCAGCCGCAGCAGCCCCACCCACCACCCGGGAGACGAAGAGCCGCCGCGACGGCCCTTCGATCAATGGGGAACGAACCGCACCCGCCGATCCGGCCGAAAGGGACGCGCCGGAACGTCCGCCCGCAGCGGCTGGCGCGTCAACGCCGATCCCTTGGAACCCGACCGATTCCGCGCCGGACCGAGGACGGATGCTCCGGCGCGGCCCCGACTCACCCTCGACGGCAGGCGCAGACGAGACGGCAGCCGCAGAGGCATCGCCAGACGAGACGGCGGAATCAAACGCGACGGCAGCCGCGGGGTCAGACGCGTCGACAGACGCAGCCGAATCGGCGCACGCGGACGAGACGACCCCCCGCCGCTCGGCAACCCGCCGCACCACCGGCCGTACGAGCTCCCCCACCACCAGCGCGAGCACCAGATAGATCGCCAGCGCCATCCACAGGAACCCGGGCCAGGCCAGCACGCGCTGAAGCCAGAACGGCGCCCCGGCCCGCTCACTCGCGACGGCCCCGAACATCAGCAGGGGCCCGGCGACGAAGACGGCCGCGCCCACCCGACGGGCCACCCCCGGCCCGGACGTGGTGTCGCGCACCAGGCGCCGCCACGCGTACCAGTGCAGCGCGCCGAGCACAGCCAGCGCAACCACGCCCGCCAGTACGAAGACGATGACCATCAGGCCGTATCCCCCGGTAGCCGTATCCCGCGTTATGACGTCTGGCGCAAAGCGCGCACCCCGCGCAACCCGATCACGCCGACGACCGTCCCCAAGACAAAGGACACGACGGCGAGCGTCAGGTGCACCCAGAAGTACGCCGTCGGATCCCCCGCGTCGTTGAACGCGAGCCCGCTGCCGTCCTTCCACAGGTTCTTGACGAAAGTGATCCAGATGACCCAGCTCCACACCCCGAAGGCGAGCAGGAACCAGGAGACGGGGCGGCTGAGCTTCATGGGTCCAGTATCGCCGTCGTCGGCCGGGACCCGGCGCCGGGGTGGGGAGGGTGATGGGACTTCCCGCCCCGCGCCCTGTACTTTCTCGACCGTGCCCGCCATCAATAAGACCGCCAAGCGATCCTTGCTGGTCACTTCTGCCACCCTGTTGTCCTTTTCGCTCGCCGCCCCCGCGTTCGCGGACGCGAGCCCGACAGCGACTCCGACAACGAGTCCGTCGGCCACTCCCCCGGCGAACATGTCGACCGTCGGCGGCGAGCGGCTGGGCCAGGCCGGCACGCAGGTGAATCTCGGCACCGACGCCCCCGTCCTGCCCAAGGACCTCACCGCGCGCTCCTGGATCGTCGCCGACGCCGAGTCCGGCGACATCCTGGCCGCCCACAACGCGCACTGGCGGCTGCCCCCGGCGAGCACCCTGAAGATGCTGTTCGCCGACACGGTGCTGCCGAAGTTCCCGAAGACTATGAAGCACAAGGTGGTCTCCTCCGACCTGGCGGGCATCGGCGCGGGCTCCAGCATGGTCGGGATAAAGGAGAACGAGACCTACACCGTCCACGACCTGTGGCTCGGCGTCTTCCTGCGCTCCGGCAACGACGCCGTGCACGTGCTGTCCCAGATGAACGAGGGCATCGACCAGACGGTCAAGGACATGCAGGCGCACGCCGAGGAGCTCCAGGCCCTCGACACGCACGTGGTCAGCCCGGACGGCTACGACGCGAAGGGCCAGGTGTCTTCGGCGTACGACCTCACGCTGTTCGCCCGCTCCGGGCTGCAGAAGAAGGACTTCCGGGAGTACTGCTCGACGGTGCGGGCCAAGTTCCCGGGTGAGACCACAAAGGACAAAAAGGGCAAAACGTCCCGCGAATCCTTCGAGATCCAGAACACCAACCGCCTCCTGACCGGCGACAGCGACATCTCCACGTACCAGGGCATCGCAGGCGTGAAGAACGGCAACACCACCAACGCAGGGGCCACCTTCACCGGTGTCGCCGAGCGCGACGGCAAGGTGCTGCTCGTCACGGTCATGAACCCGGAGGCGAACGAACACAACGAGGTCTACAAGGAGACCGCGCGGCTCTTCGACTGGGGCTTCCAGGCCACGGGCAAGGTCGAGCCGGTGGGTGAGCTGGTGCCGCCGAGCGGCGTCGACACCAGCGCGCAGCCGGGCGTGAACGCCTCCAGCCCCGGTGCGGGCGGCGCGCACGACGCGTCCACGAAGCCGGTGGTGGCCGCCTCCAGCGCGAAGGGCGGTTCGAGCGGCATCGGCATCGCGCTGGCCATCACGGCCGGCTTCCTCGTCCTGCTCGCGGCAGGTGCCTTCCTCGTCAACCGCCGCTGGCCGCTGCCGGATCTGATGCGCCGTCGTCGCTGACCACCGGGGCCGCCGGGCCCCCGTGGTCCGCCTGGTCCGGCGGGTCCGCCCGGTCCACGGGGTCCGCCCGGTCCACGGGGTCCGCCCGGTCCGCGGGGTCCGGCGAGTCCGCCCGGTCCGCGGGGTCCGGCGGAGACTCATCGCTCTGCGTCGCCGTCCAGGCGGCGCAGAACAGCAGCAGTTTCGCGGTGAAGTTGATCCACAGCAGCAGCGCGATCGGCACCCCGAACGCGCCGTACATGCTCTTCGACGCGACACCCCGCATATAGCCGCTGAGCAACAGCTTGAGCAGCTCGAACCCGGCGGCTCCCATCAGCGCGGCGACGATCAGCCGCCGCCGTGGCGGCTGGACGCCGGGCAGCAGCGTGAGGACGTACAGCAGGAGCAGGAAGTCGGCGAGTACGGCGACGGTGAACGCGGCGGCCCGCAGCAGCACGCTCCCCCAGCCGTGCTCGTCGATGCCGAGCTGCCGGGCCGTCCACCCCACCGCGGTGGACGCCACGGCGGAGGCGGCGACGGTGACGAGCACGGCGCCGCCGAGCCCGACGAGTACGCCGCCGTCCTTGAGCTTGCGCAGGAAGGGGTTCTCCTCGCTGTCGGGCAGCTCCCAGACCGCGCGCAGGCACTCCCGCATCGAGCCGACCCAGCCGATTCCGGTGAACAGCAGGACGGCGCCCGCGATGAGGCCGATCGTGCCGGCGTTCTGGACGAGGCCTTCGATGTCCAGCTGGTTGGAGATGCCGGGCACCTGCTCGGCGAGCTTGTCCTGGAGGTCCTTCTGCTGTCCGGTGCTGAGCGTGGCGGCGGCGATCGCGGCGGCGACGGTGAGCAGCGGGAAGAGCGCCACGAAGCTGATGAAGGTCATCGCCGCGGCGAGCCGCGTCCACTTCACCCGGTCCAGACGCTCGTACGACTGCCACGCGTGCGTGGACATCAGGCGGGTGACCAAGGGCCCCACGCCGGGAAGCTTTTTCAGCCAGTCCATGATCCGACTCTGCCCTCGCCTCGCACACTTCGAACGCCCCGGAAAACCAATGTCCGGGTACCCCAAAAACGCAGGACAGTGGCGAGCACCATGCCGATTCCGGCGCCCGAGACGGTGTCCGCGCGCTGCGAGGTGAACCCGAGGCCGTAGTGGCTTACGACGATGCACAGCAGCTGGACGAGGGCGCCCGCGACGTTCACCGCGAAGAAGATCACGTACTGGCGCGGGCCGCGCGCCGTCGTGTGCCGGTAGGTACCGAGCGCGTTGCCCACGTACGCCACCGAGCAACCCGCCACGAAGCTCAGCGCCTTGGCGGTCAGCGGGTCGAGGCCCACGGGGCCGCGCAGCCAGACGAAGAGGCCGAGGTCGGCGGCGTAGGCGAGGATTCCGGCGGTGGCGAAGCCGAGGAGTTCCTGCGCGAGCCGCCTCCGGGCGACGGACCTGCGAGCGACCGGTTCCGGGGCGACTGGTTCCGGGACGACCGACTCCGGGACGACCGGCTCCGGGGCAACCGGTTTCAGCGAGGCCGACCCTTGGGCGACCGGTTTCCCGGACACCGGCTCCCCCGCGACCGACCCCTCGGCGACCGGCCCTTGGCCGACACTCACCAGTTCGCCACGGCGAGGCCGTACATCGCCAGCCACACCAGCCCGATGAGCGCGAGCGCGCGGTCGCGCAGGACCACGTCCTCGGGCTCGCCCGCCGTGCCCCGGTCGGCGAAGACGGCGTACCGCAGGATGGCCAGGATGTAGGCGACCATGGACAACTGCCGCCAGGGCAGCACACCGGCGCTGGGCACGCCGCCCTCCTCCAGGGCCCACAGGCAGTAGCCGAGGACGGAGACTCCGGCGGCCAGCTGCCAGACGAAGCGCAGATAGCCGGTGGTGTATTCGGTGAGCAACGCGCGCGTGGCGCCCGCTTTCCCGGCCATCTGCACGGCCTCGGAGTAACGCTTCGCCGACACCATGAACAGCGCCCCGAAGCCGGTGGTGATCAGGAACCAGCGCGAGAGCGGGATACCGAGGGCGAGACCGCCGATCATCGCGCGCATGAGGAACCCGGTGGTGACGACGACGAGGTCCACCACCAGGACGTGCTTCAGGCTGACGCAGTACGCCAGTTGCATGCCGATGTACGCCGTCAGCAGCGCGGCGACGGCCGGGGAGCAGAACCAGGCGGCGGCGCTCGGCGCGAGGAGCGCGAGGGCGCCCCCGACGGCGTAGGCGACCGCGACGGGGACCTGGCCCGCGGCGACCGGGCGGTGGCGCTTGACCGGGTGGGCGCGGTCGGCGGCGGCGTCCCGGGCGTCGTTGATCAGGTACACGGCGGCGGCGCAGGCCGTGAACAGCGCGAAGACGAGCGCGAGTTGGGTGAAAGCGTGCCGGGAGAAGAGCTGGCCCGCGGCGGCCGGCGCGGCCACCACCAGCAGGTTCTTCACCCACTGTCGGGGGCGGGTGGTCTTGAGCAGGCCCCGGACGAGGCCGGTGAGGCCCTTCGCGGATGCCGCAGCGGCCGGTGTGCGCTCCAGGAGTGCCGTGCGCTCAGTCGTCATGACCGACCCCGACCCAGCGGGCGCCCAGTCGGGCCGTCAGGGCCCCCAGGGCGGCGCCCGCGGCGACGTCCGAGGGGTAGTGGACGCCGACGACCATCCGCGAGACGCACATCGCGGCGGCGAGCGGGGGAACCACGTGCGCGCCGAGCGCGCCGTAGGCGACCGCCGCGGCCGTCGCGGACGTGGCATGCGAGCTCGGGAAGGAGTGCCGTCCGGCCGTGCGCACCAACGGCACCACGTGCGCGGGGCGCGGGCGGCGCACGATGCGCTTCACCGCCATGCTGGCGAGGTGCGCGGTGGTGGTGAGCGCCGTCGCACGCAACCAGGCGCCCCGTCGTTCACGGTCGACGGCCGCCCCTGCCAGCCCCGCCGCGAGCCACAGCGCGCCGTGCTCCCCGCTCCAGGACAGGGCACGCGCGACAGCCGCGACGCGCGGATCCCCGCCGCACTCATGGACTGCCGACAGCAGCCGGCGATCCATGCCGTCGAACCCGCGGTCCATGCCGTCGAGCCGGCGGTCCGTGTAGTCATAGTCGTCAAGGTCGTCCATGTGATCTCACTCTTCTAGGGAGTGGCCGCAGAATTACGGCAATCTAGGACGACATCCCATTAATCACCCATTTCGGTGAGGAGCCGTGAGGGCCGGGGAGATTGAGGCGTTATGCACCCTTACCGACGCTACGGTCACGGTCATGCCTGCCGACTCCGTCTCCGTCACGGGTTGGGGCCGCACCGCCCCGACCACCGCCCGCCTGGTCCGCCCGCGCACCTACGAGGAGGCGGCGGCCGCCGTCCGGGAGTGCGGAACACGTGGAGGCATCCCCCGCGGCCTCGGACGGGCCTACGGGGACGCCGCGCAGAACGCGGGCGGAGCCGTGCTCGACATGACGGGCCTGGACCGGATCCACGCGATCGACGCGGACGGCGGCACCGTCCTGTGCGACGCGGGGGTGTCCCTGCACCGGCTCATGGAAGTCCTGCTCCCCCTCGGCTGGTTCGTGCCGGTCACGCCCGGGACCCGCTATGTGACCGTCGGCGGCGCGATCGGCGCGGACATCCACGGCAAGAACCACCATGTGTCGGGCTCGTTCGCCCGGCACGTCCTCTCCTTCGAGCTGCTGACCGCGGACGGCGGGATCCGTACGGTCGGCCGGGGCACGCCCCTCTTCGACGCCACGGCGGGCGGCATGGGCCTGACCGGTGTGATCCTCACGGCGACCGTCCGGCTCCAGCCCGTCGCGACCTCGCTGATGTCCGTCGACACGGAACGCGCCGCGGACCTCGACGACTTGATGGCCCGCCTCACCGCCACGGATCACCGCTACCGGTACTCGGTGGCCTGGATCGACCTCCTCGCGCGCGGGACGTCGATGGGGCGCTCGGTGCTGACCCGCGGCGATCACGCGCCGCTGGACGCCCTGCCCGCACGCGCGCGTAGACACCCCCTGGCGTTCCGCCCCGCACAGTTCCCGTCTGCGCCCGCCTTCGTACCGGAGGGACTCCTGGGGCGCACGACAGTGGGCCTCTTCAATGAGCTCTGGTACCGGAAGGCGCCACGCGCGCGTGCCGGTGAACTGCAGAAGATCTCAACCTTCTTCCACCCCCTCGACGGGGTGCCGCACTGGAACCGCGTCTACGGGCGGGGCGGCTTCGTGCAGTACCAGTTCGTCGTCGGATACGGGCAGGAGGAGGCCCTGCGCCGCATCGTGCAGCGCATCTCCCTGCGCCGCTGCCCGTCCTTCCTCGCCGTCCTGAAGCGCTTCGGAGAGGGCGATCCGGGCTGGCTGTCCTTCCCCATGCCTGGCTGGACCCTCGCCCTGGACATCCCCGCGAACCTGCCGGGACTCGGCGCCTTCCTCGACGAGCTGGACGAGGAGGTGGCCGCGGCCGACGGGCGGGTGTACCTCGCCAAGGACGCGCGGCTGCGGCCCGAGCTGCTGGCCGAGATGTATCCGCGGCTTGGTGAATTCCGTTCCCTGCGGCGGGAGTTGGACCCCCGAGGCGTCTTCACCTCGGACCTGTCCCGCCGCCTCGGTCTTTAGTCCCCTCGGCCTCCGGTCCCCGCGCTCTCCAGTCCCCCCGCTCTCCCCTCGCCTCAGTCTCTGATCGCCCCAGCCCCTAGGAGCTGTCATGAAGGACGCCTTCGGTCTCCCCCAGTCCCTGCTGATCCTCGGCGGCACGTCCGAGATCGCGCTGGCCACCGCGCGCCGTCTGATTGTCCGGCGCACCCGCACGGTGTGGCTCGCGGGACGCCCGTCACCCGCCCTGGAGCAAGCCGCCGAGCAACTGCGCGGGATGGGCGCGAACGCCCGTACCGTCGCCTTCGACGCCCTCGACCCCGAGTCTCACGAGACCGTGCTCGGCAAGGTCTTCGCGGAGGGCGACGTCGACATGGTGCTGCTGGCGTTCGGCGTGCTCGGCGACCAGGCGCGGGACGAGAAGGAGCCCGTGTCGGCGGTACACGTGGCGCAGACCAACTACACGGGCGCGGTGTCGGCCGGTCTGGTGTGCGCGCGGGCCCTCCAGACGCAGGGGCACGGCTCCCTGGTGGTGCTCTCCTCGGTCGCCGGCGAGCGCGCCCGGCGCTCCAACTTCATCTACGGCTCCAGCAAGGCGGGCCTGGACGCGTTCGCGCAGGGCCTGGGCGACGCGCTGTACGGCACGGGCGTGCACGTGATGGTCGTACGCCCCGGGTTCGTCCGTACGAGGATGACGGCGGGCCTGCCGGAGGCGCCCCTGGCCACCACTCCGGAGGCGGTCGCGACGGCCGTGGAGACGGGGCTGCGACGCCGGTCGGAGACGGTGTGGGTACCCGGAGCGCTGCGCCTGGTGATGGCGGCACTTCGGCACGTACCGCGACCGGTGTTCCGGCGGCTGCCGATCTGACGCTCCGGGACCACTGTCCGGTGGGCTGCCGATCCCACCTCCCGGCGACGGGACGTACCGGCGGAGCGAGCTGCCGGTCGTAGAGAAGGATCCTGTGGGCGGACCGAGCTGCCGGTCGTGCGGGAGGAACCTGCCTGCGAAGCGAGCTGCCCGTCGTACGGGAGGATTCTGTCGGCGGATGGCCCTAGCGGGTCGGCAGTGTGGTGTCCCGCTCCGGCGCGCCCGCCTGAGGGGGCACCACCGCGCTGCCGAAGGCGAACTCGCGCAGCTTGCGCCAGACGCCGTCCGCACCCTGTTCGTAGAGCGCGAACCCGGTGCAGGGCCACTCGGCCACGTACCCGGACAGCGCCTCGTAGGCCCGGTCCATCGCGTCGTCGTCGATGCCGTGCGCCACCGTGACGTGCGGGTGGTACGGGAACTGGAGCTCACGCGCGACCGGCCCTGAGGCGTCCCGGACCCGCTTCTGCAGCCAGGTGCAGGCCTCGGCCCCCTCGACGACCCGCACGTACACGACGGGCGACAGGGGGCGGAAGGTGCCGGTGCCGGACAGCCGCATCGGGAAGGGGCGCCCGGTGGCCGCGACCTCGATGAGATGCGCCTCGATCGCGGGCAGCGCCGAGTGGTCGACCTCCGTCGGCGGCAGCAGCGTGACGTGCGTGGGGATGCCGGAAGCCGCGGGGTCGCCGAAGCCCGCGCGCCGCTCCTGGAGCAGGCTGCCGTGAGGCTCCGGGACCGCGATCGACACGCCGATCGTTACGGTCCCCACGTCGTCTCCTGTCGTTGTTTCGAAGGTTCGCTGTCTTTGAAGGTCCGGTGCTTCCGCGCGGGCAGGGGTGGCTGCTCGGCCTGTTCGGCTTTCGACTGTACGGCGATGCGGCCCACTGTCGGCGGTCGTAGGAGTGTCGCGCTCGTCTCGTACTCACTGCCGAACGGGCTGTGGTAGGGGCGGCCGTGCCGTTGCCGTACGACAGCGGTTTCGGCTGTCGTACGGCAACGGCCCCGGCGGTCAGTGCTTGGCGGGCAGGAAGCCGACCTTGTCGTACGCCTGGGAGAGCGTCTCCGCGGCGACGGCACGCGCCTTCTCGGCACCCTTGGCCAAAATCGAGTCGAGCGTCTCCGGGTCGTCCAGATACTGCTGGGTACGCTCCCGGAACGGCGTCACGAAGTCGACCATGACCTCGGCGAGGTCCGTCTTGAGCGCACCGTAGCCCTTGCCGGTGTACTTCTGCTCCAGTTCCTCGATACCGGTTCCGGTGAGGGTCGAGTAGATGGTCAGCAGGTTGCTGATACCCGGCTTGTGCTCCGTGTCATACCTGATGACGGTGTCCGTGTCGGTGACCGCGCTCTTGACCTTCTTCGCGGTCGCCTTCGGCTCGTCGAGCAGGTTGATGAGGCCCTTGGGAGTCGACGCCGACTTGCTCATCTTGATCGTCGGGTCCTGGAGATCGAAGATCTTCGCCGTCTCCTTGAGGATGTACGGCTTCGGGACCGTGAACGTCTGGCCGAAGCGGCCGTTGAAGCGCTCGGCGAGGTCACGCGTGAGCTCGATGTGCTGGCGCTGGTCCTCGCCGACCGGGACCTCGTTGGCCTGGTACAGCAGGATGTCCGCGACCTGCAGGATCGGGTACGTGAACAGGCCGACGGAGGCGCGGTCGGCGCCCTGCCTGGCGGACTTGTCCTTGAACTGCGTCATGCGGGACGCCTCGCCGAAGCCGGTGAGGCAGTTCATGATCCAGGCCAGCTGGGCGTGCTCGGGGACGTGGCTCTGCACGAAGAGCGTGCAGCGCTCCGGGTCGAGACCGGCGGCGAGCAGCTGCGCGGTGGCGAGCCGGGTGTTGGCGCGCAGGTCCGCGGGGTCCTGCGGAATGGTGATCGCGTGCAGGTCGACGACCATGTAGAACGCGTCGTGGGACTCCTGCAGGGCCACCCACTGGCGGACGGCGCCGAGGTAGTTGCCGAGGTGGAACGAGCCTGCGGTGGGCTGGATTCCGGAGAGCACGCGGGGACGATCAGAGGCCATGGGCCCATTCTCTCAGGTGTCGGGGCCCGGTCCGGAACTGGTCGGAAACAGATGTGACACAGGTGGGAACCGATCGGCCTCGGGCGGTGTAGCAAGAGTGTGAGGACGCGGGAGGGGGGCCGCATCGTCGTCGACGAGGCCGTGGTGATCGCACGAGTACGCGCCGGTGAGCCGGAGGCGTACGCGGAGCTGGTCCGTGCCCACACGGGCATCGCGATCAGGGCGGCCAGGGCGCTGGGGGCGGGTGCGGACGCGGAGGACGTGGTGCAGCAGGCCTTCATCAAGGCGTACTGCTCGCTGGGGCGCTTTCGAGACGGCGCGGCGTTCAAGCCGTGGCTGCTCTCGATCGTCGCCAATGAGACGAGGAACACAGTGCGGACGGCGGTGCGCCAGCGGACGCTGGCCGGCCGGGAGGCCGCGTTCGCGGAGGCGGAGCCGCTGATACCGGAATCGGCGGACCCGGCGGTCGCGGCGCTGGAGATAGAGCGCCGTGCGGCGCTGCTGGCCGCCCTGGACCAGCTGAGCGAGGAGCACCGCCTCGTCGTCACGTACCGCTATCTCCTGGAGATGGACGAACCGGAGACGGCCCAGGCCCTGCGCTGGCCGCGCGGCACGGTGAAATCCCGCCTCAACCGCGCCCTGCGCAAGCTGGGCCGGCTGCTGCCGGACTTCGAACCCGGAGAGCCTCGGGAAGGGGGTGATGAGCATGAGTGAGTCGTTCGGAGAGGGGGGCGCGGAGCCCTCCGGTGACCGAGGTCGGGGTGCCCGCGGGGGTGCCTCTCGGCTGCCGGCGGAGCTGTGCGCGCTCGGGCGCTCGCTGGATCAGCCCGGGGCGGCCGGGAGCGAGTCGATGGTCGAGCGCGTGCTGGAGCAGATACTCGCCGAGAGACTCCCAGTCCCGGTGGCCGAGCCGCGGGGACCGGGCGAGCGGCTTGGTGCGGTGCGCCGCTGGGCGCGCCTGCGCTGGCGCGCGCTGACCGCGGGCCTGTGCGGTGTGCTGACGGTCCTCGTGCTCACGCCTCCGGTGCGCGCCGCCGTAGTCGACTGGTTCGGCTTCGGTGGGGTCGAGGTGCGGTACGACCCGTCGGCGGTGCCCTCGCCCGGGGCCCGGGTGCCGGGGTGCGGCCCTTCGCTGACCCTGGCGCAGGCCGGGCGACAGGCGGGTTTCGGGCCTCTTGTGCCGGGCGCTCTCGGGACGCCGGACGCCGTGACGGTGACGCGCGAGCCGAAGGGGCGGCTCCTGATGAGTCTGTGCTGGCGCGAGCACGGGGGCACCGTCCGGCTGGACGAGTATCCGGCGAGCCTGGACATCGGCTTCGCGAAGACGGTGCGGGAGCCACCGGAGTGGGTGTCGCTGGGCGGAGACGGGGACTACGGCAACCCGGCGCTGTGGTTTCCGAAGCCTCACCTGCTGAGCTTCTGGCTGATCGACGCGGACGGCGACCGCTTCACCCGCTCCGAGCGGACCGCGGGGCCCACGCTGCTGTGGATGCACGAGGGCGAGGTGACCCTCCGGCTCGAAGGGGTGGCGTCGAAGGCGCGGGCGGTGGAGATCGCGAAGTCGCTGAAGTAGCCGGAATTTTGGTCGGTGCCGAGTGGGAACCCCGGCGGGTCGAGCGGTGTACCAGAAGTGACACACGGCGTGCGGGCGGGCCGCACGTGGATCGACCGGCTGGTTGGGGGTTCGGATGCGCAGGCTTCGTGAACTGCTCGCGGTGGTGGGGGCGTTGGCGGTGGCCCTCGCGGCGGTGCTGCTGGGGGCACCGTCCGCGATGGCCGGCGGCCCGACGAGCGTGCTGGTGGTCTCGCCGGAGAGCGCGGAGACCACGGCGTTGTACTACTCGGACGAGGAGTACGGGCAGTTGATGCGCCTGCTGGGGGAGCCCGGCTCGGGCACGCGCGAGGAGCCGCCCGGGCTGGGAGCCGCCGGCGGACATCAGCTCAATGTCACATGGCTGGTCCATGACGTGTCGCCGTGGCGGGTCGACCGCGTCTATCCGGACTCGCCGCGGAGCAAGGACGTCTGGATACACACGACAACAGACCTGCCGAGCATGAACGGCTACTGGCACAAGGCCGAGCACCCGGCCCAGGTGCGGGCGCTGTTCAAGAAGCTCGGCGTCCTGGGCAAGCCGTCGCCCGAGGGCGGCGGGGGAATCTTCCCGGCCCCCTGGCCGACGCCGGAGGATTCCGGCACCGCGCCCGCGCCCTCCGAGCAGGCCCGCACCACGACCGCCGCGGGTGCCACGACCGACAACGGCGCCGACTGGTGGTGGGCGCTACCGGGGGCGGCGGCCGGAGCCGTGCTGGCCCTGGTGCTGCGGCCGCTGGTCGCCGGGGTGCCGGGAGCTCGGCCGCTGAGCAGGCGGGAGGGCGAGACGGAACCTCGGCAGGAGCTCCGGGACGAGTGAGGTGCGGGACGACGCGCGAGGGGATGCGGGACGTACGAGGAGACGGCTGACGAGGGGGACGAATGAGGGGAAGGTTCCGGGTCGGACGGGCGAGTGCGAGGTTATGGCTCCTGTCTCTGGTTTCCGTGGCACTGGTCGCGCTCGGTGCACCGGGGGCCCACGCCTCGACGGGCACCGCTCCGTACGCGAAGGCCGACACCCCGGATCTGGCCCTGGTCATCGCCGGTGACACGGGGCGCACGACCGCCCTGCGCTCCGGGGAGGGGGACTTCGTACGGCTCTGGCGGTTGCTGTCGCCCAAGTACACGGGGACGGAGCGGGTGCCCGAGGCCTGGGTGGCGGGCCGCTTCCCGAAAGTGCGGGCCACGGTGATCTGGGGGCTGACCGGGGTCGGGGGCTGGCCTCAGACCCAGAGGGCGCCCGGCGGCGATGTCGCCATCGAGCGCCAGGATCAGGTGTTCGTCGCGGCGGACGGGACGCCGTGGGTGCGGTCGGATCCTTCACCCGACGTGGAGGACGACGACATCCGCTGGCATCGGGCACCGCGTTCGGTGTTCGAGCAGTTGGCGGAGCAGGGAAGGCTGTTCGGCTCCGTAAGCACATCGGTGGCCGGCTCGGACGCGCATGCGGTGGAGGGTGCGGGGTGGGCGATACCCGGGCTGGCGGCCGGCCTGGTGATCGGAGTCGGCGGCACCCTTCTGATACGCCGCGCGGCGGCCCGGCATGAAGCTGCCGGACCGCCGCGGGAACCACGGCAGGAGCTGATCGACTTGTAGCCCCCGGTGAGGTGCCGGGTGCGTCAGCCGAGGTCGATCTCCGGGTAGAGCGGGAAGCCGGCGAGCAGGTCGGTGGCGCGGTGGGCGATCTCGTCGGAGATCTTCGGGTCCAGGACGTGCTGGGCCTTGGACGGGCTGCCCTTGGCCGTGGTGCCGGGCTCGGCGGCGGTGAGGACGCGGTCGATCAGACCGGCGATCTCGTCCATCTCGGCCGTGCCCAGACCACGGGTGGTCAGCGCGGGCGTGCCGATGCGGATGCCGGAGGTGTACCAGGCGCCGTTCGGGTCTGCGGGGATGGCGTTGCGGTTGGTGACGATGCCCGAGTCGAGCAGGGCGGACTCGGCCTGGCGGCCGGTGAGGCCGTAGGAGGAGGCGACGTCGATCAGGTTGAGGTGGTTGTCGGTGCCGCCGGTGACCAGCGTGGCGCCGCGACGCATCAGGCCCTCGGCGAGGGCGCGGGAGTTGTCGACGACGGCCTGTGCGTAGTCGCGGAACTCGGGGCGACGGGCCTCGGCGAGTGCGACGGCCTTGGCGGCCATGACATGGGGAAGGGGGCCACCGAGGACCATCGGGCAGCCGCGGTCGACCTGCTCGGCGAGGGTCTCGTCGCACAGCACCATGCCGCCGCGCGGGCCGCGCAGTGACTTGTGTGTGGTGGTGGTGACGATCTGGGCGTGCGGGATCGGGTCGAAGTCGCCGGTGAGGACCTTGCCCGCGACGAGACCGGCGAAGTGCGCCATGTCGACCATCAGGGTCGCGCCGACCTCGTCGGCGATCTCCCGCATGATGCGGAAGTTCACCAGGCGGGGGTAGGCGGAGTAGCCGGCGACGATGATCAGCGGCTTGAAGTCACGGGCGGAGGTGCGCAGGGCCTCGTAGTCGATGAGGCCGGTGGCGGGGTCGGTGCCGTAGGAGCGCTGGTCGAACATCTTGCCGGAGATGTTCGGGCGGAAGCCATGGGTGAGGTGACCGCCGGCGTCCAGGGACATGCCGAGCATGCGCTGGTTGCCGAAGGCCTGGCGCAGCTCGGCCCAGTCGGCCTCGGAGAGGTCGTTGACGTTGCGGACACCGGCCTTGGCGAGAGCCGGGGCCTCCACCCGGGCGGCGAGGACGGCCCAGAAGGCGACGAGGTTGGCGTCGATGCCGGAGTGCGGCTGGGCGTAGGCGTGCTCGGCGCCGAAGAGCTCGCGGGCGTGCTCGGCGGCGAGGGCCTCGACAGTGTCGACGTTGCGACAGCCGGCGTAGAAGCGGCGGCCGACAGTGCCCTCGGCGTACTTGTCGCTGAACCAGTTGCCCATGGCCAGGAGGGTGGCCGGGGAGGCGTAGTTCTCGGAGGCGATCAGTTTGAGCATGTCGCGCTGGTCGGCGATTTCCTGGCCGATGGCGTCGGCGACCCGGGGCTCCACGGCCCGGATCACGTCGAGAGCGCTGCGGAAGGCGGTGGATTCGGTGGAAAGGGGCTCTGGCATGACGGCCTCCGGACGTGGCGTTCAGCGTTCACGGGTCGGCCCAGGCGCACGGCACACAGTTGCTGGGGCCGCTCCCCGATGGTCGGTCCCATCCCAGCGCGCCAGTCACGGCCCCGCCGGTCAGCCTACCGGGCGCGCCGGACGGCCGGGTTCCCGAGTCCACCATGCGAGCGACGATAGGAAATAGGCCACAAGCCGCCCGCCACTCGCGGGCACCACTCCCCCGTGCCCGGGGACACGCGCCCCTCGTGCCGCGCGTCAAGAAACGGAGATCCCGTGACCGCTACGGAGACGACGAAGGCGTTCATCGCCTCGGCCGACGCGCACAGCGCGCACAACTACCACCCGCTGCCGGTCGTCGTGGCGACGGCGGACGGGGCCTGGATGACCGATGTCGAGGGGCGCCGCTTCCTCGACCTGCTGGCCGGATACTCGGCGCTGAATTTCGGACATGGCAACCGGCGGCTGCTCGACGCGGCGAAGGCGCAACTGGAGCGGGTGACGCTGACGTCGCGGGCGTTCCATCACGACCGGTTCGCGGACTTCTGCCGGGAGCTGGCGGCACTGTGCGGCATGGAGATGGTGCTGCCGATGAACACGGGCGCGGAGGCGGTGGAGACCGCGGTGAAGACGGCCCGGAAGTGGGGGTACCGGGTCAAGGGCGTCCCGGACGGCAGAGCGAGGATCGTCGCGGCGAGCGACAACTTCCACGGCCGTACGACGACGATCATCAGCTTCTCCACGGACCCGGAGGCGCGGGCGGACTTCGGCCCGTTCACGCCGGGTTTCGACATCGTGCCGTACGGGGATCTGGCGGCGCTGCGCGAGGCGGTCACCGAGGAGACGGTCGCCGTGCTGTTGGAGCCGATTCAGGGCGAGGCGGGGGTGCTGGTGCCGCCGCCCGGTTATCTCCAGGGAGTGCGGGAGGTGACGCGGGAGCGGAATGTCCTGTTCATCGCGGACGAGATCCAGTCGGGCCTGGGCAGGACCGGGCGTACGTTCGCCTGTGAGCACGAGGGTGTGGTGCCCGACATGTATGTGCTCGGCAAGGCGCTCGGCGGTGGGGTCGTACCGGCCTCGGCCGTGGTGTCGTCCAGTGAGGTGCTCGGGGTGTTCCGGCCCGGGGAGCACGGGTCGACGTTCGGGGGGAATCCGCTGGCCTGTGCGGTGGCGCTGGAGGTGATCGCGATGCTGCGGTCGGGCGAGTTCCAGCGGCGGGCCGCCGAGCTCGGCGAGCATCTGCACCATGAGCTGGGGCTGCTGACGGACACCGGCCATGTCACACAGGTGCGCGGGCGCGGCCTGTGGGCGGGGATCGACATCGCCCCGGCCTACGGCACGGGGCGGGAGATCTCCGAGAAGCTCATGGACCGGGGCGTCCTCGTCAAGGACACCCACGGCGTCACGATTCGGATCGCCCCGCCCCTGGTCATCAGCAAGGAGGACCTGGACTGGGGGCTCGCCCAGCTCCGCGGCGTACTGGGGGCGTAGCGGCTTCGCGCTCCTGGCGCTAGAGGATGACGTGCGGCAGGAAGCGGGCGTACTCGTCGGTGATCAGGCCGGAGGACTCGCGGATGCCGAGGCCCGCGGACTCGTCCTCGACGACCCAGGCGCCGAGGACGACACGGTTGCCGTCGAAGGCGGGCAGGGGCGCCAGTTCCTGGTAGCAGCAGGGCTCTTCGTGGCGTACGACGGGGGCGGCGCCCGGCTCGTGCACCGTCACCCCCGCGCCCTCGCGGCCGAGGAGGGGCTTGGCGACGTAACCCTTGGTGCGCGCCAGCTCGCGTGGGCCGTCGAGGTAGGCCGGGAGCAGGTTCGGGTGGTCCGGGTAGAGCTCCCAGAGGATGGCGAGGAGGGCCTTGTTGGAGAGGAGCATCTTCCAGGCGGGCTCGATCCACAGGGTGCTGCCCGTGCCGCCGCCGTTGTCGAGGGTGTCCAGGACGTGGTCGGCGAAACGGTCGGCGGTGAGCCACTCCCAGGGGTAGAGCTTGAAGCAGCTGCGGATGAAGCGGAGTTGGTTGTCGACGAAGCGGCCGGAGAGGGGGTCCCAGCCGATCTCCTCCATCGAGATCCAGTCGGTGTCGAGGCCGGCCTGCTCCGCGGTCTCCTTCAGATAGGCGACCGTCATCAGGTCCTCGCCCAGTTCGTCGGCGGCGGAGTGCGCGAAGTAGAGGGGGCTGCCCGGCGGCAGGAGGGTGCCCTGTTTCTTCCAGGCGGCGACCAGCCGCTCGTGGAGGGAGTTCCACTGGTCGGCGCCCGGGAAGCGGTCCTGCATCCAGAACCACTGGGGGCTCGCGGCCTCGACGAGGGAGGTCGGGGTGTCGGCGTTGTACTCCAGGAGCTTCGCGGGGGCCGTGCCGTCGTAGCGGAGGTCGAAACGACCGTAGACGGACGGGAGTTCGGCACGGCGGTGCCAGGCCTCGGCGACGAGTTCGGCGACACGCGGTTCGGTGATGCCGAGGTCGGCGAAGCGGTCCGCGGTGACGATGTGGTCGGCCGCCGCCAGGCACATGCGGTGCAGTTCCTCGACGACCTCCTCCAGCGCCTCGACCTCGGGGAGTGAGAAGACGTAGTACGCGCTCTCGTCCCAGTAGGGGCGCAGGGAGTCGTCGGGGTAGCGGGTGAGCGGGTAGATGAGGCCCTGCTCCTCGACGGTCTGCTGCCAGCCGGGGCGGGGCTCGATCGTGCGGCGTTCCACTGTCCTGGTTTTCCGTGTCCTGGTTCCGGCCCGGCTCAGCCGCCGGAGCTGCCCTTGCCGCTGCCGAAGCCGCCGCGGTCGACGCTGCTGCCGTGGCCGCCGCCGCTCGAACTGCCGGATCCCTTGCGGGGCTTGGTGAAGGAGCCGCCGTCGACCCAGCCGCTCTTCTTCTTGCCGCCGTAGTACCAGGAGCCGTTGGCCGATGTCTTGGTGGACTTGCAGTTCTTGTCGGCGACGACCTTGTAGCCCTTGGTGAGGTTGTAGCTGTCGCGGTCGACGCAGCGCTTGTCGGGGTCCGAGGAGCAGGCGGTGAGCGCCGCCGCGAGGAGTCCCATGCCGCCGAGCACGACCGTGCCCGAGCGCAGTTGCCGTCGAGTGTCTGCCATGTCCGTTCCCCCGTTGTCGCCGTTACTTCTGAGCGGTGCGTGATCGCCGCTGTTTCTGAGCGGTGCTGTGTTCTGTTCAATTCATTCGCCCGCGCAAGGTGATCAGATTAGAGATCGCTTGCGGGAAGCCCGCAGTGACCCCCCGCGATTCACCGTCCCCTACAGTCACTTCGTGCTCTTTGGAATGATGTGCGCCCTTGGCGCGTCGGTCTGTTTCGGTACGGCGACGGTGTTGCAGGCGATGGCAGCGCGTGCCGCGGCCGACAGCGGGCCGGGCGGCGACACGGCACTCCTGCTGCGGGCGCTGCGGCAGTGGCGGTATCTGGCGGGGCTCGCGCTAGACGGGGTGGGGTTCCTGCTGCAGATCGCCGCGCTGCGGTCGATTCCGATCTACGCGGTCGGGGCGGCGCTCGCCGCGAGTCTCGCCGTGACGGCGGTGGTGGCCTCGCGGCTCCTGCGGGTGCGGTTGAGCCGGGTCGAGTGGGGCGCGGTGGGGGTGGTGTGCGCGGGGCTCGCGATGCTGGGGCTTGCGTCCGGGACGGAGGGGGAAGTGGCGGGGTCCACGGCGTTGAAGTACGCGATGTTGGGAACGGCCGTCGCCGTGCTGCTGTTGGGCCTCGTGGGCGGGCGGTTGCCCGAGCGGGGACGTCCGCTCGCCCTCGGGCTGGGCGCCGGGTTCGGGTTCGGGGTGGTCGAGGTGGCGGTGCGGCTCATCGACGACCTCGATCCGGGGGCGTTGCTGGGCAATCCGGCGACGTATGCGCTGCTCCTTGGTGGAGGGGCGGCGTTTCTCCTGCTCACCTCGGCCTTGCAGCGGGGTTCGGTGACGACGGCTACCGCCGGGCTGGTCATCGGGGAGACCATCGGTCCCGCGGTGGTGGGGGTGGTGTGGCTGGGGGACCGTACACGGGAGGGGCTGTCGTGGCTGGCGGTTCTCGGGTTTGCGGTGGCTGTGGCGGGGGCGTTGGCGCTGGCGCGGTTCGGGGAGGCGCCGGGTGAGGAGGCGTAGGGGTTTCGCCCGCTACGCCCCTGCCCTCCGCCAAACTCTCGGCTTCGCTCGAGCAGGGGACCCCCATCGTCCTTGGGGGCTGCGCCCCCAGACCCCCGTATCGCGCTTCGCGCTCGTCCTCGCACGCCGGACAGGCTGAAATCCGCAAGCCCGCCCTGCGCCGAGGGAACCGTCAAGGCAGCGCCCGGCACAGCGCGTCCAGTGCGCCCGACCACGCGTGGTCCGGTGGTGTGCCGTAGCCCACGACCAGCGCGTCCAGGGGCTCGGGGGCTGCGTCGGGGTGGCGGTAGCGCGACAGGCCGTGGACGGCGAGGCCCTGCCACGCGGCGGCCTGGACCACCGACTGTTCGGTGCCCGGGGGGAGTTGGAGCACGGCGTGGAGGCCGGCGGCGATGCCGGTGGCGTGGACGGCGGGGGCCCGGGTCGCGAGGGCGGCGACAAGTGCGTCCCGGCGGCGCCGGTAGCGGAGCCGGGCGGCCCGGACGTGACGGTCGTACGCGCCCGAGGTGATGAATTCGGCGAGGGTCAGCTGGTCCAGGGCTCCGGTGGACCAGCCCCCGCCGCCCTTCAGCGAGACCACCTCGTCCGCGAGCGACGGTGGCAGCACCAGCCAGCCCAGGCGCAGCGCGGGGGCCAGCGACTTGCTGGCGGTGCCCAGATAGACCACGCGGTCGGGGTCGAGGCCCTGCAGCGCGCCGACCGGCTGGCGGTCGTAGCGGAACTCGCCGTCGTAGTCGTCCTCCAGGATCAGCCCGCCGGTGCGGCGGGCCCAGTCCACCACCGCGGCCCGGCGGTCCGGATGGAGCGGCAGGCCCATGGGGAACTGGTGGGCGGGGGTGAGCAGGACGGCTCGCACGCCCGACACGTCGCTTGTGCGCGTGCCCAGTTCGTCGAAGGGGAGCGGCGTCGTGCGCAGGCCCGAGCGGTGCGCAAGGTTCCAGTGGACGTCCAGGCCGTACGACTCCACGGCGAGGGAGCGCAGGCCCCGCTGGCGCAGCACCGCGCCGAGCAGTGTCAGGCCGTCCGAGAAGCCGGAGCAGATCACGATGCGCTCCGGGTCGGCCCGTACGCCTCGGGCACGGGAGAGGTAGCCCGCGAGGGCGGTGCGCAGTTCGGGGCGGCCGCGCGGATCGCCGTAGCCGAGGGCGTCGTGCGGCGCGGCGGTCAGCGCGCGGCGGGCCGCCTTGAGCCACGCGGTGCGCGGGAAGGAGGCGAGGTCGGGGCTGCCGGGGACCAGGTCGTAGGTGGGGCGCCCCTGCTCGCGTCTGCGCGGCGCCCGCTCCGGCGCCGATCGCACCACCGTCCGCTCGGCCACCCTCGTGCCCGAGCCCTGGCGTGCGGTCAGCCAGCCCTCCGCGACGAGATCGGCGTACGCGTCGGCGACCGTGTTGCGCGCGATGGCGAGATCGGCGGCGAGCGAGCGGGAGGACGGGAGGCGGGTTCCGGGGGCCAGACGGCCACTGCGGACCGCCTCGCGGAGCGCGTCCGTCAGGCCTTTGCGGACGCCGGAACCGGTCAGCTCGACATGGAGATCTACCCCGTCGGCCCCCAAAGTGGCCCATGTTTTCGCCATAGAAATGGACCATACCCCTGGGCTACTCCGCCTCATAGGGTCGATCGCATGACGACCCACACGGACGAGACCACGAAGAGCACGATGCACGGGACGACCGAGCCGACCGAGACGATCGCCGCGACCGTGCGGTACGCCCCCGAGCACAGCCCCCGGCTGCGCTGGGCCCAGCTCGCCCCCGACGTCTACAAGGCCATGATCAAGCTCGACGCGGCGGCCCGGCGGGGTGTGAACCCGGTACTCCTGGAACTGGTGAGGATTCGCGCTTCGCAGCTCAACCACTGCGCCTTCTGCCTCGACATGCACACCAAGGACGCGCTCGCGGCGGGTGAGAGCGTCGAGCGGATCGTGCAGTTGAGCGCCTGGGAGGAGTCGAAGCACTTCTACACGGAGAAGGAACTCGCGACGATCGAACTGACCGAGGCGGTCACGGTCCTTACGGACGGCTTCGTGCCGGACGAGGTGTACGAGCACGCCGCCGCGCACTTCGAGGAGGCCGAGCTGGCCCAGCTGATCGCCGCGATCACGGTGATCAACGCGTGGAACCGGTTCGGCGTGACCTGCCGCCTCGTTCCCGGGCACTATAAGGCGGGGCAGTACAAGTGACGGCCGCCCTCGGGAGGGCGCGCACGACCCGCCTCGACGCCGGCGTCCGTACCGCGATGCAGGCGCTCAGCGCCGCCGCGAAGAAGGGGCTCGAAGACCCTGCCCTCGCCGAGCTGGTCATGATCCGCGCCTCGCAGCTCAACCACTGCGCCTTCTGCCTCGACATGCATCTGAAGCTCGCGCGCAAGCAGGGGGTCGACGAGGACCGGATCCGGCTGCTCAACGCGTGGGAGGAGGCCGGGGAGTTGTACAGCGAGCGTGAGCGGGCGGCGTTAGCGCTGACCGAGGCCGTCACGGTCCTGACCGGGGGCACCTCCCGGACGAAGTCCGAGGCAGGCGTGCCGGACGAGGTGTACGAGCGGGCGGCCGAGCATTTCGGCGAGGGCCAACTGGCCCATCTCATCGGGCTGATCACTGTCATCAACGGGTGGAACCGGCTGATGGTCAGCCGTCGTATCCCGGCGGGGAGCACGCAATGGTGAGCGAGGTCGCGACCAAGGCCGAGAGATTCCGCGCGCTGCACCAGGGCCGTCTCCCGGGCGAGCCGCTGGTCCTGCCCGGCCCCTGGGACGCCGCGAGCGCGCGAGTGTTCGCGGACGCCGGGTTCCCGGCGCTCGCCACGCCCAGCGCCGGGGTCGCCGCGTCGCTCGGGTACGAGGACGGGGCCACGCCCGCCGATGAGATGTTCGCTGCGGTCGCGCGGATCGTACGGGCCGTCGACGTGCCCGTGTCAGCGGATGTCGAGGACGGGTACGGGCTCGCGCCCGAGGAGTTAGTGGAGCGGCTGCTGGAAGCGGGTGCGGTCGGCTGCAATCTGGAGGACTCCGACGGGGGTGTTCTCAAGGATGCGGCGCGGCATGCCGACTGGCTCGCCGAGGTGCGGGGCGCCGCGGGTGAGCAGCTCTTCGTCAACGCTCGCGTCGATGTCTTCGTGCGGGGGGACTCGGATCCGGAGCGGGCGATCGAGCGGGCCGCGTTGTACGTGGCTGCCGGGGCCGACTGCGTGTATCCGATCGGGGCGCCCATCGATGTACTTCCGCTGCTGCGGGCGGGGATTCAGGGGCCGGTGAATGTGTTCGCCCGGCTTGACGGGCCCCCGGTGTCCGAGCTGGGGGAGCTCGGGGCCACGCGGGTTACGTTCGGGCCGGGGTTGCAGCGGCGGGCGGCCGAAGCGGTGCGGGGGATTGCGGCCGGCCTGCGGTAGGCCTTTGCCGGGCGCCTCCTTGTGAGGCGCCCGGCGTGGGGACCGAGCTTGGGGTGGGTCGCACAGCCCGGCGCTTACGGAGTGCCGCTCTCTTTGGGACGGGTGCCGCCCCTGGCGGCATGCATGCCCACAGCTGGGACGGCTACGACGGGAGCCATTGCCTCCATGTCGACTCATGGGACTGGACCCACTTCTTCGCCGCCTCCTGGGCCGACAGCTTGTCGTTGGCGATCATCAGGGAGACCTCGTTCTGGTCCTCGGTCGTCCACTTGAAGTTCTTCAGGAACTGGGCCGCCTTGCCGCCGGTCTTCGCGAAGTCCGCGTTGAGGTACTTCTGGAGCGGGGTGTGCGGATACGCGCAGGCGACCTTCTTCGTGTCGGCGTCGCAGCCCTCCTTGTAGGCGGGGAGCTTCACCTCAGTCATGGGGACCTTCTCGAAGAGCCACTGCGGGGAGTACCAGTAGGTGAGGAAGGGCTTCTTCTCCTTGGCGAACTGCTTGATCTGGGTGATCTGCGCCGCCTCCGAACCGGCGAACACCACCTGGTAGTTCAGCTTCAGGTTGCTGACCAGGGCCTTGTCGTTGGTGACGTAGGACGGGGAGCCGTCGAGGAGCTGACCCTTGCCGCCGCTCTCCGCGGTGCGGAGCTGGTCGGCGTACTTGTTGAGGTTCTTCCAGTCCGTCACGTCCGGGTGCTGCTGGGCGAAGTACGTGGGGACGTACCAGCCGATGTGGCCGGTGACACCCAGGTCACCGCCGCGCGCGATGGTCTTCTTGTCCTCGACGTAGCGCTTCTCCTGATCGGGGTGGCCCCAGTCCTCCAGGATCGCGTCGACGCGGCCCTGGCTGAGCGCGTCCCAGGCGGGGACCTCGTCGACCTGGACGGTGTCGACGCGGTAGCCGAGCTCGTGCTCCAGGAGGTACTGGGCCACGGCCTCGTTGGACTGGGCGCCGACCCACGACTGCACGGACAGGGTCACGGTCCTGGCGCCCTGGGCGTTCGCGAAGGGCGAGGCCTGCTTGGTCATGTCGGCGGCGCCGCAGCCGGTCAGCAGCATCAGGACCGAGGCACCGGCCACCACATAAGTCGTACGCAGTCGCATGTCACGCTCCCTTCTTCGCGCGGCGTTCCGTCGGCTGCGTCACCCGGTCGAGCATCAGGCCGAGGCAGACGATGGCGGCGCCGGCGACCAGGCCGGTCGCCAGGTCGCCCTGGGCGAGGCCGAAGACGACGTCGTAGCCGAGCGCGCCGCCTCCGACGAGACCGCCGATGATGACGACGGCGAGGACGAGGACGACGCCCTGGTTGACGGCGAGGAGCAGTGCGGGGCGGGCCAGCGGCAGCTGGACCTGGCGCAGTTGCTGGCCGCTGGTCGCGCCGAGCGAGCGGGCCGACTCCAGCGCCGCCGGGTCGACTGCGCGCAGGCCCTGGGTGGTGATGCGGACGACGGCCGGCAGGGCATAGACGACCGCCGCGGCCACGGCGGGCGCGCGGCCGACGCCGAACAGGGCCACCACCGGGATCAGATACACGAACTGCGGCATGGTCTGGAAGACGTCCAGCACCGGGCGCAGCAGGCGCTCGACGCGCTCACTGCGGGCGGCGGCGATGCCGATCGCGAAGCCCAGGACGAGGGTCACGGCGACCGCCGCGAGCACCTGCGAGAGCGTGTCCAGCGACGGCTTCCAGACGCCCAGCACACCGATCGCGGCCATCGCGAGGACGGCGGTGAGCGCGGTGCGCCAGGTGCCGATCAGCCAGGCGAGGGCGGCGACGATCAGGAGGACCGACCACCAGGGCAGCCACTGGAGGCCGTCCCGGAGCGGGTCCAGGATCCAGGTCGTGAAGTGGCCCGCCCAGTCGGCGGTGCCGCCGATGTAGGGGACGCCGGAGTAGAGGTGATTGGTCATCCAGTCGACGGCGCGGTTCACCGGCTCGGCGATGTGGACGGCCCAGGCGTCGGGCCAGTCCAGGCGGTCCGTGAGACGTCCGGCGAGCGCGACGGCGACGGCCACCACGGCGGCGTACGCCCATGCCATCGGGTTCCCCCGGGAGTCGCCCCCGAGCCGCTCCCCCGCCGCTCCCGTCACCCGGTCCAGGACGACCGCGAGCAGCACGATCGGGACTCCGGCGGCCAGCGCGGCGCCGACGTCGACGGAGGCCAGCGCCTGGTAGACGCGGTCGCCGAGGCCGCCCGCGCCGATCACGGAGGCGATGACGGCCATGGACAGCGCCATCATGATCGTCTGGTTGAGGCCGAGCAGGAGTTCCTTGCGTGCCAGGGGCAGGCGGGCGGTGAGCAGCCGCTGGCGGGCGGTGGCGCCGAGCGAGGCGACGGCCTCCATCACACTGGTGTCCGCGCCGCGCAGGCCCAGCGCGGTGAGGCGGGCCATGGGCGGGGCGGCGTACACGACGGTCGCCAGTACGGCCGCGGGGACGCCGATGCCGAAGACCAGGACGACGGGGAGCAGGTACGCGAACGCCGGGAGCACCTGCATGGTGTCCAGCACGGGCCGCAGTGCGCGGTAGGTGCGGTCGGACAGGCCCGCGGCGAGGCCGAGCAGCGTGCCCAGTGCCACGGACGCGATCACGGCGACCACCATGAGCGCCAGCGTCTGCATGGTGGGCACCCACATGCCGAGCAGGCCGCAGGTGAGGAACGCGACGGCGGTGCCGAGGGCCAGCCGTACGCCCGCCGTTCGCCAGGCGACGAGGGCCGCCACGGCTGTCACGCCTGCCCAGCCTGCCGCGAGCAGCACGAGGTAGACGGCGCGTACGGAAAGGACGACGGCGTTGCTGACGTAGCCGAAGAAGTACAGGAACAGGGGGTGGCTGTCCCTGTTGTCGATGATCCAGGTGCTGACCTTGCCGAGGGGGTCGGTGAGGTCGACGGTGAGCGCGTGCGGCCAGGTTCCGCTTGCCCAGCGGGCGTTGAGGACGGGCACGATCACGGCTGCCGCCAGGGCGAGCAGGGCCAGCTTGCGTGCGGCTCGGTGGCGGACGACGGTTCTGGCTCGCTCGGCCGGCCCGGTACGGCCCAGCGGCGCTGTTGCGGTAGCCATCAAGCCACCTCCTCGCCGGGGGCGGCAGGGGAACCGGTGTCGGGGTCGGCCGGGACTTGGGTGTCGCCGGCCGACGCCGGCCGGGTGCCGCCTCTCTGTGGGACGGGCGCCGCCCCAGCGGCACGACTGCCCGCAGCTGTACGAGCGACCACCCCCAGCAGCGCCCCGGAGTCCACGACCCCGACGCAGCGGCCCTCGTCCATGACCCGAGCCGGGGAGCCGGTGCGGGCCACCGCCTCGATCGCCTCCGACACCGTTGTGTCGGGCGACACCGCCGGGCCCCGCCCTGCCTCCTCCGCGGACGCGGCCCGCATCGCCGTACGCACCGTCATCACCTGCTCGCGCGGCACGTCCCGTACGAACTCGCGGACGTAGTCGTCGGCGGGTGAGCCGACGATCTCCTCAGGGGTGCCGAGCTGGACGATGCGGCCGTCGCGCATGAGGGCGATGCGGTCGCCGAGGCGCAGGGCCTCGTTCAGGTCGTGGGTGATGAAGACCATCGTGCGGCCCTCCTCACGGTGGAGCCGGATGACCTCCTCCTGCATGTCGCGCCGGATCAGCGGGTCGAGCGCGCTGAACGGTTCGTCGAAGAGGAGGACCTCGGGGTCGACGGCGAGCGCCCGGGCCAGGCCCACGCGCTGCTGCTGTCCGCCGGACAGCTGACCCGGCCTCCGCTGCTCCATGCCCTCGAGGCCGACCTTGGCGACGATTTCGGCCGCCTTCGCGCGGCGCTCCGCACGCGAGACGCCCTGGATCTCCAGGCCGTACGCGACGTTGTCGAGGACCGTGCGGTGCGGCAGCAGGCCGAAGTGCTGGAAGACCATCGCGGCGCGGTGGCGGCGCAGTTCGCGCAGCCGGGCCTTGTCCATGGCGAGGACGTCCTCGCCGTCGATCGCGAGGCCGCCGGAGGTGGGCTCGATCAGCCGGGTGAGGCAGCGCACGAGCGTGGACTTGCCCGAGCCGGACAGGCCCATCACCACGAACACCTCGCCCTTGCGCACGTCGAAGCTGACGTCGTGGACGGCGGCCGTGCAGCCGGTGCGCGAGCGCAGCTCGGCGGGGCCGAGCGCGGCGAGCTCGGGGTCGGCGGGGACGCGCTCGGCCTTGGGGCCGAAGACCTTCCACAGGTTGTGCACGGAGAAGACGGGCTCAGTGCCCTTGTCCTGACGCGGGGTCGCGGTACTCATCACGCACCACCACCGATCAGCTCGGCGCACTTCTCCCCGACCATGAGCACTCCGATCATCGGGTTCACGGCGGGCATGGTCGGAAAGACGGACGCGTCGGCGATCCGGATGCCGTCGAGGCCGAGGATGCGCAACTCGGGGTCGACGACCGCGAGTTCGTCCGATGGCGCGCCCATACGGCAGGTGCCCGCCGGGTGGTACACGGTGTGCGCCACCTGGCGCGCGTACGCGCTGAGTTCCTCGTCGTCCGTGACGGCGGGGCCGGGGCATACCTCGCGCTTGAGCCAGCCGGCCAGCGGCTCGGCCTTGGCTATCTCGCGGGCGATCTTGATGCCGTCGACAAGGGTGCGGCCGTCGTAGTCGTCCTCGTCCGTGAAGTAGCGGAAGTCGAGGGCGGGCTTCTCGGCCGGGTCGGCGCTGGTCAGGTAAAGGCGCCCGCGGCTGCGCGGCTTGGGGATGTTGGGGGTCATCGACACGCCGTGCGCCGGGCGCTCATAGCCGAGCCGCTCCGGATTGTCCGTGAAGGGGACTTGGTAGAAGTGGAACATCAGGTCCGGCCCCTGGCGCTCCGGGTCGCGGCGCACGAACAGGCCCGCGTCGGAGTCCATCGCGGAGTTCTCGGGGATGGGCCCGTCGGTCTCCCAGACGATGACGGACTCGGGGTGGTCGAGCAGGTTCTCGCCGACACCGGGGAGGTCGTGCGCGACCGGGATGCCGAGCGCCTCCAGTTCGGCGCGCGGCCCGATGCCGGAGTGCAGCAGCAGCCGCGGCGAGTCCACGGCGCCCGCACACAGCAGGACCTCGGTCCGAGCCCGTACGAGGATCTCCTCGCCGTCCTTGGTGCGGACGTGCACGCCCGTCGCCCGCGTCCCGTCCAGCTCCAGCTTGTACGCCCAGGTCTCCAGCAGCAGCGTCAGGTTGGCGCGCTGGTCCATCACCGGATGCAGATACGCCACCGACGCGCTCGACCGCTTGTTGTTCTCCGGGTGGTACGCCAGGTCGAAGAAGCCGACGCCCTCGGTGAACGGCTTGTTGTTGAAGCCCTCGACGCGCGGTACGCCCAGCGCCTGCTGCGCCGCGTCGACGAAGTCGCGGGCGATGGCGTTCCGGTCCTTCTCGTCGACCGGGACGATGTTGTTGAGGAGCCGTGCGTAGTACGCCTCCATCGGCACCGCGCCCCAGCCCTTGGCGCCCGCTGCCTCCCACTCGTCCCAGTCGGACGGCAGCGGCTTGAACGCGATCAACGTGTTGTGGGACGAGCAGCCGCCGAGCACCCGGGCGCGGCTGTGCCGGATGTGCGAGTTTCCGCGCGGCTGCGCGGTCGTCGGGTAGTCGTAGTCCAACTCTCCACCGAGCAGGCCCATCCAGCGGCGCAGGGTGAGGACGTCCTCGCGGTCGACGTCACTGGGGCCGCCCTCGATGACGGCGACGGTGACGTCCGGGTTCTCGGTGAGGCGGGATGCGATGACGGAGCCCGCCGTGCCGCCGCCGATGACGACGTAGTCGTACGTGTTCTCGTGCTGGGACATGAAGTGGTGCTCCTCTGGGGCGTGCAAGGTACGGCGCGTAGCGGTGGTGGGGGGACGGGTCGGGGGACGGCGGACTTCAGCCGGCGAACCAGCGGCTCGGGATCAGCCCGTGAACCAGCGGACCGGGATCAGCCCGTGAACCAGCGGACCGGCTTCGGCGCCAGGTTCTGGTACACGTGCTTCGTCTCGCGGTACTCGGCGAGACCGGCCGGCCCGAGCTCGCGCCCCACCCCGCTCTTGCCGAAACCGCCCCACTCCGCCTGCGGGAGATAGGGGTGGAAGTCGTTGATCCAGACGGTGCCGTGCCGCAGCCGTCCGGCGACGCGGCGGGCGCGGCCCGCGTCGGCGGTCCATACGGCGCCGGCGAGCCCGTACTCGGTGTCGTTGGCGAGCGCGACGGCCTCTTCCTCGGTGCGGAAGGTCTCCACCGTGAGGACCGGCCCGAAGACCTCCTCACGGACGACCCTCATCTCGCGGTGGCACTGGTCGAGGACGGTCGGCTCGTAGAAGTACCCGGTGGCGGGCCGGACCTCGGACGGCTCGGGCCGCCTGCCGCCCGCCCGCAGCACCGCACCCTCGGCCAGCGCGGAGGCGACGTACGCCTCGGTTTTCTCGCGCTGCTGCTCGGAGAC
The DNA here is from genome assembly GCF_055566975.1 of Streptomyces sp. NPDC027189. NCBI lineage: Bacteria > Bacillati > Actinomycetota > Actinomycetes > Kitasatosporales > Streptomycetaceae > Streptomyces > Streptomyces sp. NPDC027189. The sequence goes on from NZ_JBVHRI010000001.1 coordinate 733,648, forward strand.
GAGCGGCCCGCACTCCACACCCTTCTCGGTACCGCGCCCGAGCCTGATCCTCCCGGCCCTGCGGGCGAGTTCGGCGACGAAGCGCTCGCGCACGGACTCCTCGACGATGAGGCGCGACCCGGCGGAACACACCTGACCGCTGTGGATGAAGGCGGCGTTGAGGGCCTGGTCGACGGCGGTGTCGAAGCCTTCCTCGGTCGCGCAGGCGTCGGCGAAGACGACGTTCGGGTTCTTGCCGCCGAGCTCCAGGGCGACCTTCTTGACGCTCACGGCGGCGGCCTGCGCGACCTTCGTACCGCTGATGAGGCCGCCCGTGAACGAGACGAGGTCGACGTCGGGATGCTCGGCGAGGCGAGCGCCGACCGTGTGCCCCGGCCCGGTGACGATGTTGGCGACCCCGGCGGGCAGCCCGGCCTCGACCAGCAGCTCGATCAGCGCGATGGTCGTCAGCGGAGTGATCTCGCTGGGCTTGACGACGAAGGTGTTCCCGGCGGCGAGCGCGGGCGCGATCTTCCAACTGGCCTGCAGGAGCGGGTAGTTCCAGGGCGTGATCATCGCGCAGACGCCGACGGGCTCGTGCACCACAACGCTGTGGATGTCGTCGGAGCCCGCGTCCACGACCCGTCCGCCGCCCTCGCCCACGACGAGATCGGCGAAGTACCGGAACGCGTCGGCGACACAGTCGATGTCGACGCGCCCCTCCTCGAGAGTCTTGCCCGCGTCGCGGCTCTCCAGGAGCCCGAGCTGCTCGCGATCGCGTACGAGGAGATCGGCGACGCGACGCAGGAGGGCGGCGCGTTCGGCCACCGGGGTGTGCGGCCACGGGCCCGCGTCGAAGGCGAGGCGGGCGGCCTCGACAGCCGCGTCCGCGTCCTTCTCGTCACCCTCCGCGACCACGGCGAACGGCTTGGCATCGGCGGGATCGAGGATCTCGCGGGTGGCGCGGGAGACGGCTTCGCGCCACTCGCCGCCCACGTGAATGGTCTGTTGTGCCTGCTGTCCGGCCATGATCGGTGTTGCCTTCCGTTCCTGTTCAGTGCCCCTGCGTCACACGCGTGTCACCCTCGGGGGCCGGGAGCACCTGCCCCCCGACCCCGGATGCATGCACAACCCGTGACCAAAAGTGCGCCGGGTCACTGAAAAAGCATCGAAAATGCGACCAAATTTCCCGAAACACACGCTCAGAGTGATCGGCACCCCGGAGGCGACGCAAAGTCCCTGAAGAAGGGCGCCGACGCGACCCTCACGTGTTTGCCCCGACCCATGGACACCCATTTTTCCTTTGACTAAAGTCAAAGAAATATGGAGCCAGTGTCAGCGAACCATGTGAAGGCGCTGCGGCGGTTCAACCGCTACTTCACGCGCCGCATCGGCGTGCTCGACGATCACTACCTCGGCCAGGACCGTCCCCTCGGCGAGGCACGGCTGCTCTTCGAGATCGGGCACGCCGGGGCCTCGTTGCGAGACCTCAGGAGCCGACTCGGCCTGGACGCCGGGTACTTGAGCCGGATGATCCGGGCTCTGGAGGCGCAGGGTCTGGTACGGGTGAGCGTGCATCCCGCGGACAGCCGGCTGCGGTTGGCGGAGCTCACGCCGGCCGGTCTCGTCGAGGTCAAGGAGCAGAACCGGCGGGCCAACGGGCTGGCCGAAGGGCTGCTGAGCGGTCTCGACGCTCGGCAGCGCGACGAACTCACCGCCGCCGTCGCCGTCGCCGAGCGGCTGCTGCGGCTGGCCGCGATCACCGTGGAGCCCGTCGACGGCGCCTCCCGCGACGCCCGGGACTGCCTCGCCGCGTACGCCGCCGACATCGACGAACGGTTCCCGGAAGGCTTCGACCCCGCCGCCCTCGTACAGCCCCATGAGGTGTCGGGGGACTCGGGCGCCTTCCTGGTCGCGTACGAGGAAGGGCGGCCCGTGGGCTGCGGGGCGCTGCGCCGGCTCGAACCCGGGGTGGGCGAGATCCGGCATGTCTGGGTGCACCCCGCGGCCCGGCGGCTCGGGCTCGCGCGCCGGATCCTCCTCGGCCTGGAGCGGCAGGCCGTCGACCGCGGGTACGAGGTCGTGCGGCTCGACACGCACGCGGTGCTCACGGAGGCGCAGGCGATGTACCAGGCGTGCGGGTACACGGAGATCCCGCGCTACGACGAGAACGTGTATGCCGCCCACTGGTTCGAGAAGTGGCTGCCCCACGCCTCGGACTAGGTAATGCTCGCGGCGTCCGCGCATGAACTGCTCGCGGCCGTCCGCCTATGAACTGCTCCCGCAGTCGACACCGGTGGGGCAGAAGGAGTTCAGGGCCGTGGTGAGCGTGCCGGTCATGTCCTCGCCCTCGGGACCACTGGCGTTGATCGCGAACAGCGTGCCGTCGGCTGCCGTGAAGCGATGGTCGATGACCTGAGTGGCTCCGTGCTGCTCGCTGTCGTAGCGGTAGGTGACCTCCGTCCAGTCGGGGCCCGTCTGCCGGTCCAGGAGCTGATAGCCCGAGAGCCGCTGCCAGATGGCCTCGGCCTGGTCCAACGACTCGGTCAGGGAGCTCTCCTTGACCTCGAACAGCATGAGCCTGCTGCCGCGACCGGGGGCCGTGTACGTGACGACCGGCGCCAGCTTGCCCTGGACCTCCTTGCGCGCCCACCCCTCCGGCACGTCCACGGTGTAACCGACCGGGTCGACCGCCCGGCTGTACCCGGGCGACGGCCCCGGGGCAGTGGACTCCGCCGGATCGGCGTAGCTGTCCTGACTCCCCGACGTGTAGCCGTTCTCCGGCGAGGAAGGGGGCTGCGTGGCCGTGACGGTCACCGCCGGCCGTGTCGCGCCGGAGTCGCCGTGCCCCGGCGAGTCCTTCCTGGTCAGCGCCCACAACCCGCCTCCCACACCGCCCGCGAGGAGCGCCACGACCACGATCACCACGAGGAGTCGGCGCGAGTCCGCGGTCTCCCGGCCGGACCCCGGCGGTGGCGATGGCGGTACGGGTGCCGGAGCCGGAGGCGGATACCACTCCGGTCGAACGAGCCCCGACTGGGTCGGCACGGACGCCCACCACTGCTGCTCCGCGTCCGGCGGCGTCCCGCCGACGTCTGCGGCATCCCGGGCCCCGCCGCTCCCGCCCCCACCGGCACCGTCGTCGACCCACCGCTGACGGTCCGCGTCCCACCGTTGCGCCACCTCGTCACCCCCGTTCCCACGCCGGTCCCGCCGGCCCGCGAGCCGCGCGATCACCTGCACCACGGCCGCCGTCGACGCCGGCCCCGCGACCGCCGAGGCGGCGGTCTCCAGGCGCATGCCCAGCCGGCCGAGCCGCGCCGGATCCGCCCGGCCCGTTCGCTCGATCTCCCCCTGCAGACGGCGAGTTCGCCGTCGAGCCCGGTCGTGGCATCCGTCTCCGTGAGCAGCCGCAGATGCTCACGCAGGGACCCGCACCCGCCGCGCTCCCCCGGCCACGCCCCCGTTCCCCCGGTGGACCGTACGTCCCGACGATAGCGAGGGTTACTCCCGCCGCACCCCCCTATATGGCGACAAAGCACGTACGTTCGATACGTACTTTCCGTACGCACGCGTCAGCCCCCACCCGGCTTCCCGGGCAGGGGCTGATGTGGTGCGGGAGTTGGCTCAGATCATCAGATCAGGCCGAGGGCGCGGACCGCCTCGCGCTCCTCCTCGAGCTCCTTCACCGACGCGTCGATGCGAGCGCGGGAGAACTCGTTGATGTCCAGGCCCTGGACGATCTCGTACTGGCCGTCCTTCGTAGTGACCGGGAAGGAGGAGATGAGACCCTCCGGGACGCCGTACGAACCGTCCGACGGGATACCCATGGAGGTCCAGTCGCCGTCGGCGGTGCCGTTGACCCAGGTGTAGACGTGGTCGATGGCGGCGTTGGCGGCGGAAGCGGCGGAGGACGCGCCCCGGGCCTCGATGATCGCCGCACCGCGCTTGGCGACGGTCGGGATGAAGTCCTCGGCCAGCCACTTCTCGTCGCCCACGACCTCGGCGGCGTTCTTGCCGGCGACCGAGGCGTGGAAGATGTCCGGGTACTGGGTGGCGGAGTGGTTGCCCCAGATGGTGAGGCGCCTGATGTCCGCGACCGTCGTGCCGGTCTTCTTCGCGAGCTGGGTCAGCGCGCGGTTGTGGTCCAGGCGGGTCATGGCCGTGAAGCGCTCGGCCGGTACGTCCGGGGCGGCGGCCTGGGCGATCAGCGCGTTGGTGTTCGCCGGGTTGCCGACGACCAGGATCTTGACGTCGTCCGCGGCGTTGTCGTTGATGGCCTTGCCCTGCGGCTTGAAGATGCCGCCGTTGGCCTCCAGGAGGTCGCCGCGCTCCATGCCCTTGGTACGGGGGCGGGCGCCGACGAGCAGACCGACGTTCGTGCCGGCGAAAGCGACGTTCGGGTCGTCCGTGATGTCGATGCCCTGAAGAAGCGGGAAGGCGCAGTCGTCGAGCTCCATGGCGGTGCCCTCGGCGGCCTTCAGCGCCGGCGTGATCTCCAGGAGGCGCAGCTTGACCGGCACGTCCGCGCCGAGCAGCTGGCCGGAGGCGATGCGGAAGAGCAGGGCGTAACCGATCTGGCCGGCCGCGCCGGTGACGGTGACGTTCACGGGAGTGCGGGTCATGGCGTTCTCCGTATGACAGCTGGCGGTGGGGCGTCCCTGCCCCGGGGTGCAGGAGCTCCCCTGCGTCCGCCACTTTGATCGATCAGGGGTACCGATGATCGATCTCTTGGCGTCAAGAGAGATCCGCCGCCAGGCTATCGCGCATCCGGGACCCCCGACGTCCGGGTCCGTGTGGCCCACCCCACAGAACCGCCCGAGAGGCGGCCGCCCGGCCCGGGAGAGGGGGCGGGGCGACCGCCTGTTGGGGTACCGGGGGTCCGCCTCGGAAGGGGGTGAATCCTCCCGGACGGCTCCGGATCCCGTGGGGGTACGGTGCGCCTGCCCCGGAGCCGTGCGAGCAATCCCTGCCGGGGGATGGTTTTTTCGCCCCCTCCGCCCCTACCCGTCCCGTCCCCGGGGCTGCCGCACTCAGACCCCCGCATCGGCCTGAACGGCCTCGTCCTCAAACGCCGGACGGGCCAAAAGACCGAGCGCCGGCCGGGCGGGGAGGGCACGCCGGCACCCGCCCGGAGCCGCGGTTGCGAACGCGCACCCCCACGCACCCGCAGTCGCCAGACCACGGAAGAGGCCGTGCCGGTACATCACACGCCCCGTCGCTTACGTGGCTGCCAACAGGCAGAGCCGTAGAAGCAAAGCGATCTGCCACCGGCGAAGGGGCCGCTGTACCGGCCCCGACCCACCCACCGGCGGAAAGCGCAACGGCGCGGCACGCCGCGCCGCGCCGCTACTTCGTGCAGCCCTTCTGCCCCGACTTCAGCGTCGCGCACGCCGTCGCGTCGCCGGCGTCCTTGACCGCGACCATGGGGGTGTACGCGTCGGTGTCCGCGATGACCGACCCGGTCTGCTTGGCCGCGCTGCCCGAGGACACCTCGACCCGGTCGCCGACCGCCGCCTGAGTGATCCGGGCCCAGGCGGCGGCACAGGTCTCGCTGTAGCGCACCTCGACGAGGGTCGTACCGACGGTGACGCTGGTCGTGGTCTTGGCCAACTCACCGCCGCAGCCCATGTTCTCCGGGTCCTTGCCGGTGCAGCCCGCGCCACTGCACTTCACCCCGGCCGGCAGGTCGGGATTGACGCTGGCCGAGGTCGAGGGCGTCTTGGGCGTGTCGCCCGCGTTCTTCTTGTCCCCGCCACTGGTGAGGTAGACGGCTACGGCGATCACCACGAGCGCGCCGACGATCCCCGCGAGGAACATCGTGAGCCGCCGCCCCCGCCGCGCCCCGCCCCCCGACCCCGCGGCACCGGGCCGCGCGTCCTGCGGCGGCCCTCCGGCCTGCCGGCCCGGTCCGGCCGGCGCCGAGGGACCGAACTGCCCGCCCCCGTCGGACGGCGAGGCGACAACCCCCCAACTGCCGCCGCGTCCCGCACCCCCGGACGAGGACCCCCCTGACGAAGACCCGCCGTGCCCGGAACCGCCGTGCGAGCCGCCCCCGTACGCCGAAGCCCCGTACGAAGACGACTCCCCCGCGTCCGGACCGGACGGCTGAGACGGCACGGACGGCACCGACGGCGGCACCGTCGGCGAGACCCCCGCGGGCCCGGCGATCCCGGGCGTCGCGGTCGCGCTGCCGCCCCTGCGGGCGGCCTGCTGGCCGTTGCTCCCCTTCGCCGGAGTCGGTCCGAACTCCCCGAGCGCGGCACGCGCCTGGGAGATCCGGATCGCCTCCATGGTCATGTCGTGGCGCATCTCCGAGCGGCTCCAGGCGCGCTCGGCCAGCTCCCACATGGTCGTCAGATGAATGGGACTGGTCCCGGTGACCTCGGCCAGCGCGACGATCGCACCCTTGGGCGCGAGCAGCCGCCCGTTGAGGTAACGCTCCCAGGACGTCTTGCTGTAGCCCGTGCGGTCGGCCACGGCGGCAATGCTCAGCCCGCTCCGGTCGACGAGCCGACGCAGCTGGCTGGCGAACTCCCTGACCTGCGGATCGAGTTCATCCGGCAAGGCCCTCCAACGAGGCATTGCTTCCCCCCTCTTTCCCCCCGTACGTGCACGACTGTTCTCCCCGCGCGTGGCGCCCCTCCGCCGAGTCCCCGTTCTGGCTACCCACAGGGATGCGCTCGGTCAGGATCTCAGTTCCCGGGGTGGGGGCGCACGGGAGCATTCGGGTCGGGGCATGCACCGTTGCACGCCCGTTGGGCTGCGGTCCAGTGTCCCACCGGCATCATGTGCGGCCGGTCGAACCCCTGGCCTCCGCGCGGGACGTCCCGGACCGTCCCGATTGCTCACGTTAACCCGGCTGTTGTAATGGATCAGTGCAAATCCTTGATTTTGTCAAGACATCGACACAACGACAACACAGGCGTGACCTCAGGAGCCCCGGAAGCTCTCAGCTCACCCGAGGGTGACGGCCCCGACGAGGGCGACGAGAAGGAGAGCGAGCAGAAGCAGGGCGGCGTAGAGCGGCAGGCGGCCCATGCCGGGCCCGGACGACGATGCGTCGGGCGGCGGCGCGTCCCACCACGGAAGCGTGGGGTCGTCCTCGTACGCGCCGGGAACGGACCCACCGGCGGACGAACCGTCGAGCGCGAGCCCACCCACAGACGATCCACCGGACACCGGACCACCGTGCACCGGACCGCCGGACACCGAGCCGTCGCCGCCCGAGTCGGAGCCCACCGGCACCCGGGGCCAGACCCCCACCGCCAGCTCCCAGCGCACGCCGAAGCGTTCCGTGTCCTCGGGCGCGAGACCGGCGACCCGGCACAGCGCGACCACGGCCTGCCGGGGCGGCGGCTGGGTCGCGTTGAGGTAGCGCTGCCAGGACGACTTGCTGTACGCGGTGCGCGCGCCCAGGGCGACCAGGCTGAGGCCGGTGCGGTCCTTGAGCTGCCGCAGCTGCTCGACGAAGTGGCGCACCTCCGGCGGAAGTTGCTCCGGCAGCGGCTGCCAGGAACCCATCGCTGACCTCCCTCGGCGTTCCTGAGCGAGGGACGACACCGGGCGGCGGACGGTTCCCGTGAACGGTCGGCGGCGCCGCCCGGCGGACGGTTCCCGGCACACGGCACGGACCCCGTAGCGGAATGGTCACTTCCGTGCCACAGCGAACTGCCAGGTGTTGAACAGCCTGTTCCCGTGCACAAGTGTTGATCCCGGGCGGGGACATCCGCCCGATCGCGGCCCGTCCTTCCTCGGGGGAGAGGACGGGCCTCGGTCATGTCCGGGGGGCCGCGATCACGCCCCTCGGCCGACGGCGGCCGCGCCGATCGCGCTCACCCGCGAGGCCTGACGAGCCCCGTCTCGTACGCGACCACCACAGCCTGCGCCCTGCTGTCCAGGTCGAGCTTGGTCATCGTCCGGTTGCGGTGGGTCTTGACGGTGGCCTCGCTAATGCAGAGGCGGCCGGCGATCTCCGGATTGGACAGGCCGGCGGCGATCAGCTTGAGGCCGAACGTGCACACCACCGGCCAGTAACCCGCGGTGATGTACACGACGCTCGCCGTCTGCACCGCGCCGAAGACGACGAGCGGTGCCCTGCCGCGAAAGGCGACGGGCAGATGCGTGCAGACCACCAACGCGTAGGCCAGGCCGTCGAGTTCGGGCCAGCCCTGTGTCACCGACTCCCGCCCGAGCAGGACGGCCACGCACACCATGGCGAACGCGATCAGCCTGTCGACGGCGAACGGGCGGGGCGGCCACAAGCGCATCGGCGCAGCGTAACGCCGCCTCCGCCGCTCCGCGTCAACCTTCTGCGCTACCACGGAAGTTGCAAGAACGACGCGCCTACCGCTCCCGGTGGGGCGGGAGTTCAAACCGCCGCGGGACGCGAGGCGTACGGGGCGCCCCGTACGTTCTGGGACCACGACGGAGTCGGCCGACCACCGGCACCGCGTCCAGAATCGGGCCGGCCGAGCACCGGCACCGCATCCGAAGAGGGAAATCGGACCCATGAACACACGCACGAGCACAGGCAACGGCACCCGCACCCGCACCCGCACCCGCACGAGTGCGCGCAAGCGCATCGCGGTCGGCCTGGCCACCACGGCCCTCCTGGGCGGCGGCCTGGCCCTCGCCCCGGCGGCGACCGCCGCCGCCAAGGCTCCGGCCGCCGACTCCCGCACCAACAACTGGTCGATCTCCAGCCGCGAGGGCTACGCCAACGGCAAGTGGTGCAACTACGACACGAAGGTCACCAGGACGGTCCACGACACCAAGTCCGACGGCCGCTGCCCGTTCGTGCGCGGCCTGCTGCGCGGCGGCGGGTACGTCGACAGCGACTGGGCGGGCCCGAAGGGCGACTCCTCACCGGTACGGCTCTACGCCCCCAGCGGCAAGTCCTTCTACCAGCTCCAGATGAAGTACATCAACTGCTGAGCGACCGCCCGAAAAGCACGGTGGCCCGCGCCCTCCGGGGGAGGCGCGGGCCACCGTCGTGCGCGAGCGACCGGAGCTCAGGGCCGAAGGCCCAGCGCTCGGCGCTCAGCGAACCGTGAAGTGCAGCGTGTCGTCCAGGAACGGGATCTCCAACAACGGGTTGGGCTGAGCCATCAGCGCGAGCAGCACGATCGTCACGCCCAGCACGCCGTACGTGAGCATGTCGGTGAAACGGGAGCGGACCGCCAGCATGCCCACGCTCGGCAGCGTCCAGCGCATCACCGCTCCCGCAAGGAGCGCGGCGCCGATGAGAATCGTCCCGAACCGGAACACGTCGAGCGCGACCAGTAGCAGGCCGAGCCCGACCGCCGACAGCACGGCGAGGATCGGCCACTGGCGCGCGGGCGCCGGGGCGTCCCCGGGCGCCGCCCGGCCGCCGCCCTCGGGCCGCGCGGTGTCCCGGGTGATCCTCGGGAAGCGCCGCGTGGTGCGCCGCGGCTTCCCCTCGGCGTCGGGCGCGCTCACGGCGTCCGTGACGGTCGCCTCGTCACCGGCGTTCACTGCGTGCCGCACGGCCGCCTCCGCATCCCGTACCGCCGACTCGGCGCCGGCGTCGCGCGCGCCCCGCGCCTCGCTGTTCTCGGACCGTCCCTCAGCCGACACTGCGCTCCGCCGCTTCCACCACGTTGACGAGCAGCTGGGCTCGGGTCATCGGGCCCACGCCACCCGGGTTCGGGGAGATCCACGCGGCGACCTCGGCGACGTCCGGGTGGACGTCACCGACGATCTTGCCCTCGGCGCTGCGCGAGACACCGACGTCGAGGACGGCGGCGCCCGGCTTCACGTCCTCGGCCCGGACGAGATGCGCGGAGCCCGCCGCGGCGACGATGATGTCGGCGCGCTTGAGGTGCGCGGAGAGGTCGCGGGTGCCGGTGTGACACTGGGTGACGGTGGCGTTTTCGCTGCGTCGCGTCAGCAGCAGCGGCATCGGGCGCCCGATGGTCACACCACGGCCGACGACCACGACCTCGGCACCCTTGATCTCCACGCCGTAGCGTCGGAGCAGGGTGAGGACACCGTTGGGGGTGCAGGGCAGCGGGGCCGGCTCGTTCAGCACGAGTCGCCCGAGGTTCATCGGGTGCAGGCCGTCCGCGTCCTTGTCCGGGTCCATCAGCTCCAGGATGCGGTTCTCGTCGATGCCCTTGGGGAGCGGCAACTGGACGATGTAGCCGGTGCAGGCGGGGTCCTCGTTCAGCTCGCGGACCACCGCCTCGATCTCCTCCTGCGTCGCGGTGGCGGGCAGTTCACGCTGGATGGAGGCGATGCCGACCTGGGCGCAGTCGCGGTGCTTGCCCGCGACGTACTTCTGGCTGCCGGGGTCGTCCCCGACCAGGATCGTCCCGAGGCCGGGCGTGACGCCCTTCTCCTTCAGGGCCGCCACGCGGGCGGTCAGATCGGACTTGATCGCTGCTGCGGTGGCCTTGCCATCGAGAATCTGGGCGGTCATGACCCCATCCTCCCGGATGACCGGGTCCTGGTTCCAATCCGGGCACCCCGCGGCCGTCCCGCGGCCCCTCGAGGGCCCCACCGCACCGCTTCGGCCATGTTCCGGCGCCCGTTTCGACCGTATCCGGCCATGATCACCGATGTTGCACTTGCACAACACATAAGGAATGCGGCTGGACAAGTAAGAGTCGGCTAAAGAACGATGAGCAGACAGTGCCGCGGGCAGTACCGGGGGGACGAACCGCTCTGTAGAAATTCCTCCGAACCGTGCCGCGCGTCGTCCCCGCACCAGGCAACGGAGGAAAACCCGCCATGAGTTTCGGCGACCCGAACAACCCTTACGGGCAGCCGCCCCAGCAGCCCCCCGCCGCTCCGCCGGCCGCTCCCGGCTACGGCTACCCGCAGGCCCCGCCCGGCGTACCCCCGCAGGGCTACGGCTACCAGCAGCAGCCGGCGTACCCCGGCTACCCGGGCGGCAACCAGATGCTTCCGCAGTCGATGCCGGGGCTTCTGGTCACGGCGCGCGTGTTCCTGTTCATCATCTCCGCGGTGCAGATCCTGGCGGCTCTGGGCTGGTTCTACTTCGCCGCCATCGCCAACGACGTGTCCAACGCGGCGGACCGCTACAGCTCATCGTCCGACGATCCATTCGGCTCGTTCAGTGACGGTGCCGGCATCGCCTCGGGCGTCCTGGTGGTCATCGGCCTGGTCGCGGCAGCTCTCGCGGCCCTCTCGATCACCCTCGGCGTGAAGTTCGGCAAGGGCGCCCAGGGCATCCGCATCACCACCGTCATCTACGGTGCGCTCGGCGGGATCGTCGGTCTGATCTTTCTCTTCGTCGGCCTCGACTCCGGGATGGCCTCCGCCGTCATCTTCCCGCTGATCTGGGTCGTCTTCGCCGCCATCATCACGGCGGCGCCGGTCGTGCCCAGCGGCACCGCCTGGTTTGCGCGCCCGCGTTACTGAACAACCCCACGACACGAACAACCCCGCGTCACTGAACAACCCGGCGTTACTGAACAGTTCACGCCATTCACTGCAAGGGCCGTGTCTCACCCTGCACAAGGGGGGACACGGCCCTGGTGCGTCTGTCTACCCTGAATCCCGTAGCCGCGCGTGCACGGGGAGACGGACCTTGTACAGCATCATCGTGGTACCTCCGCCGACCACGGAGGCCGAGCGCAACACCCCCCAGATCCACCTCGCTCCCGGAGAGCGCCTCGCCTTCGGCCGGTCCGCCGCGGACAACGACCTCGCGATCGCGCACGAGGGCGTCTCCCGCGCGGCCGGTGTGATCACCGCGCAGAGCGCCTTCTGGGTACTGAGCAACCTCTCGGCGCGCCAGACGTACGTCGTGGAGAATCCGGAGGGCGCCGGCGAGCACATCAAGGTCGGCCCCGGGCGCCTGGACGCGCCCGTCCCCTTCGAGTTCTCCCGGATCGTGCTGCCCGCGGCGGGCGACCTGCTGCCCATCGAGGTGTGGGCGCCCCGCCACGACTATCTGCGCTCCCCCGGCTCCCTCGACGGCGCGACGACCGCGCCCGCCTTCTCCGTCGACCGCACCAAGCGGTACTTCGCGGTCCTCGCCGCCCTGTGCGAACCCCGCCTGCGCGGCGAACCGCACGCCCCGATCCCCACGGTCGACCAGGTCGTGGACCGGCTGCGCCCCCTCTGGCCGTCCGCCAGCCGCACCACCGTGCAGTGGAACATCGACTACCTGGCGGTGAAACTGCGCCTCAAGCCCGGCCCCGACACGGCGGACGCGGGTCCGCGCCTGAACGGCAAGAAGGAGTCCCTGGTCTCCCTGGCGCTCCGCTTCGACCTCGTACGCGAGGACGATCTGGTCGTCCTGACGGCACGGCCGACCCGGGCCGGCCGGTGAGCGATCCGTACGCCGTGCCGGTGCCCAAGGGCTATCGGGTGGGCAGTTGGGAGGTACGCGAGCCGATCGCCACGGGGGCTTTCGGGAGCGTGTACGCGGCACGGCGGGCCAGCCCGTCCGACGACCTCCCCGCCACAGCCGCCCTCAAGTTCCTGCCGACCGGCACCCACACTCCCCGCCAACTGACCCACCTGCGCGAACTGGCCGAGCGTGAGCTGGGGTTGCTCAGCAGGCTGCACTCCGCGCCCCGGCTGATCCGGCTGTACGAGACCCTGACCGTCGACGACCCGGCGCGCCCCGAACTCGACGGCGCCACCGTCCTCGTACTGGAGAAGGCGGACGGCTCCCTGGCCGCGCTGCTCTCCCGGGCGCCGCGCCCCGCGGCCGGTCCGGCGCTGCTCGCGCAGATCTGCGAGGGGCTGGCCCAGCTGCACCGGGCGGGCTGGGTGCACGGAGACCTCAAACCGGCCAACGTGCTGTTGATGAAGGACGGTTCGGCCCGGCTCGCCGACTTCAACATGGCCGCCGAGCTGGAAGGCACCCACGCCTACACGCCCGCCTTCTCGACGCCCGACTACACCCCGCCCGAGCTGCTGTGGGCGGAGATCGGCGAGCGGGGCCGCCGCATCAGACCGTCGGCCGACATCTGGGCCTTCGGCGTCCTGGCCCACCTCGTGCTCACCGATTCCTACCCCCTGCCCGGCGGCACCCCGTCGGCCCGGAGGGACGCGGCGGTCGCCTATGCGCGTGGCACCGACGAGCTGCGTCTGTCTCCCCGACTGCCGGATGCCTGGCGGGAGATCGTGCGGGACTGTCTGGCCCGTACGCACCAGGAACGGATCACCGGAGAGGCACTGCTGCGGCGTGTGGAGGCGGCGGCCGGGACGGCCCGTTCGGTGCGCGTGCCGCGACGGCCGGTACGCGGTGGCCGGGCAGTCCTGGGCGCGGCGGCCGGCGTGGTCGCGGTGGCCGCGCTCGCGTACGGGATCAGCGCGATCGCGAACGACGGAGGGGACGCGCAGGAGCCCGGCGCGAAGCGGACGACCAAGGTGAGCGCGGCGCGCTACGGCGCCTCCGAACTCCGTACGGACAAGGGCGTTCCCGTCGCGTACCGCGCCCTGATCGTCGACTCGGCGCACGACTGCGTGCAGGCGCCGGTCACGCCGGGGCTGATCGCCGCGATGCTGAAGTCCGAGAGCAACTTCGATGCCCATCTCTCCGATCCCGCCATGGACGAGTACGGAATCGCCCGCTGGACTCCGCGCGTACTGCGCTACTACCTGCGCTCCGACGGAAAGCCGACGCCGGAGATCCCCAAGCCCCCCTTCACGCCCGCCCAGTCCATCCCGGCCGTGAGCCGCTATCTGTGCGCGATCGTGCCGCGGCTCGAGCCGGGCCTGGACGGCGACGAACAGGTGCTGGTCGCCGCCGCGTACCGGACCTCGTACCGAAAAGTGAACGACGCGGGCGGAGTTCCCCCGAAGGTCCGCGCCTACGCCGACCGCGTCGCTCACTACCTCAAGGAGTACACCCCGCCCGGCAAGAAGTGACCCTGAGAGTTCCGAGGTACCGCTCGCGGCACGCCTCCGTGAGTGTGGACCCGGCCACCGACGGGGTGGCGGCAAAGGGAGGACGACGAGATCGGCCAGGGAACCCTGCCGACCGGTTGTCTCCACGCCGGCGACGACTGGTTCGTCTGCCAGACCCAGGGTGAGGACAACACAACATCCCGGTCGGCAACGCGAAGAACAGCTGGTGGCTCTGCACCCAGGGCGACGTGGCCTATGCCCACAACGGCTGGGGCCACTTCCCCGCGAAGAAGGTGTCGGGCGGCAACAACTACGAGCCGATCCCGGGCCTGCCCATCTGCTGCGGCACGCGCGGCGGCCTCCGGCTCCCTCGGGGGAGGGTCGGAGGCCGCCGCGGTCCTGGGCTCAGTGGAAGAAGTGGCGCGTCCCCGTGAAGTACATCGTGATGCCGGCCTTCTTCGCGGCCTCCACGACCATCTCGTCACGGACCGAACCGCCGGGCTGGACCACGGCCTTGACGCCCGCCTCGGCGAGGATCTCCAGGCCGTCGGGGAACGGGAAGAACGCGTCCGAGGCGGCGTACGAGTCGCGGGCACGCTCGGCGCCCGCCCGCTCCACGGCGAGCTTCGCGGAGTCGACGCGGTTGACCTGGCCCATGCCGACGCCGACCGAGGCGCCGTCCTTGGCGAGCAGGATCGCGTTGGACTTCACCGCGCGGCAGGCCCGCCAGGCGAAGGCCAGCTCGTCGAGCTCGCCCTCGTTCAGGGCTTCGCCGGTGGCGAGGGTCCAGCTCCGCGGGTTGTCGCCGTCGGCCTGGAGGCGGTCGGTGACCTGGAGCAGCGCGCCACCGTCGATCTGCTTGACCTCGGTCGGGTTCGCGGGCGCCTTGTGGGCGCGCAGCACGCGGATGTTCTTCTTCTTGGTGAGGGCTTCGAGGGCGCCGTCCTCGTACTCGGGCGCCACGATCACCTCGGTGAAGATCTCCGCGACCTGCTCCGCCATCTCCTTCGTCACCGGCCGGTTGACCGCGATGACACCGCCGAACGCGGACAGCGGGTCACAGGCGTGTGCCTTGCGGTGCGCCTCGGCGACATTGGACGCGACCGCGATACCGCACGGGTTGGCGTGCTTGATGATCGCTACGCAGGGGTCCTCGTGGTCGTACGCGGCACGGCGCGCGGCGTCCGTGTCCGTGTAGTTGTTGTACGACATCTCCTTGCCGTGCAGCTGCTCGGCCTCGGCGAGACCGCCCGTGCCGTCGACGTACAGCGCGGCACCCTGGTGCGGGTTCTCGCCGTAGCGCAGGGTGTTCTTCCGCTCGTAGGTGTGGCCGAGGAAGTCGGGGAAGCCGCTCTGGTCGGCCGCGGCGTAGTCGTCCGCGAACCAGCTCGCCACCGCCACGTCGTACGAGGCGGTGTGCTGGAAGGCCTCGGCGGCGAGCCGCTTGCGGGTACGGAGGTCGAAGCCACCGGACTTGACGGCGGAGAGTACGTCCCCGTATCGCGCCGGGCTGGTCACCACGGCAACGGACGGATGATTCTTGGCCGCGGCCCGCACCATCGAAGGACCGCCGATGTCGATCTGCTCGACGCACTCGTCGGGCGTCGCGCCCGAGGCGACGGTCTCGCGGAACGGGTAGAGGTTGACGACGACGAGGTCGAACGACTCGACACCGAGCTCTTCCAGCTGACGCCGGTGATCGGGGAGCCGCAGGTCGGCGAGGATGCCCGCGTGGACCCTCGGGTGCAGGGTCTTGACGCGGCCGTCCAGGCACTCGGGGAAGCCGGTCAGCTCCTCGACCTTGGTGACGGGGACGCCGGCGGCGGCGATACGGGCGGCCGTGGAGCCGGTGGAGACGAGCTCGACACCGGCTTCGTGCAGCCCGCGAGCCAGCTCCTCGAGCCCGGTCTTGTCGTAGACGCTGACGAGCGCCCGGCGAAGGGGCCGCTTGTTGCTCTCGGCGGTCACTGGATAACTACCTTTCGTCCCTCAATGCGATAGCCGTTGCGGGCGAGCCGCCCCACGACATCGACGAGCAGCCTTCGCTCGACTTCCTTGATGCGCTCGTGCAGAGCGCTCTCGTCGTCCTCGTCCCGGACCTCCACCACGCCCTGAGCGATGATCGGTCCGGTGTCGACGCCGTCGTCGACGAAGTGGACGGTGCATCCGGTGACCTTCGCGCCGTACGCGAGCGCGTCGCGCACGCCGTGGGCCCCCGGGAAACTGGGCAGCAGGGCGGGATGCGTATTGACGAAGCGCCCACCGAACCGGGCCAGGAATTCCTTCCCCACGATCTTCATGAACCCCGCGGAGACGACGAGGTCGGGCTCGTGGGCGTCGACGGCCTCGGCGAGAGCGTGGTCCCACTCGTCCCGGCTGTCGAAGTCCTTGACCCGGCGGACGAAGGTGGGGATGCCGGCCCGCTCGGCGCGCGCGAGCCCCTCGATACCGTCCCGATCGGCCCCGACGGCCACGATCTCGGCTCCGTAGGCCTCGGTGCCGTGCGTCGCGATGGCATCGAGCAGTGCCTGCAGATTCGTACCTGATCCGGAGACCAGCACGACGAGGCGCTTGGCCTTGGCCACGACGGGGCCCTTTCTCGGGGGAGCGTTTGTACGGTCGTACGAATGCTTCGCGCCCCGGGATACGGGGAAGTCTACGAAGCGGCCGACCGTCAGCAACGATACCGGCACACCGGGCGGCCCCCACGGGACGGGGGCGTGGCCGGAAGGTAGCGTCTGGGGAGGATCCACCCGGGAACACCGTCCACCACGGGGGAACGCCCTGCGCACGCGGGACGTTGACCTGGGACGGGCACGAACGCTCGGGGCGCGGGCCCCGGGTGCGATCGTCCGGGGTTACGACCCTCGGGCGAGCATGCGTGCTCGGGGCGCGGGCCGAGGGGTGAACACCTTCGGTGCGAGCCCTGCGAACGAACAGCCAGGACACGGGCCGAGGGCGGGAGCTCTGGGCGTGAGTCCCGGTATGTCGCTCTGGGCCGCCCGGGGTACGGCACTCGGGGCGCGAGTCCTGGGTACGACGCTCGGGACGCGAGTCCTGGGGGACGGACATCCTGGGTGCGAGCTCGGGGGTGGGAAAATCCGGGCACGAGCCCGGCGTACGACGCTCGGGACGCAAGTCCTGAGGGACGGACATCCTGGGTGCGAGCTCGGGGATGGGAAAATCCGGGCACGAGCCCGGCGTACGACGCTCGGGACGCAAGTCCTGAGGGACGAAGATCCTGGGTGCGAGCCCAGGGGTAGGAAGCCCTGGGTGCGAGCCCGGGGGCAAGGAGCTCGGGGCGTCAGCCCGGGGCTCGACACCTTGGGCGTGAGCCCGGGGTGAAGTAGCTCGGGGCGCGCGTCGCGAGCACGATGCCGTGTGGACACGCCGCCCGCCAGAACCACCAAGGGGAAGACGCACACCTGATGCCGGACCGCAGTCTCCGACTCCCGCCGCTCCTGCTGCGCGAGCAGCGTCCTTCGCCCACCCCGCCGCGGTCGAGCGGGGACGCGCCCGCGGACGGAAACGGCTCCGCAGGTGGACGCGGCTCGGCGGGCGGGAACGGCTCCTCGGACGGACGGGGTCCCGACGCTCCTGCCACTCCCCCCTCGCACTCCGACGACAATCCGTTCGCTCCGCCCCCGGAGGGCACGCCCGACCGGCCGTGGCAGCCGAGGCGGCCCGCGAGCGGGCAGGGAGCGGACGGCAACGGTGGGGCCGACCAGAGCGGGCAGTCCCCGTGGGGCAGCCAGTGGAGCGACCGGCAGCCCGGGCCTTCGAGCGGCGGGGGTTTCGGTGACCGGCCGGGGGCGCCGCAGGGGCAGGGCGGTCCCGAACGACCCGGCGGTGGCCCGGGCAGCGGCATGCGCTGGGACCCGACGGATCCGGCTCAGCGCCGCGCGCGCTATGCCCTGCTCTCCGGGATGTGGGCGTTCTTCTTCGCCCTCTTCAGCTGGCCGTACGTGGCGCTGCTGCTCGGCGCGCTCGCCCTGTACTGGGGTGGCAGCGCGCTGCGTGCCAAGCCGCGGACTCCGGATCCGGACGCTCCGGCGCCCGATCCGAACACCCGCCCCCAGACGAGCGCCGCGGTGAGCGGGCTCGTCACCGCCTCGCTGGCCATCCTCATGGTCGCGGCGACCTTCACCGCGCAGCTCGTCTACAGCGACTACTACTCCTGCACGAACGACGCCCTCACCAACGCCGCGAAGCAGTCCTGCAACGACCTCCTCCCGAAGGACCTCCGGGGTCTGCTGGGAACACACGGCTGACGGCCGGCGCCGGGGGTGGTCTTCGCCCCCTCCGCCCCTGCCCGTCCCGTACCTGAGGGCTGCCGCCCCCAGACCCCCGCATCGGCCTGAACGGCCTCGTCCACAAACGCCGGACGGGCTGAAGGGTGCCAACCGGGGCTGAAAGCGCGTGCCGCAGCTCGCAAATTCGCCCCTCAGGCAGTTTGAGGAGCAGGGGTTCACGGGCGGAGCCCTTTTGGTGGGGTTGGGGCAAAGCCCCGGGCGGGGCGCAGGCGAGCGAAGCCCCCGCCGAAGACAGGGGCGAAGCCCCGCGTAGGGGCGTAGGAAGTGCAGTCCCCCGCCGGGGGTTCAGCGGGCAGCGCCCCCTGGCGGGGTCTGGGGCAGAGCCCCAGGGGACGGGAATGGGTAGGGGCGGAGGGGGCGAGAAATCACCCCGGGTGAACCTCAGGCGGAGTCCGGCGGCTCCGGGGGCGTGGACGCATCCTTGAGCGCCGCCCAGCGGGCCTCGCGGGACAAGTCCTCGTACCAGGGGGAACCCGTGGCGTCGTCCGGGAGGAAGTCATACGGCTCGTAAGGCTCAAGCGAGGAGTCCAGCACCCCCGGCTGGGGCCCAGCGTCAGCGGGCGGCACCGTCGCCGTCGACACATCGGCCGACGACCGCCGAGCCCTCGACGACCACAACAGCCACGACGGCCACGACGGCCACGAGGGCCACGGCATCCGAAGAACCCGCCCAGCAGACGTACCCACCCGAGCCTCCCGAAGCCGCCACCCCCGCACCCCCACCGCCACAGGAACCCCCACCATCCCGGTCCACCCCACCGCCACAGGCCCCACCTGCCACCACACCGGCCCGAAGTGGGCGAGGGCCGCCACCCCGAGCGGCCCTCCGGCCAGCCCGGAAAGCACCGCGAGCGCGACGCCGCACAGCCCGGCGGCCAGCGCGACCGCGGCAACCGTCCGCCCCCGGGACCAGCCCGCATCCCCCTCCCCGTCACCGGGCACGGCCGCCGCCACGACGAACCACGCCACCGTCACCCCCGCGGCCACCGGCACCACCCCACTCGCCCAGCTCAACGGCCCGCCCGCCCCCGGCACCGCCGCCAACAGCGGAAACGCGGGCAGCAGCGACACCGGCGCAGCCTCGGACAGCGGCCCCGCCACATGCCCCGCACCGAGGACGACTCCGGGCCCGAGCCCGTACGCCGCTCCCCAGACCGCCGCGTTCGGCACGAGGGCCAGGCACAGCAGCAGCACGGCGAACCGCCCCGACCACACCTCGGTGAGCTGCAGGAACGAGTCGCGAGCCGTCCCCCCGTGCCACACCAGCGACGCCGCCACCAGCAACGCCCCGCCCCCGACAAGCACCGCCACCCCGGCCCCCGCCGCCCGCACCACACCCCCGAGGAACCGGGGAGCCTCCGCCGGCGCGGAATCGGGCGCGCCGACGGAGCGACGTACGCCGGAAAGACGTGCGCCGGGAAGCGGCAGCGCCGCCAGGGCCCGTCGCATCCAGGACGGCATCGGCCCCCGTGGGCGCCCGTACGCCGTCCACACCCCCGCCCCTGCCGCCCCCAGCGCAAGCAGCGGCAGGCACACCGCGGTCCACACCCAGGACGGGCGCAGCGCACCACCCGAGGCATACAGCGCCGCGGCCGCGCCGACGGACAGATAGCCCACGACGACCCCGACACACGCCGTGCGCGGCCCCGCTTCGGACTCGGCGTCGGACGCGTCGCGCCCCGCCCGGTGCAGCAGCCACACCGGCAGCACGAGAAGCAGCAGCGGTGTCACCCCCACCGGCATGGGCAGGCCCGACAAGGTGTCGGTGCGGATCAACTCCACACCGTGGGCGAGGAGCCAGAGCGCCGCGGCCACGTGCAGCGCCCCGCCGGGCCCGCTGTCCGGGTACGGCGAGCTGATCCACAGCACCATGACGAGGACGGCGAACGAGCCGAGCCCGAGCCCCGCCGCGAGGGCGCCACCCAGGAGGCTGGCGGCCAGTCCGGGGGATCGGTCGCGCATCCGGGTGAGCAGGGGCGACAACGACAGCCTGCGGTCGGTCATTTGGGTCACGGCTCTCATGCTCCCAACGACACGCGCTTTCTCGTCGTAACAGGCGAACCCCGGATGTGTCGCTCAATATGCAGCTATGTACTTTTTCGTACGAAGGGGCACCCTGTGGAGTCCGGCATGACACGGAGCCCTACTACCCCGCTGCCGGCCCCCGAGGAGCGCCGCCGTCTGCGCGAGGCCAAGTCACTGACCCAGGCCGAGGTCGCCTCCAGACTGGGCGTCGCCCCTGAGACGGTGCGCTCTTGGGAGACCGGCCGTACGAAGCCGCGTGGCCGCAAGCGGGAAGCGTACGCAAAGCTGCTGACCGATCCGGCGCGCGCGAAGTCCGAGGTGACCGTCCGTCACGAGCAGGCCGTTCCCGCATCGGTGGGCGCCGGCGTGCCGCCCGCCCACGAGGAGAAGCCGTCCGAGGGCGCGGAATCCACGCTGCCCACTGACGCGCTGACGCCCGCTCAGGCCTTCGACGCCCTGTACGCGTTCTGCGCCCCCGCCCTTGTACGGCAGACGTATCTGCTCACCGGGCGGCGCGAGCTGGCGCGGGAGTCCGTGGAGCGGGCCTTCCAACTGGTCTGGCACCGCTGGCCCGAGGTGGCCGTTGACCGGGATCCGACCGGGTGGGTACGGGCGGCCGCGTACGAGTGCGCGCTCTCCCCCTGGCGCCGGATGCGCCTGCGCCAGCGGCACCCGGAGGCACCGCCCGCCGATGCTGCCGACCGCGTGCTGCTCGACGTACTCCTGCAGCTGCCGCCGGTGTACCGGCGCACACTCCTGCTGTACGACGGTGTGGGGCTCGATCTGCCGGAGACCGCGGCCGAGACGGAGGCGAGCACGCCCGCAGCGGCCAACCGGCTGCTGCACGCGCGCAAGGCCGTCGCGGCGCGCCTGCCGGATCTGGCGGTGCCGGAGGAGCTGCATCAGCGGCTCGCCGAACTCGCGAGCAAGGAGCGGCTGCGGGCGGCGAAGCCCAGCAGCGTCCGCTGGCACAGCGAACGGCGCGCCCGTCGCTGGACCCGCGCGGCCATCGCCTTCACGGTCCTCCTCATCGGCACCACGGCCCTGACACTGCGCTCGGCCCCGGACCACTACGAGGCCCCCCTGTCCCCGCCCGAAGCGGTCCACGGACTGCCACCCCGCGCCGCCCAGGGCCCCCTCTCCCCACCCCAACTGACTCTCCGCGCCAAGCTCAAGTCGGAAACGGCAAGCGGCCCGGAACGGCTGGTCCCCGAGGGCAGGTGACGCGACGGCCGACCGTCCGAGCCACTACCGCTGTGGGCAATCGTTCCGCGGGGCGATGGGGGTCCCCCTGCTCGAGCGAAGCCGAGAGCTTGGGGGAGGGTGGGCACAGCCACCAGCGCCGGGCGCCTTGCAAGCAAGCTCCCGCCCCGGGAACGCGAGTGGGCCCGCACCCCCAGCAAGGGGTGCGGGCCCACTGGACGTTCAGCTCAGCAGAGCGTCAGCCCGCGAGGAGCTCACGCGCAAGCTTCGCCGTCTCGGTCGGCGTCTTGCCGACCTTGACGCCGGCGGCCTCGAGGGCCTCCTTCTTCGCGGCGGCCGTGCCGGAGGACCCGGAGACGATGGCGCCGGCGTGGCCCATGGTCTTGCCCTCGGGCGCGGTGAAGCCGGCGACGTAGCCGACGACCGGCTTCGTCACGTTCTTGGCGATGAAGTCCGCCGCGCGCTCCTCGGCGTCGCCGCCGATCTCACCGATCATGACGATCAGGTCGGTGTCGGGGTCGGCCTCGAACGCGGCGAGCGCGTCGATGTGCGTCGTACCGATGACCGGGTCGCCACCGATGCCGACGGCGGACGAGAAGCCGATGTCACGGAGCTCGTACATCATCTGGTACGTCAGCGTGCCGGACTTCGAGACCAGGCCGATGCGGCCCGGCTTCGTGATGTCGCCCGGGATGATGCCGGCGTTGGACTGGCCCGGGGTGATGAGACCGGGGCAGTTCGGGCCGATGATGCGGGTCTTGTTGCCCTTCGACTTCGCGTACGCCCAGAAGGCGGCGGAGTCGTGGACGGCGATGCCCTCGGTGATGACGACCGCGAGGGGGATCTCCGCGTCGATCGCCTCGACGACGGCGGCCTTGGCGAAGGCCGGCGGCACGAAGAGAACGGACACGTTGGCGCCCGTCTTCTCCATGGCCTCGGCGACCGTGCCGAAGACGGGGATCTCGGTGCCGTCGATGTCGACGGAGGTGCCCGCCTTGCGCGGGTTCACGCCACCGACGATGTTCGTGCCGTCGGCCAGCATGAGCTTGGTGTGCTTCATGCCCGTGGCACCGGTCATGCCCTGGACGATGACCTTGCTGTCCTTGTTGAGGAAGATAGCCATGGCTGTTTAGTCCCTCGTCCCTTACTTCGCAGCCGCGAGCTCGGCGGCCTTGTCGGCCGCGCCGTCCATGGTGTCCACGCGCTGCACGAGCGGGTGGTTGGCGTCCGACAGGATCCTGCGACCCAGCTCGGCGTTGTTGCCGTCCAGACGGACGACCAGCGGCTTGGTGACTTCCTCGCCCTTGTCGGCGAGCAGCTGCAGCGCCTGGACGATGCCGTTGGCGACCTCGTCACAGGCGGTGATGCCACCGAAGACGTTGACGAAGACGGACTTGACGTCCGGGTCGCCGAGGATGATCTCCAGGCCGTTCGCCATGACGGCCGCGGAGGCGCCGCCGCCGATGTCGAGGAAGTTGGCGGGCTTCACGCCGCCGTGGTTCTCACCGGCGTACGCGACGACGTCCAGGGTGCTCATGACGAGACCCGCGCCGTTGCCGATGATGCCGACCTCGCCGTCGAGCTTGACGTAGTTGAGGTTCTTGGCCTTGGCCGCCGCCTCGAGCGGGTTGGCGGCGGCGTGGTCGACCAGCGCCTCGTGCTCGGGCTGACGGAACTCGGCGTTCTCGTCCAGCGACACCTTGCCGTCGAGGGCGATGACGCGGCCGTCGGCGACCTTGGCGAGCGGGTTGACCTCGACGAGGAGGGCGTCCTCCTTGATGAAGGTGTCCCACAGCGTCACCAGGATCTCGGCGACCTGCTCGGCGACCTCGGCCGGGAACTTCGCCTGGGCGACGATCTCGCGGGCCTTCTCGATCGAGACGCCCTCGTTGGCGTCGACCGGGACCTTCGCGAGGGCCTCGGGGTTCTCCTCGGCGACGACCTCGATCTCCACGCCGCCCTGGACGGACGCCATGGCGAGGAAGGTGCGGTTGGTGCGGTCGAGGAGGTACGAGACGTAGTACTCCTCGGCGATCTCCGGAGCGGTCTCGGCAATCATCACCTTGTGGACCGTGTGGCCCTTGATGTCCATGCCGAGGATGTCCGTCGCGCGGGCGACGGCCTCGTCCGGGGTGGCGGCGAGCTTCACGCCACCGGCCTTGCCACGGCCGCCGACCTTCACCTGGGCCTTGACGACGGACTTGCCGCCAAGACGCTCGGTCGCCTCGCGGGCTGCCTCAGGCGTGTCAATGACTTCACCGGCCAGCACCGGTACACCGTGCTTGGCGAAGAGGTCCCTCGCCTGGTACTCGAACAGGTCCACGCGCGTCCGTCCCTATCAGTGATCTCGCGGTTCGTTGGATGCGTGGGCGTGCCGCGAAGGGCAACGTGACGTCCGCTGTCACAAGGGTGGCGCACACGGTGTCCGAGCGCGCGGCATGTCCGTCTCGCAGGTTATCGCCGCTGGACGCGGGTCCCTAAATCGCAGATCACACCTGAGCGGTGATACCTGTCACAGAACAGGGCCTCACCAGGCTGGGGTTTGCCTGGTGAGGCCCCTTGAACAGCCCCTGGTGCGGGGCTCGGGGCGGGTGACCCCCACCCCAATGGGGACCACCCGGCCCCACCGCAGGGGTTCCGGTCGCACGGACCGACGGCTTTCGGCCGTTCGGGGCCGTCGCCCTGCGGAGTCGGTCGGATGCCGTACGTCGGCTTCGCCGGATGTCGCCGTACGGCAAAAGGGGGAACCGTCAGATGCTGTACGTGCCGTACTGCGCGTCCTGCAGGTAGCTCGGCGCGACCGACCGGGCCACGCCCTGGACGCCAGTGACGGCGTTGCCCGCGAGGGGGCCGCCGGTCGCCTCGACGGTTCCGTTCAGGTCCTGTGCGAAGGGGCCGACCTGGCCGACGACACCGCCCGCGAACGGGTCGACCTGACCGACGGTGTGGTCGGCGAACGGCCGCACATCGCCCGCGACGCCGTACGCCAACCCGGTGGCGCTGCCCTCGACACCCGCCACGACCGGCTGCACGAAGTCGACGACCGGCTGCACCGCGCCGACCACACCCCCGGCGAAGGGCTGCACGTCGTCGGTGACGACACCCTGCGCGAACGGGGCGACCGGGCCGGTGACGCCGTACGCGAGCGTCCCCGCGTCACCCACGACGCCGCCCGCGAAGGGCTGGACGTCGCCGGCCACGCCGTACGCCAGTGCGCCCGCGTCCCCGACGGCCTGCCCGGCGACCGGGACGACACCGTGCACGGCGGTCGCCGCGACCGGCGGCAGGACCGAAGCGGACGTGTCGCCCACGACCTGCCCGGCGAGGCCTCCGGCCAGCGGCTGTACGTCACCGGCGGCGCCGTACGCCAGCGTGCTCGCGTCGCCCGTGGCACCGTGCGCCAGGGTCGTCGCGTCCGCCGTGGCACCGTGCGCCAAGGCCGCCGCGTGACCGGCGGCGTCGTACGCCAGCGCGGTCGCGTTGCCCACGGCGCCGTAGGCCAGCGGGGTCACGTTGCCGACGGCGTGGTCCACGACCGGGGTGACGCCGTGGACGGCGGTGCCGGCGACGGGCGGCAGCGCGGCGGCCGCGGTCTCGCCGACGACCGGGATCGCGATGCCCGTGGCGGTGCCGGCGGCGCCCTGGACCGCGCCCTGGGCCCTGGCGGGCGTGCCGGTGACCGTCGTGCCCGCGGTCCGCTGCGCGGTGGCGACGGTCTGCTGGGCCTTCGTCTGCACGGCGGACGGCACCCCGGCGGCGGTGCGCTGGACGGCGGCGAGCTTCGTCTGCGCGCCCGCGAGGGCCTGCTCCAGCTCCGGAGCGAAGGCGGAGAGCGGGCCGAAGAGGTAGTCGATCTCGTCCTGCGGAGCGCCGACGTCGGCGACCGTCTTCTCGGCCTTGCCCGTCGCCCGGTCCGCGACGGCGGTCTTCGCCTGCGAGAGGTGGGTGACGGAGGGGACCTTGGCGTCGACGTAGCGGCGGGCGTGGTCGGCGGTCCCGGTCGTCGCGGTGGTGGCGGTCTTCTTGACGGGGGACGTGGCGGTCTTCGTGACGGTGGAGGCGGCGGCGTCGGCCGTGGACCGCGCCTTGGCGGCCGTACCCGTGACCGTCGAGGTCGCGCCGTCGACGGCGGTGCCGTCGGTGACGCTATGGGTGACGCCGGAGACCGTGCTCTGCACGTCGCCTGTCACGTTCCCGACGACGCCGTCAACGGTGCCGGTGACCGAGTCGGCGGTGTCCGAGACGTCGAGGCTGACATCGGGAGCGGCCACGGACGACGCGGGCAGCTCGTCCGCGCTGGCGACGGCGGAGCCGAGCGCCCACGCGCCGGTGACACCGGCGGCTATGACGATGGAACGGCGGATGTTCTTGTTCATGCGTACGTCAGATCCTTCGGGATTCCGAGAGTTCGGGAGATTCCGGTTGAATTCCGGGGGCTTCCGTCCGGGGATCGGAGGGGTGTCCGGACGGCGGGCAGACCTGTTCCGCCCCCGCGCGGCAGGTCGTTCAGCGGGGGAAGGGCTGCCCTAGCCGGGGAAAACGGGAATGTCCCGGTACCTGTCCCGGGTCTCGGCCGCGGTGACGACCGCGGAGGCGCCGGGCGCGAGCCGCAGCGGCGCCCGGTGGTTCGAAGTGACGGCATGCGGATCGCCGTGCCGCGGCGCGCCATTGTCGACCGCGGACTGGTTGCCCAGCGCGCCGGTCGGATCGCCGGGGGGTGCCTGGCGAGCGGGTGCCTGTCCCGCTCTGGCGTCGCCGTGGTCGCGGCGCACGGCGACCCCGTCGGTGTCGGCGGCGAGACCGCTCGCTCCGTACGAGGCGTCGGCGGGTGCGTCCGAGCGACGCGCCGCCTTGTCGTGCCTGTCAGTGACGCCCGGCCGCTGGGTCACTCCGCTGGACGGCTGTGGGGCCGAACCGACGGGCGGAGTCTGCGCACCCGCACCGGGGAGCGCGGGCAGCCCCGGCAGGTCGGGGAGTTCCGGCACGGACGGCAGTACGTCCGGCGGGGTTGCGCGCAGTCGGCCGGTCACCGTCTTCACCACGTCACCGATCGGCCGTACGGCGGTGTCGGCGGACGGCTGTACGAGGTCGCGGACGGACTTGTCGACCTGACGAACCGTGTCGGTGGCCGGCCGGGCAACCTGACGAACGGTGTCAGTAGTCGGCTGGGCAACCTGACGAACGGAGTCAGTAGTCGGCTGGGCAACCTGACGAACGGTGTCGGTGACGTGTGTGACGGCGCTCGTCGGGTTCGCGCCGGCCTCGGGGGCCGACTTACCCGCCGTCACCACCCGATCCGCCGCGCTCGTGGCCGACTGCGCGACCCCCGTCGGAGTCGTCGGCACCGCCCCGTCGGCCGCGTGCGCCTGCTCCCCGCAGAGGAACCCGAGTGCGAACAAGCCTCCCACCAGCAGCACCACTTGCAGCGCACGTCGTCCGGCCGCCGCACGCATCACGCGCACAGCGGCACCGGGCAGTGCGACTGAGGGGGTCAAGACGGGGAGGGTCCTCCCGTACGAAGGCAAGAGAAGGCTCTGAGGCCGCGTCGATCCTCGCACGGGACTCCCGAGGTTGCGCAAGTCCCCTGTTACCGATGGGTATTCATGTCCGGATTTTCCTTTCCCCTCACCTGGTGTCCGGTATCGGCAGCGGTCGCTTCTCGATCGCTGCCGCCATCACCTCGGGAAACAGGTCGGGCGTACAGGCGAACGCCGGTGCGTCGAGGGCCGCGAGCGCCGCCGCGTGCTCCCGGTCGTACGCGGGCGCCCCCTCGTCGGACAGCGCGAGCAGCGTCACGAACTGCACCCCCGACGCCTTCATCGCCGCCACCCGCTTCAGCATCTCGTTGCGTATGCCGCCTTCGTAGAGGTCGCTGATGAGCACGACCACCGTTTCGGCGGGCCGGGTGATCTGCGACTGGCAGTACGCGAGCGCCCTGTTGATGTCCGTACCGCCGCCGAGCTGAGTGCCGAAGAGGACGTCGACCGGGTCGTCGAGCTGGTCGGTGAGGTCGACGACGGCCGTGTCGAAGACGACGAGCCGGGTGGCGATGGACCGCATCGACGCGAGCACGGCGCCGAACACGGACGCGTAGACGACGGACGCCGCCATCGACCCCGACTGGTCGATGCAGAGGATGACCTCCTTCTTCACGGACTGCGAGGCCCGGCCGTAGCCGATCAGCCGCTCGGGCACGATCGTGCGGTGCTCGGGCAGGTAGTGCTTCAGGTTCGCCGCGATCGTGCGGTTCCAGTCGATGTCGTGGTGGCGGGGGCGGGTGATGCGGGCGCTGCGGTCGAGCGCTCCGGTGAGCGTGGCCCGGGTGCGGGTGGCGAGCCGCTTCTCCAGATCCTCGACGACCTTGCGCACCACGGCCCGCGCCGTCTCCTTCGTCGTCTCCGGCATGGCCTTGTTGAGGGAGAGGAGGGTGCCCACCAAGTGCACGTCGGCCTCCACCGCCTCCAGCATCTCGGGCTCCAGCAGAAGGGTGGACAGCCCGAGCCGGTCGATGGCGTCACGCTGCATGACCTGGACGACGGAGGAGGGGAAGTACGTCCGTATGTCCCCGAGCCAGCGCGCGACCGACGGCGCCGACGCCCCGAGCCCCGCCGAACGGTCCCGCCCCGACTGCGCCTTGCCCCCCTTCCCGTAGAGCGCGGTGAGCGCCCCGTCCATCGCGGCGTCCTGCCCGGCGAGCACACATCCGGTGCCGTCCGCTTCCTCCCCGCCGAGCACGAGCCGCCAGCGCCGGAGCCGCTCTCCCGCCGCGTCGGCCGCGTCGGCCTCGCGGGCTGCGCGGGGCGCGCGGGCCGCGCCGCTTGCGTCGGTCGCGTCGTTCACTTCGCTCACGGTCGCCGGTGCGGTCATCGGGCCACCCCCACAAGGTCGTTGTCGTCGCCGACGTGATCGTCACTGACGTGATCGTCACCGGTGTCCGATTCGCCCAGCCCGAGCAGCAGACGCAACACCGGCAGTACGGCCTCCGCGCGCTCGGGGTCGAGGTCGGGGGCGAACCCGGGAATCCCGGAGCCGGCGGCCGCCGTGCTCCCGCGCGCTCCCGGCCCACGCCGGACCAGCTCGCCCAGCGTCCTGCGCACCCCGGCCTCGTACGCCGAGAACGTCCGCCGCAGCAACGGCAGCACATCGGTGAACGCCTCCGCCGGCACTCCGGTCAGCCATGCGTCCACCAGCCCGAGCAACCGCTCGTCGTGCACCAGCAGCATCCCGCCCCCGGAACCGCCACCGACGAAGCCCTCGATCCACGCGGCCGCGTCCCCGGGTGCCGTCCCGGGCGACAGCACGAGCCCCATGAGCCGGGCGGCCTCGTCCTGCGCCAACTCCCCCTCGTCCAGCAGCAGTCGTACGGCCCGTCCGCGAATCACCCCCGGCACGCTGTCGCGCCCGGCCAGCACCCGGAGCACTGCGTGCCAACGGGCGCGTATGCCGGTGGAGGGCGGTGCGCTACGGGCATCCTGCGCGGTACCGCTGAGCGATGGCGTGTCGGCGGCTGACGCCGCGGCCGTCTCCCCCAGGAGCGCCACGGCCCCGTGCACGGCGTCCACATGGCGCCGCATCTCCTCGGCGGCCTCGGTGTCGAGGGCCGCGCAGCCCGGTGGGAGGCCGACGAAGATCCGCTCGGCGAGGCCCGCCGCCACGTCGGTGAGGGCGTGGGTGTCCGTGCCGCGCACATCGCCGTAGCGCAGCGAGCGGACCAGGGCGGGCAGGGCCTGGGCAAGGTGCCCGACGTCCGCGTCGAGGGCGGCCCGGTCGGCGAGGACCCGCATCACCACGGGCAGCGCGTCCGGGAGTTCGGCCAGCAAGCAGCGCTCGGCGAGTGCCGTGACATCGGCCAGCGCGTGCGCGGCGACGGCGTCCGCCTCGGCCCTTGCCGTCGCGGCGGCCAGTACCGTCGTGCCCCACACGCCGGCCTCCGCGACCCGCACCGACAGCTCCGGCTCCCAGCGCAGCCGCCAGGTCTCCCGGAAGGTCCCCGTGCTGCCCCGCGACACCGTGGGCTCGCCCCACTCGACGCCGAGGAGCCGCAACCGGTGCAGCAGCCTGCTGCGCTCGGCGTCGGTCTCCTTGCGCAGGTCGAGCTCCAATTCCCGTTCCAGCGCCTCCGGTTTGAGCCGCAGCCTCCGCTGGAGCCGCGCGAGGTCGCGCTGCAGGGGGACCGCGGGGGCCGACTCCGGCACCTCCCCCATCACATCGCCGACCACGAGCCGGTCCCGCACAAGCGCCAGCGGCACGTCCGAGCCCTCGCACATCACGGCCCGTACGGCGTCGGTGGTCTCGGTCAGCCCCGGCAGCGGGCGGCCCCGCATCGCGGCGAGCGTGTCGGCAAGCCGCACCGCTTCGATGACGTGCGCGGACGAGATCATCCGGTCCTCGTCGCGCAGCAACCGGGCCACCTTGGTCATCCAGCGCTCGACCGGGCGGTCGGGGGCGCTGAACAGATGCCCGTACCAACCCGGCGAGTCGATGCCCGCGCCGTACCCACTGACCCGGGACAGCCGGCGGTACGTCCACGGCACCCACGTCAGGTCGGCCTTCGCCTTGGGGAGCCCCTTGAGCAGCGCCCGGTCCGCGCCGACCGAGGTCCTCTGCCGCAATGCGGGCACATGCCAGGCCCCGCACACCACGGCCACGCCGTCCCCGAACTCCCGCTCCGCCGCGCGCACCTGGAGCCGCATGTACGCCTCCCGCACCAGGTCGCGGTCGTGTCCCCCGACCCCGTACGTCTCCCGCAGCGCCCCCATCGCCTCCTCGAGCACGGTGAACGGTGCGAACGGATCGCTCCCGGCCCCGCTTCGGTGCTCGACCACGTCCTCCCACCAGCGCTCGGGATCGTCGTAACCGGCCGTTTCGGCGAGTACGGCCAGGGGGTCGATCCGCACGGCCGCCTCGACGGGTTGGCCGGGATCGGCGGGCGGCGCATCCTCTGGGTCCCCCTCCTGATCGAGCTCCTCTTTGCCCCATGCCAGCGTGTGGGTCGCCGGGAGATCGATGAAGCGGGCCGGTACTCCGCTCTCCAGGGCCCACCGGATCGCCACCCACTCCGGTGAGAACTCGGCCAGCGGCCAGAAGGCCGAACGGCCGGGCTCGTCCACGACGTGCGCGAGGAGGGCGACCGGGGGTCGCATCTCCTTGTCGGCGGCGAGCGGGATGAGCGCGTCCGCCTCCGGAGGGCCCTCGATGAGCACGACCCGGGGCTCCGCCGCCTCCAACGCGGCCCGCACGGCCCGCGCCGACCCGGGGCCGTGATGCCGCACCCCCAGCAGCAGTGGCCCTCCGGTGAAGACCGTCATGCGCTCACCTCTCGGCAGGCCCGGTAGAAGTCCTTCCAGCCGTCCCGCTCGCGGACGACCGCCTCCAGGTACTCCTGCCAGATGACGCGGTCGGCCGCCGGATCGCGGACGACGGCGCCGAGGATGCCGGCGGCGACGTCGCTCGCCCGCAGGACGCCGTCGCCGAAGTGGGCGGCCAGAGCGAGGCCGCCCGTGACGACGGAGATCGCCTCGGCGGTGGACAGCGTGCCGCTGGGCGACTTCAGCTTCGTACGCCCGTCGGCAGTGACCCCGTCGCGCAGCTCGCGGAAGACGGTGACGACGCGGCGGATCTCGTCGATGCCGTCGGGCACGGCGGGCAGGTCGAGGGAGCGGCCGATCTGGTCGACACGGCGCGCGACGATGTCGACCTCGGCGTCGGCGCTCTCCGGCAGGGGCAGCACCACCGTGTTGAAGCGACGGCGCAGCGCACTGGACAGTTCATTGACCCCGCGGTCGCGGTCGTTGGCCGTCGCGATCAGGTTGAAGCCGCGGACGGCCTGCACCTCCTGGCCCAACTCCGGTATCGGCAGGGTCTTTTCCGACAGGATCGTGATCAGCGTGTCCTGTACGTCGGCCGGGATGCGGGTCAGCTCCTCGACACGGGCGGTCATGCCCTCGGCCATGGCCCGCATGACAGGGCTCGGCACCAGCGCGTCCCGGCTCGGCCCGTGCGCGAGCAGCTGCGCGTAGTTCCAGCCGTATCGGATCGCCTCCTCCGGGGTGCCGGCCGTGCCCTGCACGAGCAGGGTGGAGTCGCCGCTGACCGCCGCGGCCAGGTGCTCGGACACCCAGGTCTTGGCGGTGCCGGGCACGCCGAGCAGGAGCAGGGCGCGATCGGTGGCGAGCGTGGTGACGGCGACCTCGACGATGCGGCGCGGGCCCACGTACTTGGGTGTGATCACCGTGCCGTCCGGCAGGGTGCCGCCGAGCAGATACGTCGCCACGGCCCAGGGCGACAGCCGCCAGCGGGCCGGGCGGGGCCGGTCGTCCTGCGCGGCCAGCGCGACGAGTTCGGCGGCGAAGGCGTCTTCGGCATGCGGCCGCAGCGCCTCGCCCGCCTCGCCCGCGGTCGCTCCCTCGCGCTCTCCCGCAGGCATAGGAGCGGACGTCGGTTCAACGGACACGGACATGACTCGGTCCCCCTCAAGCTCGGCCGGTTCGGATCTGGTTCCACCGTGCACCACGCCACTGACAATCGGCGCTGACCTGCGCAAATGCACTCGCGAGCGCCGATTGTCAGTGGCGGGATCTACCTTCGATGGCATGACTCAGCAGGCGGTGCGCTGGACGGCGGATCAGGTGCTGGCACTGGCGCCTGATGCCGCGTCACGCAGGGCGGGAAGCGAACTCGGCTCGGCCGGGCCGTGGTCGGAGGCGGGCAGTTCTGACGAGGGGACGGTATGGGGACTGTGCAGGGGAAGTGGCAGCAAGCCGTATCGGACGGTCATCGACATCGCGGACTCCACCGGGCCCGCTTACCAGTGCAGTTGTCCGAGCCGAAAGTTCCCGTGCAAGCACGCGCTGGGGCTGCTGCTGCTCTGGGCGGGCGCGGACGGCACGGTGCCGCGGGGACAGGCACCGGACTGGGCGGAGCAGTGGACAGAGGTAAGAAGAGAGCGCGCGCGGGAGAAGAGGACGGCGGGCGGGGCATCTGGAGCCGCGTCGCCGGGTGATCCGGAGGCGGCTCGGCGCAGGGCGGAGCGGCGGGCCGAGCGGATCACCGCGGGGGCCTCGGAGTTGGAGCAGCGGCTGGCCGACCTGCTGCGCGGCGGCCTCGCTTCCGCCGAGCAGACGGGGTACGGACTGTGGGAGGAGACGGCGGCCCGGATGGTCGACGCGCAGGCACCCGGTCTGGCCGCGCGGGTAAGGGAGTTGGGGACGATCCCGGCGTCCGGTCCGGGCTGGCCGGTGCGGCTCCTTGAGGAGTGCGCGCTGCTCCACCTTCTCGACCAGGGCTGGCTGCGGCGCGAGCGGCTGCCGGACGGCCTTGCCGCGACGGTTCGCTCACGGGTGGGGATTTCCGGTTCGGCGGACGACCCGCCGGTGCGGGACCGCTGGCTGGTCCTCGCCCAGTACGACACGGCGGACGCCCGCCTCACGACGCGCAGGATCTGGCTGCACGGCGCTGAGTCCGGCCGCACGGTCCTGCTCCTTTCCTACGGGGCGGCGGGCCGCGCACCGGAGCTGGGGTTGCCCGTGGGGCTGGCTTTCGAGGCGGAGGTGTCCGCGTATCCGGGCGCCGGACAGCTACGGGCCGCGCTGGGCGAGCGGTTCACGCCTCCCGCACCCACGGCGATACGACCACCCGGGCTGACCACGTCCCAGGCGACCGCCCGCTACGGAGAGGCGCTGCGGGCCGACCCGTGGCTGGACTCCTGCCCGGTCACCCTGGACCGCGTCGTCCCCACCCCGGACGGCGACTCCTGGCAACTCGCCGACGCGAACGGTGACTTGGCCCTGCCCCTCACCCCCACCGCCCGGTCCCGTCCCGACCTGTGGCGTCTCGTCGCCCTCTCCGGCGGTGCCCCCGTCACGGTCTTCGGCGAATGCGGCCACCGCGGCTTCACTCCGCTGACGGCCTGGGCGGAGCAGGGCGCGGGGGACGCGGTACCGCTGTGCTGATGGCTCCGACCGCGGTGACCCCGCCCGCATTGACCACACCGACCAGCCCGACGATCTCCGTACGGAAAGGACGCTCATGAACACGACCTCGGCCTCGGCGGGCGCGCCCGCCGGTGGTTCCTGGGAGGAGCTCGTCACAGTGGCGTTGCTCGGGACCGAGCGGCGTACTCCTCCGGGATGGGCGCCGGGGCGGGAGGCGCCAGTGGCGTTGTTGGACGCGGCCGCCGTGGAGACGTTGCGGCGACGGGCCGGAGTGCGGCCGGCGCGGGCGGCGGCCCGGCCGGAGCCCGCGGCGCGGGACCCCCGTCCGGCCCTGCCGCCCGCCGCGGCCCGCAGGCTGGCGATGCTGCTGGCGGACCGGCCCGGCACCGGAGGCGGTGGCCGCAGAGGGACGGCACCGGACCTGATGGAGCTGCTGCCCCAGTGGCTCACCCTGGCGAACGCGCGCGGATTCGCGGCGCCCCCGGAGGCCCTGCCCGCGCTCCTCGACGCGGCCCGCGGACGCACCGATCTGCGACCCGCGGCCCTGGCCTTCGCCGGGCCCCGGGCACTCTGGCTGGCGCGGCTGAACCAGGAGTGGCGGTTCGCGCTGCGCTCCTCACCGGGCGGCGGCGGCGCGCTGCCCGGCCCGGAGGAGGCCGAGCGCGTACAACAGCTGTGGCAGGAGGGATTGTTCGCCGAGCGGGTCGCGCTGCTTTCGGCGATACGGGCCAAGGACCCCGCCGCCGCACGTGAGTTGCTGGCCACTACATGGGCGACGGAGCGGGCCGAGGACCGGCTGATGTTCCTCGACTCGCTGCGATCGGGGCTGCGCCCGGACGACGAGCCGTTCCTGGAGCGAGCGCTGGCCGACCGGAGCCGCAACGTACGGGCGACGGCGGCGGAGCTGCTGTCCGCGCTGCCGGGTTCCGCGCTCGCGGCACGGATGGCGGCCCGGGCCGGTTCGTGCGTCTCCGTCGACCGTACGGGGGGCACGCCCACGATCGTGGTCGAGGCGCCGCACGAGTGCGACGCGGGCATGGAGCGGGACGGCGTAGTGCCGAAGGCTCCGGCCGGACGGGGCGAACGGTCTTGGTGGCTGGGCCAGTTGGTCGAGGCGGCGCCGCTCGGGACATGGCCGGAGCGGTTCGGGGGGCGTACCGCGGAGGAGATCGTGGCGCTGCCCGTGGCCGACGACTGGCGGGCGGAGCTGCATGCCGCGTGGTGCCGGGCGGCTGTGCGCCAGCGTGATCCCGGGTGGTCCAGGGCGCTCCTCGGGGCGCCCTCCGCGCCGGAGGCCGGGGGGCCGGGGGCGGTGTCACTGGCCGAGCGGTCCAAGCTGCTCGCCACATTGGGGGTCGGTGAGCGGGCCGAGTGGGTGGCGGGGTTCATCGGTACGCACGGGTTGTCCGAGGCGTTTCAGCTGCTCGGGGTGTGCGCGGTGCCCTGGTCGGGGGCCTTGGGGCGGGCGGTGGTGGACGCGCTCAATATCGCGCGGGACGCCGGGAGTTATCCGTGGAGCTTCAGTGGGGTGATGGGGCTGGCCGAGCGGTGTCTCGACCCGGCGGAGGCTGTGCGGCTCGATGGGCTCACCTCGGTTCCCGACGAGTCGGAGAACGCGGCGCCGGGGGCCGGAGGTTACTGGGCCGAGGCGTTCCAGCGCCTCGTCACCACGCTGCGCCTGCGCGCGGCCATGGCGTCGGAGCTTGCGGTGCCATGAGGAGTTTTCGCCCCCTCCGCCCCTGCCTGAGGGGGCCTGTCGCGCAGTTCCCCGCGCTCCTGAAGGGGGCGCGGGGAACTGCGCAAACTTGTAGCGGGGGTCTGGGGGCGGCAGTCCCCAGGGACGGGACGGGCAGGGGTGGAGGGGGCGAAAACCCCAGGCCTCGCGCTACGCCCCGGCCGGCTGCCTCACATTCGCCCGTACCCAGTCCACGATCGACGCCGTCGTCGCCCCCGGCGTGAAGATCTCCGCGACGCCCTTCTCCTTGAGGGGCGCGATGTCCGCCTCGGGGATGATGCCGCCGCCGAAGACCTTGATGTCCTCCGCGTCGCGCTCCTTGAGGAGCTTGATGACGGCCGCGAAGAGCGTGTTGTGGGCACCGGAGAGGATCGAGAGGCCGATCGCGTCGGCGTCCTCCTGGATCGCGGTGTCGACGATCTGCTCGGGGGTCTGATGGAGCCCGGTGTAGATGACCTCCATACCGGCGTCGCGCAGTGCCCGCGCGATCACCTTGGCCCCGCGATCGTGGCCGTCGAGCCCCGGCTTGGCCACCACCACGCGGATCGGACCGGCTGCCACACCCATCACTGCCTCCATGAACCGACTACATCAACCTGTACCGACTACCGATACATGACGCTTGACTACCGACTACGACACATATCGCACATTCCGCTGCTCACCGCACCGGATGCGCCGTGCGGCACGGGCACCCCGGGCCTTACCGGCCGGGGAAGTGAACGAACGTTATCCCCAGCATCCCGCAACCGGCAGTTTCGCGGTGGAGACCGAGGGGGAAATCACACACTGGGACAAGTTCACCGCGCACCGTTCCGCGTCCCGCGGCACACGCGCCGCATGGACCTGCGGCACACGGGCCACGGCCGGAGCGTGCGCAAGGAGAGCCGCGATCAGGTGGCCTCACCACCGCGACGTCAGCGGGACACCGTGACGGTGGGGCACATCGGCGAGGCCACGACAGCGGGGAGCCACGCCAGCACAAGGACGACGGGACGACGAAGACGACTCCGGGCCGCCGCCGGGCGCCACCGCCCACGGCCTCGAGCCGCGTCGCCCCCTCGGCAGGGCACCCCGTAGCGTAATCGGCGCCTCACACGCCGCACACGCGTCGTCGGTCACCACCGTCACCGCCACCGTGGCTGTCCATGAGGGCACACGGGGGACGGAGTGGTCCTGCCGCGTGCCGACTGGAGGTCGGCCATGAAGGTCACCAGGGCAGTGTTGCCCTTTCTCCCCCTCTGCCAGCGCCTGTTTCCGAGCCGACTGGCAGGACTCTCGGTGGCTCTCCTGAAGGCGACGGCTCTGGAGATCGCGATCCTCGCCGGACACCTCCTCCTCTACCCCTCCGGCATCACCGCGGAGCGCCGCACCGCCCCCGCACTTCCCTCGCCCGACGCCGCCCGGCTGCCCACCGAGGCCAAGCCCCCGGTCGTCCTGCTGCACGGCTTCATAGACAACCGCTCGGTCTTCCTCCTGCTGCGC
Organism: Streptomyces sp. NPDC027189; assembly: GCF_055566975.1. Taxonomy (NCBI): domain Bacteria; kingdom Bacillati; phylum Actinomycetota; class Actinomycetes; order Kitasatosporales; family Streptomycetaceae; genus Streptomyces; species Streptomyces sp. NPDC027189. The sequence goes on from NZ_JBVHRI010000001.1 coordinate 770,175, forward strand.
CGCAACCTCGCCCAGCACGGCAGGCAGCACGTCGAGTCGCTCAATTACTCCCCGCTCACGTGCGACATCCGCACGGCCTCCGAGCTGCTCGGCCGGCACATAGAGGAGATCTGCGAGCGCACGGGCCACGATCGGGTGGACATCGTCGGGCACAGCCTCGGCGGACTGATCGCGCGTTATTACGTGCAGTGCCTGGGCGGCGACACCCACGTACGCACCCTGGTCACACTCGGCACCCCGCACTCGGGCACTCGTGTGGCCCCGTTGATGAACGCGCACCCGATCGTCCGCCAGATGCGCCCGGGCTCCCAGGTGATCGAGGAGCTGCGCATGCCCGCACCGGGCTGCCGCACCCATTTCGTCAGTTTCTGGAGCGATCTCGACCATCTGATGGACCCGCTGGAGACGGCCTGCCTCGACCACCCGGACCTGCTCGCGCAGAACGTACGCGTGAGCGGCGTCGGTCATCTCGCCCTGCCCGTGCACCCCGCCGTCGCGGCAGGGATACGGCAGGCGCTCGACATCGAGGAGACAGGAGTCGGCGCCGCGGTCCAGACGGACGGGCTGACAGTGGCGTAAACAGCCGCCGCACAGCCGCCCGACACCCCCGCGACTTCGAACATTCATCGAACGCCAGGCCAAGGCCGTGCCCACACTTCCCCGAAACACGGCCGAATGCCCGTTTCCTGCGAGCGGGAAACCTGCCGAAGATTGTCGCGCCCGCGTACCGCCGGGTACAGTCACCGCACTGCTCTGCCAGCCCCTGTTGTCGAGGCGAAAGAGAAGTTGGTGAACGACCGTCACCCGTCGGGGACCGTAACTCCCCCGGCCCCGGCTTCCGATGCCGCCTCGGCGCTCTACGCGCCGTACGGCGGGCAGGAAGCCCAGTACGGCGACTTCACCACGTACGACGGCTACTCCGCCACCGGTTTTGACACCGGCGCCACCGGCACGGGTACCGGCGCCTACGCGACCGCGAGCTTCGCGACCGATCCCCTCTTCGGCGACATGCCGGGCAACAGCACCGGTTCGTACGACGCCACACAGTGGAACACCGGCAGTCACCAGACGCTGAACTACGACCCGTACGCCGCGCAGCACCAGGCCGCGTACGACACCGGCAGCTACGCGACGACCACCTGGGCGGCCGGTTACCAGCAGCTCGCCGACATCCCCGCGCAGCATCCGGGCCCCGAAGCCTCTGGCCAGTGGGACGCGACCGCCTGGCTCCAGCCCGAGCAGCCGCTCGATGGGACCCGGCAGTGGAGCATCCCGGCCCAGAACACGGGCGCGTACGACGCCACGCAGTGGAACACCGCCGCCGGCCACGACACGTACCAGGCGTACGAGCATCCGCAGCCCGACGCGTACGAACAGCACCACCCGCAGCCGGACTCGTACGAGCAGCAGCACGCACAGCCCGAGTCGTACGAGCAGCAGCACGCACAGCCCGAATCGTACGAGCAGCAGCACGAGCCCTTCGACCAGCAGGCGACCGCCGCCTTCGAGCACGCCTCGTACGAGCAACCCGCCGCCGATGAGGACGAGTTCGAGACCGCGGACGACAGCGGTGAAGAGTACGAGACGCCGCTGCTCGACGACATGGAAGAGATCATCCCGGCCCCCCGCGCCGCGTCGCGGGCCGGTTCCCGCTCCCGTCGCCGCAGTCCCGCGAAACGTTCCGCTCTGCTGACCGTCGCGGTGCCCTCGGCCTGTGTGATGGGGGTCGCGGGGATCGCCGCCGCCTCCGTGGGCAGCATCGGCGGGGACGACAGCAAGGACACGACGGCCAGCGCGGCCGACGCGACCTCGGTGAAGCCGTCCACCGCCAACAACAAGCTGGACACCCAGCTCCAGAGTCTGTCCGCGGGCGCCGACGACTTCGCCGACCGGGCCAGCCGGACGCAGGAACGTATCGACCTCAAGGCCGAGCAGGAAGCCCAGAAGAAGAAGGCGGCGGAGGAGGCGGCCCGCAAGGAGCGGCTGCGCCCGAAGTTCGTGCTCCCGGTGACGCAGAAGGGGCTCAGCGCCTACTTCGGTCAGGCCGGCATCAACTGGATGTCCGTGCACACGGGCATCGACTTCCCGGTCTCTTACGGTACGACCGTGATGGCCGCGACCGACGGCACCGTCCGCACGCAGTGGAACAGCGCGTACGGGAACATGGCGATCGTCACCGCGAAGGACGGCACGGAGACGTGGTACTGCCACCTCTCCAGCTACCAGGTCGCCTCGGGCACCACTGTGAAGGCCGGTGACCCGATCGCGTTCTCCGGGAACTCCGGCAACTCCACGGGTCCGCACCTGCACTTCGAGGTCCGCCCTGCCGGTGGTTCGGCGATCGACCCGCTGCCGTGGCTGCGCAGCCACGGCCTGGACCCGACGTAAGACGCAACCGTCCGCCGGGCCCCAGCACCCCCGTACCGGCTACAGCTTCTCCACCGGCGCGTACCGCAGCAGCAAGCGCTTCGGCTTCGCCTCGCCGAAGTCGATCGTCGCCTCCGCGTTCGCGCCCGTCCCCTTCACGCCGACGACGGTCCCGAGACCGAACTGGTCGTGGGTGACCCGGTCCCCGACCGCCAGCGAGACGACCGGCTTCTCGGAGACACCGCGGCGCGTCGCGAACCCGGAGGCACCGGAAGCCGCGGACCGCGACCGCGAGGACGACAGCGACGCCGCGACACCCGAGACCGGACCCGACGACACGGGAGCCGTCGCGCCCGTGCGCTTCCACTCCAGGTGCGCGTCCGGGATCTCCTCCAGGAAGCGGGACGGCGGGTTGTACGAGGGCTGCCCCCACGCGCTGCGCATGGACGACCGGGTGAGATACAGCCGCTCCCGCGCGCGCGTGATGCCGACGTAGGCCAGGCGCCGCTCTTCCTCGAGCTCCTTCACCTGTCCCAGCGCACGCATGTGCGGGAAGACGCCGTCCTCCATGCCGGTCAGGAAGACCACGGGGAATTCGAGGCCCTTGGCGGTGTGCAGCGTCATCAGCGTGATGACGCCGTTGCCGTCCTCCTCGTCGGGGATCTGGTCGGAGTCGGCGACGAGCGCGACCCGCTCCAGGAAGTCGGAGAGCCCGCCCGCGGCCTCGCCCTCACCCGCCTCCTGCTCGAACTCCAGGGCCACGGCGGCGAGTTCCTGGAGGTTCTCGATACGGGTCTCGTCCTGCGGGTCGGTGGAGGCCTGCAGCTCGGCCAGATAGCCGGTGCGCTCGAGGACCGCCTCCAGGACCGTGGCCGGGCCGGCGCCCGACTCGACGATCGTGCGGAGGTCTTCCATGAGCGTGTTGAACCGCTTGACCGCGTTCGTCGAGCGCGCCGCCATCCCGTACGCCTCGTCGACGCGACGCAGGGCCTGCGGGAAGCTGATCTTCTCGCGCTGCGAGAGCGCGTCGATCATCGCTTCCGCGCGCTCGCCGATGCCGCGCTTGGGGACGTTGAGGATGCGGCGCAGCGGGACCGAGTCCTCGGGGTTGGACAGCACCCTGAGGTACGCCAGGACGTCACGGACCTCCTTGCGCTCATAGAAGCGGACGCCGCCGACGACCTTGTAGGGCAGGCCGACGCGGATGAAGACCTCTTCGAAGACACGGGACTGCGCGTTCGTACGGTAGAAGACCGCGACGTCGCCCGCCTTGGCCTCGCCCGCGTCGGTGAGACGGTCTATCTCGTCGGCGACGAACTGCGCCTCGTCGTGCTCGGTGTCGGCGACATAGCCCGTGATGTTCGAACCCGCGCCCGCGTTGGTCCACAGGTTCTTGGGGCGGCGGGATTCATTGCGCTCGATGACCGCGTTGGCGGCGGACAGGATGGTCTGCGTGGAGCGGTAGTTCTGTTCGAGCAGGATCGTCGTCGCGTCCGTGTAGTCCTCCTCGAACTGGAGGATGTTGCGGATGGTCGCGCCACGGAAGGCGTAGATCGACTGGTCGGCGTCACCCACGACGCACAGCTCGGCGGGGCCGAGGTTGTCCTCGCGGGGCGGCTCGTCCTCGGCGCGGGTACCGCGCGCCGGGCCGACGAGCTCCCGCACCAGCGCGTACTGCGCGTGGTTGGTGTCCTGGTACTCGTCCACCATGACGTGGCGGAAGCGGCGGCGGTAGTGCTCGGCGACGTCCGGGAAGGCGCGCAGCAGGTTGACCGTCGTCATGATCAGGTCGTCGAAGTCGAGCGCGTTGGCCTCGCGCAGACGCGACTGATACATCGCGTACGCCTGAGCGAGGGTCTTCTCGAAGCCGTCGGTGGCCTGGGCCGCGAAGTCCTCCTCGTCGATCAGCTCGTTCTTCAGGTTCGAGATCTTGGCGCTGAACGACTTCGGCGGGAAGCGCTTGGGGTCGAGGTCGAGATCACGGCAGACGAGCGCCATAAGACGCTTGGAGTCGGCGGCGTCGTAGATCGAGAAGGAGGAGGTGAAGCCGAGCTTCTTGCTCTCGCGGCGCAGAATCCGCACACACGCGCTGTGGAAGGTCATTACCCACATCGCGCCCGCGCGCGGGCCGACGAGGTGCTCGACGCGCTCCTTCATCTCGCCCGCGGCCTTGTTGGTGAAGGTGATCGCGAGGATCTGGCCGGGGTGGACATTCCGCTCGGCCAGCAGATAGGCGATCCGGTGGGTGAGCACGCGGGTCTTGCCGGAGCCCGCGCCGGCCACGATGAGCAGCGGGGAGCCGGAGTGCACCACGGCCGCGCGCTGGTTCTCGTTCAGCCCGTCCAGCAGCGCCGCGGAGTCCACGGCGGGCCGGTGCGCGCCGTCGCGGTAGTACGCGTCCCGGTCCGGCGGCACGTCGAACTTCCCGCCGAACAGATCGTCCGGAACGGGCTCCGGTACGTGATCGTCCTCGGGCGGCGGCGGGGGCTCTTCCTCGTGGGCCCGGGTGGGCTTGAGGTCCGCCAGGAAGCTGTCATCAAAGAGGCTGCTCATCGCTCTCCGAGTCTAGGCGGCCTCACTGACACCCCGCCGCCACCCTGAAAACTCGATCGGATCTCGTGACACGGATCAGAGCTCGACCGGGCCTCTTGACACGGCTCGGAAGCCGAGGATCTTCCGGAGTCGGCCGCCCGGCGTCTTCTCACCCTACGGAATCATCCCGTCGCGGTCGGCGATCGATCAGGCCGGCACGTACACGCCCTGAGGGGAGACGGGCACCAGGTCGCCACTCGCCGCACCGGCGACGATCTTGCGGCCGTCGGGGAGCGCGGAGCCGTCGCCCCGGAAGACCTTGGCGATCGCCACCGCGATGCCGATAACGAGGCACATGTCGCCGCCTTCCGGACAACTCGCCATAGATCTTTCCGGATTAACTGCCCAGGGTGACGCTCAGGGTCAAGGTCACGAAAATGTATCGGGCATATCGCACATCAAACTTCACAGAAGCCACATGAGTTGGCTAGCGTGCCGGGCAGGCCGCTCGACACCCACCGGCGAACGACGCCGGGCCGTGCGGCCTCCGCTCAATCCGGTGCGCCCCTGCGGCAGCCGGAGCCGGGGACCCAACCGACCTTGGGGTGAATCGGTCCAACTGCCCTGTGGGGCAAGGACCGTAGGGCAAACCTTCCGGATCCACCCGCCCGAACCCGACAGCTAACTCGGTAGGCGGATGACGGAAGGAGTCGCCTCTCTTGGCGTCGCATCGCAAATGGCGTCCTACGGGCACGCGCGTAGCAGGCATACGGACCCCCGCCCTCGCGACGGCGGCTCTCACCTCCGTCGCCCTGCTCTCCCAGACGGCGAACGCCGCACCCTCGGCCGAACCCAGGCCGAGCCTCGAAGAGGTCGAGAAGAAGGTCAACGACCTCTACCACCAGGCCGAGACGGCCACCGACAAGTACAACGCGGCCAAGGAGAAGACCTCCAAGCAGCGCAAGCAGGTCGACACCCTCCTCGACGACGTCGCCCAGCGCACCGACAAGCTCAACACCGCGCGTGAGGAGCTCGGTTCGTTCGCGGCGGCGCAGTACCGCACCGGGGCCGCCGCCCCCAACACCGCGACCCTCCTGCTCGCCGACAACCCGCAGGACTACTTCGACCAGACCCAGCTGATGAGCCGTCTGACCACCCGCCAGAAGGCGGCGGTCGACGACTACATCACCGATCAGGCCGCCACCACCAAGAAGCGCGCGGAGGCCGCCAAGAGTCTGGAGACGCTGACCAGCTCGCAGAACGCGCTCAAGACGTCCAAGGCCGACGTTCAGCACAAGCTCACCGAGGCCCGCGAACTGCTCTCGAAGCTGACCGCCGAGGAGAAGGCGCGGCTCGCGGCGATCGAGAAGAAGAAGCAGCAGGAGGCCGCGCGCAAGGCGGCGGAGCTGGCGCAGCAGCAGGCCGCCGCCGAGGCCGCGAAGAAGGCGGCCCAGCAGGAGTCCTCGTCGAGCACGACGACCGGCTCGTCGGACACCACGACCGGCTCGGGCACCACGACCGGCTCGGGCACCACGACCACCGACTCCTCGTACGCGACGAAGGCGGCGAAGGCGCTCGCGTTCGCCCGCGCGCAGATCGGCAAGCCGTACGTCTGGGGGGCGACCGGCCCGGACTCGTACGACTGCTCGGGTTTCACCCAGGCTGCCTGGAAGGCCGCCGGCGTCTCCCTGCCGCGCGTCACCTACGACCAGGTGAACGCCGGCACGACCGTCTCCCTGTCCGACGCCCAGCCCGGTGACCTGGTCTTCTTCTATGACGATGTCAGCCACGTCGGCCTGTACATCGGCAACGGGATGATGATCCACGCGCCCAAGCCGGGGGCGTACGTCCGCGAGGAGTCGATCTACTACGACGGCACGTCGGCGATCCACAGCGTGGTGCGCCCGGCGTAAGCCGTTCCGCGAGCAACGCATTGTGCGGGGCACGCGCGCGTGGGGCAGATCGTGCTCCACGCGCGGGTGCCCCGCGTTTTTGTGCCTCACGCGCGTGCCCGGCGTTTTCGTGCTCCACCCGCGCGTGCCCCCGCGTTTTCACGCTCCACGCGCGCGTGCCCCGCGGGCAACTCGTCCGAAGATCCCTAGCATCAGGCGCATGCCAGCCATCTCCCAGCTCCGCGCCTGGTGGGCGCAGCGGCCGCCCGCCGCCGGTGCCGCCGTCATGGCCACCGGCATCGTCTCGATCGGGCTGCACCTGACCGGCTACGAGACCCTGTCCCGTATCGCGCTGGCCCTGACCTGCGTCGCCTGGCTCGCGCTCGCCGCGGACTTCGTCGTACGCCTTCTGTGGGAGCGCGCGCGGTGGGTAAAGGAGGCTTGCACGCCTCCCGGGCTCACCGCCGTCGCGGCGACGACCGTGCTGGGGACCCGGCTGTCCGCGCTGGGGTGGCAGGAGCCGGCCGAGGCCCTGCTCGCGCTGTCGGCCGTGCTGTGGCCGGTGCTGCTCCTCGTCGTCGCACGGCACTGGAAGCGCCGTATGCCGGGAGGGGTGTTCCTGGTGTGTGTGGCCACGCAGGGACTCTCGGTGCTGTGCGCCACGCTCGCCGCGGCCGTGGGCCCGGAGTGGCTCGCGCACGCCGGGCTGGTGCTGTTCTGGCTGGGGATCGTGCTCTACGGAGTGGCGTTCACGCACTTCGACGTCCGGGAGGTGGTCCGGAGCTCCGGGGACCACTGGGTCGCGGGCGGCGCGCTCGCCATCTCGGCGCTGGCCGGGGCCACGCTCATCGCCGCGCATCACGTGAACCCGTACTTGTGGAACGACGACGACAGCGACGTCCTGCGCACCGTGACCGTCGCGCTCCTCGTGCTCGCCTTCGCCTCCTACTGCGTCCTCGCCGTCGCGGAGCTGGGGTGGCCGAGGCTCCGCTACGACGCGCGCCGCTGGGCGACCGTCTTCCCGATGGGGATGACGGCGGTGGCGTCTCTGTCGGCCGCGACCGCCCTCGGCGTCTCCTGGCTCAAGGGGCCCGGGCAGGTGCTGCTGTGGATCTCGGTGGCGGTGTGGCTGGCCGTCGCGGCGGGAGCGGTCCACGCGATGATCACGGCCGGAACGCACGGCCATACCGGATCGAACAGGCCGAGCGGCCCGCTCAGGTCCAGAGCACCGCGATGAAGATGTTCGCGGTGGTCAGCAGACCGACGAGCCCGAAGAGGCCCTTGTCCACCTTCTCGTCGTCCCGCTTCACATAGACGAGCCCCAGGATCACGATCAGCAGGGCCAGCTTCACGCCGATCTTGATGTTGTTGACCGGATTGTCGTCGGCCTGGTTGAGGCCAACCAGGACGACGCCGGTGACCAGCATGGTCAGCGCGCCGTGCAGCATCGCCGGGACGAAGCGGGCGGTGCCCTGGCCCATCGCCTTCATCTGGGTGAGGAAGCCGCCGAGGAGCGCGGCGATGCCGATGATGTGCAGGCCGACGAAGAGATGGATGAGTACGTCCATGAGGCCGGAGCCTAATCGGACGCCCCAGTCCTTATTGTCACCGGGCCACCCCTTGTAACCCGTAGCACCGGAGCACCCCCGGTTGTCCCGGATTCGCCGCATCGGTCATCGCACTGCGTGAAGTCGGCGGCGCAGGGCGGGGATCACGGTCACATACGGTCACTGGGCGATCCAGTGCCGCCAGTTCCGTACATGGCGTCACCAACCCCTCACCCCAGGTTTAGCGTCCTCCACCAGGTGACCGGCTCCCCACCGCCGCCCAGGCCAGGGGCGGCCGTCGGCCACCCCCGCCGAGAAGGTCCGGCGGCGGCCCGCTCCCCCTGTGTGGGCCGCCGCCGGACGTGTCACCGCCTGACCGCGCTCCCCTCGCGGTCGCACGGAAGGATGTGGGCCCTCGTGGCAGCGCACCGCAAGCCCAGTCAGCGCTCGCTCGGCGGAAACACGGCCCGCGCAGCCGCCACGATTGCGCTCGCGGGCGCGGCGACGGCGACCGGCTTCGACGGGACCGGGCATGCCGATCCGCAGCTGTCTCCGACGCAGGTGAAGGCCAAGGTCGACAAGTTGTACGAGGAGGCGGAGGTCGCCACCGAGAAGTACAACGGTGCCAAGGAGAAGGCCGACAAGGCGGAGGAGCGGCTCAATGCGCTGCGCGACGAGGCGGCGCGCAAGGAGGACCGGCTCAACTCGGCGCGGGACACGCTGGGTTCGATAGCCGCGGCGCAGTACCGCAGCGGCGGCCTCGACCCCGCGCTGCAACTGGCGCTCTCCGACGATCCCGACCGGTACCTGGAGGGGGCCGCGTTCGCCGAGCGGGCCGGCAGCCGGCAGGCGGCGGCCGTCGCGAGCGTACGCAAACAGCTGCGGGAGATCGAGCAGTTGCGCGGCGCCGCGCACGTCGAGCTCTCCTCGCTCAAGTCGCGGCAGGCCGAGCTGAAGCGGCACAAGAAGACGATCAACGGGAAACTCGACGCGGCACGGCGGCTGCTCTCACAGCTCGGCCCCGATCAGCGGGCACAGCTCGGCGAAACCGGTGGCGCCGGGCAGCACGCCTCACGCTCCGCGGCCCGCGACCTGGGCCCGATGCCACCGTCCAGCACCGCCGCCGCCCCCAACTCCCGTGCGGCGGCAGCCGTCTCGTACGCCTACCAGAAGCTCGGCAGCCCCTACGTCTGGGGGGCCACAGGCCCCGACGCCTTCGACTGCTCCGGCCTCGCCCAGGCCGCGTACCGCTCTGCGGGCATCTCCCTGCCACGCACGACCTATGCGCAGATCAATGCCGGCCGGCGCGTCTCACGCTCCGAACTCCTCCCCGGCGACCTGGTGTTCTTCTACTCGGGCATCAGCCATGTGGGCATCTACGTGGGCAACGGCATGATGATCCACGCACCGAACCCGACGGCTCCGGTGCGGGTGGCTCCGATCGACGAGATGCCGTTCGCGGGCGCCACTCGGGTGGTGTGACCCGGGGGCCTTCAGGTGACCCGCGTGGACTCTCAGTGGAGGTCTCCTAGCGCATCGCCGATCGCGGCCACTCCCTCGGCGATGGCCGTGGCCGGGGACGCGGCGTAGCCGAGGAGCAGTCCGGGCGGGCCCGGGCGGTGGCGGTGCCAGGAGAGCGGATGGGCCTTGACGCCGCGGGCGAGGGAGGCGGCGGCGAGGTCGGTGTCCGTCCATGTGGGCGCCCGGCCTCCCTCGAAGGTGATCAGCAGGTGGAGTCCCGCCGCGGCGCCGTGCACGACCGCGCCCGGCAGGTGGTCGCGGATCGCCGTGATCATGGCGTCGCGGCGGCGCCTGTGCCGGCGGCGCAACAGCCGTAGATGCCGCTCCAGTTCGCCCGACTCCATGAGCCGGGCGAGTACGAGCTGGGGCAGGGCGGCGTTGCCGAGGTCGGCGAAGCGTTTCGCCGACACCAGCGCGTCGTGGTGGCGGGGCGGCGCGAGCACCCATCCCGTACGGAGCGCGGGAGCCAGCAGCTTGGACACGCTGCCCGCGTACCAGACCCGTTCGGGCAGCATCGACCGCAGCGCGGGCACGGGCGGCCGGTCGTAACGGTGCTCGGCGTCGTAGTCGTCCTCCACGATCAGCCCGCCGTCCCCTGCCCATCGCATCAGCGCCCGGCGCCGCGCGCCCCCGAGCACGACTCCGGTCGGAAACTGGTGCGCCGGCGTGAGCAGCACGGCTCGGTGCGCCCGCAGTTCGTCCACCCGGACACCCTCGGCGTCGACGGACACGGGCGGGGTACGGAGCCCCTGACGCCGCAGATGCTGCCGGACCCCGAGCGAGCCGGGGTCCTCCACGGCGATCTCCTCGGTCCCGTCCTCGCGCAACACCTGTCCGATCAGCGCCAGCGCCTGCGCGGTCCCCGCCACGACGATCACCTCGTCGGGCTCGGCCCTGATCCCCCGGTTCCGCGCCAGCCAGTGCGCCACGGCCCGCCGCAACTCCGGTGTCCCCCGCGGATCCCCGTACCCGAACCCCGATGCGGGCAGCCCCGCCAACACCTCCCGCTCGGCGCGCAGCCAGGCCGCCCGCGGGAATGCCGTGAGGTCGGGGACGCCGGGCGAGAGGTCGACACGGGCAGGGGCTGATCGGATCAGGTCGAAGATGTCGTCACCGGGTGGGGTGGTGAACACTCCCTCAGGGGCGACGAGTCGAGGAGTTCCGAAGGGCAGGGTGTCGGTGGCGACGGCAGGACATTCGCGCCGCGCCGGGTCGCGAGCCCGCTCCGGGTCCGCCGGCAGCGCGGGCGCCGCCACGACGACCGTCCCGTTGCGGCCCCGGCCCGCCACATGACCGTCCTCCGACAGTCTCTGGTACGCCTCCGTCACCACCCCACGCGAGACGCGGAGCTCGGCGGCGAGGATCCGGGTCGCCGGGAGCCGGCTCCCGAGCGGCAGCCGTCCGTCGGCGATCGCCCGCCGCAGCTCTCCCGCCAGCCAGTCGGCACGACCGCCGAACGGAGCGTCGTCGATGTCGAGCTGGAGGAAGTCGGACCCTGCCGATTCGCTGCCTATGGACCTGTCAGCCGGGTCGCCATTGGACCTGTTCACCGAGCCATTGTCGACCGAAGCTCGACTCATGACCACGCCGATCGACTACGTACACGGCTACTCCGCCCACGAGACCCGCCGCCTCGGCGACCAGGCCGACACGCTGGCGGCGCTGCTGCACTCGGGCACGGCCTACCCCGCGGGCAGCAGGGTTCTCGAGGTCGGCTGCGGGGTGGGCGCGCAGACGGCGCACCTGGTGACGGCGAGCCCTCGGGCGCACTTCACGGCGGTCGACATCTCGGCCGACTCCCTCGCCCAGGCCCGCGCCCGTGTGACGGCCCAGTCCCCCGACGCGCAGGTGTCCTGGCACCAGGCGAACCTCTTCGAACTCCCTTTCCCCGACGCCTCCTTCGACCACGTCTTCGTCTGCTTCGTCCTGGAACACCTGGCCGCCCCGCGCCACGCCCTCACCGGCCTGCGCCGCGTGCTGCGCCCGGGCGGCACCCTCACCGTCATCGAGGGCGACCACGGCTCGACGTTCTTCCACCCCGACAGCGCGTACGCCCACGCGGCGATCGACTGCCAGGTCCAGCTCCAGTCCACGGCGGGCGGCAACGCGCTGATCGGCCGCGAGCTGCACCCGCTCCTCACCGGCGCCGGCTACGCGGACGTCGTGGTCCGTCCCCGCACGGTCTACGCGGACCGCTCCCGCCCCGCCCTGCTGAACGGCTTCACCCGCAACACCTTCATCGCCATGATCGAGTCCGTACGCGAAGACGCCCTCGCCGCGGGCCTGATGACCCCGTCGGACTGGGCGCGGGGCATCGCCGACCTGCACCGCGCGGCCACCGCCGACGGCACCTTCCACTACACGTTCTTCAAGGCCCTCGCCGTGAACCCCGGTGATGCCGTCGGCTAGACCAGCCGCCGTGCCGTCGCCCAGCGCGTCAGCTCGTGCCGGTTGGAGAGCTGGAGCTTCCTCAGTACCGCCGAGACGTGGGACTCGACCGTCTTGACGGAGATGAACAGCTGCTTGGCGATCTCCTTGTACGCGTAGCCACGGGCGATGAGGCGGAGGACCTCGCGCTCGCGCTGGGTGAGGCGGTCGAGGTCCTCGTCCACGGGCGGGGCGTCGGTCGAGGCGAACGCGTCGAGGACGAATCCGGCCAGGCGGGGCGAGAAGACCGCGTCGCCGTCCTGGACGCGGAAGATGGAGTCCACGAGGTCCGTGCCGGTGATCGTCTTGGTGACGTAACCCCGGGCGCCGCCGCGGATCACCCCGATGACGTCCTCCGCGGCATCCGACACGGACAGCGCGAGGAAGCGGACCGGCTGCTCGGCGTCGGCCATCAACGGGGCGCAGCGGCGCAGCACTTCGACACCGCCGCCGCCCGGCAGATGGACGTCGAGGAGGACGACCTCGGGCCGCGTGGCCGTGATGACGGTGACCGCCTGGTCGACGTCGGCGGCCTCGCCGACCACCTCGACACCGGTCCGCTCGGTCTGCCCGATCTCGGCCTGCACGCCCGTACGGAACATCCGGTGGTCGTCGACGAGCACGACCCGCACACGACGCCCGCCCCCGGCACCGGCCGACTCGGCCGCGTCCACGGCCGCTGCGGCGGCCGAAGGGGTCTCCTCCGCAGAACTGCCGGACTCCACAGGCCCGTTAGCGTCGCTCATGACGTCTTCTCCGCCCTCTCCATCTCCAGCTCGACCTCCGTGCCGCCGTCCGGCACCGCGCGCAGTCGCGCCGTACCGCCGTTGCGCTCCATGCGGCCGATGATCGATTCTCTAACGCCCATGCGGTCGGCGGGTATCGCGTCGAGGTCGAATCCGGGGCCGCGGTCGCGGACGGACACGAAGACCGTCCTGCCCTCGACTTCGGCGTAGACCTGCACCGCGCCGCCCTCGCCACCGTACTTGGCCGCGTTCACCATCGCTTCCCGCGCGGCCTGCATCTGTGCGGTCAGGCCCTCGTCGAGCGGACAGTCACCGACGACCACGACCTCGATCGGGACGCCGTGCTTGTCCTCGACCTCGGCGGCATGGCGTCGGACCGCCTCGGCGAGGGTGTCGGGCTCGTCGGCCTCGTCCTTCCCGGTCCCCTCCGGCTTGTAGAGCCAGGCGCGCAGGTCTCGCTCCTGGGCGCGGGCGAGCCGTCGTACCTCATTGCCATTGTCCGCGTTGCGCTGGATCAGGGTCAGGGTGTGCAGCACGGAGTCATGGACGTGGGCGGCGACCTCGGCCCGCTCCTGGGCGCGGATGCGCATCAGGCGCTCCTCGGAGAGGTCCTGGGTCATGCGCACGAGATAGGGGCCCGCGAGGAGCGCTATGCCGACGAGGACCGCGAGGGCGGCCTGGAGCACCGAGCCGAGGTGGGCGGCCGAGCCCTGGAGGACGAATATTCCGGAGACTCCGGCCGTGACCAGCAGGACGCCCGCCGCGGAACGCAGCAGCGTGAGCGTACGGCGGCGGCGGCCCACCTCCATCCAGCGGGCCCGCCGCGCGTTGTCCGCCTGGCGCCAGACCAGGGCGACGCCCGCGCCGACGAGAACCGTCGGCCACAGATACGCCTTGGCTCCCCCGCCGAGGTTCACATTGCCGACGAAGACCATGGCCACGACGACCATCAGGAGCAGGGCCACGATCTGGCCCTTGTCCGGCTTGCGGGCCACCAGCCTGCGGCGGCCGTCGGGGGCGGTCTCGGTGCTGAAGGCCGGCGTACGCCCGGAACCGACGCCGCCGACGCCGAGGGGCACGAAGAACCAGAACGCCGCATACAGCAGCGCTCCCAGCCCGTCCGCCATGAACAGTCCGACGAACACGAGCCGCACCCAGATCACGGGCAGCCCGAGATGCCCGGCGAGCCCTCGCGCCACGCCCCCGAGCCAGCGTCCGTCGCTGCTGCGGTAGAGCTTGCGCGTGGGCCGCGGGTCGTCCAGGGGCAGGGCTGCGGCTTCCGGCATGCCATCGATGTTCACACGCTTGGCGGGCCCGGGCATCAGGGTCGACCCCCGAGACGCCCCTGATCTTCGGAAAACCACCGGCCGATGCTCGGAAAACCATCGCTCGACGCTCGGGAAACCGGTGATCGAACCTCGGGAATCCGGTGATCGATCGCGGAAGCCGGTGATCGATCCTCAGGAAGCCGGTGGGCGAAGCCCGTCCCCGGCCCCCGTCAGGGCCGATATCAGGGTTCGGCCAGGGTCATCCCGACTGCCGTCGCGCCTCCTCGCCCGTCACCATGGACACATGACAGATCAGCAGCACGCGGCAGCGGAGCCGGATCCCGGCCCCGGCCCGGGTGCCCCACCGCCGGGCACCGGGCCGCGGGACGCCGTGCCGCCCGCACCGGGCCCCGCCAAGGGTGAGGAGCCGCGCGCGCACGAGGACCCGGCCGCGCCCGAGGTCCCGCGCAAGTTCCGGCGCGACCACCGGCAGAAGATGCTGGGCGGGGTGTGCGCCGGTCTCGGCCGGCACTGCGAAATGGACCCGGTGATCTTCCGGATCGTGCTCGCGGTGCTCTCCGCGACCGGCGGCATCGGCCTCATCTTCTACGGCTTCGTGTGGCTGTTCGTCCCGTACGACGACGAGGAGGAGAACGAGGTACGCAAGCTGCTCACCGGCCGCGTGGACGGCCAGGCACTGACGGCCGTGCTCTTCGCGCTGGTCGGCTGCGGAGTGCTCCTCTCCATGCTCAACAACGGCGGGGTGCTGACCTTCGCCGTCGTCCTCTCCCTCCTCCTGGCCGGCGCGGGGTACTGGTCGCAGCAGCGCGGCGCCCCCGACCCCGACCCACTCGCCGCCCAGGCCGTCGCCGACGCCCCGCCCGAGGCGCAGGCACCGCCCGTGCCCGCCTCCTACCCCTCCTGGTGGCGCGACCCGATCGTCAAGGACGGATCGCACGTGGGCGGCACCGGCTATCTCTGGGGACCGGAGGACGCACGGGACCGGGATGTCGCGGCGGCGGTCAACATCGCCCGCGGCACGACGCGACAGGACATACGCGACCAGCGCGCGACACGGCAGCCGAAGCCGCGCGGCCCCCGCTGGATCGGCGGCTGGGTCTTCCTGCTCGCGCTCCTCGCGGGAGGCCTCGGCACCGGTCTCACCTGGGACGACCACGCTCTCGGCACCAGCCTGCAGGCCGGCCTGGCCTGCGCGCTGATCGTGCTCGGCCTCGGCATAACCATCAGCGCCTTCCTCGGACGTACGGGCGCGGGATCGATCTTCCTGGCGGTGCTCACGGCGGCCCTGCTGGCCGCCTCCGCGGCGCTCCCCAAGGACATCAGCACGCACTGGACACGAAAGGACTGGACACCCACTGCCACCGCCCAGCTCCAGAAGAACTACGACCTCGGCACGGGCGTCGGCACCCTGGACCTCACCCATCTCAACCTGGCCAAGGGCCAGACGGTGACGACGAGCGCCGAAGTGGGCGTGGGCCGGCTCAAGGTCGTCATCCCCAAGGACGCGACCGTGAAGCTGAATGTGGACGTGGGCGTCGGAGACATCCAGCTGCCGGGCGACGACAAGAAGGACGTGGACGTGGAGCCGGGCAAGTCCAAGCAGGTGACGCTGTCACCCACGACCGCCGGCAAGAACGGCGGCACGCTCGACCTCGACCTGCATGTGGGCGTGGGGCAGGCGGAGGTGACCCGTGCTACGTCATGAGTTCCAGCCGGGAAAGCTGGTCGCGGGCTTCTTCCTCACCGTCGCGGGCGTCGTCTACGCCGGTGACGCGGGGGGCGCCTGGGAGACCCCTTGGTTCGTGGTGATCCCCGTCGTCACGGGCGGCCTCTGCCTGGCCGGCGTGGTCGCCCTTCTGACCCACGGCCTGCGCAGGCGCCGCGCCGAACCCAGGCCGCCGGACCTGAGCGCCTAGCGATACGCCCCGGCGCGTTGCCTGCGCCGGGCTCGCAGGGCCGCGTCCACGGAGAAGACCGAAGCACCCGCGAGAACGAGAGGAAGCCAGGCCATCAGGTAGGCGAGGTCGTTGCCGTAGTAGTACGGGTCGGACGCCCAGCTCACCGTCAGCCACAGGCTGAGGGAGATGAGGGCTCCGCCCACCGCGGCGAGGCGGGCCAGCAGGCCGATCAACGTGCCTATACCGACGGCCAGTTCGCCGAAGGCGATGGCGTAGCCGAAGCCGACGGGGTTCTTCAGGGACAGGTCGACCAGGGCCGGGATGGCCGAGGAGTCACGCACGGTGCGCATCATGTCCCCGATCGAGCCCGCGCCGGAGTCCTTCATGAAGGCGCTGTTGGTGAGTTTGTCGAGGCCGGCGTAGATGAAGGTGACGCCGAGAAAGACGCGTAGGGGCAACAGGGCGTAACGGGTGGCGGAGTCCCGCCAGTCCCGCCTCTCGTCGAGATAGGGGGTGTGGGTATCCGTCCGCATACCGTGAGTCATCGCTCTCCGCCGCCTCTCGCCACGTGCTGTTGACTCCTCAAACAGACCATACGTACGCCAACGGGCCCCCGCTCAATCCCTGGGAGCCCGTTTTCTTTTCCTTCACCCGGCCGCACCTCCACAGCCACCCGCCACCGCGTTTTTCGCCCCCTCCGCCCCTACCCCGTCCCGTACCCGGGGACTGCCACCCCCAGACCCCCGCTTCGGCCTGAACGGCCTCGTCCTCAAACGCCGGACGGGCTGAGAGATCAAGCCCCGGCCGGGGGAAGGGAGGCGTGCCGGCCGGTATGAGAAGGGACCCGCGGGGTGGGTGGGACGCACCCGCCCACGCTCGCCGGTCGCACCCACCCGAACGCACCGACGCACGCCCCCCACGCACCCGCAGTCGCCAGACCACGGAAGGGGCCGTGCCGGTACATCACATGCCCCGTCGCTTACGTGGTTGCCAACAGGCAGAGCCATGAAAGCCAAGCGATCTGCCACCGGCGACGGGGCGGATGTACCGGCACGGCCCCGACCCACCCACCGGCGGAACGGCGCAACCACCCACCGGCGGAACAGCGAAACGGACCGCGAGACGGCGGAACGGCGGAACGGACCGCGAGACGGCGGAACGGCGAAACGGACCGCGAGACGGCGCGACGCCCCTCAGTCCGTCACATCGATCGCGCACCGGTTCGTCTCGACCCCGGCCGCCGTCACCACCTGCACCTCCACCCGCCCCGGCTCCACATCCACCGGCACAGGCACAGTCAGCACCGCATCCGTGGGGTTGCTGAACCCCCCGGCCACCGGCACCAACGGCACATGTACATGCACCGCCCCGATCCGGACCACCATCCGCGACAACCGATCGGCCGTCTGCGCGCCGGGCGGCACGAACCCGGCCCCCCGGATCTCGATGTCGTCACCGGTGCGGATCGGCGCGTCCAGGTCGCCCGCCTCGCGGGCGCGGACGACGGAGAGGATCACGGGACGCCCGCCCTCGGCGTACTTCCCCGCGAGATACGTGGCGGCCGACACCAGCACCAGCAGCGCCAGCCCCCAGGGCAGATCCGGCAACCGCGAGGGCCGCCGAGCCAGTAGCACCGCCGCGAAGGCGAGAGCCACCCCGCTGATCACGACGTACTGGATGTCGGCGAAACTGCCCCGCCCGGAGTCGTCGGTCAGCAGATCGGCGGCGCGCGGCCGATCCGCACGCACCTTCTGCAGGCGCTGCCCCAGCACCCGCAACCCCACCACCCGCCGCACCAGCACCGCGATCCCGCACACCACGGCGACGACGGTCACCACACCGGCGCCCCGGGCGAGTTCGAGACCGGCGATCAGTTCGTCCCGCGAGCGGTGCGCGGAGGCCGCCGCGAGCTGCCCCACCAGCACGAGCACCGCGAACACCACGAAGAGCACCCACCCGGCCGCCACCGCACGCGAGGTCGAGAGACGATTGTCCTCGCCGATGACGGGGGCGAGGGCGCCCCCACGAGCCCGGTGCAGCCAGGCCGCACCCGTCAGCAGTCCGGCCAGGACGACCGCCGCGAGCAGCCCGGCCGTCCGCGCGGCCGTCCACCCCCCGCCGATCGCGGTGAGCGCCTGCACCAGGAGCAGCGCCACGGCGGCACCCCAGGCCGCGTACGCGGTGTACCGCCACAACCGTCCCAGCCACGCCTCGCCCTCGACCCGCCCGCGCTCGGCGACGAGGTCGGCGGACTGTGTCAGCTCGTCGGAGACCCACTGCCGGGACGCGGAGGCCGAGTGCGCGACGGCAGCGGGCAGCCCGTGCCCGGACGCCAACTCGTCGCGCTTCGCGAGGAATTCGGCGACAGCGCGCCGGTGTCCCGCACGCGCCCCGTGCGGGCAGTCCCCACAGGTGCAGCCACCCTCGTGCGCACCCTGGTCCGCCCCCTGCCCGGAACCACGCCCGGAACCACCCCCGGCACCCCGCCCCGCACCGTGTCTCGCCTCCTGCACCGCCACGTCCGCTGCCGCCTTCCCCGCGCCGAGAACTCCCGTGCGGCCAGACCTTCCGTACGCCTGACTGCCGTACAACTGCCCTGCCGTACAACTGCCTTACAACTGCCCCGCGATGACAGCGCATTGTGCCGTACGAAACACCGCCCGCATCCGCCAGGTCTGGTCAGGCGGGTGAAGCGCGGTTACCCCGTGTTGACCCGGCTGCGAGAATTTCTCTATGGCCGAGATCATCCAGCGCGACGGGACCTGGGCCTTCGACGGCAACACGGTCAGGATCACGCCGGGACTCCACCGCTCCGTGCCGCTGTTCCGGCAGACGTACGGAGAGATCGCCGTTCCCCTGGAGGCGGTATCAGGCATCGTCTACGAGCCCGAACGCAAGCGCGGCCGCCTGCGCCTGAGGCTCCGCGAGGGCGCCGACCCGCTCCTGCAGGCGACCGGGGGGCGGCTGCCCGAGGCGGCGGACCCCTACAAGCTCACGGTCGACATCGACCGTTCCGGGGTCGCCGAGTACGTCGCCGAGGAGATCCGCCGCGCGATGCTCCTGGACCAGATCCCCAAGGAGCCGGCGAAGACCTATCTCCTGTCCGGCCCACCCGTCCCGGTGTCCGTCCGTTCCAGCGACGGCACGGTCTCCTTCGACGGCACGCAGGTGCGGATCGACTGGGCGGACACCTCCGACCGGGTCAAGCGGGCGACCGGCCCGCGGATCATCGCCGTGGGCGACCTGGTGCAGGTGGAGTGGCTGCCCAACTCCGGCTACGAGGACGGCTTTCTGCGCTTCGTGACGCGCGAGACGGTCTTCTCCAAACTGCCGCCCGAGAAGGACCCGTACGCCCTCGACCTGTGGGGCAGCGCCCGCCGCGACCTCCTCACGGCGCTCGTCGCCACCGCGGTCACCGCACGCCTGCCGCATCCGTCCACCCGCACCGGGGAGTACGTGGACCACCCCCAGCTCGCCTCCGCCGTACCGCCGCAGTCCGATCATCACGACGTACTCCTGCGCCGGCTGCGGGAGTTGGGCGAGCTGCACCGCGACGGCGTGCTGACGGACGAGGAGTTCGCGACGACGAAGGCGGCGGTACTGCGCGGCTTCTAGACGGCCCCAGGGCCTGTCCCGGCGGATCATGGCGAAGACGCGGGTCCTGATCCGCCGGACAGGTCCTGGCGTCTCAAGACAGCAGATCCGGTTCGCTGCGGCTGATGTCCTGCCACAGCGGCTGGTAGTTGATCCACGCCACGAGGTCGCCGCCGAGCTGTTCACGGGTGGCCACCGCCTGCTTGTGGTCGATCAGGATCGGCCGCCCTGCGGCCTTCGCGGTGAGCTGCACCTGGCTCGACCGCTCCATCGACAGGAACCACCAGGCGGCGGCGTCGACCGAGCCGCCGACGGTGAGCAGCCCGTGGTTGCGCAGTACGAGCGCCTTGCGGGTGTCGAGCGCGGCGGCGATCCGGCGCCCCTCCTCGGCATCCACGGCGACACCCGTGTACGCGTCGTACAGGGCGTGGTCCTGGTAGAAGGCGCAGCTCTCCTGAGTGATCGGGTCGAGCAGGTCGCCGAGCGCGGACAGGGCGCGCCCGTGCACGGAGTGGCAGTGGGCGACGGCGACGACATCGGGCCGGGCGGCGTGCACTTGGGTGTGCACGGTGAACGCCGCCTGGTTCACGTGGTAGCGGCCCTCGATCACCTGCCCGTCCTGGTTGGCCATGACCAGGTCGCTCACAGTGACGTGCTTGAACGGCATCCCGAAGGGGTTCACCCAGAAGCAGTCGCTGTACTCCGGGTCGCGCGCCGTGATGTGCCCGGAGACCCCGTCCTCGAATCCGAACCGCCCGAAGATCCGCAGCGCTCCGGCCAGCCGTTCCTTGCGGTGCCGCCGTTCGTCCTCCGGCGACTCGTGCATCGGCGGCATGGCGAACCGCAGCTGGTCGGTGGGCAGGGGCAGCGGCGGGATGGGCCCGTGCATATGTCCTCCAGCACTGGCGTGTTCGGTACTGAGCGGAAGTTACCCCCGGTCAGCGCAGGAGAACAGAGCAGTTCGGTGAAGACATGAGCACAACCGTGGCCCGAGGTCACTTGTCTGCCTGGATGAATCGATGCCTGCGACCAGGTGAAACCCAGGAGGCGCGCATGAACCGCGCAGAGCGGAGGATCCTCGCCCTGCTCCGGCAGCTCGCGGAGCGGGACTTCGTCGTCCTCAGCGATCTCGGCGGCTCTCCGCGCCGGCTCGCGGTGCTCACATATGTCGCCGAACAGCACGGATTCCGTTACGCGGAGGCGCACCGAGTGGGCCGGGCACTGCAGGTCCACCTCGTACGCGTCGAGTCGGCTGAGTCGTCCAAGTCGGCCGAGTCGGCGGACACGCGACCGCAGGACTCCGGATCGGTCCCGGGACTGCGTCCCGGCACCCTCAGACCGCTGCCGGAGGCGGCGCAGGCGCTCCGCCGGCTGAGGGACCGGATCGAGCTCGACGCCATGGCCGACGATCTGAGCGTGCGGTCCCGAGTGGTGATCATGACGGGCTGCGCCCTCTTCATCGCCCTGTGGTTTCTCGTCTACGGCTGGCGTTCGGCACTCGCGGGCTTCGCCGCCTCGGACGCCCTGTTCATGGGCTGCCTGTATCTGGAGGTCGCCCGCCGCCGGAAACTCGCCCGCCGTGTCCACACGGCCGTCTGACCTTCAGTGGGCCCAGGAAACCGGACAGAAGATGTCGGGTATCCACGCCACACTCCCCGTATGACGTCGAACTGGGCAGCCTTCACCACCGCCGAACCCGACCTCGCGAAGAAGATCGAGGACCGCTTCGGAAGCTTCACCCACCACGTCCTCGCGACCCTCCGCAAGGACGGTTCGCCCCGAACCACCGGACTCGAAGTCCGCTTTCTGCACGGCGAGCTCTGGCTCGGCATGATGCCGAACTCGCTCAAGGCGCTCGACCTACGCCGCGACCCGCGCTTCGCGCTCCAGGCGAACCCGGGGCCGGGCACGGAGATGGCGGGAGGCGACGTCCGGATCAGCGGGCGGGCGATCGAGGTCGACGATCCGACGACGAAGGCCGGGTACGTGAAAGAGGTGGAACCGCCGCAGCCGTTCCACCTCTTCCGCACCGAGCTGACGGAGGTCGTACGGACCTACGTCGAGGACGACGCGTATCTGGTCGTCGAGATCTGGAAGCCAGGAGAGCCGGTGCGCGCTCTCAGGCGGAAGTGAGCCGGGGCGTCACTCCCACTCGATGGTGCCCGGGGGCTTGGAGGTCACGTCGAGGACGACGCGGTTGACGTCCGCGACCTCGTTCGTGATCCGCGTCGAGATCTTGGCGAGGACGTCGTACGGCAGGCGCGACCAGTCGGCCGTCATGGCGTCCTCACTCGACACCGGACGGAGCACGATCGGGTGGCCGTAGGTCCGGCCGTCGCCCTGGACGCCGACGGAGCGGACGTCCGCGAGCAGGACCACCGGGCACTGCCAGATGTCGCGGTCGAGACCGGCGGCGGTCAGCTCCTCGCGGGCGATCGCGTCGGCCTCGCGGAGCAGGTCGAGCCGCTCCTTGGTGACCTCGCCGACGATACGGATGCCGAGGCCGGGGCCGGGGAACGGCTGGCGCTGGACGATCTCGTCCGGCAGGCCGAGCTCCTGGCCGACCATCCGGACCTCGTCCTTGAACAGCTTGCGCAGCGGCTCGACGAGCTCGAACTCGAGGTCCTCGGGGAGGCCGCCCACGTTGTGGTGGGACTTGATGTTGGCCGTGCCGGTGCCGCCGCCGGATTCAACCACGTCCGGGTAGAGCGTGCCCTGGACGAGGAAGGCGACGTCCTCGCCCTCCGCCGCCTCGGCGATGATCTCCGCCTGCGCCTGCTCGAAGACCCGGATGAACTCGCGGCCGATGGTCTTCCGCTTCTCCTCGGGGTCGGATACCCCGGCCAGCGCGGCGAGGAAGCGCTCCTCCGCGTCCACGACCTTCAGCTGTACGCCGGTGGCCGCGACGAAGTCCTTCTCGACCTGCTCGGTCTCGCCCTCACGCATCAGACCGTGGTCGACGTACACGCAGGTCAGCTGGGAGCCGATGGCCTTCTGCACGAGGGCGGCGGCGACGGCGGAGTCCACGCCGCCGGACAGACCGCAGATGGCGCGCTTGGTGCCGACCTGCTCACGGATGAGCGCGACCTGCTCGTCGATGACGTTGCCGGTGGTCCAGGAGGGGGTGAGCCCCGCGCCGCGGTACAGGAAGTGCTCCAGCACCTGCTGGCCGTGCGTGGAGTGCATGACCTCCGGGTGGTACTGGACGCCGTACAGCTTCTTCTCGTCGTTCTCGAAGGCCGCGACCGGGACGACGTCCGTGGAGGCCGTGACGGTGAAGCCCTCGGGGGCGGCGGAGCAGGCGTCGCCGTGCGACATCCACACCGACTGCTCGTCCGGGGTGCCCTCGAAGAGGGTGGAGCCGGGCTTCGAGACGTGCAGCGGTGTACGGCCGTACTCGCGGGCGCCGGTGTTGTCGACCGTGCCTCCGAGGGTCGTCGCCATCAGCTGGAAGCCGTAGCACATGCCGAAGACGGGGACACCGGACTCGAAGATCGCGCGGTCCAGGCGCGGGGCGGCCTCCGCGTACACCGACGAGGGGCCGCCGGAGAGGATGATCGCCGCCGGGTTCTTGGCGAGCATCTCCTGGACCGGCATGGTGCTCGGCACGATCTCGCTGTAGACCCGGGCCTCGCGGACACGACGGGCGATGAGCTGGGCGTACTGCGCACCGAAGTCGACGACCAGGACGGTGTCGGGGGCGGCGGGGGACGCTTCTGGCACGGTTTGCCTTCCGGCGGTGAGCAAGGGGTGTGTGTGCTGCCGATTCTACCGGGGGCTGGGGCGGGGGCGCCTACGGCTGTTTTTTCGCCCCCTCCGCCCCTACCCGACCCGTACCTGGGGCTCCGCCCCAGACCCCGCCGGGTCGTTCCTTGACTGCGGGCCGGTGGGGGCTTGTCGCGCAGTTCCCCGCGCCCCTTTAGGGGCGCACCCCCCCCGGATCTCAGCATCCGAACCCGCTTGGACCCCGCCCGCCCCCGCGGGCATACTGTTCGCATGCTCACGCACCAGACCTTCGCGTTTACCTATGGCAACCGGCCCACCGGCTGCCATGGTCGTGCTGCTTGAGCAACTGACAAGCGACTTCCCAGGCGCCCCGGGCCGACAAGGCCCGGGGCGCCTGTCGTTTCCGGGCCCTGCCGCCCCGGGGCACCCCCTCCACCAAGGAGCCCCACCATGGCCGACGTACTCGACAAGACCGGCGCCCGCACCGACGAGGCCGCCGACGTGATCACCGGCGCCCGTGAGCGCATCGACGCCCTCGACGACCGGATCATCGGTCTCGTCCAGGAACGGATGGCTGTCTCGGCGGTGATCCAGGAGGCCCGGATCGCCTCCGGCGGCCGCCGGGTGAACCTCTCGCGCGAGATGGAGATCCTCGGCCACTTCAGGGACGCGCTGGGCAAGCCGGGCACCACGCTGGCCATGACACTGCTGGAGCTGTGCCGGGGCCGCATCTGAACCCCACGCGCGCGGCACATGAACCCGCACACGGCGCACGCACGTACGCATTCCGTCTCACCCGTACGGCGCGTGACCGCCGCGCCGCGGGCTTCGTTGGTCCCGGTGTCCGTGTCAGCCAGGGGCGGGCCCGAAAGAACCACGCGTGGCTTCGCTGGAGCGATGAGGCGTACGGATCGTGCCGTGCGTCGTGGGACCTCGCTCCAGGGATGTGACCGGACGGCAGGGGACAGCAGCCCGGTCACTCAAGAGAACGGTCGGCTCCGGGGACGCCCGGGGCCGACCGGCGGAATCTGTTCAGAGGTGGTCCAGGCGGTTGCGAAGGCCGTTGCCCATCCAGCACGATGCGAGAACAGCCCGAGAGAACAGCTCCAAGTCCCGACTGCCAATGGTCGACACCACGTGCGCGCCCCTCGCGCGCCGGGGCGCACGACCCGGTGTTCACCCCCGTACCAGCGGCGCAACCCCCCGGCGCCGCTCCCAGGCACCGGCGCTGCCCTGACGTCGGTGCTGACGAAGAAGGGCCCCGCGGCTCCGTCCCGCGGGGCCCTTCGCCATGCCCGTCGCTCTCCGCCTTCGACGCTCAGGTGCGGGACACCGTCCCGCAGGTGTCCGTGGCGGAGTGCCCGATGTCGCGGCTGCGGTCGTACGGGTCGGTGGTGGGCCCGGTCGGGGGCGCGCCCGTGGGAGCGGACGAGGCGAACTGCGGGTGCAGGAAACCGTCGTAGACGTCACACGCGGAATTGGCCAGATCCTGGTCGTACCGGAGGATCCACAACTTGCCGGGGGTGGCCTGGTACTTCCTCGGGTCGACGACCTCCACGTCGAGGACGCGGCGCACGATGGTGCGGGTCACCTCGGTCGAGCCCTTGTCGGCGGGGGCCACCGGATAGACGAAGGTGTAGTCGACGTGGACGGCGACGGACCCGCGCTCGCCCGCCTTGAACGTCATACGGCCGCGCGTCTTGACCACGTCCCCGACCAGTCGCGTCTCGCCGGGATCGAAGCGGCTGAAGAGCGCCAGCGGATCGTGCTTCTTGCCCGGCTCGCGCAGCCGGCTCTTCACGTCGTCGAGCAGCTCGGGCTGCTTGGGGTCGAGGGTGGCGAGCGCGGTTTCGGGGCGATCGCCGCGCAGTGTGGCCGGGTTGAGGTTCGCGTCGACGAGCAGGGTCTTCGTCTGCCGCAGGGCGGTGGCCACCTGAGCCCGGGCCAGTGAGCCGACCGGAGCGGCCTTCGGTACGACGATGCCGGCCGCGCCGTCGGCCCAGCCCTCGGCGGGCGATCCGGCGAACGGCCTGTCCAGCGTGGGGGTGTCGGGCGCAGCGGAGGACGGCGGCGCGGTCGGGGGCGCCGTTTCCGGCGGCAGCGAGGCGGCGGCCGCCGGGTCGCCGGACGACGTGCCGAACGGATCGCCGGGCAGCAGCGACGGCTTCATCGCCACGACCGCCAGCGCGATCGCGAGCGGCACGCCGATGATCGCCCACAGGCGACGGCGCCGGGTCGCGCGAGCGTTCTTTTCCTGCCACGCGGGACCCGTTCGCCAGCCCTCCGGCTGAGCCCCCCGCGCCTCCTGCTGCCGCAGCCGCTCCGTCACCATGCGCGCCCGCGCGGACGGCTCCTTCGGGGCCGACTGCCGGATGTCGCGTTCGCTGTCGCGGGCGAACCGCTCCCACACATCGTCAGGGACGGCGGGCTCCCCGGTTTCCCCGGTTTCCTCAGGCTGCTTGTCAGACACGAGGGTCAGTTCTAAGCGGTTCGAAAGGCTGTCCACAAGGCGCACTCGGATGTGACTCAGCCCACATAAAATTTCCGTGAAGCGGGGCGCAACCATTCACAGCCTTCACCGGTCACACCTGCAGAACCAACGGCCACACCCGCGCCCCACACGCGGAGGCCTCACCCATACGAGCGCCGCGAAGCCGCGGTGCACCCGGACTTTCCGAGGTCTTCATGAAGCTTCGCCGTGCCATGGCCGTTGCGGCCGCGACGGCTGTCATAGCCCCGCTGGCGCTGCTGTCGGCGCCGGCCGCGTTCGCGACGGACGAGAGCCCCACCCCGACCGCAACCGAGTCGGCGACCGAGACTCCGGGAGAGTCGGCGACCCCGACTCCCACCGAGACCGAGACGACTCCCGCGCCGCCCAGCTCCCCGGCCGAGACCGAGACCGAAACTCCTCCGGCCTCCGCCACCCCCACCCCGACCGACACCGCGACCACCCCGGCGCCGAGCACCTCCGCGCCCGAGGAGTCGGAGTCGCCGGACCCGGAGCCGTCCGAGTGCGAGGACTCCAAGGTCGACGTGTCCATCACGGGCCTGCCCGGCAAGATCGCGGCGGGCAGCGGCTGGCACAAGTTCTCCCTGAACGTGGCCAACAACTCCGAGTCCACCCTGAGCGACCTCGGCTTCTTCGCCGGCGCGTCCTCCGACAAGGCGGGTGAGGACCTCTTCCAGAGCAAGAAGGTCCAGCTCCAGGCCTACAACCCGGGCGACAAGGTCTGGGAGGACGTCGACTCCGAGGGTTACGCGGTCGGCTTCGTCGGCTACACCGACGAGCTCAAGCCCGACTACGAGGTCAACATCCCGCTCCGTATCAACGTCAAGTCCAGCGCCCCGGTCGGCGCCGGCTTCTCGCTCGGTGCCAGCATCTACGGCGACGCCGACGCCGAGTGCACGGGCTTCGGCGAGGTCGCGTACAAGTTCCAGATCGTCGCCGCCGGCACGGACACCGACGGCACCAAGCCGCAGGAAGGCGGCAAGGCTCCGGTCTCGGACAAGCCGGCCGACAAGAGCAACACGCCGGAGGTCGACGGCAGCCTCGCCGAGACCGGCTCCAGCTCCGCCCTGCCGATGATCGGCCTCGCCGGCGGTCTCGCCGTCGTCGCCGGTGCCGGTGCGGTGTTCGTGGTCCGTCGCCGCAAGTCGGGTGACGCGACCGCGTAAGGCGGCCGGACACAGCACACGTCGGCATCACGCCTCGTACAAGAAGAAGGACCTGCGCTCGGAGGGGGGCGCAGGTCCTTCGTCGTATGTACGGGGTACGTCAGTGGTGGCGGGTTACGACTTCGGCGGCACCGTTGGCATCCCCAGGAACGGCAGCTTCAGCGCGCCGAACGCGTCCGCGGGGACGGCGGGGTGCTGCGGCTCCACCGGCTTGAGACGCTCGTACGCCGCGCCGGGCGCCGGACGCGGGTCGGCCTCGCCCTTGTTGGGCCAGTACGACATCGCGCGCTCGGCCTGGGCGGTGATGGTGAGCGACGGGTTGACGCCGAGGTTGGCGGAGACCGCGGCACCGTCGACGACGGAGATGCCCGGGTGACCGTACAGCCGGTGGTACGGGTCGATGACGCCCTCCTCGGCACTGGCACCGATCGGGCAGCCGCCCAGGAAGTGCGCGGTGAGCGGCGTCCCCATCAGCTCGCCCACGTT
This sequence comes from Streptomyces sp. NPDC027189, assembly GCF_055566975.1. NCBI lineage: Bacteria > Bacillati > Actinomycetota > Actinomycetes > Kitasatosporales > Streptomycetaceae > Streptomyces > Streptomyces sp. NPDC027189. Next base: position 797,875 of record NZ_JBVHRI010000001.1, read on the forward strand.
GCTGCCCGCGAAGCCGTTGATCTCGGCGGCGATCGCCGAGGCGCCCTCCGAAGCCGCCCTGATCTGCTTGGGGTTGGGCGCCCCGTGGCCCTGACGTGCCGTCAACAGGCCCTTTCCGGCACCCTTGGGCTTCAGATACGTCGTCAGCGAGTTGTCGAGCGACTGCATCACCAGACCGATGATCGTCCGCTCGGACCAGCGGCGGTTGGAGAGCGAGCGCAGCACCAGCAGCGGGTGCCTGGCGGCGTTGGCCAGCCAGCCCAGGACCCTCGACGAGCCCTCCGCGTAAGGGACTTGGAGAATGGAGAGCCCGCCCATCGAGTTGGATCCCTTGCCGTAGCGGACCGGCTCGATATGGGTGTTCTCGTCGGGGTGGATGGACGACGTGATGGCGACTCCGCGTGTGAAGTCGACCATCGGCTCACCGGTGGCCTTGCGATAGCGGCGGTTGTCGGTCTGCGCGCCCACCAGCGCCTCGGAGTTGGTGCGCGTCAGCTCGCCCAGCTTCTGCGAGAGGTACGGCAGTTGGCCGCCCGTCTTCATACGGTGCAGCAGGGTCTGCGTGCCGTAGGTGCCGGCCGCGAGGACGACCCGGCGCGCCTTGAAGGTTCGTCCCTGACCCTTGCGCTTCTCGTCCGTGGGGAGCGTCTGGACGGCGTACCCGCCCTGCGAATCGTCCGTGACCGACACGACGGTCGTCATCGGGTGCACGACGGCGCCCGCCTTCTCGGCCAGGTACAGATAGTTCTCGTTGAGGGTGTTCTTCGCGCCGTGGCGGCAGCCCGTCATGCACTCGCCGCACTCGGTGCAGGCCTTGCGGGTGGGGCCGGCGCCGCCGAAGTACGGGTCGGCGACCTCCTCACCGGCCTTGGCCTTCACCGCCCCGTCGGCGTCCTCCCCGTCCCCGAAGAAGACGCCCACCGGCGCCATGTGGAAGGTGTCGCCGACGCCCATCCGCTCCGCGGCCGCCTTGAGATGCACGTCCGACGGCGTCATGGTCGGGTTGAGCCGCACGCCCAGCATGCGCCGGGCCTGGTCGTAGTACGGCTTCAACTCCCCCTCCCAGTCCGTGATGTCCTTCCACTGCCGGTCCTCGAAGAAGGGCTTCGGCGGTACGTAGAGGGTGTTGGCGTAGTTCAGGGACCCACCGCCGACACCGGCGCCCGCGAGGACCATCACATTGCCCAGCAGATGGATGCGCTGGATGCCGTACATGCCGAGCTTCGGGGCCCAGAGATAGTTCTTGATGTCCCAGGAGTTCTTCGGCAATGCGTCGCGGGTGAATCGGCGGCCCGCTTCGAGGACGCCGACGCGGTACCCCTTCTCCGTCAGGCGCAGGGCGGTGACGGAGCCGCCGAAGCCGGAGCCTACGACGATGACGTCGTAGTCGTAAGCGCCGTCACCCTGGTTTTGGGCAGAGTTCTCCTGTGACACGTGCTGCTCTCCTCATTGAGAACTGTTGAGGACTGCTGAGGCTCAGCGAAGACGGAACGCCTTCATGACCTTGAGGCTCCGGCTCATGAACGCCGCGTACTTCTCGTCGTCCATGCCGAGCGACGGCGCCATCGGCAGCAGTCGCTGCTGGGCGACCGTCTGCGCCTCGGTGTACTTGAGGATGCCCTCGGAGCCGTGGCGGCGGCCGAGGCCGGAGTCCTTCATGCCGCCCATGGGCGACTGGACGCTGCCGTACGCGGGGGCGTAGCCCTCGTTGACGTTGACGGTGCCGGTGCGCAGCCGCGCCGCGACCGCGCGCCCCCTGCGCCCGTCCTTGGTCCAGACGGACGAATTGAGGCCGTACGGCGTGGAGTTGGCGAGCTCGACGACCTCGTCCTCGGTCTTGAACCGGTAGAGGGAGACGACGGGCCCGAAGGTCTCCTCGGCGCAGACGGCCATCGGGGCCTCCACCCCGTCGAGGATGGTGGGCTCGAAGAAGTAGGGGCCGATGTCGGGCCGGGCCACACCACCCGCGACGAGCTTGGCGCCCTTCGCCACGGCCTCCTCCACATGCCGCGTCACGGTCTCCAGTTGCCGTTCCCCGACCAGCGAGCCCATGTCTGCCCCGTACGCGAGGGACTTGCCGAGCCGCATGGCCTTGGTCCGCGCGGCGAAGCGCTCGGTGAACGCGTCGGCGATGGACTCGTGGACGTACAACCGCTCGATGGAGATGCAGAGTTGGCCGGCGGAGGAGAAGCAGGCGCGGACGGCGCCCGCGGCGGCCTTGTCGATGTCGGCGTCCTCCAGGACCACCATGGCGTTCTTGCCGCCGAGTTCGAGGGAGACGCCGACGAGACGGGCGGCCGCGCCCTGGGCAACTTCGCGCCCGGTGCGGGTCGAACCGGTGAAGGAGACGTAATCGGCGTGCTTGACCACTTCCGGCCCGACGACGGGACCGTCCCCGATGACGACCTGGAAGACCTCGGCGGGCAGCCCGGCCTCGATGAGCAGGTCGCGCGCCCACAGGGCGGTCAGGCAAGTCTCCGTGTCGGGCTTCATCACGACGGCGTTGCCCGCGACGAAGGCGGGGAGCGCGTCGCCGACGGACAGCTCCAGGGGGTAGTTCCAGGGCGCGATCTGGCCGACGACGCCCCGCGGGTGGCGGAGCTCGGTGACCTTGGTGAGGGTGGGGACGGCGCCGGTGTGCCGCTTGGGACGCAGGTACGACGGTGCCTTGCGCCCGTAGTGCCGGGCGGCCACGACGACGGCCTGCACCTCCTCGTGCGCGTGCAGGCGGGCCTTGCCGGTCTCCAGCTGGATGAGGTCCAGCACCTCGGCCTGGCGGGCGAGCACCAGATCGTGGAAGCGGAGGAGGACGGCGGCGCGCTGCCGTATGGGGGTGGCCCCCCAGGCGACCTGCGCCGCGCGGGCCCGCTCGAAGGCCTTCGCGACGTCCTCGGGGGTGGACTCGGGCAGGTCCGCCAGCTTCTCACCGGTGAACGGCGTGTGGTTGGCGGTCCGTCCGGACCCGACGACACCCTTGGTGAGCTGCGCGACCAGCTCGGGCGTGACGACGTCGACGGCGGTGCGGGCGCCGGTGGGGGCGGAGGCGAGGGGGTTGGTACCTACCGTGGCGGCAGCGCCGCCGGCGTCGTCCGTGACGGCAGCGCCGCCGGCGTCGTCCGTGACGGCAGCGCCGCCGGCATCGTCCGTGGCGTCCGTGCCGGGGGCTTCCGTACCGGCGTCTTCCTTGGCCTGCTCCGCGGCCTGCGAGTCCGTCATGAGCCGCAGGGTATGCCCGCCCGGCCCCTTTGGGTACCCGTCGGTAATCGGCTTTCACGGAGTGCACACACGGCGCCAGTGATCGCTGGCAACAAACGCGCTGATCAGGGCGTTGTTCGTCCGACGATCACGGGTTGGTCACTCCTGGACACTCCCGCCGGAACGATCCTCCTCCGCGAAAGCGACGAGCCGGAGGCCATCCTCACCACTGGCCCGAGCCAGCTCGGCGCCCTGATAGCCATCCTGCGGCTGCCGAGCAGCACCCGACCCGTCTGAACGCCCGTCCGAAGAAGCTTTCTTACAACTTGTCGATGTCCAAGTTCGCGATCGCCGCCTTGGCGACTTCACGGCCCCGGGCCGTGAAGTCGCCCTTGCCCGGGTAGCTGATCGTGAGCTTGTACATGTCCCCCGCCGCGGACTTGTAGTAGAAGATCTTCAGTTCGCGGAGGCGGGGGTTCTGGCTGTCGGTGGTCGTGTAGACGACCGTGTTCTCGGCGGACTCCTTACCGTGGTACGTCGTGTTCCCCTCGGGGGTCGTCTTCGGGCCCTCGGGCATGCTCAGGTCGTACGCGCCGCTGTCCTTGAACTCGCCGTCGTCGGCGTACATTTCTGCCCGCGCGGAATCCTTGATCTGCTTGCTCGTGTCCTCGGACTTCTTGGCGAGGGTCAGGCCGATCCAGATGCTCCCGCTGTAGTCGGTGTACGTGACCCAGTGCCTCTTGTCCGAGCTCCGGTCCGGCGTGGATCTCTGGTAGTCCTTGGGAAACGCCAGCGTCGCGGCGACATCCGCCTCGTGCCGCGTCTTCCAGTCGTCCGGCAGCGGTCCCGCGAACGGGTTCGCGATCACCAGGTACGCCGCCACCGCGGCCGCGACGACGGCCGCGCCGAGGCCGAACAGGGTCTTACGGCCGATCCGCAGCCCCTTGCCGCCCGGTCCCGCGATCTGCACGACCTGCGTCGGCGCCGGTGCCGGCGGCTGCGCGGCCGTCTCCAGGAGGCGGCGGACCCGGGCCGCGTCGGGGCGCCGGGACGGGTCCTTGTCGAGCAGGCCGTTGATCACCTCCGCGAGCGAGCCGTTCGCCGAAGCGGGCGGCGCGGGCGTGGAGTTGAGGACCGACTGGAGCGTGGCGGGCGTGTTGCTGCGGCGGAACGGGGAGACGCCCTCGGTCGCCGCGTAGAGCACCACGCCGAGCGACCAGAGGTCGGAAGCCGGGCCGGGCCGCTGGCCCAACACCCGTTCCGGGGCGATGTACTCGGGTGAGCCGACGAAGCCGCCGGTGTCCGTCAGATTGGTCTCGCCCTCGATCTGGGCGATGCCGAAGTCGGTGAGGACGACACGGTCGTGCCGCCCGAGCAGGACGTTGTCGGGCTTGACGTCGCGGTGCAGGACGCCCGCCGCGTGCGCGGCCTCCAGGGCGCCGAGGACCTCCAGACCGACGCGCGCGGCCTCGCGCACGCCCAGCGTGCCCTCCTGGAGGGCGTCGCCCAGTGAGCGGCCCTGCACCAGCTCCATGACGATCCAGGGCTGTCCGTCCACGACCGCGACGTCGTGGACGTTGACGACCGCGGGGTGGTCGAGCCGCGCCGCCGCACGCGCCTCGCGTCGCATCCGCTCGAACGCGTTGGCGCGTTCACGCTCGGGAAGATGGTCCGGAACGCGCGGCTCCTTGACGGCGACCTCACGGTCCACCGTCTCGTCCTTAGCCCGCCAGACGGTGCCCATGCCGCCGTGGCCGAGCTTGGAGAGGAGCCGGTAACGGCCGGCGATCAGTCGGCCGGCTCCCGGCTCCTGTGCCTGTCGCTCGGGCACGACCTGAGTGGGCGCGGCATAGGGATTGCCCGGATACGGAACGCCGGGCTGCTGTGCCGACCCGCCCGACTGCTGTGCGGGCACACCCGGCCGGGGCGGTTGCAGACCGAAACTCGTTGGCTCGTCGGATCCGTGAGGGACTCCCCCGTTGTTGCTCATAGGTCCATCCTTAGCGCGGCAAGCGCTCCGGCATCCAGCCCCGCCGCTTTCCAGTCACGGACCCGTGACGCGCGTCGCCTCTTATGCGGCGTTTATGTACGTACGAATGTGTCCACCGCGACGTCGAAGTACTCCTTCGCCTCCGTCACCTTCCCGACCGGCGCCGAGACCCACACGTCGTACATCCGGCCGCCCTCCTCCCAGCACAGGTCGTAGGTGTGCCGTGCGCCCTCCGCCTCGGTGAAGCCGTTCCAGGTGAACTCCCAGAGCGCGGCGGGCTGTCCGTTGTGCGTGGTGCTCGTGACGGTGCCGTCGTGGTAGCCCGGGTTCGTGGAGGGCCCCTTGGTGTCCGCCCGCCGCATCACCGCGAGCGGGCCGCCCGTCTCGGGGTCGGCGACCTTGATGCCGAGGCGGAAGATCTGCCCAGGTGACATGTAGAAGACGCGCTCGCCCTGCGGATCGCGCGTGAAGTCGTCGGGCACGGCGAGCGAGAAGCCGCCTGGATCCGGTGCGAGGCGGTATCCCGAAGGCGCCTTGCGACCGGTGGTGGTCGGCGTCTGCTGCCGGGTCACGGTGACGGTGGGCACGGGGCTCGGGGACGCCGGCGTCGACTCCGACGCGCTCTCCGACGTACCCGGCGTGGACCTGGACGCGGACGTACTCGCCGGGGACGGCGTACCGCCCCCGCCATGGTTCATCAGCAGCGCCGCAGCCGACACCCCCGCCCCGGCCATCGCGGCCACCAGCGCGGCGGCGACGAGGACGCCCCGCGTGGAAGGCTTCGTCGGGCGCTCAGGCGCGGCGACAGGAGGCGGTGGCGGCGAGGGCACGGGCTTCGGCCTGGGTACGTCACGCTGCGTGGGCGTGTACGGGGTTTGCAGCCGTGGTGTACGGCCCGTGTCCCGGAAGGCGCGCAGCATCCGCTCCGCCTCCGCCGCGTCGAGCCGCCGCTCGGGATCGCGCTCAAGCAGCCCTCGTACGACGGGCAGCAGCGGCGCGGCCTGCGCGGGCGGACGTATCTCGTCGACGACGACCGCGTGCAGGATGCCGCCCAACGAATCGCGCCGGAACGGCGATTCGCCGCTCAGGACCGTGCACAGCAATGCGCCGAGCGACCACAGGTCGGACTCGGGACCTGTCCTGACCCCGGACATCCGCTCGGGCGCGGTGTACTCGGGCGAGCCGACGAACGCCCCGCTCTCGGTGAGCGTCGTCGCGCCCGCGACCTGGGCGATACCGAAGTCGGTGAGGACGACACGGTCGGTGCCCGCCTCCATCAGGACGTTGGCGGGCTTGAGGTCCCGGTGCAGAACACCCGCGTCGTGCGCGCGGCGCAGCGCGCCCAGCAGGTCGATGCCGATGCGGGCGGCCTCGCGCGCGTCGACAGGGCCGTTGCTGGAGATCCGTTCGGCGAGCGAGCCGCCGTCGATCAACTCCATGACGATGTACGGGCGTTCGTCGTCCACGACCACGTCGTGCACGACGATGATGTGCGGGTGGTGCAGCTGCGCGACGGCGCGGGCCTCGCGCAGGGTGCGATCGCGCTGCTGCCGGGCCTCGTCCTCCGAGAGCGAGTCGTCGACCGCGAGTTCCTTCACCGCGACCCGGCGGCCGAGCAGTTGGTCGGTGGCACGCCATACGACGCCCATGCCGCCCCGCCCGATCCTGGCCTCCAGCCGGTATCGGCCTGCGATCACACGGACGTTCTCCCCCTCGGTCCCCATGGGCCACATCATGCCGCACCGGACGGATCGGCTCCGGGGCGCCGACCGGCCAAGTATCTGCTGAAGGTCCTGCGCGAGGCCCATCCGGACTTCGCCACCGGCAAAGTCGCTCTCACGGAGGTAGTCCGGCGCCTTGCCGAGCTCCGACTGGCCCGTGTTCCTGCCGGACGCCTTGTCTACGAAGATCCAGGAGCGACCGGCTCGGCACACCAGCGGCCCGGTGGCGCGCGACGGCTCCTGGGAGCCGGTGAGTTCGGCCAGTTCGTCGGCGTGCGTGACCAGGTCGGGCCGGGCGGCCAGGGGCGATCATTTCGGCCACAACCTGTTTTGAAAAAGATACAAAGCATGGCAAATCAACAAGGGATACGCGCCATACAGGGCAAAACGGGTGGCTTGAATCATGCTGTCATGTGAATCATGGAACCCTTACATTTTCCTTATGGGAAACACATTGAAGCGCCTTTCCGTCACGAGCGTCGCGGCGGTGGCAATATTCGCTACGACCACAGTGACCAATGCCAGCGCGGCGAGTGGCGGAGCCGCGTGCTCGGTGACCGGCGCCTCGGGGAGTCTCACGTTCACCAACTGGACAGCCAACCATGTGGACATCAGCGGTTGGGTCAAGGACACCGCTGCCGATGGTCACCATGTGGCCATTCGACTCTTTTCCGTAGACGGCGGCACCGGATGGGTAACGGATTGGCCCTGGCATTCTGAATACGACGGAAACGGATCGACTACCTCCTTTACCACTTACGCGTCGCCCTCCGGCGATGATCTCGACTACATCGGCGCGCAGGTGGCGGTCATTGAAGGGAGTACGATAGTCCGTTCTTGCTCGGACTATGCCTGAGCCCCCGCACAACAACCCGCTGTAACTACGATTCAGATAGGTGCCATTGGGGCACGGAATCGAATAGTTGGAACCAAAGCGGGAACTTCCTCGGTGCGAACGATGAAGGTGACGCCGACCGACTGCGGATTACCCCTCGCTGAAGCACAGTGGTTGTCGGCGCCCTCTGTACTGTCATTCGCCAGCGAGCTTCGCTCACCTAAGAGTAGACGGGAAGCGCTCGGGGTCGACCTCGAATCGTTGACGTATCGGCCCACGCGATTTTCGGATGGGCCGATACGCGACCGCGTTCCGTGAAGTCGTCGTCCACGTAGGTCACGACGTTCTCGGCCGATTCGCTGCCCTGGTACGAAGTTTTGGTCGTTTCGCCCTGCGGGGCAGGAGTCTCCGCCATTTAGGAGAAGGTAGCGTCGTCCGTCTTCTCCATACCGTCGGCGTCCTGACAGGCCTCCGAGCCAGCAGTTCCGGCGATCTTGTCGAGGCTGTCCTCGGACTTCTTGTACAGGGTCAGGCCCACCGACACGAAGTGGCTCGGGTCGGTGCAGGTAACCCAGTGCTCCTTGCCCGACTCCCGGCCGGGGACACCCACATAGCCCTTCGGCACCGCCGGCGACGCGGCGACGTCCTTCTCTTTGACCCTTTCCCAGCCGTCCGGCAGCGGCCCCACGAACGGGTCCGAGATCACCAGATACGCCGACACCGCGGCCGCGACGACCGCCACGCCGAGCCCGAACAGGGTCTTGCGGCCGAGCCGGATGCCGCCCTTCGACGCCCCCTCGGCCGACTGCACCGCCTGAGTCGCGGCCGGAGCAGGCGGATGCGCGGCCGTCTCCAACAACGCCCGCACCTGCCCGGCGTTCGGACGGCGCGAAGGTCCTGCTGCAGAAGCCCGTTGATGACGTCGGCCGGCGGCCCCTCGACCGAAACCGACGCCGCGGGCGTCGAGTTGAGGACGGACTGCAGGGTCACCGGGGTGTTGCTGCGGCGGAACGGCGAGACGCCCTCCGCCGCCGCGTACAGCACCACGCCGAGCGACCAGAGATCGGAGGCAGGACCCGGCCGCTTCCCCAACACCCGCTCCGGGGCGACGAGAGCGACCACAGTAACAGCGGAACCTTCTGCTCCACTCGGATCAACCCTCCTGGAAGCCCCGCAGGATCCAGTCGAACTGCTTTCTGGTGGTGGCCCAGTCGTCGGCCGGCGAGGCCGCGTAGATGGCGTACTCGGTGCCGTCACTGTTCATGTACCCGACGTCGATCGCACGGTAGGGCCCAGGGAAGTAGTGCGGCGCGTCCTTGGCCAGCGCGTTCCACGTGTACTCCCAGCGGACGCCCGGCAGGTCGCGGAAAAGCTCCTCCTTGAGGCTCAGCTGCTTGTAGTCCTGCAGCCGCCCTGAGATCCGCTGCTCCAGGTAGCTCATGTGCTCGTACGAGGTGCGGAAGTCCGGCGCGGTGTCGACGGCGACCCGCACGAGGTGCTTGCCCTTGTCGGGCGAGTAGTCGACCTGCCGGAGGCCGTCCTGGTCGATGGAGACGGACCGCTTCCACCCCTTGGGCAGGGAGATGCTGAAGCCCACCGGGTCGTTGCGCCGCTCCCAACCGGCGGGAACCGCCCCCTGACCGCCCCCGTCGCTCGGCGTGGCACTGGCACTGGCACTGGCACTCGAAGTCGACGATACAGAGGCGGAGTCGCCGGGGCTGCCCGTGCCGAACTGCTGCAGCGCGACCGCGACACCCCCGCCGACGATCGCCGCGAGGGCGACGACCAGGGCGAACGTACGCAGGCGGTGCCGCTTCCGCGGCGCGGGCATGGGCCCCATCGTCACCGGCGGATACGGCGTGGCGGCGGCCGTCTGCGCGCGGGTACCGGTGCCGGTCCCCGTCTCCGTGGTGTCGTACCCCGCCTGCCCCGTCGGCGCATACGACTGCGCCGCACTCGGCAGTCGTCCCGCCGCGGCCTCGGCGAGCATCCGTTCGGCCTCCGCCACCCCGGGACGTACGGCGGGATCCTTGCGCAGCAGCGCGGTGATGACGGGCTCCAGCGGACCGGCGTGCTGCGGCGCCGCCGGCTCCTCGTCGACCACTGCCTGCATGGTGGTCAGCGGCGAGGTGCGCCGGAACGGCGACCGACCCTCCACCGCCGTATACAGGGTGGCTCCGAGGGCCCACAGATCGGACGAGGGCCCCGGATCGTGGCCGCGCACCCGCTCGGGGGCGAGGTAGTCGACCGAGCCGACGATCTCGCCGGTGCGCGTGATGGTCGTATCGCCGTCGACCTGCGCGATCCCGAAGTCGGTGAGCAGCACACGCCGGTCGGCGGAAAGCAGTACGTTCCCTGGCTTCACGTCACGGTGCAGCACACCGGCGGCGTGCGCGGCCCGCAGCGCGCGCAGCACCCACAGGCCGATCCGCGCCGCCTCGGCCGGTTCGACGCGCCCCTGCTCCTTGACCTCGTCGGCCAGCGAGCCGCCCTCGACCAGCTCCATGACGATCCACGGCCGGTTGTCGTGCTCCAGGACGTCGTGCACGGTGACGACGGCCGAGTGGTTGATCCGGGCGGCGGCCCGCGCCTCGGCATGGGTACGAGCGAGCAGCCGGGCCAGGTCGCTCTCGGCCACGTAGAGCGCGGCGGTCAGCTCTTTGACCGCGACCGCGCGGTGCAGCACCTCGTCGTGAGCGCGCCACACCCGGCCCATGCCACCGCTGCCGATGATGTCGACAAGCCGGTAGCGGCCCGCGAGGAGCAGGCCCTGCATCTGATTCACGTTTCCCCGCAATGGTCTTGACAGGGTCAGACTAAAGAGCGGCCCCCGCGCAGGGAACCGGCGGGGTCGTACGGAGACCGCACTGTGACGGTTCTCCCTTCCCGGTACGGGAGGGAACCATTCGGTGTTCAGGGCCGGATGGCACGGTGAACGGCTCAGCCGGTGACCTGATACGTCGCCGACGCCTGCTCGTACAGCCGTGTCACCTCGTCCCGTTCGGCCTCCGGGCCGCGCAGTTGCACCACGTGGTAGCGCCCGCCGATGAGGATCGCGAGGTTGCGCACGTACAGCGAGCGCCCCGCGGAGTCCTGCCAGGTGAACTGCCCCTCGGCCATGGTCCGCCCGCCCACGTCGATCCGCCGCATCCCGCTGGACGTGGCCCAGGTCGAGTCCCGGAACGGCTGCAACTCCTTCTCGTTCTCCCGCTGATACGTCATCGGGTCGCTGCCGTACGTCGCCGTGCTGTCCCGGCCGGGTACGACGATGAGCTCGAAGTCCCCGTGGGAGTACACGACCTGGCCACTGCCGTTCTTCGGCGTACGGTCCCAGCCGTCGGCGACCGCGACGCTGAAGCCCTCGGAATCCTTGCGCAGCTTGAACCCCTGGGCGACATCGGGGTCACCGGTCCCCGACTTCGTCGAACTGGACGATCCGGAGGGGCTCTTGTCCTCTCCGGGAGAGGTCTGGTCGGGCCGCGGCTCGCTGCTCGCGTTGCCGTCCCCGCTGGTGTCGGGGGCGGGGCTGACGTCTCCGGCCGCACCGGTCCGGTCGCCGTCCGTACCGCTGCCGCGGCCGCTGTTCGGCTCGGCCTTCGGCATGAAGACCATGGCGTATGTGATCGCCGCGGCCAGCAGAAGCAGGACCAGCAGGAGCAGATTGCGGCCCAGACGGCGGGGCCTGGCCGGCTTCTCCTGCTTGGCGCGCTTGTGGCGGGCGTGCGCGCTGGTCGCGGGCAGCCCGGCGCGGCGCCTGCGGACGAGCTCGCCCCGGCGCCGTACGATCGGCAGCCGGCTCGGGTCGACGGGGGGCGCCGCGACGACATGGGCTCCGGCCTCGGGCTCCGGCGCGGACCGCACGAGGGAGCGCAGCCAGCCGCGCAGTTCCTCGAAGTCGAGCCGCTCGGTGGGATCCTGGCGCAGCAGCGACTCCACGACCGGCCGGAGAGGCCCGCACTCCTCGGCGAACGCGGGCGGCTCCGCGCACACCAACTGCACCAGCTCGGCGGTGTTCTCCTCCGGGTAGGGGGCGTGTCCCTGAACGGCACGGAAGAGCAGCGCGCCCAACGCCCACAGGTCGGTCGCGGGCCCGATCGGCGCCGCCAACTGCCAGTTCTCCTGCACCGGATGGGCCTGCTCCGGCGCCCACCGCTCGGTCACGGGCCCGACCACGGCCATCCGCGCCTGCCGGGCCCGCTCCGCGGCGAGCGCGGTGCTCGGCCCCCGGCGCGGCGGCGCCCCGGCGACGAGCTCGCCCCAACGCCCGGCCTGCCCGGGGGCGTTGTCCGGACCACCGACGGCCGCCGAGGCTCCGGGACCGCCGCGCCCGGCGGCGGGCTGCTGCCCGGACGCGAGCGCCGGGATGCCGTCCCCGCCCGCCGAGGCGCCGTTCACGCCTCCGGGGAGCGCGGCACGCCCTTGAGTGTGGCCACCGCCAGGGGCTCCGGTACGCGGCTGGGCGCCATGCCAGCCGGCGCCGCCCCCGACCCCGTACGGGTCGGCTATCTGGCCCGGGGGCGCGGTGTGGGGGCGCTGCTCGACGCCGTGGCCCGGGAGCTGGGGCGGGCCGCTGTACCCGGTGACGTGCGGTGCGCCACCGTGCCCGGTGGCCTGGGGCGAACCGTCCTGTCCGGGCAGCAGGGGCGAGCCGCCGTGCCCTGGACCCTGGGCCGGGGGTGCCGAGGCGTCGGCGGCGTGTTCGGACTGTGCCGAGGGCCGAGGCGCGGGCAGCGCGACCTGGCCACTGCGTTGCTCTTCCTGTACGCGGGCGGCGGCGCGCGCTCCGGCGCGGTACGCGGCGATGGCTCCGGCGCGTGCCGCGCGGATGTCACCCCCGGCTCCCGCCGTGCCGCCTGCCTCGCCCGTTCCACCTGCTTCAAGCGCACGTCGGCCTACGCCCGCCGCGCCTCCCGCGGCTGTCCCCGGAACGGGCGTCCCCCGCTCCGCCCGGGCCTCGATCGCCGCCCGCCGCGCGGCTTCCGGATCGGCGCCCGGCGCCGTGGCCGCCACGGCCACGCCATGCGAACCACCGCCGCCGAACCCGGTCCCACCAGGGCCCCGGGCGCCGGCACCGCTCGGCCCGCCGGGCGCACCGGGCCCAGTGCCGCGCGGGGCAGTCCCGCCCACGCCGGTCGAACCGTCGTTCCCCGCCTGCCCGGTGCCACCACCGGAGCCGGCCCCGGCTGCGCCCCCGGGCTCAGTCTCGAAGTCCTCCCGGGCCGGTACCGGGTCGTACCCGCACAGCGCCTCCTCCGCGGCCCCGGCCGCCAGGCCGGTGAGCATCACGCGGCCGTCGTCGCAGACGAGCACCGTGCGCACGGTGATGTTCCGGTGCACCCACCCGTGCGCGTGCAGCACCCGCAGCGCGGTGAGGACGTCGGAGGCGACCTCGGCGGCCCGATAGGGGCTCAGCGGCTTCTCGGCGAGCAGCGCGGCCAGCGGCCTCGCGGGCACCAACTCGCTCACTATCCACAGCGACCCGCCCTCGGCGAACACGTCGAAGACCTGGTCGAGCCGGGGATGGTCGGGGATCTGCGCGGCGGCCTGGGCGGCCTCGATCGCCCGCCGCACCGCCGGTTCGGTGGGGCGGCGCGTGGTCCGCGCGGACGGCCTGCGCACCCCGCCGTCGCGTGCCACGAAACCCTCGGGCAACCCGTCCGCGTCGAGCACCTCGGCCTCGACGACCTCCGGCAACGGCACCTGCCGTACCAGGACTTCCTGCCCGCTGTAGGTGTCGAAGGCCCGGGTCTCGGCGAGTTCGTACTCGTCGGACGGTGGCAGCGGCAGGCGGTAGCGGTCGGCAAGTACCCGTCCCGCATAGTCGTCCACGATGCCTCCCCCAGCCGACCGGTTGGTCAATTCCGTTCGCCTTGCGTTCCGTTATGGCTTCGTACGGTCCGCAACCACTCACGATACGTGCCGGAGGCAACCCGCAAAGCGGGGATGCGAGATCTCAGGGCCACCATCCGTGGCGGAACGTCACACCCGCGAGCGGTACGTCATGACTTCGGCTGGAACGTCTTGGTCAGCGTCCTCCACGTGTCCTTGCGCAGCTCGCTGTCCCAGTTGGACGCTTTCGCCGTGTACATCAGCGCGTATCCCTGATGCGAGTTGACGACGAATCCGCGGTCGATCGACCGGTACTTCGTGCCACCGTCCGTGTAGGTGAACTCCCAGTCGGCCGCGTTCCAACCGCGGTAGTCCACCTGCTCTATCCGGATCTTCTGGTACTGCGAGCGCGTCATGTACCGCTCCTGGTTCTTCCAGTCCGCGACCGGGTCGTCCTTGGGCGTGGTGGTCCAGCCGATCAGGAGCTTCTGCCCGTCGGGACCGGCGAACCGGGCTCCCGCGGCGTCCGTGGACTGGTACTTCCACCCCTTCGGCAGCCCGATCGAGAACCCCTGACCGCCCTTGTACGTGGACACGGCGGTGGAGTCCGCCTCCTTGCCGCCGCTGTCACCGCTCGACGTGCTCGCACTGGCGCTCGCGTCCGACGTGGCCTTGGCGGTCTCCTCCAGGCCGGAGCCAGAGGTGGCGCCCGTCTTGTCACCAGTGTCCGTGTGGGCGCTGCCGCCCTTGTCCTTGCCGCCGCTTCCGGTGGTCGCCCCGCTGGACGCGGCCGCCTTGGTGTCGCCGCTCTTGTTGTCCTTCGACCCGCCGTCGTCCCCGCCGCCGAGCGTGAGCGCCAGCACGGTGCCGAGCACGGCCAGCGCCACCACCACCGCGATGATCACCAACGTCCGCCGCGGCACCACGTCCGTGAGCGGCGCCCGAGGTGCCGGCCGCGGCGGCCGCTCCGGAGCCACCGGCCACCCCGACCCCGAGGCCCGCCCCGCCGACCCGGCGGCACTTGCGGCACCCACAGAGTCCGTGACACCCGCAGAGCCGGTGGCACCCGCCGAACCGGAGTTCACCGACGCACTGTCACGACCCCCCGCGTTTCCGGAGGAAGCCGCACCAGCGCCGGAAGCTTTCCTCAACGAATGCGTCGCGGGCGCCGAGGACGAGGGCGTCGAACGCGCCGAGGGAGACTCCGTCGAAGACGACGCAGCCGTGGCAGCGCCCGGACCCGCGGAACCCGCCCCCTCATCGCCCGCCGACCCGGAGGCCTCCGAGCCGACGGCCTTGGCACGCGCTGTCGCCGACGCGGTGGCGGCCGCCGTGGCAGCCCCGGCCGCCGAGGCGGCCTTCCGCACGGAACGCAGCGCCCCGCGCAGCCGATCCGCCGCCTCCTCGCCCCGCTTGGCCGCGGAACCGCCCGAACTCCCCTTGCCCGGAGCCTCGTCCGGCACCGGTGGCAAGGCCACGACCTTCGTCGCGTCCGCCGGCTCCGGCACCGTCTCCTTGGGCTCGGGCGCGTGCAGCACCTCGTTGAGCATCGCCCGCGCGCCCGCGTCGTCGAGCCGCTGCTCGGGGTCCTTGGCGAGCAGCCCGTAAATCACGTTCTCCAGCGGCCCCGCGTTCTTCGGCTGCTCCACCGGCTCGGTCATCACCGCGGTGAGCGTCGCGATCGCGGAACCCTTGTCGTACGGCGGGACGCCCTCCACCGACGCGTACAACAGACCGCCCAGCGACCACAGGTCGGCCGCCGGGCCGGGCTTGTGACCGCGCGCCCGCTCCGGCGAGATGTACGAGGGCGCGCCGACCAGCATGCCGGTCGAGGTGATGGACGGGTCGCCCTCGACCTGCGCGATACCGAAGTCGGTCAGCACGACCCGGCCGTCGTCCGAGATCAGCACGTTCGACGGCTTCACATCGCGGTGCAGGATGCCCTCACGATGCGCCGAACGCAGCACATCGAGAATCGCCAGCCCCACCTCGGCCGCGCGTTTCGGCGTGAGCAGGCCGTCCTCGCGAATGACCTCGGCGAGCGACTTGCCCTCGACGAGCTCCATCACGATCCACGGCCTGTTGTCCTCGTCGACCACGTCGAAGACCGTCACCGCGGCGTTGTTGCGAATCCGCGCGATCGCCTTGGCCTCGCGCAGGGTGCGTGTGATCAGCCGCCGCTTCTCGTCCTCGTCGATGCTCGACGGGAACCGCAGCTCCTTGACCGCGACCGTACGGCCCAGGGTCTCGTCCTGGGCCCGCCACACCGTGCCCATGCCGCCGCGGCCGAGAACATCCCCCAACCGGTAGCGCCCGGCGAGGAGACGTTCGCTCTTGTCCTGACGGGATGCTCCCGCCCGCTCCGCCTCCGACATGCGTCCCCTCATGCAACCCGCCCTGACAGAGCCTCCATTGTCCCTCACCCGACAAGCGCTCAGCGCCCAGGGGGCCCTCACACGACAACCAGCCGGCCCGAGAGCCGCCCGTAGCACGGGAACCGCCCCGGTGTTCACACAGCACCGTCCCGCATGATGGGCCGTGACAAGGAAGGACCGCCGATGCCTGCACCCCGGACACCTCGGACACTTCTGCCCATACCTCTGTCCCTCGCGCTGCTCGGCCTGGCTCAGACCGGTTTGCTGGGCCTGACCCCGGCCGCCTCCCAAGGCCCCGCCACCCCGGCCTCGGACACCGCCCTCGCCCTTCTCGTCACCCGTGGCAAGGCCCCGGCCGCCGCCCTGCTGGCCCGCGAGGAGACCGGCTCACGCTTCGCCAGTGCCGGTGACGGGATATCCCCCTCCGACCACTTTCGCGCGGGCAGCATCACCAAGACCTTCATCGCGACCGTCGTCCTGCAACTCGCCGCCGAACACCGGCTCTCTTTGTCCGACTCCGTGGACGATCACCTCCCCGGCCTGGTGCGCGGCGCGGGCAACGACGGGCGCCGTCTGACCCTGCGCGCCCTGCTCACCCACACCAGCGGCCTGTACGACTTCACCGCGGACACCAAGGGGGCCGTCCCCGTCACCCCGCTTCAGGCCGTACACATCGCGCTCACCCACCCCCCGGCCGACCGCGGCCGCTTCGCCTACTCGAACACCAACTACGTACTGCTCGGCATGGTCGTCGAGCAGGTCACCGGCCACTCGTACGCCGTCGAGGCCGAGCGCCGCATCATCACTCCTCTCCGTCTGACCGGCACCTCGTTCCCCGGCGCCCGCACCTCGCTGCCCTCGCCGCACGGCCGTGCGTACGCCGCCGACGGATCCGACGTCACCGAACTCGACCCGCGCGTGGCCGGCGCGGCGGGTGAGCTCATCAGCACGCTCGCCGACCTGGACCGCTTCTACGCGGCCCTGCTCGGCGGCGATCTGCTGCCCTCTCGCCGACTGCGCGAGATGCTCGACACCCGTGCCGCACATGGCTCGTACGGCATGGGCCTGTTTCCCGTGAAGCTGCCGTGCGGCACCACGGTGTGGGGGCACAACGGCCGTATCTCCGGCAGCTACGTGCGCACCGCGGCCACCGTCGACGGTCGTCGTGTCCTCACCTTCCGGGTGAACACGGACGGGATGGCAGATCCCGGCCTCGAACCCGCCCTGCTCGCCGCCGAGTTCTGCCCCCGCACCCCGTAGAACGGACGGGTTCCGGACAAAGATCCCAGCTCACGACACCCGTTCGAGTGACATCACGGTGGGCGGGGCCGGCTACAGCGGCACGATGTCCGGGGCTCCCAGCCGCGCAGCGTCCGCCGTCAGGTCGTCCGGTTGACGCTGGGACTCCCGCTCGGCCTCGACCCGCTTCTCGTAGTGCTCGACCTCGCGCTCGATCTGGTCCTTGTCCCAGCCGAGGACCGGCGCCATGAGCTCGGCGGCCTCGCGGGCGCTGCGCGTGCCACGGTCGAAGGTCTCGATCGAGATGCGGGTGCGCCGGGTCAGCACGTCGTCCAGGTGCCGGGCGCCCTCGTGCGAGGCGGCGTAGACGATCTCGGCCCGGAGGTAGTCCTCGGCGGCCGGCAGGGACTCGCCCAGGGACGGGTTCTCGGCGATGAGGTCGAAAATCTCCTCGGCGAGCGATCCGTACCGGTTCAACAGGTGCTCCACGCGCACCACATGGAGTCCGGTGCGCTGCGCGATCCGCGCTCGCGCGTTCCACAGCGCCCGGTACCCCTCGGCGCCGAGCAGTGGAATGTCCTCGGTGACGCACTCGGCGACCCGCTGGTCGAGGCCGTGCACCGCCTCGTCCACGGCGTCCTTGGCCATCACCCGGTACGTCGTGTACTTGCCGCCCGCCACAACCACGAGCCCCGGCGCCGGATGGGCCACGGTGTGCTCGCGCGACAGCTTGCTCGTCGCCTCGGACTCTCCGGCGAGCAACGGGCGCAGCCCCGCGTACACGCCTTGTACGTCGTCGCGGGTGAGCGGCACCGAGAGCACCGAGTTCACATGCTCCAGCAGATAGTCGATGTCCGCGCTGGACGCCGCCGGGTGGGCCTTGTCGAGGTCCCAGTCGGTGTCGGTGGTGCCGATGATCCAGTGGCGCCCCCACGGGATGACGAACAGCACGGACTTCTCGGTACGCAGGATCAGGCCCGTGGAGGAGTTGATCCGGTCCTTCGGCACCACCAGGTGTATGCCCTTGGACGCCCGTACGTGGAACTGGCCGCGCTCCCCCACCATCGCCTGGGTGTCGTCGGTCCACACACCCGTGGCGTTGACGATCTGCTTGGCGCGGATCTCGTACTCCCCGCCGCCTTCGACATCCTGCACCTTGGCACCGACAACGCGTTCGCCCTCACGCAGGAAGCCGGTCACCCGCGCGCGGTTGGCGACCTTCGCGCCGTACGCGGCCGCCGTGCGCACCAAAGTGGCCACGTAGCGGGCGTCGTCCATCTGCGCGTCGTAGTACTGCAGGGCGCCGACCAGCGCGTCCTTCTTCAAGGCGGGGGCGACGCGCAGGGCGTGACCGCGGGTCAGATGACGGTGTGTGGGCAGTCCCCGTCCATGGCCGCTCGAAATCGACATGGCGTCGTAGAGGGCGACGCCCGAGCCCGCGTACAGCCGCTCCCAGCCCTTGTGCTGGAGCGGGTAGAGGAACGGGACGGGCTTGACGAGGTGCGGCGCGAGTCGTTCGAGAAGCAGCCCGCGCTCCTTCAGGGCCTCGCGCACCAGCGCGAAGTCGAGCATCTCCAGATAGCGCAGGCCGCCGTGGATCAGTTTGCTGGACCTGCTCGATGTGCCCGATGCCCAGTCACGCGCCTCGACCAGGCCCGTGGACAGGCCGCGTGTCACGGCGTCGAGCGCCGTTCCCGCACCGACCACGCCCGCGCCGACGACCAGCACATCCAGCTCGCGCTCGGCCATTCCCGCCAGTGACTCGGCGCGCTCCGCCGGCCCCAGTGTCGCTGTCCTCACCGCTGCCTCCCGCTGTCTGTCGCGCCGGCCGCACCTGTCCGGCTGGGCCCGGCTCGCATCCCCCTCCTCAAAGTCTGACCGTCTTGCCCGCCTTCGGCCACCGTCCGCCCTCAGCCTGTGGACAACTCTCGGCGACTCGCAAGGAATCAAGGTCGGACAATCCCGCAAATCGGTCATATTTACTCCTAGTCTGACATTGCGCTCGCCCATCCTGTCCACAGGGCTTGCGCACCTGTCCCGCTTCGGTTACTGGGAAGGACGGCCCACGCCATGCCCGCAGATCTCGCCGTCATCGGACTCGGTCATCTCGGCCTGCCCCTGGCCCAGGCCGCCGTCGCCGCCGGCATCCCCACGCTCGGCTACAAAACGGGGCCGGAAGGCGGCTCCCTCACGCCCGCCGAACTGCGCCGGATGCTCTCGGGGGGCTTCCGGCCGACCACCAACCCGGCCGAACTCGGCCGCGTACGCACCGCGGTCATCTGCGCGCCGACCCCATGGGGCGCCGACGGCGGCCTCGATCTGAGCCAGGTGGAGGTGGCCGCCCGCACCTTGGCCGCGCGGCTGCGCCCGCACACCACGGTGATCCTTGAATCGCCCGTGCACCCCGGCACCACGGAGGAGTTCCTCCGCCCGCTCCTCGAAGTGGGCTCCGGGCTGCGCGCGGGACGCGACTTCCACCTCGCGTACTCACCCAGCCGGGTCGATCCCGGCAACCGCGACTTCGGTCCTGCCAACACGCCAAAAGTCATCGGCGGTCTGACGCCCGCGTGCACCGAGTCGGCCGCCGCCTTCTACGGTCGCCTCACCGACAAGGTGGTACGTGCGCGTGGACCACGCGAAGCGGAAACCGTGCAGCTCCTGGAGACCAACTACCGGCACGTCAACATCGCGCTCGTCAACGAGATGGCCGTGCTCTGCCACGACCTGGGCGTCGACCTGTGGGACGTCATCCGCTGCGCCGAGACCAAGCCGTTCGGCTTCCAGGCGTTCCGGCCGGGGCCCGGCGTCGGCGGCCACGGCATCCCCCAGGACCTGACCGGCCACTCGGGGCGCACTCTGCGGATGGTCGAACTGGCGCAGCAGGTCAACAACCACATGCCCCAGTACGTCATCCAGCGCGCCGCCACGCTCCTCAACGAGCACGGGAAATCGGCCCGCGCCGCGCGCGTGCTCCTCCTCGGCGTCACCTACAAGCCCGACCTCGCCGACCAGCAGGGCTCCCCCGCCCACGAGATCGCGCTGCGTCTGATGGAACTCGGCGCGTCCGTCAGCTACCACGACCCGCACGTCCCGGCCTGGCGCGTCCTCGGTCGTCCCGTCCCGCGCGCGGACTCCCTCTACGAGGCCGCGGCCGACGCCGACCTCACAATCCTGCTCCAGCAGCACCGCACGTACGACCTGCAAGGACTGTCCGTGAAGGCTCAACTGCTGCTCGACACGCGGGGGGCAACCCCCACCGGGGCGGCGCACCGGCTCTGACCTCCCCGAAATCTCCTCACAGGTTGTCACTCCGGCCTGCTAATGTGCGGCAGCTCTCGCACACAAGTGCGCCCGCGTCCCGGGCGCCTTCGATGTGCGCGTACATCCACTTGCATCCCTGGCGCACACACGTGCGCTTACGTCCCTGGGGGGAACCACATGAGTCAGTCGACTCCGCCGCCGTCCGGTCCGCCGGTCGACAACCCGTACGCGGGCGAGAACCCGTACGCCGGCCAGCCCGGCCAGCCGCCCGCGCCGCAGCCGGGCGCCGACAACGCCGGCTTCCCGCAGCAGGGTGCCCCGCAGGGCGCGCCCCAGCCCGGCTTCCCCGTGGCCCCGGTCGCCCCGGCCGCTCCGGTGCGCGACAACCTCGGGCTCGGCCTCGTCGCCGCCGTCGTCGCCGCCGTGGTCGCGGCGGGCGTCTACGGCGGCATCATCGGCCTCACCAAGCACGAGATCGGCTGGGCCGCGGTCGGCGTCGGCTTCCTGATCGGCCTCGCCGCGGGCCGCTTCGGCGGCCGCAACCAGATCCTGCCGATCGTCAGCGTGATCCTGTCGGTGGGCTCGGTCTACCTCGGCCAGCTGGTCGGCGAGGCCATGATCGGCGCCAAGGAAGTCGGCGTCGGCTTCAGCGAGGTGTTCTTCGACCACTTCGACGTGGTCCAGGAGGCCTGGAAGGCCGAGGCCGACCCGCTGACCTTCGTCTTCTTCGCGATCGCCGCGTACGTGGCGTTCCAGAGCACGCGGAAGGCCGGTCAGTAACCGGAAGCGGTACGCGAAAGGGCCCGTCCACCACTCGGTGGACGGGCCCTTTCGCCGTATACGGGGCGAGTCAGCGCTTGTGCTGGGAGTCCGCGACCGTCACCTCGACGCGCTGGAACTCCTTGAGCTCGCTGTAGCCGGTGGTGGCCATGGCGCGGCGGAGGGCGCCGAAGAAGTTCATGGAGCCGTCGGGGGTGTGCGAGGGGCCGGTGAGGACCTCCTCGATGGTGCCGACGGTGCCGAGGTCGACCTTCTTGCCGCGCGGCAGCTCTTCGTTGACCGCCTCCATGCCCCAGTGGTGGCCCTTGCCGGGCGCGTCGGTGGCGCGGGCCAGCGGGGAGCCCATCATCACGGAGTCGGCGCCGCAGGCGATCGCCTTGGGAAGGTCGCCGGACCAGCCGACACCGCCGTCGGCGATGACGTGCACATACCGGCCGCCGGACTCGTCCATGTAGTCGCGGCGGGCCGCGGCGACGTCCGCGACGGCCGTGGCCATCGGGACCTGGATGCCCAGTACGTTGCGCGTGGTGTGCGCGGCGCCGCCGCCGAAGCCGACGAGGACACCGGCCGCTCCGGTGCGCATCAGGTGCAGGGCCGCGGTGTACGTGGCGCAGCCGCCGACGATCACCGGGACGTCCAGCTCGTAGATGAACTGCTTCAGGTTCAGCGGCTCGGAGGCGCCCGAGACGTGCTCCGCCGACACCGTCGTACCGCGGATGACGAAGATGTCCACGCCCGCGTCCACGACGGCCTTGGAGAACTGCGCCGTGCGCTGCGGGGACAGGGCCGCGGCGGTGACGACGCCGGAGTCGCGCACCTCCTTGATGCGCTGCCCGATCAGCTCCTCCTTGATGGGAGCCGCGTAAATCTCCTGGAGGCGGCGGGTCGCGGTGTCCGCGTCCAGCTCGGCGATCTCGTCGAGCAGTGGCTGCGGGTCCTCGTACCTCGTCCACAGGCCCTCGAGGTTCAGGACGCCCAGGCCGCCCAGCTCGCCGATGCGGATCGCGGTGGCCGGTGAGACGACCGAGTCCATCGGGGCCGCCAGGAAGGGCAGCTCGAAGCGGTAGGCGTCGATCTGCCAGGCGATCGAGACCTCCTTCGGGTCTCGCGTACGGCGGCTCGGGACGACGGCGATGTCGTCGAAGGCGTACGCCCGGCGGCCGCGCTTGCCGCGCCCGATCTCGATCTCAGTCACGTGTGTGGCCTTTCCCTCTTCGCTTCTGCGCCTCCCAGTATCCCCGACGCCCACGACAAGAGCGGCCCCGGAAGCTCCGGGACCGCCCTTCACGCGCGCGTGGATGCCGGTTACGGCACCGTACGACTACTTGCTGCGGCTGTAGTTCGGCGCCTCGACCGTCATCTGGATGTCGTGCGGGTGGCTCTCCTTGAGACCCGCCGAGGTGATGCGTACGAACCGGCCGCGTTCCTGCAGCTCCGGAACGGTGCGGCCGCCGACGTAGAACATCGACTGGCGCAGACCGCCGACCAGCTGGTGGACGACCGCGGACAGCGGGCCGCGGTAGGGCACCTGGCCCTCGATGCCCTCGGGCACGAGCTTCTCGTCGGAGGCGACGCCCTCCTGGAAGTAGCGGTCCTTGGAGAAGGAGCGCTGCTCGCCACGGGACTGCATGGCTCCCAGGGAGCCCATGCCGCGGTAGGACTTGAACTGCTTGCCATTGATGAACAGCAGCTCGCCCGGGGACTCCTCGCAGCCCGCGAGCAGCGAGCCCAGCATCACCGTGTCGGCGCCCGCGACCAGGGCCTTCGCGATGTCGCCGGAGTACTGCAGGCCACCGTCGCCGATGACCGGGACACCGGCCTCCTTGGCGGCGAGCGACGCTTCGTAGATGGCCGTTACCTGCGGTACGCCGATGCCGGCGACCACGCGGGTCGTACAGATGGAGCCGGGGCCCACGCCGACCTTGATGCCGTCGACGCCCGCGTCGATGAGCGCCTGGGCGCCGTCACGGGTGGCGATGTTGCCGCCGATGACGTCGACACCGGAGGAGTTCGACTTGATCTTGGCGACCATGTCGCCGACCAGGCGGGAGTGGCCGTGCGCGGTGTCGACGACAATGAAGTCGACGCCGGCCTCGATGAGGGCCTGGGCGCGCTCGAAGGCGTCACCGGCCACACCGACGGCCGCGCCGACGAGGAGACGGCCCTCGCCGTCCTTGGCGGCGTTCGGGTACTTCTCGGCCTTCACGAAGTCCTTGACCGTGATGAGGCCCTTGAGGACGCCCGCGTCGTCGACCAGCGGAAGCTTCTCGATCTTGTGGCGACGCAGCAGCTCCATCGCGTCATGGCCGGAGATGCCGACCTTGCCGGTCACCAGGGGCATCGGTGTCATGACCTCGCGCACCTGGCGCGTGCGGTCGGTCTCGAAGGCCATGTCACGGTTGGTGACGATGCCGAGCAGCTTGCCGCCGCCGTCGGTCACCGGCACGCCGGAGATGCGGAACTTGGCGCAGATCGCGTCGGCCTCGACGAGCGTCGCGTCCGGGTGCACCGTGATCGGGTCGGTGACCATGCCGGACTCGGAACGCTTGACCAGGTCGACCTGGTTGGCCTGGTCCTCGATGGACAGGTTGCGGTGCAGTACGCCGACGCCGCCCTGGCGGGCCATCGCGATCGCCATGCGCGACTCGGTGACCTTGTCCATGGCGGCGGACAGCAGCGGGATGTTGACCCGTACGTTCTTCGAGATGTACGAGGCGGTGTCGATCTGGTCGGGCGCCATGTCCGACGCGCCCGGCAGCAGCAGCACGTCGTCGTAGGTCAGCCCGAGTGTCGCGAATTTGGCGGGCACTCCGTCGACGTTGGCAGTCATGACACCTTCCCCAAATGGCCTTGATCGGTGCGGATGTCCATGCTAACGGGAAGCATGGCTCTCTCATTCCACGGTTGAGGGTGGGCTTCGGCTTCGTATGTTCGTACGGGGTTGGTGTCATCCCCGTTCAGACTCGTGCTCCTGGGGGCGCCGGGTCCCTGCTGGGGCCGCTCCGCGCGGGGTGGTCTTCGTCGACCGGCTCCCCGACGTCGTGACGGAGGTAACCAGCCGTTCCGACCGAGTCGGGTTCGGCACCGCCGGGATCCGTCGTCTCGGTCCCCGCCGTGGCGGCGGGAACGAAACTGGCCGTTTCTGCTGAGCCGGAACGGCACAGCCGGGCTCCGCCGTCCCGCTTCTCGCCCTCGCGGCGGGAAAAACCTGCCGTTCCGGCGGAAAGAAAGTCGCCGCCCCGGCTCGGTCCGCTACTGCTCCGCCAGCGCCCGCAACCGGCTCAGCGCCCGGTGCTGAGCCACCCGGACCGCCCCGGGTGACATTCCCAACATCTGGCCCGTCTCCTCGGCCGTGAGGCCCACCGCGATGCGCAGCAGGAGCAGCTCGCGCTGGTTTTCGGGGAGGTTGGCCAGGAGTTTCTTGGCCCACTCGGCGTCGCTGCTGAGCAGGGCGCGCTCCTCGGGGCCCAACGAGTCGTCCGGGCGCTCGGGCATCTCGTCCGAGGGGACGGCCGTCGAGCCGGGGTGACGCATCGCGGCGCGCTGCAGGTCGGCGACCTTGTGCGCGGCGATGGCGAAGACGAACGCTTCGAAGGGGCGCCCGGTGTCCTTGTAGCGCGGCAGCGCGAGGAGCACCGCGACGCAGACCTCCTGCGCCAGGTCCTCCACGAAGTGCCGCGCGTCACCCGGAAGTCGGGACAGACGGGTGCGGCAGTAGCGCAGCGCGAGTGGGTGTACATGGGCGAGCAGGTCATGTGTGGCCTGCTCGTCGCCGTCGACCGCGCGATGGACGAGCGCACCGATCACCGTCGTCTCGTCGTCACGCATCGGTCCATGGTGCCTTGGCGTCGTCCGATCCGTGGCACCGCGTCCGTAGTTGTGCACCGAAGCGTTATGAGCAGGTGCGCCGGAACTCATCTCCTGCGCCCTCCCCTTCCGCTCGCCCGACTCGTCCCCGAGGAACTCCACACCTCAAGGATGCGTCATCCGCCGGGAAACGGGGATCGGGCACCGAAGAGGCTCTCTCTGAGGGCCCGGCCCCACCCGCCGGACGGCGGGCAGGGGCTACTTCAGTCATACCCTCAACGCGGCTCACCTAGCGAACCAGGCCCCACCGGAATCCGAGCGCGACAGCATGCGCTCGGTCCGAGGCGCCGAGCTTCTTGAACAGCCGCCGGGCGTGCGTCTTGACGGTGTCCTCGGAGAGGAACAGCTCACGGCCGATCTCCGCGTTCGAGCGGCCGTGGCTCATGCCCTCCAGGACCTGGATCTCACGCGCGGTGAGCGTGGGCGCGGCGCCCATCTCGGCCGAGCGCAGTCTGCGCGGGGCAAGCCGCCAGGTGGGGTCGGCGAGCGCCTGCGTCACGGTCGCCCGCAACTCCGCGCGGGAGGCGTCCTTGTGCAGGTAGCCGCGGGCACCGGCGGCGACGGCGAGCGCCACGCCGTCCAGGTCCTCGGCGACGGTGAGCATGATGATGCGCGCACCGGGGTCGGCGGACAGCAGCCGCCTGACCGTCTCCACGCCGCCCAGTCCGGGCATGCGTACGTCCATCAGAATCAGGTCCGAACGGTCGGCACCCCAGCGGCGGAGGACTTCCTCGCCGTTGGCCGCCGTCGTTACACGCTCGACGCCGGGCACGGTCGCGACCGCGCGGCGGAGCGCCTCTCGGGCAAGCGGGGAGTCGTCGCAGACGAGGACGGATGTCATGGCCGCCCTCCGCAGCTGATGCGCGTCACCTTGAGCCTCCAGGCTGGTACGAATCGTCACCTGTGCGGTCGACACTCGCCGACGGATACTGCCGCCTGCCCGAGCGCTTGTTCCTTCAACCGCCTCCGCACTCTCAACGATGGTCACTCGAAAGAGTTACGGGGCAGTCAGTCGTCATCGGCACTGTACGTGAGGGCACGGACACGGTGCAGACATGCACGACGGACCCTCAATGTTTCATCACAACCTATGCCCCATTTAGCCTGTTTTCTTCCCCTTTGCTGGTGTCTGCGGCTAGATTCGCAATGAGTCATATTTTCATCTCCTTAGATCGTAGATGTACGGTCGGTGGGCACAGAGCAGCCCAGAACGGCGACAAGGGGACACGTAATGGCAGATTTCTCCCGCCTTCCCGGTCCGAACGCGGATCTCTGGGACTGGCAGCTCCTCGCGGCCTGCCGCGGGGTCGACAGCTCGCTCTTCTTCCACCCGGAGGGCGAGCGCGGTGCGGCACGGAGCGCTCGTGAGAACTCGGCCAAGGAGGTCTGTATGAGGTGCCCGGTACGCGCGGAGTGCGCGGCGCACGCCCTGGCGGTGAGAGAGCCGTACGGCGTGTGGGGCGGGCTGACCGAGGACGAGCGCGAAGAGCTCATGGGGCGGGCGCGCAACCGGCTGGTCTCGGCGTCGACCACCGGAAGCGGTCACGCTTCGAACAACTGAAGGAACGTTTCTGCGCTTCGGGCGCACACGGGCACGCGCGCGCGTGCCTCTACTTTTCGCCGCTACGGGGGCACTTCCCGGGCCACAGCCGCTACAGGGCCGCTTCCCGGGCTTCAGGGGGCACCGAGGGGTATTCCGCTATCGCGCCGCGGCCCGCGCCAGCCGGTCCAGCGTCGCTGCCACCGCCGGCACCTGGGCCAGATCCGGCAGCGTGAGCGCGACGATCTCCCGTCGCACCGGGGGCTCCACCGTCACTGTGCGCGCCCCCTTGGGTCGTACGGACTCGATGGCGAGCTCCGGAAGGACGGCCACCCCGAGACCCGCGCCGACGAGGCCGATCACGGCCGGGTAGTCGTCGGTGGCGAAGTCGATGCGGGGCTCGAAGCCGGCGCCGCGGCAGACCTCGACCAGTTGTCCGCGGCAGCGCGGGCAGCCCGCGATCCACGATTCCCCGGCGAACTCACCGATCGCGACCGACTCGGCACGGGCGAGGCGGTGCCGCTCGGGCACCAGCCCGACGAGCCGGTCCGTCAGCAGCGGCCGTACGACCAGGTCGTCCCACTCCTCGACGCCCGCCGCGCCCTCGTACCGGAACGCCAGCGCGATGTCGCAGTCGCCGCCACGAAGTTTCTCGACGGATTCCGGCGGCTCGGCCTCCTCCAGGGAGACGCGGGTGCCGGGGTGGGCGGCCCGCAGCGCGGCGAGGGCCGTCGGGACGAGCGTGGAGCTGCCGCTGGGGAAGGAGACGAGCCGGACCCGGCCGGCGCGCAGGCCCGCGATCGCGGCGACCTCCTCCTCGGCGGCCGTGAGTCCGGAGAGGATGCCCGCCGCGTGCCGGACCAGGGCCTCGCCCGCCTGGGTCAGGCGCATCTCGCGGCCGGTGCGGATCAGCAGGGGCGTGCCGACGGACGACTCCAACGCCTTCATCTGCTGGCTGACGGCGGGCTGGGTGCAGCCCAGCTCACGCCCGGCCGCCGAGAAGGAGCCGGTGGCTGCGACGGCGCGCAGAACACGGAGATGACGGGCCTCGATCACCTTCCGAGCATAAGCGAGTCTTGGGGATGGCGGCGAATATTGCGTCGCCGCTTTGGATCTCGTCGCCTAGCGTGGTGATATGAAGCTTCTTTCCCTGAATCTGGGTCGTGCGCGGGCCGTCGAGTACACGGACCAGCCGGAGGGCGTGACCGGCATCGACAAACAGCCGGTCGAGGGGCCCGTTCGGGTGACCGCGCCGGGACCGAAGGGGGTCGGCGCGAGCGGTCTCGTGGGGGACGCGGTGTGCGACATGCGTCATCACGGCGGGGACGAGCAGGCCGTATACGCGGTCGCGCGCGAGGATCTCGACGACTGGGAACGCGAGCTCGGCCGGACGCTGCCGAACGGCGTGTTCGGCGAGAACCTCACGACGGAGGGGCTCGATGTGTCCGGCGCGCGGATCGGCGAGCGCTGGCGGATCGGCTCCGAGGTAGTCCTGGAGGTCACCTGCGGGCGCATCCCCTGCCGCACTTTCCAGGGACACCTCGGCGAGAAGGGCTGGGTCAAGCGCTTCACGCAGAAGGGCGCGCCCGGCGCGTATCTGCGGGTGATCGAGCCGGGCGAGATCCGCTCCGGCGACCCGATCGAGATCGTGCACCGGCCGGACCACGGCGTCACGGTCGCTCTCCAGTTCCGCGCCGTCACGACCGAACAGGCGCTGCTGCCAAGGCTGTTGATGGCGGGCGAGGCACTGCATCCGGAGTCGCGGGAGAAGGCGCGGAAGTACGTGGCGAAGCACGGCGGGTAGGACCCGGCCGACGGGCGTGCGCAGAACCCGTGGAGCAAGGCCGGGCGTTGGGTGGCGGGGGGCGCCGGGCGCCTGGTCAGGTCACTAATCTTGCGCCATGACAACGGCTCTGATTACGGGATCGACCGCGGGCATCGGCGCCGCCTTCGCGCGGCGTCTGGCGGCTGACGGGCACAACCTCGTGCTGGTGGCACGCGATACCAAGCGGCTGGCCGAGCAGGCCACCGAACTGCACGACCGGCACGGCATCGAGGCGGAGGTGCTGACGGCGGACCTGGCGACCGACGACGGCATCGAGGCGGTGGCCACCCGCCTCGGCGACCGCAAGAACCCGGTCGACCTGCTGGTCAACAACGCTGGCTTCGGCAACAAGGGCCACTATCTCGACGTACCGATGGCCGACGAGCTGAAGATGCTCAAGGTGCACTGCGAGGCGGTGCTCCGGCTGACGTCGGCGGCGACCGAGGCGATGCGGGAGCGCGGCCGGGGCGGGGTCGTCAATGTCGCGTCGGTGGCCGCGTTCGTGCCGCGGGGTACATACGGCGCGTCCAAGGCGTGGGTCGTGCAGTTCACGCAGGGCGCGGCGAAGGACCTGGCGGGCAGTGGCGTACGGCTGATGGCGCTGGCCCCCGGGTTCGTGCGCACCGAGTTCCACGAGCGCGCCGGCATGGGCACGGACAGCATCCCGAACTGGATGTGGCTCGACGCCGACAAGCTGGTCGCGGCGGCCCTCGCGGACCTGGCCCGCGGCAAGTCGCTGTCCATCCCGGACCCGCGCTACAAGGCGCTGATGGGCTTGGTGAAGGTGACGCCGCGGGCGCTGCTCGGCGGGATCACGTCGAAGACGGGTCGGAAGTACGGACCGCAGTGACAACGGAGGTTGAAGGCGGAAGTACGCCCCCGGTGAGAGCCGGTGTGAAGTACACATGAGGTAGGTGGTGTCGCCCCTCCGGTGGGAAGATGAGGGTGTTCAACCGGACCCAGGGGGCCGGAGGCGGCGCCATGACATTCGTACAGCTCATCGACTGCAAGACCAGTCGGTTCGACGAGATGAACCGGCTGATGGACACATGGGTCGAACAGACCAAGGGCAAGCGGACCGCGACGCACAACCTGATCGGCAAGGACCGGTCCGACGCCACCCACTTCATAGAGATCGTGGAGTTCGCGTCGTACGAAGAGGCGATGCGGAACTCGAATCTTCCCGAGACCGACAGGATCTTCCGGGAGATGGTGGCGCTCTGCGACGAGATGCCGACGTTCACGGACCTGGACGTGGTCCGCGACGAGCAGCTCTACGCGGCCAACATCCGCAGGTTCTTCGAAACGGTGGCCACCAAGGGTGAGCTGCCGCCGCTCAACGACCTGATGGCGGAGAGCTACCACGACCACGACCCCGCCAACGAGCAGGACACCATCGGACTCGACGCGATGCGGCGCGAGATCGAAATGTGGCGCGGCGGCTTCGACTTCGCCTTCACCGTCGACAACCAGATCACCCAGGGCGATCGCGTCTGCACCCGGTGGACCTGGAGCGGCACCCACAAGGCCGACTTCATGGGGATCCTCGCGACCGGCAGGCAGGTCACCATGACCGGCGTGACCATCTTCCGCTGCACGGAGGACGGGAAGATCACCGAGGGCTGGTGGCAGTACGACCGGCTGGGGCTGATGGCCCAACTCGGCGCGCTCGACGCGCTGGAGACCTAGGGCTTGACCCGGCGGATCAGGTCGGCGGAGAGCTGCGGTGCCTCGGACCCGCGTCTCCGACGTGATCCGCGGGAGAGGCCCCGGCCCGAGTGACGAGGAAGCCCCCGTTCCGTGTGGAACGGGGGCTTCTTCATGAAGCGGTGCCTCAGTGGGAGTGCCCGTGGCCGTGGCCGTGACCGGCGTCGGCCTCCTCCTCGGCCGGCTTCTCGACGACCAGGGTCTCGGTCGTGAGGAGCAGGGAGGCGATGGAGGCGGCGTTCTCCAGGGCGGAGCGGGTGACCTTGACCGGGTCGATGACGCCGGCCTTGACCAGGTCGCCGTACTCGCCGGTGGCGGCGTTGAAGCCCTGGCCCTTGTCGAGTTCGGCGACCTTGGAGGTGATGACGTAACCCTCCAGGCCGGCGTTCTCGGCGATCCAGCGCAGCGGCTCGACGGCGGCCTTGCGGACGACCGCGACACCCGTGGCCTCGTCGCCGGTCTTGCCGAGGTTGCCCTCGAGGACCTTCACGGCGTGGACGAGCGCGGAGCCACCACCGGAGACGATGCCCTCCTCGACCGCGGCGCGGGTCGCGGAGATGGCGTCC
This sequence comes from Streptomyces sp. NPDC027189, assembly GCF_055566975.1. Classification (NCBI taxonomy): domain Bacteria; kingdom Bacillati; phylum Actinomycetota; class Actinomycetes; order Kitasatosporales; family Streptomycetaceae; genus Streptomyces; species Streptomyces sp. NPDC027189. The sequence continues at coordinate 828,605 of NZ_JBVHRI010000001.1, forward strand.
TCCAGACGGTGCTTCTTCTCCTTGAGCTCGACCTCGGTGGCGGCGCCGACCTTGATCACGCACACGCCGCCGGCCAGCTTCGCGAGGCGCTCCTGGAGCTTCTCGCGGTCCCAGTCGGAGTCGGTGTTCTCGATCTCGGCCTTGATCTGGTTGACGCGGCCCACGACGGCCTCGTGGTCACCGCCACCGTCGACGACGGTCGTGTCGTCCTTGGTGACGGTCACGCGGCGGGCGGTGCCCAGCACGTCCAGGCCGACCTGGTCGAGCTTGAGGCCGACCTCCTCGGCGATGACCTGACCGCCGGTGAGGGTGGCGAGGTCGCCCAGCATCGCCTTGCGGCGGTCACCGAAGCCCGGGGCCTTCACCGCGACGGCGTTGAAGGTGCCACGGATCTTGTTCACGACCAGGGTCGACAGGGCCTCGCCCTCGACGTCCTCGGCGATGATCAGCAGCGGCTTGGAGGCGTTGGACTGGATGACCTTCTCCAGCAGGGGCAGCAGGTCCTGAATGGAGCTGATCTTGCCCTGGTGGATGAGGATGTACGGGTCCTCGAGGACGGCCTCCATGCGCTCCTGGTCCGTCACGAAGTACGGCGACAGGTAGCCCTTGTCGAAGGCCATGCCCTCGGTGAAGTCCAGCTCCAGACCGAAGGTGTTGGACTCCTCGACGGTGATGACACCGTCCTTGCCGACCTTGTCCATCGCCTCGGCGATGAGCTCGCCGACCTGCGGGTCCTGGGCGGACAGACCGGCGACGGCGGCGATGTCGGACTTCTCGTCGATCGGGCGCGCGGTCGCGAGGAGCTCGTCCGAGACCGCCTTGACGGCCGCGTCGATGCCCTTCTTCAGCAGCGCCGGGGAGGCACCCGCGGCGACGTTGCGCAGGCCCTCGCGCACGAGCGCCTGGGCGAGCACGGTGGCGGTGGTCGTACCGTCACCCGCGATGTCGTTGGTCTTGGTCGCCACCTCCTTCACCAGCTGGGCGCCGAGGTTCTCGTACGGGTCGTCGAGCTCGACCTCGCGGGCGATGGTGACACCGTCGTTGGTGATGGTGGGAGCGCCGAACTTCTTGTCGATGACGACGTTGCGGCCCTTGGGGCCGATCGTCACCTTCACCGTGTCGGCAAGCTTGTTGACGCCGCGCTCAAGGGCGCGACGGGCGTCCTCGTCGAACTTCAGGATCTTCGCCATGGGAGCGATTCAGCCCTCTCGGAAATCTTGGGAGAACGAACTGCGCCCCCGGCACCCGGCTTCATAAGGTCGCGGGGGCCAGGGGCGCAGTTCACTGCAAATCTGGGTGAATTACTTCTCGATGATCGCGAGCACGTCGCGAGCCGAGAGGACGAGGTACTCCTCGCCGTTGTACTTCACCTCGGTGCCGCCGTACTTGCTGTACAGCACGACATCGCCGACGGTGACGTCGAGCGGAAGACGGTTACCGTCCTCGAAGCGTCCCGGGCCCACGGCCAGGACGACGCCCTCCTGGGGCTTCTCCTTGGCGGTGTCCGGAATGACCAGGCCAGAGGCCGTGGTCTGCTCGGCGTCCAGCGGCTGGACCACAATGCGGTCCTCGAGCGGCTTGATGGCAACCTTGGAGCTGGCGGTCGTCACGATCCGACCTCCCCCTTCGGAGATCTCACGGGGTTAACTGTCTGAGGTGGCGACCAGGTCGATCCGTCGTCGCGGGTGCCGGACCTGCCCGTCGCTATTGGCACTCTCCAGGGGGGAGTGCCAGAGCCGAGACTATGACCGCGATTAGCACTCGGTCAAGCGGAGTGCCAGAAGCCTCCGGCGCGCCGCGAGGTTTCTGGTCGCACCGGGTGGACGCGTGCGCCGTCAGAGGTAGTCCTCGAGGCGGGCCACCGTGAATCCCTGCGCCTGGACACGACGCAGCAGCCGGGTCGTCGACTCGACGAGCGTGACGCCGTCCGTGTCCTCCGGACGGGCGAGGACGATGTCGCCGGGCCGCAGCCGGTCCCCCTCCGCATACCGCAGCCCTTCCGCTCTCATCGACGCCCGCCACAGTACGACCGCCGCGACCCCGCAGTCGCCCGCCGCGCGCAACGTCGTGCTGTCGTACCTGCCGTACGGGGGCCGCAGCAGCCGCGGCCGGATGCCGAAGCGCTGTTTGAGCTTGTCCTGCTGGCCGCAGATCTCGGCGCGCTGACCGAGATACGGCAGGCCGCGCAGGGAGGCGTGGTCGAGGGTGTGGTTCTGCACGCTGGCGCCGACCGCGCGCAGCCGGGCGAAGTGCCCGTACCCCGGCCCGACGACACTGTCCGTGAGGAACATGCTGACCGGCAGCCGCAGTTCACGGACCATGTCGACGAACCGCGGATCGCGCTCGACGCCGTCGTCGTACGTCAGGAAGACCACCTTGTCGCGGGTGGGGACGTGGTCCACGACGGGCGGCAGCCCCCGACCCGCGGCACGGGCGGTGGTCCGGACGGGCGGTTTCGGCGCCCGGGCGAGCGGGGCGGCGAGCCCCCAGCGGCGGTACGCCGACTCGTGCGGCCGTACCTTCTGCGCCGCCTTCTTGCTCAGCCGCTCGATAGGGTCGACGGACTGCGCACAGCCGCTCAGAAGAGCGGCGGCGAGCAGCCCGGCGACCAGTCCCCGCACCCTCACAGGTAGTCCTCCAGGCGGGCCACCGCGTATCCCTCGTCCGTCACCTTCTTCATGAAGCGGCGGACCATGTCGGGCATCGTGCCCTCCCAGTCGTTCCGGCCGCGGAAGTGGGTGAGGACGATGTCGCCGGGGTGCAGGTCGCCGTCCCACTCGCGGTACTCCCAGTGGTCGACGAACACCTCCTCGTCCCAGATGGGCGCGTACTTGATGCCGCAGGACTTGGCGGCGCGCAGGGTGTCCTGGTTGTAGTTGCCGTACGGAGGCCGGAAGACCGTGGGGCGCTTGCCGAACTGCTTCTTCATCACGGACTGCATGCCGCAGATCTCGTACCTCTGCTCCGCATACGAGAGTCCGGGCAGGTAGGGATGGTGGAGCGTGTGGTTGTTCAGCGTCACGCCCCGGTCGCGCATCTTCCGGAAGTACTGGTAGTCGTCCTTGACCAGGTAGTTGCTGAGGAAGGCGGTGTACGGGATCTTCAGATCACTCATCATCCGCAGGAACTTCGGGTCCTTCTCCTCGCCGTCGTCGATGGTGAGGAAGACGACCTTGTCCTTGGTGGGGACGGTGGTGAAGACCGGGGGCAGGTCCAGCTCCTCCTGGTCGTCGACCTCGAACCCGTCGCGGGCCCTGATCACCGGCTTCCTGGCAGGCGCCGGCGGGGCCGTCAGCGGCGTCCTGGCCAGTCCCCAGCGCTTGGCCGCGGCGGCCCGTTGGGCCTGCGCGAGACGGAGCTTGGCGGCGTACGAGTAGAGGGCACGGGCGGGGGGCGCCTTCATTGCCTGCTGGCCGGGGGCCGGCCGCACGCCGCCACCGTCGGAGCAGCCGGAGACGAGGGCGGCGAGGGCGAGCACGGCGACCGCACCCCGGGAACGGGCTAGACCGCGCAAACCGGCTCCACCGCGGGAAAGGGCAACCCTGCCGGGACCGGCACCACTGCCGGAACCGGCAACCCTGCCGGAACCGGCACCACTGCCGGGACCGGCACCCTCGCGGGCGCCGAATCGCCCGCGAAGCTCCATCCCCTTCGCCCTGTTTTTGTAATTTTGTCGTACGGGTCGCATGGCGCCGGATCCTCCCAGGTCATGCCCCGCACCGGGCCCCGACACCGCCGCCGGAACGCGCACCATCCACCGACTGGCCCACAATGGCCAGGTGAACGACGTCTCCTTCGCCTCCCTGCTCACCCCAGAGGGCCGCGCCCTGCTCGACGAGGTGCGCGGCACCGAACCGGCGCAGGAGCTGGCCGTCGCCACCCGGCTGCGCCGCGAGTACCCGGCCGAGCTGGTCTCGGCGGCCCTCGGGCAGGCCCGGCTGCGGCAGCGGGCGGCGGCGAAGTTCGGGGCCGAGGACGCGGAGCGGATGTTCTTCACCCCGCACGGAGTCGAGCAGTCGACGCGGACCAGCGTGGCGGCCTACCGCGCGGAGCGGTTCCGGGAGCTGGGTATGCGTTCCGTCGCCGACCTCTGCTGCGGTATCGGCGGCGACGCGATCGCGCTCGCCCGTGCCGGGATCCGGGTCCTGGCCGTCGACCGCGACCCGCTGACGGTGGCGGTCGCCCGCGCGAACGCCGACGCGCTCGGTCTCGCCGACCTCATCGAGGTGTGCGAGGCGGATGTCACGGCGGTGGACACCGCGCAGTACGACGCGGTCTTCGTGGACCCGGCCCGGCGGGGTGGCCGTGGCCGGATCTTCGACCCGGAGGCGTACTCGCCCCCGCTGTCCTGGGCGGTGGGGACGGCCCTGAAGGCGCCGCTCGCCGCGCTGAAGATCGCTCCCGGCATCCCCCACGAGGCGGTCCCCGCCGAGGCGGAGGCCGAGTGGATCTCGGACGGCGGGGATGTGAAGGAGGCCGTGCTGTGGTTCGGCACGGAACCCGGTCTGGTGCGGGCCACACTGCTGCCGGGACCGCGCGAGCTGCGCGGCCGCGGGCTCCCGAACCCTCGAGTCCGGCCGCTGGGACGCTACTTGTACGAGCCGGACGGCGCCGTCATCCGCGCCCATCTGGTCGCGGAGGTGGCCGAGGAGCTCGACGGCGGACTGATCGACGAGACCATCGCGTACGTCACGGCGGACGAGCTGCGCCCGACGCCGTACGCCACCGCATACGAGATCACCGATCAACTCCACTTCAGCGTGAAGAAGTTGAAGGCGCTGCTGCGGGAGCGGGAGGTCGGCGTCCTGACCGTGAAGAAGCGCGGGTCGGCCGTGGAGCCGGAGGAGCTGCGGCGCAAGGCCCTGCCCAAGGCGCACGGTGCCGGATCCGCGACGGTGTTCCTCACGCGGGTGGCGGGTGCCCCGACCATGCTGGTGGGGGCACCCGCGACACCGCCTGCTGACGGTGGTCGGTCTTGAGCGAGCCCAGGTCCGGCTCCGCGGCGGGCCGGAGCGCGGTGCCGGTGTGCGCCGACGGGGCCCTCGCGACCGGGCCGGTCGCGGAGTACGAACTCGTCGCCGCCGGTACGCCGTTGTAGTACGGCGTGTACTTCCACTGGCTGCTGCTCGCACTGATCGCCGCGCCCGCGAAGTTCATCGCCGTCGTCGACACGCGACTGTAAGCCCTTGCTGATCAGCTTGGAATGAAGTTACGGGTGGGGCTTACTGGTGGGACTACGGGTGGGCCGTTCGCGGCCCCTCCAGCTCACGCACCCGGGCCGTCAGCAACTCCCGCTCCCGCTCGTTCCGTGCCAGCGAGGCCGCGCGCTCGAACTCCGCCCGCGCCTCCGCCGTCCGCCCGAGACGGGCGAGCAGGTCCCCCCGGACGCTGGGCAGCAAGTGGTAGTCGCGGAGTGCGGGTTCGCCGGCGAGGCGGTCGACGATGGTGAGCGCGGGCTCCGGGCCCTGTGCCATCGAGACGGCGACGGCGCGGTTCAGCTCGACCACGGGGGACGGAGAGCGGGCCGCCAGCAGGCCGTACAGGGTGGCGATCCGGGCCCAGTCCGTGTCCTCGTAGGCGTACGCCTGTGCGTGGCAGGCGGCGATGGCGGCCTGGAGGGCGTACGGGCCGGGGGCGCCCGTGGCGACGGCATTCGCACGGCCGAGTGCGGCGAAGCCCCGACGGATCAGCAGGCGGTTCCAGCGGCGCCGGTTCTGGTCCTTGAGGAGGACCGGCTCGCCGGACGGGCCGGTGCGGGCGGCCGCGCGGGACTCCTGGAGCTCCAACAGGGCGACCAGCCCGTGCACTTCGGGCTCCTTCGGCATCAACTCGGCCAGCACCCGGGCCAGTCGGAGCGCGTCCTCGCACAGGGCGGGACGCAGCAGGTCGTCGCCCGTCGTGGCCGCGTAACCCTCGTTGAAGATCAGGTAGATGACCTCGAGCACGGACCCGAGACGGGCTTCGCGCTCCGGGCCGTACGGGACCTCGAAGGCGACCCCCTTCGTCGCCAGCGTCCGCTTGGCGCGCACGATGCGCTGAGCGATCGTCGGCTCCGGGGCGAGGAAGGCGCGGGCGATCTCGGCGGTGGTCAGGCCGCCCAGCAGGCGCAGGGTGAGCGCGATGCGGGCCTCGGCGGACAGGACGGGGTGGCAGGCGGTGAAGACGAGCCGCAGCAGGTCGTCGTCGATGTCGTCCGGGTCGGCGGGCTCGTCGACATGGTGCGGGGCGGTGACCGACAGGTCCCGCCCCACCTCCTCCAGCTTGCGCGCGTACCGTTCCCTGCGGCGTACGAGGTCGATCGCGCGGTGCTTGGCGGCGGCCGTCAGCCAGGCACCCGGGTTGTCCGGAACACCGTCCCGCGGCCACTGCTCAAGCGCCGCGACCAGGGCGTCCTGCGCGAGTTCCTCGGCGATGCCGACGTCCCGGACGATCCGGGCCACGGCGGCGATGACACGAGGCGCCTCAATGCGGAACACGGTCTCGATGGCAGTGTCGACGGTGGGCTGCTCAGTCACAGCCCACCATGCAACACCCTCGACGGCCTCAGGCCAAGGAACGCTCAGCCCTCGGCGATCTCCCGCACCTCGCAGGTCACCGTCCAGTACTCCTCGTGCACCTTCACAAACCGCCTGGTCCACTCGACGGCCTCGTCCATGTCCTTGCACTGGGTGATGGCGTAGCCGCCGATGACCTCCTTCGACTCGGTGAACGGCCCGTCCGTGACGGTGACCTGGCCACCCTCCCAGCGAACCCGCTTGCCCTGGCTCTGCGGAGTCAGCCCGGCGGTGTCCAGCATCACCCCGGCCTTGGTGATCTCCTCGATCAGCTCCCCCATCCGCTCCATCAGCTCGGGGCTCGGGCCCTCCTCGGGCGCGGTGGTCTCATCGACGCGGACGATCGAGAGGTAGCGCGGCATGGTGACTCCTTCGGTACGGCGGCCGGGTCTTTCCGGCCGTTCCGGGCGAGGTCTCTCCCCGCCTCTCACCCTTGCGTCGAACGGGAGACGCCTGTTTCGACACCGTCTCCGGATTTCTTCGAAGTTTCTTCCGGGAGGCCAGTTTCCGCAGGTCGAAGCGGTGGTCCGGACAGCACGTCTGCCGCCACGGCCGCCGTCGCCAGCAATCCGGCCGCCACCCAGAAGGCCGCCGAGAAGCCGTGCACCAGCCCCGCGGGCCCGGCCCCCGTCGCGCTCCCCGCGACCGTCGCGAGCACCCCGAGCACCCCGCGCCCCACGGCCCTGCCCACCTGTCGGGCGCTGTTGAGCAGCCCGGGCGCCATCCCGGCCTCCTCCGGTGCCACACCCGTCGTCGCCGACGTGCCCAGCGGTACGAAGCACAGGCCGATGCCGACGCTCGCCACGGCGGACGGGGCGAGCACCGAGAGCCAGAGGCCGCCGTCGACCGCCACGGCGAGCGCGAACCACGCGAACCCGGCCGCGCCCAGCAGCCCGCCCGCCACCAGAAGCGCCCGCGCGCCGACCCGGCCGATGACGCGGGTGACGAGGGCCGAGCCGAGCTCGCGGCACCGAAGACCGCGAAGCCGCCCATGAGCACGCGTCGCCGACCGCCGACGTCGGCGAGCCGCCCGCCGCGCATCAGCAGGCCGCCGAAGCCGAGCGCGTAGGCGTTGACGACCCAGGTCAGCGACTCGCCGCCGAAGCCGGGGCCGCGCCCGATGTCGGGCAATGCGACCTTCACGACGGACATGTGTACTGCGTCTACGGCGACCTGGTCTTCCGCCGCGCCGTCGACCGTCGCGCGGCGGAACCGGACCGCAAGCGGTACTTCCCCGCCCTGCTGGACGACGAGGACGCGGCCGAACTCCCCCCTGACCAGGCTGCGGGGCAGATGGGGGGCGCTCACCGAGGGGTACGCCGTGCGGCAGCAACTGAGGGCGGTCGTGGACGGGTTGCTCACCGCCCACCGCGGCCAGGGCCTGCCTTCTGATCACGCCTGGGCCGTGGGGCTCACTTCAGCGACGCCCACAGCTCGCTCGCCTCCGGCTCGTTCGCCACCACCCGGTTGTGGTCCGAGGGAGCCGTCACGACGGGCATCATCACCGTCTTGACGTCCTCGGACGACAGTCCCTTCAGGCTCTGGCCGAGCTTCATCAGCTCACCCAGCGAGTCGAGACCCGTGTCCGTCGTCAGGCTGCCCGTGACCGCGTTCGCGACCTTGTAGAGCTTGGTGGGATCGGTGAGCAGATCGGTCGACGAGACCTGCTTCAACAGGGCCTTCACCAGTTTCTGTTGCAGGCCTATGCGCCCCAGGTCGCTGCCGTCGCCTATGCCATGACGGGTGCGGGCCAGCGCCAGCGCCTTCGTGCCGTCGAGGTGGTGTTCGCCGGCCGTGAGGTGCAGGTGGCTCTTGTCGTCGTCGATGTCCTCGTCCGTCGTGACGGTGACGCCGCCGAGCGCGTCGACCAGGTCCGCGAAGCCGGAGAAGTCGATCTCGACGTAGTGGTCCATGCGGACGTCGGTCAGGGACTCGACCGTCTTCACCGCGCAGACCGGGCCGCCCACCGAGTAGGCGCTGTTGAACATCGCGTTGTACGCCACCGAGGTCGTCCCGCCCGACGACGTCGGGCACGACGGGCGGGTCACCAGAGTGTCCCGGGGAATGCTCACCACGGTCGCCTTCGTACGGCCCTCGTCGATGTGGACGACCATCGCCGTGTCCGAGCGGGCACCGGAGCTGCTGCCGCCGCCGAGCTTCGCGTTCGCCTTGCCGCTGCGGGAGTCGGAGCCGAGGACCAGGATGTTCAGGGCGCCGCTCGGCAACGCAGAGGCCGAGGCGGACGCGGACACCGACGGGGTCGACACGGCCCTCGCCGGGCGGTCGTCGCCCAGCGCGCTGTTGATGTCGACGCTCTTGATGTTGTGGTTCAGGTGCCAGTAGGCCCAGCCCGCCCCCGCGGCGGAGAGTACGAGGACGCCGGCGAGCGCGATGCCGGCGGCCTTCAGCAGGCCTCGCCGCCGTCGGCCACCGCGTCTCGCGGCGTCCTCGTTGCCGTCCCCGTGCTCGTCTTCACCAGTCACGCGGAGGAACGTAAGTCCGAATTATTACGAGCAGGAACCTCTTCTCGCGTTTCCTTCGGAAAATCTCAGACTTCTCAGACAGACCTCAGCCCAGCGTGACCGTGGGCACCGGATTGCTCCCGCTCCATGACGCGTTGAAGCCGAACGTCACCGATCCGCCGTCCGGCACCGTTCCGTTGTAGGAGGCGTTCGCGCACGTCACCACGGCTCCGGACTGGGTGCAGGTGGCGTTCCAGGCCTGGGTGATCCGCTGACCCGCGCCGTACGTCCAGCTCACCTTCCAGGAGGAGAGCGCCGCCCCCGAGCAGGCGATCTTCACCTGCCCGGTGAACCCCGTGTTCCATTGACCGCTGATCCCGTACGTCGCCGCGCACCCGCCGGTGGAAGGAGGTGTCGACGTACCCCCGAGCGAGGTCGCGATCGCGTAGTACGCCGGTTTCGCCACGTAGTTCTCGTCGTACGGTGTCGCCGCGCCGTACCCCGAGAAGACGTCCGGGATCCAGGAGTCGGAGTCGGTGAAGCCCCAGACGGTGACGCCGTAGCACCTGGACACGGCCACGCACGCGTCGAACACGGCCTTGTAGTCGGCCGCCTGCTGCGTCAGCTTCGCGCCGTCGGCCGGGAGTTGCATCCGAATGTCCAGCTCGGTGATCGCGACGTCGACGCCGAGGTCGGCGAAGCGCTGGATGTTCTGCTGAAGCGTGGCGGGGACCTGGCCGAGGATCAGATGGGCCTGGAGGCCGACGCCGTCGATGGGGACGCCGCGCTCCTTCAGCGACTTGACCAGGTTGTACAGGGCGGTGCTCTTCGCGTTGACGCCCTCGACGTTGTAGTCGTTGATGTAGAGCTTGGCGCTCGGGTCCGCCGCGTGGGCCCAGATCAGCGCCTGGGCGATGTAGTCGGCACCGAGGCCGTTGTACCAGAGGGTGGAGCGGTAGGTGCCGTCCTCGTTGAAGGGCTCGTTCACCACGTCCCAGGCCGCCAACTTGCCTTTGTAGCGGGTGACTTCGGTGGTGATGTGGTCCTGGAGCAGGCCGCTCAGCTCGGCGGCCGTCCAGGTGCCGCTGGTCAGCCAGCTCGGATTCTGGCTGTGCCAGACCAGGGTGTGGCCGCGCACCTGCTGGTTGTGGGCCTGCGCGAAGGCGACGATCTGGTCGGCCTCGGCCCAGTTGAAGCTGCCCCGGGTGGGCTCGACGGAGCCCCACTTCATGGCGTTGCCCGGGGTCAGCGAGTTGAACTGGGCCCCGGCGATGTCGCCGTACGTGCCGGTGAGCTTGGAGCCGGTGACGGCGGTGCCGATGACCTTGCCCTTGGCGGCGGCCAGGTCGCGGAGGGGGGTGTCGGCGGCGTGGGCGGCGGGGGCCGCGACCAGCAGGGCGCCGAGGGCGGCGATGCCGGTGAACAGCGACGCCAAGGATAAGCCTGATCTCAGAGATCTCACTGCGGGTGCCTCCGAAAGTTTCGGTCGTGCAACCGATTGGCTTCGGAGAGTGTGGGGCTGCCCGCACCACTCGTCAATACAGGAACTCTGATCCGCGCCCTACGCCGCAGGCGCTCCCGTACTGCTCCGCACCACCAGAGTCGTCGCCAACTCCACTCGGGTTGCCGCCGACGCCCCCTGCGCCCGCCCCAGTTCGAGCACCAGCTTCGCCGCCGCCTCCGCCATCTCCGTCAGCGGCTGCCGTACGGTCGTCAACGGCGGCCCGACCCAGCGGGCCACCGGCAGATCGTCGAACCCGACGACGCTCAGGTCCTCCGGGATGCGCAGCCCCAGCTCGCGCGCGGCCTCGTACAGACCGAGCGCCTGCAGGTCGTTGCCCGCGAAGACGGCGGTGGGCCGGTCGGGCAGGCGGAGCAGCTCGAGTCCCGCCCGATACCCACTGTCGTGGTGGAAGTTCCCCGGTCGGATCAGCGCCGGGTCGACCGGCAGCCCCGCCGTCTCCAGCGCGGCGCGATAGCCGTCGACCCGGGCACGGCTGCACATCATCCGCGAGGGCCCGCTGATCGCGCCGATCCGGGTGTGGCCCAGCTCGACGAGATGGCGGGTCGCGGCCAGCCCGCCGTGCCAGTTGGTGGCGCCGATGGACGGCACGTCGTCGCCCGGATCACCGGCCGGGTCCATCACCACGAACGGGATGGACCTGCTGGTCAGCAGCGCCCGTCCGGACTCGTCGAGCCCGGACAGTACGAGGATCACGCCGTACGGGCGGCGCGCGGCGACCTGGTCGGCCCAGGTGCGGCCGGGGGTCAGCCGGCCCGCGCTCTCGGAGAGGACCACGCTCAGCCCCTGGTCCCGGGCGACGTTCTCGACGCCCCGGATGACCTCCATCGCCCAGGCGCTCTCCAGCTCGTGGAAGACCAGGTCGATGAGGGGCGAACGCGTGGCCTCGGCCCGGCGGCGCCGGTAGCCGTACTCGCGCAGCAGCTCCTCGACACGGGTGCGGGTCGCCGGGGCCACATCGGCGCGGCCGTTGAGGACCTTCGAAACAGTCGGAGCCGATACGCCGGCCTCGCGGGCGATCTCGGCGAGCGTCGCGGTCTGCGTCGACCGCGCGGTCGAACGCGTTGCCGTGTGTGTTCCCTGTGTTCCCATGGGTTTTGACGGCTTCGCGGGATTCATGCGCGTGATCGTAGCCGTGCGTCTGCACGCGTCGAACCCCCTTGGACGCCACATTTCTTCCAGAAGATTCGTCGTGCGGCTCGAAATATTCGGAGGGCCCTCCGGCCCCGGGTCGGGGCTCCCTGCCCCCTGGAGCGGCCTCGCTTCCGCCCGGGGGCAGGGTCCGTCTCACTTCAACCGCACCTCGCACCGCATCCGCCGCTCCCGCCCCATCACCCGCTCCGCCCCGGTCAGCGTCACCGGCACCGCGTACCGGATGTCACCCTCGGCACTGGACACCGCCAACCGCAGCTCCAGCTCCCCCGGTTCGACGATCCGGTCGCCGTCGGGTCCGGTGTACGCGGCCAGGTCCGCCGGGAACGTGAAGTGGACCTCCGTCGACGCCCCCGCCTCCAGCGGCACCCGTGCGTAGCCGACCAGGCGGGCCACCGGGCGCGCCACCTTGCCCACCGGGTCGTGGAGATAGAGCTGCACGACCTCGGTGCCGGCCCGCTCCCCCGTGTTGCGGACGGGCAGCCGCAGTGTCGTCTCGCCGTCCGTCGGGAACGCGCTGTCGTCGACCGACGGCGGCTGCCAGGCGTACGACGTGTAGGACAGCCCGTGCCCGAACGGGAACAGCGGCGTGGGGTCGAGGGTGCTCGCCTCTCCGCGCTGCCCGAGGGGCGGGGCGAGGTACGTCCACGGCTGTCCGGAGGGGCCGCGCGGCACGCTCACCGGGAGCCGCCCCGACGGGTTGACCCGACCCGACAGGACCCCGGCCACCGCGGGGCCGCCCTCCTGGCCCGGGAAGAACGCCTGCAGCACCGCCGCGCACCGGTCCGCCCAGCGTCCGAGCGCGTACGGGCGGCCGGAGAGCAGGACCAGCACCACCGGTGTCCCGGAGGCCAGCGCCCTGTCCACCAACTCACCCTGCCGTTCGGGAAGTTCGAGGTCCGGCGCGTCGCAGCCCTCGCCCGATGTGCCGCGTCCGAACAGGCCCGAGCGATCGCCGACCGCGACCACGCACACATCGCCCGCCGCCGGGTCGTCCGTGAACTCCACATCCGGCAACTCCGTGCGCAGCGCATCGAGCAGCGTCGGTACGGCGACCCCCGTCGGGACCTCTGGGTAGTCCAGCAGGACATGGCGGGGGAAGGTGTAGCAGCCGAGCATGGCCGCCGGGTCGTCGGCGAGGGGGCCGAGAACGGCGATCCGGCGCACACCGGGCGCGAGCGGCAGTGCGCCCCTGGGGTTGGCCAGCAGCACGACGGACTCCTCGGCCAACTGGCGCGCCAGCGCTCGCATATGGGGTGGGTCGAGGTCGACAGGGGCGGCGGGGGTGGTGGGGTGGGCCGGGTTTTCCTCGCCCCCGCCCGCGGGGCCTGACGCGGTCGCGGGCGGTGTCCAGCCCGGGTCCAGCAGGCCCAGTTCGCACTTCTGGGTGAGGACCCGTAGTGCGGCCCGGTTCACGAGTTCCTCGTCGAGGGGGCCGGCTCCGTAGCAGCGCACCGCGGGGAGTTCGACGTCCACGCCTGCCGCGAGGGCGAGCTCGGCCGCGCCCGACGGGGAATCGGTGAGTCCGTGCGCCGACTCCAGGAAGGACACGCCGAAGTAGTCGGCGACGACCGTTCCGGTGAACTCCCATTCCTCCCGCAGGAGTTGGGTGAGGAGGGGGTGGTGCGCGTGGGCGGGCAGGCCGTCGAGGTCGTTGTAGGCGGCCATCACCGAGCGCGCGCCGCCCTCCCGTACGGCCATCTCGAACGGCGGCAGGATGACGTCCGCCAGTTCGCGCGGGCCGATCGACGCGGGCGCGTGGTTTCGGGCGCCGCGCGAGGCCGAGTACCCGGCGAAGTGCTTGAGGGTGGCGACGATGCCCGCCGACTCCAGGCCCTGCACATAGGCGGTGCCGACGGTGGCCACGAGGTAGGGGTCCTCGCCGATCGACTCCTCCGTGCGGCCCCAGCGGGGATCGCGTACGACGTCGAGGACGGGGGCGAGCCCCTGGTGCACGCCGACCGACCGCATCGAGGCGCCGATCGCCGACGCCATCTCCTTCACCAGGGCCGGGTCGAAGCTCGCACCCCAGGCGAGCGGGGTCGGGAAGACGGTCGCCTGCCAGGCCGTGAAGCCGGTGAGGCACTCCTCGTGGGCGAGGGCGGGCAGCCGGAAGCGGTTGGCGGAGCGGATGCGTTCCTGGAGGGAGGCCAGACGGGCGACGCCCTCGGCCGGGTCGACGGGCGCCGTGCCGAAGGGGCGGGTCAACTGGCCGAGGCCGTGCGGAAGCAGCTCCGTCAGGTCGATGTCCTCGGACAGGGCGTGCTGCAGCGGCGCCATGTCACCGCCCGGGGTCTCGTTCGAGCCGGGCCAGACGCTGTAGAGCTGGGCGGTCTTCTCCTGCGGGGTCATACGGGCGAGCAGATCGGCGGCGCGGACGCCTGCGGGCAGAGCGGGGTCCTGCCAGGGGTGGGTCATGTAACTCCTCACGTCTGTAAGGGAATCCGGGGCATCCGTGGAGCCCCTGCTGCTGCTCAGCCCTTCGTCGCGCCGAGCGTGATGCCGCCGATGAGCTGCCGTTCGGCGACCGCGTAGAAGGCCAGGGCGGGCGCCATGGCGAGCACCAGATACGCGAAGATGCGGGCCACGTCGGAGGCGTACTGGCCCTGGAACTGCTGGATGCCGACCGGGACCGTCCACCAGGTGGGCTCGGTGAAGACCAGCAGGGGGAGCAGGAACTGGTTCCAACTGCCGACGATGGCGAGGACGGAGACCGTCCCCAGCGCGGGCCGTGCCAGCGGCAGCAGGATGCGCCAGAAGAAGCCGAAGCGCGAACAGCCGTCGAGGGTCGCCGCCTCCTCCAGCTCACCGGGGATCTCCCGGAAGAATCCGCGCAGGATGACGATCGTCAGCGGCAGGCCGAAGGCCGCCTCGGGAAGGATGACGCCCCACGGATTGTCCAGGAGCCCGAACGTGCGCAGCAGGATGAACAGCGGCAGGCTCGCCACCGCGAACGGGAACATCAGGCCCATCGTGAAGAGGGTGAAGAGGAACTCCCTGCCACGGAAGGCGAATCGGGCCAGCGCGAACGCGGCGAGCGCCGCGGTGGCCACCGTGAGCACGGTGGTGCCCAGGGCGATCACCGTGCTGCTGCCGATGGACCGCCAGAACGCCCCCGAGCCGAGCAGGGACGTGTAGTTCGAGGTCACCCAGGGCGATGGAAGCCCGAAGGGGTTGCTGGAGAGCTGGTCGGTGGACTTGAAGCCGGAGATGAGGGCGTACAGGAGCGGGGTGACCATGAAGACGCCGACCAGCCAGAGGGTCACGTACACGGGCAGCGTGCGCAGCCTCCGGCGCCGCAGCACGGCCTTCGGCACGCCCGTCTGCGCGCTCATCGGTTCGCTCGCATGGTGGTGAGGGCTCCTTCGGTGTCACGGCGCAGCACGAAGCGCTGGTAGGCGAGGGCGAAGACGAGGGCGATCAGGAACATCGCGACGCTGATGGCGCTGGCGTAGCCCATCTGGTAGCGCTTGAAGCCGTACTGGACCATGGAGATCGCCATCGTCTCGGAGGCGTGGTCGGGCCCGCCGGTGGTGATCACCCAGACCAGGTCGAAGAGCTGGATGGAGTAGATGACGGACAGGAACGCGCTGATCCGCAGGGTCGGGGCCAGCAGCGGCAGCGTGATGTGGCGGAAGCGCTGCCAGGTGCCCGCGCCGTCGATGCGGGCCGCCTCGTGCAGCTCGGCCGGGATGCCCTGCAGGCCGGCCAGGTACAGCATCATGTGGAAGCCGAAGTACTTCCACGTCATGACGAGGAAGAGGGTGGGCAGGACGGTGTTCTGGCCCGCGAACCAGTCCCCGCCCAGGCCGCTCAGCCCCACCGCGTCGAGGACCTTGTCCGCGAGTCCGTCCCCCGGCGCGAAGATCATGCCGAACAGCACGCCGGTGATGACCTCGGACAGGATGTACGGCGCGAAGAACAGCATCCGGTAGACGGCCCGGCCACGCAGCTTCTGGTTGAGCAGTACGGCCATGGCGAGGGCGAACGGCAGCTGCAGGACGACGGAGAAGCCGATGAGCAGCGCGCCGCGCCACAAGTCCCCGAGGAATACGGGATCCTTGAAGAGCCGCGTGTAGTTGCCGAGCCCCTGGAAGTCCGAAGGGGCCTCGAATCCACCCCAGTTGAAGAAGCTGACGTACATCGCGTAGCCCATGGGCACCAGGACCAGCAGGCCGAACAGGGCGAGCGCAGGGACCGTGAAGACGAAGGCCCCCAGCCAGTCCCGTACGCGACGCAGAACGGGCCGCCGGGGCGCGGGGCCGCCGGATGGCGCGGTCACCGGGTCGGGTGACGTGCCGAGATCCGGCGCGTACGGCGATGCCGTCGAAGTCCTCGATGCCTTCGACGTCTTCGATGCTTTCGCTGTCTTCGATGCCTTCGATGCTTTCGCTGTCTTCGATGTCGTCGAGTGCGTCATCGCCGGCCGCTAGCTCTTCTCGCTCTTGGCGACCTGAGTGACCGAACGCGTGACCTGCTCGGGAGACTTGGAACCCGCGATGAGCGCGGCGACGCTGTCGTTGATCTCCTGGCCGACGGCGGGGGCGTACGCCTGGTCGAGGTAGAGCTGGAAGCCGGTCGCCGAGTTCAGCGCGTCCGATACGGCGGTGAGGTTGGCGTCGGTCAGCGCGGAGCGCGCGTCCTTGGACACCGGTATCAGGCCGGTCTCCTTGACGAGCTTCGCGGCGAACTCCTTCTCGGCGAAGAACTTCAGGAACTCCACCGCCGCGTCCGGGGCGCCCTTGCGCACCGCGTGGCCGCCGCCCCCGCCGAACACCTCGGTGAGCGCGCCCTTGCCGCCCTCCACGGCGGGGAAGGAGAAGAAGCCGAGGTCATCGCCGATGCCCTTGCCCGAGTCGTTCTCGACGACCGGCGCCCACTGGCCCATCAGCTCCATGGCCGCCTTGCCGTTGCCCATCGTGGCCGCCTCGCCGTTGGGCGTGGAGTACGCGGCACCGAGGAACCCCTTCTGGAAGGGTTCGAGCGCGACGAGGTCCTTGAGGTGCTGGCTGGCCTTGACGAAGCCCTCGCCGGTGAAGTCGGCGTCGGTGGCCGCCTTCTGCATCGCTTCGAGCCCGGCGATGCGCATCGAGAGGTACGCCCAGTAGTACATGCCGGGCCACTTCTCCTTGCCGGCCAGGGCGATCGGCGTGACCCCCGCGCTCTTGAGCGCCTTGACGGCGTCGAGGTAGCCGGCCCAGGTGGTGGGCGGCGTGTCGATCTTGGCCTTCTCGAAGAGCGCCTTGTTGTACCAGAAGCCGACCATGCCGATGTCGAACGGGACCGCGTACGTCTTCTTGTCGAACTGATAGGCCGACAGCGCGGCGGGCACGAAGTCCTTCGTCCAGGAGGAGACCTTGTCCGTCAGGTCCTCGACCAGGCCCGCGTCGATCTGCTGCTTGAGTACGCCGCCGCCCCACGTGTGGTAGATGTCCGGCAGCTTCCCCGAGGCGGTCTGCGCGGTCATCTTCGACTTGTACGCCTCGTTCTCCAGCGTCACGATCTTGACCTTCACGTCGGGGTGCGCGGCCTCGAACTCCTTGGCGCGCTGGGCCCACAGCTTCTTCGCGGGCTCGGTGGTGGTGATGTTCCACCACTCGATGGTGGTCTTGCCCGAGCTGTTCCCACTGTCGGACGAGCCGCACGCGCTCAGGGCGGCCGCGCCCAGTCCGGTCGCCGCGGTGGCCGCCAGGAACCTCCGGCGGTTGAGGGGGGTGTAGGTGTTGCCCAACGCTCGCATCGCGCACCTTCCGGAAGAGTGCCGAAAATTATCGGTCGAGTGCGCACGGAAATTACGGGCGGGGGGTGGGTATGTCAACGCTCCTGACAAATATCGGGTGGTTCTTCGGCCGCGGGTTGTGCGCGGCTGGTCGCGCCGTTCCCCGCGCCCCTAAAGGGCGCCTGTGCTCGCCCGGATTACCAGTTCCGTCGCGAGCTCCACCCTCGGCGACGCCGGCTCCTCGCCCAGCGCCAGCCGCAGTACCGTGCGCGTCGCAAGCTTGCCCATGTCCGCCAGCGGCTGCCGGACCGTCGTCAGTGGCGGAGCCGACCAGCGGACTTCCGGCAGGTCGTCGAAGCCGACGACGCTCATGTCCTCGGGAACCCGCAGGCCACGACGGCGCAGCGCCTCGATCGCGCCGAGCGCCATCTGGTCGCTGGCCGCGAACAGCGCGGTCGGCGGCTCGGGCAGGTCGAGCAGCGTGTTGCAGCCCTCGAAGCCGGAGGCGTGGTAGAAGTCGCCCGGCACGATGAGGCCGTCGTCCACCGCGATCTCCGCGCTCTCCAGCGCCGCCCGGTAGCCGTCGAGGCGGGCCCGCGAGCACAGCAGCCGCGGCGGTCCGGCGACAAGGCCGATCCGGCGGTGACCGAGGCCGAGCAGATGCTCCGTCGCGGCCATGCCGCCCGCCCAGTTGGTGGCGCCGACGGTGGGCACGTCCAGCGCCGGTGACCCTGCCGGGTCGACGACCACGAGCGGCACGCCGAGGCGCCGCAGCTCCTCGTGCAGCCGGGGTTCGAGGACGGAGGTCACCAGGATCACCCCGTCCGAGGCGCGGGCCCGCAGATTGGTCATCCACTGCCGGGCCGAGCCCGAAGCCCCGTGGATCGCGGAGACCACCGTGCCCACGCCCGCGGCGTGCGCGACCTCCTCGACACCGCGGATGATCTCCACGGCCCAGGGGCTGTCGAGGTCGTTGAAGACCAGGTCGATGAGGGCGGCCCGGTCGCCCGGCGCAGACGACTTGCGCCGGTAGCCGTGGTGGCGCAGCAGGTCCTCGACCCGGGCCCGGGTCTCCGGGGACACGTCGGAGCGGCCGTTGACGACACGCGACACGGTGGGCACCGAGACCCCGGCCTGCCGGGCGATCTCGGTGATCGTCACCTTGTTCTTGATGCTCTCCCGGGCCACTGCGCCCACCTCCGTCGACGTGTCCAAGACTCCCCCAAGCGTTCCGGCCTCACCAGCGAAACGTTGCAGGAGTCTTCCGGAAAACCGAGGTCGACGGGAAGCCCGGCCGTGAACGCGGCCGTCAGGAGACCGACTCGAACCGCCAACGGTGCACGGCCCGGGTCACCAACTCCCCGTCCGGCTCCGGAAGTTCGGGCAGCTCGGCGTCGTATGCGGCGTCCCACCACGTGATCACGAGGACGCGGTCCTGGGGTGCCCGCAGAATCTCCAGCCGAAGCGGCTGCCCCGTCAGCCGCTTCGACCGCTCCCGCACCCAGTCGAGCAGCTCCCCGCCCCGCCCGGAGACCGCCCGCGCCTCCCACATCAGCGCGACGGTCACGAGTACAGGTTCTCCTTGCTGACCTCATGCACATGATCATGCGAGTGATCGTGAGCATGCCCGCGTCCCGGCACATGCGGGTCCGTCACCGGCAGCGACGAGTCCGCCGACAGGTCCCAGTCGGAGGCCGCCCGGTTGCGCGCGACCATCTCCGCGCCCAGCGCGGCCACCATCGCCCCGTTGTCCGTGCACAGCTTCGGCCGCGGCACCCGCAGCCGGATCCCGGCGGCCTCGCAGCGTTCCAGGGCCAGCGCGCGCAGCCGCGAGTTGGCGGCCACGCCGCCGCCGATCATGAGGTGGTCGACGCCCTGGTCCTTGCAGGCCCGTACGGCCTTTCGGGTCAGCACGTCCACCACGGCCTCCTGGAAGGACGCGGACACATCGCGCACCGGCACCTCCTCTCCCGCCGCCCGCTTGGCCTCGATCCAACGGGCCACGGCGGTCTTCAGACCGGAGAAGGAGAAGTCGTACGCCGGGTCGCGCGGCCCGGTGAGCCCGCGCGGGAACGCGATGGCGCTCGGGTCGCCCTCCTTCGCGTACCGGTCGATGACCGGGCCGCCCGGGAAGCCGAGGTTCAGCACCCGCGCGATCTTGTCGAAGGCCTCGCCCGCCGCGTCGTCGATGGTCGCGCCCATCGGCCGTACGTCGGACGTGATGTCCGTGGAGA
The DNA here is from genome assembly GCF_055566975.1 of Streptomyces sp. NPDC027189. Classification (NCBI taxonomy): domain Bacteria; kingdom Bacillati; phylum Actinomycetota; class Actinomycetes; order Kitasatosporales; family Streptomycetaceae; genus Streptomyces; species Streptomyces sp. NPDC027189. The sequence goes on from NZ_JBVHRI010000001.1 coordinate 848,248, forward strand.
GGAGGAGCGAGGAGTGCCCACCCGATACGAGGAGCGCCATCGTCGGCTCCGGCAGCGCCCCGTGCTCCAGCTGGTCCACACAGATGTGGGAGGCGAGGTGGTTGACGCCGTACAGCGGCTTGCCCAGCGCGTACGCGTACGCCTTCGCGGCGGAGACCCCGACGAGCAGCGCGCCGGCGAGCCCGGGCCCGGCGGTGACCGCGATCCCGTCCAGGTCCTTCGCGCTCACCCCCGCCTCCTTCAGCGCCCGGTCGATGGTCGGCACCATCGCTTCCAGGTGGGCGCGGGAGGCGACCTCGGGCACGACCCCGCCGAAGCGCGCGTGCTCGTCGACGCTGGAGGCGACCGCGTCCGCGAGCAGGGTGGTGCCGCGGACGATGCCGACGCCGGTCTCGTCGCAGGAGGTCTCGATGCCGAGGACGAGTGGTTCGTCAGCCATTGATCTCGTTTCCTTGAACCGATGTGGAGCCCGCGGCGGAGCCGCTGTCGGATGCCATGTGCAGGCGCATGACCAGGGCGTCGATGTTCCCCGGCTGGTAGTAGCCGCGTCTGAAGCCGATGGGATCGAAACCGAAGCGCTCGTACAGCTTCTGTGCGCGGACGTTGTCGACGCGGCATTCGAGCATCACCTCGGCGCACTCGAACGCGGTCGCGGCCCGCAGCAGCTCGGTCAGCAGCCGGGCGCCGAGCCCGGTGCCCCACTGGTCGCGGGCGACGGCGATCGTCTGTACGTCGCCGAGGTCGCCGGAGGCGGCAAGTCCCGCGTACCCGACGAGCCGATCGCCGTCGACGGCGACGACATACCGCCGCGTCGCCTCCGCCCCTCGGGAGTGGGCCAGCTCGGACCAGAACATCCCCCGCGACCAGGCGTCCTCGGGGAAGAGGTCCTTCTCCAGCTCCAGTACGGGATCGATGTCCCACCAGCGCATCTCGCGCAGCTCGGCCGTCACTTGGGGGTGACCACCTTGTAGTTCTTGGGCACCTGGGCGTCCGGGCGCCTCAGATACAGCGGCCGGGGGGCCTCCAGCTCCTCGCCGGCGGCGAGCTTCTCCGCGGCCAGGGCGGCCAGCGCGGCCGCCGAGACGTGCTCGGGCGCGCGGGCGTCCGGGAACGTGTCGGGGTAGAGCAGGGCGCCCGCGCCGACGGCGGGCAGGCCGCCGAGGTCCAGGTCGCCGGGGCGGTCCACGGCGGGGTCCGACACGCGCGTCCGGCGGTCGGCGTAGCGCGCCCAGTAGACCTCCTTGCGCCGGGCGTCCGTCGCCACGACGAAGGGGCCCTCGACGTCGGCCGCGTACGCGAGCCCGTCGAGTGTGCACAGGCCGTGCACGGGCACGCCGAGCGCGAGCCCGAAGGTGTCTGCGGTCATGAGGCCGACGCGCAGCCCCGTGTACGGGCCGGGGCCGACGCCCACGACGATGCCGGTGACGGCGTCCAGCTTGAGGCCTGCCTCGGCGAGCACCCGGTCGACGGCCGGCAGCAGCAGCTCTCCGTGCCGGCGCGCGTCCACCTGGCTCGACGTGGCGATGGCGGACGTGCCGTCGTGCAGGGCGACGGTCACGGCGGGGGTGGCGGTATCCAGAGCGAGCAAGAGCACGCAAACAGCCTACGGCGCCCGAGGCCAAGGCACGGCCGCCCAGGTCTGCCGCTCCCCTGCTGCTACCGTCACAGCAACGACGTACGAAGTACGAGAGGTGGGCACACAAGGTGGCTAGGAGCAGCTCGGGATTCGTGGCCGGGCTCACCGTGGCGGCGATCGCCGCAGTCAGCTTCCTCGCCTACCAGGCGTCCGCGAACGTGCCGGACACCTTGGGCAAACCGCACACGAGCGCGTCACCCAAGGCCTCCGTCTCGAAGGCCCCTCGCGACAAGAAGAACCCGACGGCGCTGCCCGCCCAGACCGGCACCGGTGAGCGGGTCGTCTACTCGACCGACGACGACCGTGTGTGGCTGGTCGGCGCGGACAACAAGGTCCAGCGCACCTTCAAGGTCACCCCGGGCACGGTCGACCCGGCCGCCGGCTCCTACGCGGTCACGTCGCGCAACCGCGCGGTCACCGGATCGGACGGGGCGCAGATCGAGCACGTCGTACGGTTCGCCCTCGTCGACGGCGTCGCGATCGGCTTCAGCGCGGCGGTGAACGGCTCGACGGCCGCGCCGGACTCCTCGAAGAAGCTCGGCGGCATCCGCGAGTCCCGCGCGAACGGCAACACGATGTGGGAGTTCGCGACGATCGGCGTGAAGGTCGTCGTCATCCAGTAGCGGTTACGCCGCCTCCCGCCGTACGCGCCGCGCCTCCACCGGCTCCGTAGCACGCGGCGCGGGCTCGCGCGGCGGCCTCGACACTGCCTCGGCCGCGGCGCACGACGCCAGCAGATCCCGCATCGACACCCCGGCCACCACGCACGGCTGCGCCGGCACGTCACGTTCTGAAGCCGACATGGACGCCTCCTGGGGCTTCGGGGGCAAGCGTGGTTAGGTAGACCTAACTACGGACTGATGTCCATGTGACCACGGCCGGGATGCCCAGCGCAATATCTTGCCGACGTCTTGTCGGAACGTTCACGAAGAACTGGCCGGAACCCACGAAGGCCCAGGCCGGGAGGCGGTGGCCGGATGGCCGGGAACGCGCCGAACCGATCAGGCCGACAGCACGCTCGGATCGGCCGTCGCCCAGCGCTCGCCGAGCCCCGTCAGCGTGACGTGCCGTACCTCGTCCGTGGTATCCCCGACGGCCCGGTGGATGACGACGTGCAGCCGATCGTCGCTCAGCTCCTCGACCTTGCCCTCGCCCCACTCCACGACGATCACCGAGTCGGAGAGCGAGACGTCGAGGTCGAGGTCCTCCATCTCGTCGAGCCCGCCGCCCAGGCGGTACGCGTCCACGTGGACGAGCGGCGGACCGTCTCCGAGAGAGGGGTGCACACGCGCGATGACGAAGGTCGGAGAGGTGACCGCGCCCCGGACGCCGAGTCCCTCGCCGAGCCCGCGGGTCAGCGTGGTCTTGCCCGCGCCGAGCTCCCCGTTCAGCATCACGAGGTCGCCCGCGCGCAACAGCTTGGCGAGTCGGCGGCCCAACTCCCGCATCTGTTCGGGGGAGTTGACGGTGATCTGCACGCTGACGCCGTCCTGCGCGGGCTCAGCCGGGTTGTGCGGTGCTGCTGGTGCTTCCATAGCCACCCACGGTAGCCCCTGCCGGGACGGCACCCGCGCGCATGAGGAGGTCGGCCAGACGGTCTATGACGACCTCGGGGTGCTCCAGCATCACCAGGTGTCCGGCGTCGGGTACCAGCACCAGCTCGGCCTCCGGCAGCAGGTCGGCGATCACCTCGCTGTGCTCGCTCGGGGTCACCAGGTCCTTGACCCCGGCGAGGACGAGCACGGGCATCTCGGTGAAGTGAGCGAGCGCGGCGGTCTTGTCGTGCTCGGTGAACGCCGGATAGAACTCGGCGACCACGTCGATCGGTGTGCTCTCGATCATCCGCTCGGCGAACCGCTCGACCGCGGGATCGACGTCCCGGGTGGCGAACGAGTACCGCTTGATGACCCCGGCGAACAGATCGGCCGTGGCCCGCCGCCCCCGCTCCACCAGGGCGGCCTGCTGACCGAGCGCCTTCAGTACACCGGGCAGCACACGCCGCACCGCGTTCACGCCCGCGACGGGCAGCCCGAAGTTGACCTCGCCGAGCCGCCCCGACGACGTACCGACGAGGGCGACGGCGACGACCCGGTCGCGGATCAGCTCGGGGAACTGATCGGCGAGGGCCATGACGGTCATGCCGCCCATGGAGTGCCCGACCAGCACGATCGGCCCGTCGGGCACGGCCGCGTCGATGACGGCCTTCAGATCACGCCCGAGCTGGTCGATGGTGACCGGCTTCCCCTCCTCCGTCTGGGCCACGCCCCGCCCGGACCGCCCGTGGCTGCGCTGGTCCCAGTGCACGGTGCGCACCACACCGCGCAGCGCGGCGCGCTGGAAGTGCCAGGAGTCCTGGTTGAGGCAGTAGCCGTGGCTGAAGACGACGGTGACGGGGACCGGGGCCTTGCGGCCGAAGAGACGGCGGCGGCGCGGGGCGAGCGGGGCTTCCGGCTCGGCGTCGTCGACCTCGTAGTACAGCTCGGTGCCGTCATCGGCGTACGCCTTGCCGGGGCTGCCGCGCAGCGAGCCGTACGGGCCCGCCGAGTCGAGGGCCAGGCGGGCCTTCTGGCGCATGCCGCGGCCGACCGTGAGCCGCTCTATGGCGACTCCGGCGGCGGCGCCCGCCGCGACCACGCCTATCGCGGCGCCCACGACACCGGCCTTGCGCCAGTTCCCGGCGGAGGCGGCGGCCGCCGAGGCCGCACTCGCGACGACCTCCGCGCTGCTCTCGCTCACGTCCCGCTCCTCTTCGTTTCTTCGCTCGCCGCCGGGTTCTGCTCTGCCAGGGGGGTGTTACCCGTCTCGTTCCTCGTTCACATTCACGTAGACGCGCGGAACGCGGGTTCCGATCCGGGTGACGATTTCGTAGGCGATCGTGCCCGCCGCCCGGGCCCAGTCCTCGGCGGTCGGCTCGCCGCGGTCGCCCGGGCCGAAGAGAACTGCCTCCGCGCCGGGCGCGGGCTCGTCCCCGCCGAGATCGACGACGAACTGGTCCATCGCGACCCGGCCGGCGACCGTACGCCATTTGCCGCCGACCAGCACCGGACCGGTGCCGGAGGCATGGCGCGGGATGCCGTCCGCGTAGCCGACGGGCACCAGGCCGAGGGTGGTGTCGCCGGGCGTGGTGTAGTGATGCCCGTAACTGACGCCGTGGCCGGCCGGAACGTGCTTCACCAGCGCGAGCGACGCGCTCAGCGTCATCACCGGGCGCAGCCCGAAGTCGGCCGGGGTGCCGAGCTCGGGGCTCGGCGAGATGCCGTAGACCGCGATGCCGGTGCGGACGAGGTCGAAGTGGGTCTCGGGAAGGGTCAGCGTGGCGGGCGAGTTGGCGATGTGCCGCACCTCGGGGCGGACGCCCTGCTCCTCGGCGTACGCCACCATCTCGCGGAACCGGGTGAGTTGGGCCTGGATGGAGGGGTGACCGGGCTCGTCGGCACAGGCGAAGTGCGACCAGAGACCGGTGACGGTGATGAGCCCTCGGGCCTGGGCGCTCAGCGCCTCCCTGACGAGCTCGGGCCAGTCGGCGGGCTGGCAGCCGTTCCGCCCGAGACCGGTGTCGGCCTTCAGCTGGACGCGGGCGGGCGCGGACGCCTCCCGGGCCGCTTGCACCACCTCCCGCAGCGCCCACATGCCGCTCACCGACACGTCGAGATCGGCCTCGATGGCCTGCTTCCACGGGCCGCCGGGGGTCCACAGCCAGCACATGATCCGCCCTTCGAGTCCGGCCGCTCGCAGGGCGAGGGCCTCCTCGGGGGTCGCGGTGCCGAGCCAGGTGGCGCCTGCCTCGCGCGCCGCGCGGGCACACGGCACCGCCCCGTGGCCATACGCGTCGGACTTGACCACGGCCATCACGGCCGCGGACGGCGCGTGGGCGCGCAGGGTCCGCACGTTGGCCCGCAGGGCTGCCAGGTCGATCTCGGCGCGGGCGCGCAGGGGTGTTGTCTCGTTCATCGCGCCCCCAGTGTCTCAGAGGGGGCTGACAGCGCCCCGGCGCCGGTACCGGTAGGGGGCCGTCCGGCATCAGGTGCCGGCCCTGCGTCCCCACACGTACACGTGGTCGCCCGTCTTCGTGACGCTCCACAGTTTGCGGGCGTCGGCGAGGCGCAGATTGACGCAGCCCCACGAGCCGTTGGGGTTGTAGACGCTGCCGTAGATGGCGTGGAAGGCCTCTCCGCCGCTGAAGAACTGGCTGTACGGCATGGGGCTGTTGTACAGCGTCGACCAATGGTTCTTGTGCTTCCAGAAGACCTTGAACCAGCCCGTACGGGTCCGGTATCCGGCCCGCCCGCTCCGCATCGGCACCGGCCCCCACAGCACCTTCTTCCCCTTCTGCACCCAGGTGAGCTGGCGGGTCAGGTCCACGCAGGCGACGCGGTACGAGCGGACGGGGCACTTTCGGGCCGCGTTCGGGTTCTTCCTCGCCGAGAGCAGCTGCATATGGGCCCAGGTGACGGGTCCGGCGAACCCGGAGTTCGGTTTGATCCCGTACCGCGTCTGAAACGTCCGAATCGCGGCACAATCGGCGGCGGACTGCTTCCCGTCCACCTTCCGCTTCAGCCATCGCTCCACCTGCCGCTGATACGGCCCCGTCCGTTTGCTGCACGTCACGGCGGTGCCTGCGGCGGCGTCGCTGAGCGGTACGTATTCGATGAGCGCGTCCGTGCCGGCCGGCGCGTTCCGTGGCTCGACGGCGTCCTCCGCGGCGGTGGGGGGGTACACCTTCGGCGCGAGCATCTGGTCCGGCGTGTCGATCTGCCACGGCTGATGGGGGCCAGGGGCCACGCCGGGCACCAACTCGGTCCCCGGTCCGGGAGCGGGGGGACCACTCGCCGCCACGGCACTCTCAACGGGCAACACGGCCACCAGCGCGAGCACCACCGCCGCGCTCCGGCACCTCATATGTCCGATCATCATGCAATCAGCCATATGCAACGGCGTCACAAATCCGGGTGAGCCGCGCGGACCGGGTCCCCCATTCGGCCAAGGCTTTGTTTCGCCTCCGCCGCCCCTACCCGTCCCGCCCCTGGGGGCTGCGCCCCTGAAATGGGCGCGGGGAACTGCGCGACAGGCCCCCACTGGTCCGCTGCCGAAAGGCTGGTAGGAGACGGGTAGGGGCGCGGAGGGGGCGAAAACCCTCCCGGCGTTCAGTCGATGACGTCGCGCCATGCGTCCGGGATGGCGGAGGCCACGTCGTGGGCTCCGGCAGGCGCCCCATCCGCGGCGAAGCGCCCCGCGAGCCCGTGGAGGTACGCGGCAACACTCCCCGCGTCCAGCGCGGACAACCCGGCCGCCAGCAGCGAGCCGGCAAGACCGGACAGCACGTCACCACTCCCCGCGGTGGCCAGCCAGGCCGTCCCCGTGGAATTCACCCGCACAGCCCCACCGCCCGCATCGGCCACCAGCGTCGTCGACCCCTTGAGCAACACCGTCGCCCCGTACAGCCGCGCCAATTCCCGCACGGAAGCCAGCCGAGCCCCCTCGACGGCCTCCCGCGAAACCCCGAGCAGCGCGGCCGCCTCCCCGGCGTGCGGGGTCATCAACGTGGGCGCACTCCTCGCCCGTACGGCGTCCCGGGCCGCGAGCCGCAACCCGTCCGCGTCCACCAGCACGGGCACCTCCGCCGCGAGCACCTCCCCGACAGCCGACGCGTCGTCCCCGGCCCCGGGCCCCACGACCCACGCCTGGACCCGGCCGGCCCGCTTGGGCCCCTGTCCCGAGACGAGGGTCTCCGGGAAGCGCGCGATCACAGCGTCCCCCGCGGGTCCGACGTACCGCACGGCCCCCGCCCCACCCCGCAGCGCACCGGACACGGCGAGCACCGCCGCCCCGGGATAACGCGCGGACCCGGCGGCGATCCCCACGACACCGCGCCGGTACTTGTCGCTCTCGGCTCCGGGCACCGGCAGCCGCGCCGCGACGTCCGCGTGCTGCAGGGCCTCCAGCTCGGCCTCGGCGGGCAGTTCGAGCCCGATGTCGACGAGGCGTACCGAACCGGCGTACCCGCGTGCCGGATCGATGAGCAGCCCCGGTTTGTGCGTCCCGAAGGTCACCGTGAGATCGGCGCGCACCGCCGCACCGAGGATCTCCCCGGTGTCCGCCTCGATACCGCTCGGCAGATCGACGGCGACCACGGCGGCGCGGGAGTCTGCGGCGAACTCGGCCAGCGGCGCGGCGTCGGGCCGCAGCCCGCCCTTGCCGCCGATCCCGACGATGCCGTCGACGACGAGGTCGGCGCGCCGGATGAGCGACTCGGCGGCAGCGGGGGCGGCCGTGGTACCCCCCGCCCGCCGAAGCGCCGCGAGCCCCCCGGCATGCGTCCGTTCGGGGGCGAGCAGCACCGCGGTGACGCCCGCGCCTCGGCGGGCCAGGCGCGCCCCCGCGTAGAGGGCGTCACCGCCGTTGTCGCCGCTGCCGATGAGCAGCACGATCCGGCTGCCGTACACCCGTCCCAGCAACTCCGCGCAGGCCGCGGCCAGTCCGGCGGCCGCGCGCTGCATCAACGCCCCCTCGGGAAGCCGCGCCATCAGCTCCCGCTCGGCGGTTCTTACGGTCTCCACGCAGTACGCAGTACGCATACCGCCGAGTCTCCCGTACCGACGCCCGCCGTGCCGCCTCCGAGGGCACCGGCGCCGGTCCCAACTCGGCGCGGCGCGTACGGGTCCGCCGCGCGGCGCAACCCGCTCACCTGCCCACGGCCGGGCCCACACACCCACGGCCGGGCACGACCGCCGTGTCCGCAACCAGCACCGCCCCGCCGAAGTGCCGTTCCGAGCTCAGGCCAGCGCGGCGCGTACGGGTCCGCCGCGCAGCGCAACCCGCTCACCTGCCCACGGCCGGGCCCACACACCCACGGCCGGGCACGACCGCCGTGTCCGCAACCAGCACCGCCCCGCCGAAGTGCCGTTCCGAGCTCAGGCCAGCGCGGCGCGTACGGGTCCGCCGCGCGGCGCAACCCAGCGCAACGCGCTCACGGACGCTCTGGCACTCACAGCCGGTCCCGCCCACCCACGGCCAGGCGCAACAGCCACGGCCGCGTCCGCCGCCACCGATCCACCGATCCACCGATCCACCGAAGCGCTCCTCCACCACCGCCCCGCCCAACCAGCAGCCCCCGGCCTACCCCTCCGCCACCACCACCGCCGAAGCCACCCCCGCGTCATGACTGAGCGACACGTGCCACGAGCGCACGCCCAGTTCGGCCGCCCGGGCCGCCACCGTGCCCTTCACCCGCAGCCGCGGCTGACCACTCTCCTCGACGTAGACCTCGGCGTCGGTCCAGTACAGACCCGCCGGGGCGCCCAGCGCCTTGGCCAGCGCCTCCTTCGCGGCGAAACGCGCGGCCAGGGACGCGATGCCCCGGCGCTCACCGCTCGGCAGGTACAACTCCTCTTCGAGGAAGACTCGTTCGGCCAGTCCGGGCGTGCGCTCAAGCGACGCCCGGAACCGGTCGATCTCGGCCACATCGATACCGACCCCGATGATGCTCATGCCTCGCACCCTAAGGGGCGGGGCACCGGTGCCCGTTCGCACGACGGGAATGTCTCACCCCCGGCCGGCCTGCGGCGACCTCGCATCGGGCGCCCAGGCACGGGGGCCCTGCCGCGGTCACTCCACCGTCACCGACTTCGCCAGGTTCCGCGGCTGATCCACCTCGTTGCCCCGAGCCGTCGCCAGCTCGCACGCGAACACCTGCAAGGGGACCGTCGACACCAGCGGCTGGAGGAGGGTGGGCGTCGCGGGGATGCGGATCAGGTGGTCGGCGTACGGCACGACCGCCTCGTCGCCCTCCTCCGCGATGACGATCGTGCGCGCTCCCCGCGCCCGGATCTCCTGGATGTTGGACACGATCTTGTCGTGCAGGACCGAGCGGCCGCGCGGGGACGGCACCACGACCACCACCGGCAGGTCCTTCTCGATCAGCGCGATCGGGCCGTGCTTCAGCTCGCCCGCCGCGAAGCCCTCGGCGTGCATGTACGCCAGTTCCTTCAGCTTGAGGGCGCCTTCGAGCGCGACCGGGTAGCCCACGTGCCGCCCCAGGAACAGCACGGTGTTCTTGTCGGCCAGGGAACGCGCCAGCTCCCGTACCGGCTCCATGGTCTCCAGGACCCGTTCGACCTCCCGGGAGATCCGGGACAGCTCGCGGACGAGGGCCTGGATCTCGTCGCCCCACTTGGTGCCGCGGACCTGGCCCAGATACAGGGCGACCAGGTAGCAGGCGACCAGCTGCGTCAGGAACGCCTTCGTGGACGCGACCGCGACCTCCGGACCCGCGTGCGTGTACAGCACCGCGTCGGACTCGCGCGGGATCGTCGAGCCGTTCGTGTTGCAGATCGCCAGCACCTTGGAACCCTGCTCGCGGGCGTGCCGCAGCGCCATCAGCGTGTCCATGGTCTCGCCGGACTGCGAGATGGCGATGACGAGGGTGCGCGGGTCGAGGATCGGATCCCGGTAGCGGAACTCGCTGGCCAGCTCCACCTCGCACGGAATCCGCGTCCAGTGCTCGATGGCGTACTTGGCGATCAGGCCGGCGTGGAAGGCCGTACCGCAGGCCACGATGACGACCTTGTCGATCTCGCGCAGCACCGACGCCGGGATGCGCACCTCGTCCAGCGTCAGCGAGCCGGACGCGTCGATACGGCCGAGGAGCGTATCGGCGACAGCCTTGGGCTGCTCGGCGATCTCCTTGAGCATGAAGTAGTCATACCCCCCCTTTTCGGCCGCCGAGGCGTCCCAGTCGACGTGGTACGAGCGGACGTCGGCGGGGCGGCCGTCGAACCCGGTGACCGTCACGCCGTCCCGGCGCAGCTCCACCACCTGGTCCTGACCCAGCTCGATCGCCGACCGCGTATGGGCGATGAACGCGGCGACGTCCGAGGCGAGAAAGGCCTCGCCCTCTCCGACTCCCACCACGAGCGGCGAGTTCCGGCGCGCTCCGACCACCACATCCGGCTCGTCGGCGTGCACCGCGACCAGCGTGAAGGCGCCCTCAAGGCGCCGGCACACCAGCCGCATCGCCTCCGCCAGGTCGGCGCAGGACGAGAACTCCTCGGCGAGCAGATGCGCGACCACCTCGGTGTCCGTCTCGGAGACCAGGTCGTGTCCCCGCTCGGCCAACTCGGCGCGCAGCAGGGCGAAGTTCTCGATGATCCCGTTGTGGACCACGGCGACCCGGCCCGCGTTGTCCAGATGCGGATGCGCGTTCGCATCCGTGGGGCCGCCGTGGGTGGCCCAGCGGGTGTGCCCGATGGCCGTCGTTCCCGTCGGCAGCGGCCGGTCGACCAGCTCCTTCTCCAGGTTGACGAGCTTGCCGGCCTTCTTCGCGGCGGCGAGCCCGCCGTCCGCCGGTACAGCGACGCCCGCCGAGTCGTATCCCCGGTACTCCAGCCGCTTCAGTCCGGCCATCACCACGTCAAGCGCCGACTGCGACCCCACGTATCCCACGATTCCGCACATGGCCGCAGCCTAAGGGCCCACACCCGCCCGATCCCGGCACTGCGTGCCCGATATCGGAATTTCCAGCCGCCCTCCGCACCGGCCCAGGGCCCCGTGGGCAACCCTGTGTAACCCGGCGTGACGGACCCCACCCCCCATCCCGTCCATACTCCCGTAACAATGGACTGTGATCTCTCCGGTCTCCTCGATATCCCGGAGCGCCCACCGGTCCAGGCCGGAGGCGACTCCCTACGTCGACCTCACCCGTGCCGAGTGGAGCGCGCTGCGCGAAAAGACGCCGCTCCCGCTCAACGCGGAGGAGGTCGAGAAGCTGCGCGGTCTGGGCGACGTCATCGACCTCGACGAGGTACGGGACATCTATCTGCCGCTGTCCAGACTGCTCAATCTGTACGTCGGCGCCACGGACGGACTCAGAGGCGCCCTGAACACCTTCCTCGGCGAGAAGGGCTCCCAGTCGGGCACCCCGTTCGTCATAGGGGTCGCGGGTTCGGTGGCCGTCGGCAAGTCCACCGTCGCCCGGCTCCTGCAGGCCCTACTCTCCCGCTGGCCCGAGCACCCGCGCGTCGAGCTGGTCACCACGGACGGCTTCCTGCTGCCCACCAAGGAACTGGAAGCGCGCGGTCTGATGTCGCGGAAGGGTTTCCCCGAGTCGTACGACCGCCGCGCCCTGACCCGGTTCGTCGCCGACATCAAGGCGGGCAAGGACGAGGTCACCGCCCCCGTCTACTCGCATCTGATCTACGACATCGTCCCGGGCCAGCGGCTCACGGTCCGCCGCCCCGACATCCTCATCGTCGAAGGCCTGAACGTGCTGCAGCCGGCCCTGCCCGGCAAGGACGGCCGCACCCGCGTCGGCCTCGCGGACTACTTCGACTTCAGCGTGTACGTGGACGCCCGGCCCGAGGACATCGAGGCCTGGTACCTCAACCGCTTCCGCAAGCTGCGCGCGACCGCCTTCCAGAACCCCCACTCGTACTTCCGCAAGTACACCCAGGTCTCCGAGGAGGAGGCACTCGACTACGCCCGTACGACCTGGCGGACCATCAACAGGCCCAATCTGCTGGAGAATGTGGCCCCGACGCGCGGCCGGGCGACCCTCGTCGTGCGCAAGGGCCCCGACCACAAGGTGCAGCGCCTGAGCCTGCGCAAACTCTGACCATTACGCTGCGGCCATGCTGCATCTGCGTCTGATCACCCCCGCCGACCGCACCGATGACGTCGTACGTCTGATCGAGCGGACGGTCGGCACGACCCACCTGGCCGTGCTGCCGGGGGCGGCCCGCAACCCCGCGGGCGATGTCGTCATGTGCGACGTCGCCCGGGAGGCCGGTGACGCACTCCTCACCGGGCTGCAGGAGTTGGGGATCGACCGGAGTGGCTCGATCGCCGTCGAGAACATCGACCTGTCGCTGTCGAAGCGGGCCGACAAGGCGGAGGAGGAGGCACCGGGCGAGGGTGCCGACGCGGTGCTGTGGGAGCACCTGACGGACGCGACGCACGAGGAGTCCACGCTCTCGGTCACGTATGTCGCGTTCATCACGCTGGCCACGATGATCGCGGCCTGTGGTGTGGTCCTCGACAACGCGATCCTGATCGTGGGGGCGATGGCGGTCGGCCCGGAGTTCGGACCGCTGGCCGGGTTCTGCACGGCCCTGGTGCGCCGCGCCCCGCGGCTCGCGTGGCGCTCGCTGACCGCGCTGCTCGTGGGCTTCGCCCTCGCGATGCTGGTGACGGTGGTCTTCAGCTACTTCATGGACGCGGTGAACCTGTTCAGCGCCGAGCAGTTGGCCGCGGAGCGCCCCAACACCAGCTTCATCTACCGGCCCGACTGGTTCTCGTTCGTCGTGGCCGTCCTCGCCGGCTGCGCGGGCACGCTGTCCCTGACCTCCGCCAAGTCGGGCGCCCTGGTGGGCGTCGCCATCTCGGTGACCACGGTCCCGGCGGCCGCGAACGCCGCCGTCGCCTTCAGCTACACCGAGTACCACCAGGCGTGGGGCTCCACCGAGCAGCTGCTGCTGAACCTGCTGGGCATCGTGCTGGCCGGCACGCTCACGCTGCTGGCCCAGAAGTGGCTCTGGGCCCGGCAGCGTGAACGCACCGCCGCACTGGGCCGGTTCTAGGCCCCGTCGTCAAATTCCCGCCTGCCTGCGACAGGGCCTAGCCGAGCGCCGACTTCACCGCGTCGGCGAGCCGCCCGGCCACCGAGCGCGCATGGTCGATGTCTGCGGCCTCGACCATCACCCGTACGAGCGGCTCGGTGCCTGACGAACGGAGCAACACCCGGCCGGTGGACCCGAGTTCGCGCTCGGCGTCGGCCACCGCGGCGGCCAGCTCGGCCGAGGTCTTCACCCGCGACTTGTCCACGTCGGGCACATTGATCAGCACCTGAGGCAGCCGCTCCATGACCGAGGCGAGGTCCTGGAGCGTACGGCCCGTCTGTGCGACCCGGGCCGCCAGCAGCAGGCCGGTCAGCGTGCCGTCGCCGGTGGTGGCATGGTCGAGGATGATGACGTGCCCGGACTGCTCGCCGCCGAGGGCGTAGCCGTGCTCCTTCATCTCCTCCAGGACGTAACGGTCACCGACCGCCGTCTGGATGAGCGAGAGACCCTCGCGCTCCATGGCGAGCTTGAAGCCCAGGTTGGACATGACTGTCGCGACAACGGTGTCGGAGCGCAGTACGGAACGCTCCCGCATCGCCAGCGCGAGTACGGCCAGGATCTGGTCGCCGTCCACCTCGGCGCCCGTGTGGTCCACGGCGAGGCAGCGGTCGGCGTCGCCGTCGTGCGCGATGCCGAGGTCGGCGCCGTGTTCGAGGACGGCGGCCTGGAGCTTGGCCAGGTGGGTGGAGCCGCAGCCGTCGTTGATGTTGAGCCCGTCCGGCTCGGCCCCGATCGTGATGATCTCGGCGCCGGCGCGCGTGAAGGCCTCCGGCGACACCCGGGCGGCGGCACCGTGCGCCTCGTCGAGGACGACCTTGACACCGTCGAGGCGGTTCGGGAGTACCCCGATGAGGTGGGCGACGTACTGGTCGAACCCTTCCTCGTACGCGCGCACGCGCCCGACCCCGGCGCCCGTGGGCCGGTCCCAGGGAGCGCCGGTGCGGTGCTCCTCGTACACGCCCTCGATCCGGTCCTCCAGCTCGTCGGCGAGCTTGTGGCCGCCGCGGGCGAAGAACTTGATCCCGTTGTCGGGCATGGCGTTGTGGCTGGCGGAGAGCATCACGCCGAGGTCGGCGCCCAGCGCGCCGGTGAGGTACGCCACCGCGGGGGTGGGCAGCACACCGACGCGCAGGACGTCCACGCCCGCGCTGGCCAGGCCCGCGACCACTGCGGCCTCCAGGAACTCCCCGGACGCGCGCGGGTCCCGCCCGACCACCGCGACCGGCCGGTGGCCCTCGAACGTGCCCGCCTCGGCCAGTACGTGCGCCGCCGCCACGGAGAGCCCGAGCGCGAGCTCGGCCGTCAGATCCGCGTTGGCGACACCGCGCACGCCGTCCGTGCCGAAGAGTCGTCCCACTTGTCCTCCTGAGGAAGCTTCAGAATTCGGAAGCTCATCCGATCACAATTCGGAAGTCAGTCGATCACACGAGCCTTTGAGCACCTTGTGCCGTTATACGCCCATGGCTTTGATAAACGAACGCCCCGACGGCACTGTGGCGTGCCGCCGGGGCGTTCGGACGTACTACGCGTACTACGCGTACGAGCAGGCAGCGAAGATTAACGCTTGCTGTACTGCGGAGCCTTGCGGGCCTTCTTGAGACCGGCCTTCTTGCGCTCGACCGCACGGTCGTCGCGCTTGAGGAAGCCGGCCTTCTTCAGGGCGCCGCGGTTGTTGTCGACGTCGGCCTCGTTCAGCGCACGGGCGACACCGAGGCGCAGGGCGCCGGCCTGGCCGGAGACGCCGCCACCCGAGATGCGGGCGATGACGTCGTAGCGGCCGTCGAGCTCGAGCACCTTGAAGGGCTCGTTGACTTCCTGCTGGTGCACCTTGTTGGGGAAGTAGTCCTCAAGGGTGCGACCGTTGATCTTCCACTTGCCGGAGCCCGGAACGATCCGGACGCGGGCAATGGCGTTCTTGCGACGGCCCAGGCCGGCGGCCGGCTGCGGCTCGCCGAAGCGGCCGGCGAGGGACTCCGAGGTGTACTCGCCCTCGACGGGGACCTCGGACTCGGTGGTGTACTGGTCGATGTCGACGAGCTCAGTCTCTTCGACCGGCTGCTCAACGGTGGTCTCGGCCACGATTCTCCTCAGATTCTTTTTCGTCTTAGGGGGTGGCCGGAACTACTGCGCGACCTGGGTGATCTCGAACGGCACCGGCTGCTGGGCAGCGTGCGGGTGCTGGTCGCCCGAGTAGACCTTCAGCTTCGAGAGCATCTGACGGCCCAGGGAGTTCTTGGGGAGCATGCCCTTGACGGCCTTCTCGACGGCCTTCTCGGGGTTCTTGTCCAGCAGCTCGTCGTAGCGGACGGAGCGCAGACCACCCGGGTAACCGGAGTGGCGGTACGCCATCTTCTGGGTCCGCTTGTTGCCGGACAGGTGCACCTTGTCGGCGTTGATGATGATGACGAAGTCACCGGCATCGACGTGCGGGGCAAAGATCGGCTTGTGCTTGCCCCGCAGAAGGGTGGCGGCGGTGGTCGCCAGACGGCCGAGGACGACGTCCTGGGCGTCGATGACGTGCCACTGGCGAGTGATGTCGCCGGGCTTGGGGCTGTACGTACGCACGGTTCGTAGCCTTCGCTTCTTCAGTGAGTGGGTCCTGACAAGGCCACCACGGACGATCACGACAGCCCTGACCGCACCTCGGTGACGCATACCGAGTGCTGGTCGCTGGTCATCGGCCCCGGTGGACCGGTGTAAGGGCCTCTCACGTGAGAATGAGCAAGCCAATACACATAACGAAGAGCCAGCCTACCTGCGCTGCCCCGCAAGGGTCAAAACGCGGGTCAAACACTTAGGGCCGAGCCGCTACCGCTGTGGGCAATCGTCCCGCAGAGCGCTGGGAGTCCCCCCTGCCCGAGCGGAGTCGAGGGCTCGGGGGAGGGTGGACACAGCCTGCAGCGCCGGGCGCCTGGTGACGCGCCCCAGGGACAGCTCCGGCCGCACGGCCACCGCGGCAGCCAGCACACACAAGGTAAGACAGTCCCGGAAGGCCCGCCGGGTCACCGGCTCCAGCCAGGGCCAGCTGACACCGGGCACCTGCGGGAGCAGGGCCAGCCAGAACCACGGGCTCCGGGCCACCGAGCCGGGGAACGGCACCCCCGCGACCAGCAGCGGCACCACGACCAGCAGATAGTGGTCGTACGACGGCCGGGACACCAGGAACGCCGAGAGCATCAGCGTCACGGCGGTCTCGACCAGCCGCAGCGCCCCAGGATCGGCCCGACACCAGCGCCGGTACGCACACCAGACCCCCGCCCCGGCGGCCACGAAGGCCATCAAGGTCGCCACCCCCTGCGGCACCCCGAGCCGCGTCAGCACGGCCCCCGGCGAAGCCTCGTACAGCCGTACGAACCTGTCGTGCCCCCGCAGCAGGAACGGCAACGTCCGTGTGACAAACCCCGCAGGGTCGGGCATCAGCAGCGCCGCCCCACCGGAGACCACCGCCGGCACCAGCACGAGGGAGCCGAGCCCGCGCCACTGCCGGGCGAAGACGAAGAGCAGCGCCACCGGCGCGAGCAGCGGCTTCAGGACGATCGCGGCGCCGATCACCACCCCCGCCGCGACCCACCGCCCCCGCACCGCGCACAGCAGCCCCAGCGGCAGCGCGACCGCCGCCGTCACGGTCCAGTTGCCGAGCGTCACCAGATGCCCGAAGGGCGCGAAGCCCAGCGCGAGCCCGGTCAGGCCGAGCACGGCGAAGCGGCTGTGCCACGCGATCCCGTGGATGCGGAGCGCGCAGCCCCAGCCCGCCGCCAGCAGCCCGGTCACCACCAGCGGCACGAGCACCCGCAGCGCAGCCAGGGGCAGCAGCGCCTGCGGCACCGCCGCGAGCACCGCGCCGGGCAGATAGAGGAAGTGCGGGTCGGCGTACGGCGAGCCGCCGTCCAGCCAGGTCCGGGCCGCCCGGACGACGATCGCGTTGTCCATCCCGCCGTCCGAGCTCCTGCGCGCGACGTTCACGACCGGAACGCACAGCACCACGGCCAACACCACCCACGCATGCCAGGACGCCCGCCGCACCAACCACCCGGAGATGTCACTTTTGCCCTCGTTCATGCAGGTCACGCTAGGGGTTCAAGTGCGCTGTGATGCGGAACGGCACCCCCCAACGCCCGTCTAAGATGCGGCGCATGAGTTATGGGCAGGGTGGGCAGGGGCAGCCCCCGTGGGATCCCTGGAAGCCGGGTTCTCAGCAGCCTCAATGGGGCAACCAGAGCGCCGATCGGACTCCCGACTGGGCGGCACTCGCCGAAGCGTCCGAGTCGCGCAACAAACGGCGCAGGCTGCTGTTCATCGGCGGCGGAGCGCTCGCCACGATGGCGGTCGGCGCGGCCGTCGCCGTGGCCGTGGTGTCCGCGAACGGGGACAGTCAGGCCTCGAACCAGCCCTCCAACCTGCCCGCCACCGCGAACATCCCGAGCGACACCACCGCGCCGGCCCCGTCGTTCGCGCCGACCTCGGCCCCTCCCCCGCTGGACCCGAAGGACTTCATATCCAGCGCGAAGAAGGACACGGCACCGCTCAGCCCGGACATCCTCTTCCCCGGTACGCAGCTGACGATGGGCGACCAGATCTACCGCAAGGGTCCGACGGCCGACACGAAGAACTGCGCCTCGGCCACCAAGGGCACCCTCCCGGCGGTCCTCACCAAGAACGGCTGCACACGCGTCCTGCGCGTCACCTACACCAAGGACGGTGTCGCGGTGACGGTCGGCGTGGCCGTCTTCGACACCGAGGCGCAGGCGACCAAGGCCAAGAGCGATGCGGACAAGAAGAGCATCGTCGCCTCCCTGTCCGGCAACGGCGTCAAGTCCTTCTGCGACTCCGCCGTCTGCCGTTCGACGACCAACTCCTACGGCCGCTACGCCTACTTCACGCTCGCCGGGTTCACCAACGGCAAGGACGTGACGACAAAGGACACCAAGGTCTTCACGAGCGGCGACGACATCGCCGAGTTCACCTTCCGGCAGATCCGCAGGCGCGGCGAGGCCCAGGCGTCGGCGGCGGCCAACGAGTAGCGGCATGTGACACTCTCCCCCCAGTCGGCAATCGACAGTCAGCGATCAACTGCCCAGGGGGGACCGGTCCTTGACCACGCAGCACACGTCCAGACACCACCTCCCCTTCGGGCGGCTCATCGTGGAACCGGCGTAGCGGCGTGCGGGCGCGCGGGAGAGTCCGGCTGATCGGGGCCGCAGCCGGGGCGGCGCTGCTGGCTCCGCTCGCGATATGGGCCTGGCCGAAGGGCGACGGGCCCGCGCCCGGCCCCCGCACCGTCCCCACCGATCTGCGCGAGCGGGACCCGGCGGCGACCCCTGCGGCACGCCGGGTCTACGCGATGCTGACGGACCTGGAGAACCACGCGCGCCTGGGCCGCCCGGGCCGCACCGTGATCGGCCAGCACGTCGAGGTGCACAACGAGCGGTACAACGCGCTGTACGGCGACTACAAGGGCACCAAACAGCCGGGCTACTACTACCGCAAGGTGCGCGACATCACCGGACGGCTGCCCGGCTTCGTGGAGCTGGACCTCGGTCCCGGCTACGACCGGCCGGGCTGGGCGGTGGGCGAGTCCCGCTCGTACTCCCGCTCCTGGCCGAGCTGCCGTGAGTACTGGGGGTACGCCGACGACGTCATGGACCTCGCGCTCGGCGTCTGGGCGGGCCTGCCCCGGGGGGCGGACGGCTCCTACCACCCCTCCGGCACGCACACGGACTGTGCCTCCGGCACCGAGGTCACCCTGCCGGACAACGGCGGCGCCCCGGCGGGCCTGGTCGGGGTCTCCTTCCACCAGCCGTACCCGGGCAGCGTGGTGAAGGGCTTCGACGCGACGCTGCGCCGCCACTCCCCCGGGGCGAAGGACCCGGGCTGGTTCGGCCGGGTGGTCACCACGGGCAGCACCGAACACCGGGAGCTGCTGCGCGACCTCGACTACCTCGCGGACCACTTGGGCTATCTCGCGGACCACGGGGTGCCGGTCCTGCTGCGCCCGTACCACGAGATGAACACGGCTCCCGGCCGCAACGGCTTCTGGTGGGCGGGCCAGGACCCGTCCGCGTACCGGAAGCTCTGGCGGCTCACCCACGACTACCTCGTGGACCGCCGCGGACTGCACAACCTGATCTTCGTCTGGGCGCCCAACTCCTGGGACGGCGCCTACGGACGGCAGCCGCGGGCGTACTACCCGGGCGGCCGTTACGTCGACGTCGTGGGCGTCGACGACTACAGCGACTCCCCCGCCGAGCCGTTCGGCGACGGCGCCTGGACCGAGGTCTGGTACCGCGGCCTGGAGGAGTACCGCAAGCCCCGGATCGTGGCCGAGTCCTTCCATGTGCCGCTCAACGCGGCCCGGCCGGACACCCTGAGCAGGACCCCGTGGGTGCTGTGGACGGTGTGGGGGCAGGCGCTGACGTACGACAACGTGTCCTCGCCGCGGGGCAAGAACACCGCCACGGACGTGAAGCGGACCTACGGCTCACCAAGGGTCATCACCGGTGGTGGGAGGGCCCTTGGGTCGGATGTCGACTGGAGATCACTGCACAAGCCCTAGGTTTGTTACTTCTTGAACACATCCTGCTCACACCCGTTCCATAATCAACTACTTGCGTGACAGAATCACGTTTCTGTTCGGCCTGAGCTTCGGGCGCCTGGGGGGGCATCTGAGAGGCCGACGCACCGAAGAAGGTGTTGGAGGGTGGGGGCCCGGGAACGAAGGCGCGCCGACGCGCGCCTTCTGTGTCATGCCGTGAAATCGCCACTGCTCCAACGCGCCACTGATTTCACGGGAGCTGAGCAGTCGTCATGGCGTCGACAATGGTCGACGGGGGTGCCTCGCACTCTCGTCACAACGCGAAACTGGCGAAGCGCACTGAGGCCTGGAAACCCGGCATCATGCCGTTCCTCCTGCCTTTCGTGCTGCTGCTGTTCTTCGGGCTGTACACCTACCGCCCCAGCTCCTCTCCGCTGAGCTGGGCGCTCACCGTCGTCTGGTCGCTGCCAGTGATCGGTGTGATGGTGGGCATCCAGGGCGCCCTGCTCATCCGGCGCCGGGTGCGGCAGAGCGACCGTATGGTGCCGCCGGCCCCCGTCGAACAGGACTTCCTGATCGTCCTCGTACCGACGATCGGCCGGCACGACACCTACCCGGCGCTGGAGCGCTCGGTGCTCTCCTATGTCGAGCACCTGCCCGAGTACTTCCCCTACATGCGCGTCGACGTCCTCACCGAGGAGGGCTGCGAGGCCACCGAGTCGATCGACCGGCTCGCCGCCTCGAACCCGCTCATCCGCGTGGTGGCGACGCCGAAGGCGTACGTGACCGCCAACGGGACCCGCTTCAAGGCCCGCGCCAACAATTACGCGCACGAGCTGCGGATCGAGGAGGGCGAGGCCCTCGACCACGTGTGGGTGCTGCACATGGACGACGACACCGGCGTCGGCCCCGACACGGCGGCCTCGCTCGCCCAGTTCATCAACCGCCAGCGCCGCGCCCACCCCGACGAGGCCAAGCACATGGCCCAGGGCATCCTCACGTATCCCCGCGAGAACGCGGTCAACCTCTTCACCTGGCTCGCCGACGCGGTGCGCCCCGCCGACGACATCGCCCGCTTCCGGGCGCTGACCGGCATGGGCACCCCGGCGGCCGGAGTCCACGGCGAACTGCTGGTGCTGCGCGCGTCCATCGAGGCCACCATCGGCTGGGACTTCGGGCCGAAGGCGATCGTCGAGGACGCCCAGCTCGCCCTCAGCTTCTGCCGCCGCTACCCCGGCCGCAGCGACTGGTTCAACGGACGCTGCTACGGCGCCTCCCCGGCCACCACCAAGGACTTCGTCAAGCAGCGCGACCGGTGGGCCTGGGGCCTGGTGGCACTCTGCTTCAACCGCACCATCCCGTGGCGCTACCGCTGGTTCCTCTCCGTGTGCGTGGCCACCTGGATCCTCGGCCCGCTCCAGCACATCGTCGCGGTGCTCTGCATCGGACTGCTCGTCGGCGACCTCAACACCTCGCCCGTCACCCAGTCCGTCGTCATCCTGTGGGCCCTCAACTTCGCCTACGTCATCTGGACCTACTGGGAAGGGCTGCGCCTCAACGCCATCGCCTCGGCGAGCGGCCGGCGCAAGTGGTGGGAGCCGGTCGTCGTGATCGCCCTCATCCCCGTCTTCTCCGTACTGGAAGGGCTCGGAGGCTTCAAGGGCTTCCTGAAGTTCCTCCGGCGCGAGGAGAACAAGTTCGTCGTGATCGCCAAGCCCGCCTGACCGCACGAAAGCACCCGTGATGAAGCGCTCGCGACTGCCGATGCTGGCCGTCTTTCCCCTGTCCGTCCTCGCCGTCGTGGTCGGCACGCCCCTGTTCATCGGCAACCAGCCGGTGCGCTGGGACTCCGGCTCCGTCCTGCCCAGGCTCGTCTTCGGCAACGACGGCTCCGGTGCCGGGGACTCCACCTCGGCGACCGGAACCAAGAAGTCCGCGTCCCCGTCCTCCTCCTCTTCCTCCGGCTCCGCTTCCGAGGACACCCTCAAGGTCGCCAAGGCCTGGAAGGAGGGCATGCCTCAGTGGGGCGTGCAGCTGTACTGGGAGGAGGAGGCCAAGAAGCGGTCCGACGACTTCATCGTTGAGCAGGCGCGCAAGCACGCGAAGTACCTCATCAGCCTGGGCGCCAACTCGGTGTCGATCTCGTTCCCCTTCTACACCGGGGGCCGTACGTCCAACACCCTGACGGCCGGAGCGAAGACGCCGTCCGCGGAGCGCCTGCAGAAGGTGCTGAAGGTGTTCGAGGACGCCGGCTTCCGCACCACGGTCCGGCCGATCATGGACGAGGCCTCGCTCGACCCGCCGACCGGCTGGCGCGGCAACATCGAGCCCGCCTCCCGCTCGGCCTGGTTCACCTCCTACCTGAAGCTCCTCACCCCGTATCTCAAGGTCGCCGACCAGGACAAGGCGAACACCTTCGTGATCGGCACCGAGCTGAACTCCATGGAGGGCGACCCGGGCTGGGACTCCCTGGTGGCCTCGGCGGAGAAGGTCTTCTCCGGTGAGGTGGCCTACGACGCCAACTGGGACAACTACGTCTCCGGCCGCATCAACATGCCGGTCAGCCACCTCGGCGTAGACGCCTACTTCCCCGTCAAGGTGCCCGACAACGCCTCCGTCGACCGGCTCGCGGAGGGCTGGAACACCTGGCTCGACAAGAAGACCACGGGCGACCTGCCCAACATCACCCTCGCCGAGGCCGGAATCGGCGCGATGAACGGCGCGTACAAGTCACCCGGCGACTTCTACACGAAGAACGCCGTCAACCCGCAGGTGCAGGCCAACTGGTACACGGCCGTCTGCAAGGTCGTCCAGGAGCGCCGGATGAGCGGCGTCTACTGGTGGTCGATCTACTTCGACGACGACCCCAACACCCCGCCGGACGACAAAACGGCCTCCCGCCTGGACTTCGCCGGGCGCCCCAAGAGCGAGAAAGCCGTCAAGACCTGTTTCACCTCCAACTACGCCGGGCCCGGCAGCGCGGCCGCCCAGTAATGGAGACATCCCCCCACGCATCCATGACCCGTCCCCGCGACCCAAGGCGGACACCACATGACTGAAGCGATCCTTCTCGTCGGCGGTCAGGGCACCCGGCTTCGGCCCCTGACCAGCCACATTCCCAAGCCGCTGCTGCCCGTGGCCGGAGTGCCGTTCCTCACGCACCAGCTGGCGCGGGCCGCGGCCGCGGGGATCACCCGGATCGTTTTCGCGACCTCCTACCTCGCCGAGCTGTTCGAGGAGGAGTTCGGCGACGGCTCCCGCCTCGGACTGGAACTCGAGTACGTCACCGAAGAGGTGGCCCTCGGCACCGGCGGAGCCATCCGCAACGCGGCCGAGCGACTGCGCAGCGCCCCCGGCGAACCGGTGCTGATCTTCAACGGCGACATCCTCTCCGGCGTGGACGTCGCCGCGCTGCGCGACAGCCATGTCGCCTCGCGGGCCGATGTCACCCTGCACCTCCAGCGCGTGGCCGACCCGCGCGCTTTCGGCCTGGTGCCCACTGACGCCGAAGGACGCGTCCGGGCCTTCCTGGAGAAGCCCCAGACGCCCGAGGAGATCACCACCGACCAGATCAACGCGGGCTGCTATGTCTTCACCCGCTCGGTGATCGACCGGATCCCGGCCGGCCGGAACGTGTCCGTGGAACGCGAGACCTTCCCCGAGCTGCTCGCCTCGGGCGCCCATGTGCGCGGGGTCGTCGACGACAGTTATTGGCTCGACCTGGGCACCCCGGCGGCGTTCGTCCAGGGCTCGGCAGACCTCGTGCGCGGCCGGGTCACCTCCCCGGCGCTGCCCGGCCCGACCGGCGAAGCCCTCGTCCTGCCCGGCGCCCGGGTGCACCCCGGCGCCGTGCTCAGCGGGGGCACGGTGGTCGGCCCCGGCGCCGAGGTCGGCGCGGGAGCGGTGGTCGACGGCAGCGTGCTGCTGACCGGTGCCCGGGTCGCCGCCCGCGTCAGCCTGTCCGCCTCCGTGGTGGGACGCCACGCCGTGATCGGCGAGGACAGCGTCCTGGACGCGGTGGTCGTCGGCGACGGCGCCCGGGTGGCCGAGGGCAACGAACTCCCGCCGGGTCTGCGCATCGCCTGCGGGGCCTTCCTGCCCGCCCACGGCGTCCGCACCTCCGCATCCCCCGCTCCCTGCACCGCGCAGGCCGTCGCTCACTCTGGAGTACCCCATGCATCGTCAGCCGCCCACTGAACACCCGGGCCCTGACGGCCACGAACAACAGCCCTACGGGCAACAGGGGTACGGACAGCAGGGACAGCCGGAGGCGTACGGGCAGCAGGGACAGCAGCAGCCGTACGGGCAGCAAGGTCAGCAGCAGGCGTACGGCCGGCAGGGCCGCCCGGGGTACGACCAGCAGGCGTACGGGCAGCAGTACGGCCGCCCGCCCGCGCCGCCCCAGCAGTACGTCGGGCAGCTGATCCCGCAGCAGCCGGGGCAGCCCCAGGCCCAGCCGCAGCAGCAGTACACGCCCCAGGTCCCCCGGCAGCCGCAGGCGGACCAGCCGTACGGCGGCTACGGCACGGCGGTCGTCCAGACCCCTGTCGCACCCCCCGTCGCCGCGCCGGACCCCGAGCCGGCGCCGAAGCCCGCCCGGAGCCAGAAGCCCCCGGCGGACAAGGCGTCGGAGCCCGCGCCCATGCGGTCCCGCTTCGAGGCCGTGGACGGCCTGCGCGGTATCGCCATCCTCTCCGTGCTGCTGTACCACACCAACTGGTTCAGCAACGGTCTGTTCGGCGTGGACGCCTTCTTCGTACTCTCCGGCTTCCTCACCACGCTCGTGCTGATCCGCGAGGTGCAGCGCACCGGCCGTATCCGCGTCGGGCGGTTCTACCGCCGCCGCTTCAAGCGCCTGCTGCCGGGCCTGATGGTGGCCCTGGCCCTGGTGGTGGCCCTCGCGTACCTCACGAGCCCGCTGAAGGAGTCCCGCGCGGTCTCGCAGCAGGCGCTCGGGGCACTCTTCCAGGTCGGCAACTGGGCCCAGATCGCCCGCGGCGACTCCTACTGGGACCACTTCGGAGCCATCCAGCCGCTCTCCGCGATGTGGTCGCTGAGCATCACCGAGCAGTTCTACGTCGTGTGGCCGCTGGTCCTGGTCGCCGCCTTCGCGGTCTTCCGCCGCCGGGTGCTGCCCGTGGCCGTCCTCGCTGTGCTGCTCTTCGCCGCGTCGGCGCTGGTCGCACCCGTGCTGTGGCGCGGCGGCAACCACGACACCGACTTCCTGTACCTGGCCACCCACACCCGTGCCGTGGCCTTCATGGCGGGCGCGGCGGCCGCGTTCGTCGTGTACCTGGTGCAGCGCAGGGCCGCGGAGAGCCGCCGCGCCTCCGAGGACGGTGGCGGCGGCGAGTCCGGGGGCGGTTTCGCGTACCACCTCGCCTCGCTGACGGCGATCGTGTCCCTGGCCGCGGTGGTGTACCTCAGCATCAAGGTGAGCACCTACCACGAGCCCTGGCTCTACCAGGGCGGACTGGCCGTCGTCGCCCTCCTGATCGCGCTGACCGCCGCCTGCCTGAGCACGGACCGCGGCCCGCTGGCACGGGCCCTGCGCCTGAAGCCGCTGATGGAGATCGGCCAGATCTCGTACAGCATGTATCTGCTGCACCTGCCGGTGTACTGGGTGCTGCTCATGGCCTACCCGGACATGAAGCCGTACGCCCTGTTCCTGCTGGGTGCCGGGCTCACCTGGCTGCTGTCGATGGTCATGCACTACTCGATCGAGCAGTACCGGGTGCGCGACTGGCGCCCCATGCGGGCCGTCCCGGTGTTCACGGTGGCGTCCCTGGTCATCGGCCTCGGCTCGTACTACCTGCCCACCTACGTCGCCGACTCGATGCGCCCGGACGGCAAGCCGCTCGTCCTGACCCTGGGCGACTCGATGGCGGAGGACTTCGCGACCTCCCTGGCCCAGCACGGCAACGGCTACGCGGTCATCGACGGAGGCCAGGGCGGCTGTGGCGTGATGTCCCCGCAGGCGGTGCGCGACCGCGTCGGCAAGGTCCTGACGAACTGGAACTCCTGCATCGGCTGGAAGAACTACTGGGCCGACCAGTTGGAGAACACCCAGCCCGACGCCGTCCTCGTCCACGTCGGCTGGGACGCCGCCGAGCAGAAGATCGACGGCAAGTGGCTGACTTCCTGCGACTCCGCCTATCGCACCCGCTATCTGAAGCAGCTGACGGCGGCCGTCGCCGTGGTCCAGAAGCAGGCGCCGAACACCAAGATCCTGCTGATGAACGAGCGGCGCACCAACGGCGCCATCATCGAGAAGTGGGGCGACTGCTTCAACGACGTGATCTCCACGTACGTGAAGTCGGCCCCGGCCGAAGTCTCCCTGCTGAACCTCGACGCCTTCCTCTGCCCCGACGGCGAGTGCGTGCAGTACAACGCCAAGGGCAAGCGCCTCTACCCCGACGGTGACGGCGTGCACCTCACCAAGGTCGGCATGGGCTATGTCACCCCGTGGCTGGAGAAGTCACTGGCCACGGCCCTGAAGAAGTGAGCCCGGGCGGCCGGGCGCCCAGCCTGGCCGCCGCTCCTCCGGTCAGCAGCAGCCGCCCCCGGGCAGCGTCCGCTTGTTCCGCGCCTCCTTGTTCCGCGCGGCCAGCAACTCGTCAGCGGGGTAACCGACTTCTTCCAGCGTGAGTCCGTGCGGCCGTACGACATGAACAGCCGAATCCCGTACGCCGGCGGCCAGCACCTTCCCGGGCCAGTCGGGCCCGCGGTGGCCGTCCCCGACAAACAGCAACGCGCCGATCAGCGAGCGCACCATGTTGTGGCAGAAGGCGTCGGCGCGGACGGTGGCGGTGATGATCCCGTCGTCACCGCGCACGAGGCTCAGCTTCTGGAGCGTACGAATGGTCGTCGCGCCCTCGCGCTTCTTGCAGTAGGCGGCGAAGTCGTGCTCCCCGACGAGCCGTTGAGCGGCCTCGTTCATCGCATCGACGTCCAACGGCCAGTCGTGCCACAGGACATGATTGCGCAGCAGCGGGTCCACACCGCCGGGGTTGTCGGTGACGCGGTACGCGTACCGCCGCCAGATCGCCGAGAAGCGCGCGTTGAACCCTTCGGGCGCCTCGGCCAGGGACCACACCCGTACGTCCTTCGACAGCCGCCCGGCCAGCCGCTTCAGCAGCTTCTCCTGATGCTCGGCCCACAGCTCGGCCGGCAGATCGACATGCGCCACCTGCCCCCGCGCATGCACCCCGGCATCGGTCCGCCCGGCCACGGTCAGCTCGTACGTCGTCTCCTTCGACCGCGTCACCGTCCGCAGAGCATCCTCGATCTCCGCCTGCACGGTCCGCTGCCCCCTGGCCTGCTTGGCCCACCCGGAGAACTCGCTCCCATCGTAGGAAAGGTCCATCCGCACACGCACAAACCCGGGCTGCACTTCGTCACTCACACCTAGATCCTCTCAAGCCATCACGCCCTCAGGCTGTGGGCAGCCGCCGGCCGCATCCGCTGAAGCCTGTGGGCAGTCGTTCCGCTGGGGCGGAACGGGTGGGCACAGCCGAACCCGCAGCCGCGTACGGCGCTCGCCCCCCACCAGGGGAACGCGAAAGCGGGCCCGCCCCGAAGGGGGCGGACCCGCTCAGACGCGAGCCGAAACTCAGGCGTCCTTGGACTCGTCGCCCTCGGCGGCAGCCGGCACCGCGTCCTCGACAACCTCGGCCGGAGCCTCGGTCTTGGCCTCGGCGGCCGGAGCCTCGGCGTCCTTCGCGGCACGCTTGGTCGCCGCCTCGGCCTCACCGGTGGCCTGCTGGGCCACGGTCAGGGCCTCCACCAGCTCGATGACAGCCATGGGCGCGTTGTCGCCGCGGCGGTTACCGATCTTGGTGATACGGGTGTAACCACCCGGGCGGTTCTCGTAGCGCGGGCCGATCTCGGTGAAGAGCGTGTGCACGATGCTCTTGTCCGTGATCACCGAGAGCACCTGACGGCGGTTGTGAAGGTCACCCTTCTTCGCCTTGGTGACCAGACGCTCCGCGTACGGGCGCAGGCGACGGGCCTTCGCCTCGGTGGTGGTGATGCGGCCGTGCTCGAAGAGCGACTTCGCGAGGTTCGCGAGGAGCAGCTTCTCGTGCGCGGCGCTGCCGCCCAGACGGGCACCCTTGGCGGGCTTCGGCATGGTGTTTCTCCTAGGTGTCTGCCCCGGCCGTATCAGGTACCGAGGTCAGTGTCCGAGCGGGCGATTGCCCGTCGGAGATCCGGGGCCCCGAAGGGCCCCGGAGGGTGTGGCACCAATCAAGTACTGACTGCTCAGTACTGCTCGGTCTCCACGAACCCGGCGTCCGCGTCGTCGTCGGCGCCAAAGGCGTCGGCGGCAGCGGTCGGGTCGAATCCGGGCGGGCTGTCCTTGAGGGCCAGGCCCATGCCGGCCAGCTTCGCCTTGACCTCGTCGATGGACTTCGCACCGAAGTTGCGGATGTCCAGGAGGTCGGCCTCGGAGCGGGCGACGAGCTCACCCACGGAGTGGATGCCCTCACGCTTGAGGCAGTTGTAGGAGCGGACCGTGAGCTCGAGCTCCTCGATCGGCAGCGCGAGGTCGGCGGCAAGGGCGGCGTCCGTGGGGGACGGGCCCATGTCGATGCCCTCGGCGTCGATGTTGAGCTCGCGGGCCAGACCGAACAGCTCGACCAGGGTCTTACCGGCCGACGCCATGGCGTCACGCGGACGCATGGCCTGCTTGGTCTCGACGTCGACGATCAGCTTGTCGAAGTCGGTGCGCTGCTCGACACGGGTCGCCTCGACCTTGTACGTGACCTTCAGCACCGGCGAGTAGATCGAGTCGACCGGGATGCGCCCGATCTCCTGACCGACCTGCTTGTTCTGAACGGCGGAGACGTAGCCGCGACCGCGCTCGACGGTCAGCTCCATCTCCAGCTTGCCCTTGCCGTTGAGCGTGGCGAGGACGAGGTCGGGGTTGTGCACCTCGACACCGGCCGGGGGCGCGATGTCGGCGGCGGTGACCAGGCCCGGGCCCTGCTTGCGCAGGTACATCACGACAGGCTCGTCGTGCTCCGAGGAGACGACCAGCTGCTTGATGTTGAGGATCAGGTCGGTGACGTCCTCCTTGACGCCCGGCACGGTGGTGAACTCGTGCAGAACGCCGTCGATGCGGATGGACGTGACCGCCGCACCCGGGATCGAGGAGAGGAGCGTACGACGCAGGGAGTTGCCGAGGGTGTAACCGAAGCCCGGCTCCAGCGGCTCGATCACGAACCGGGAGCGGAACTCGTCGACGACCTCTTCGGTCAACGAGGGACGCTGAGCGATCAGCATGTGTGGATCAGATCCTTCTTTCGTGGACGCCCGCTATTTGACGCCCGACGGAACCGCACGTTTCACAGTGCGGGTACTGCAAGGGTACGGGCGGCACCGCTCCGAAGAGCCGTACCGCCCGAAACCTCAAGACAACCGAGCCTCAGACGCGGCGGCGCTTGGGCGGACGGCAGCCGTTGTGCGGGGTGGGGGTGACGTCCTGGATGGAGCCGACCTCGAGACCAGTGGCCTGGAGGGAGCGGATCGCGGTCTCGCGACCGGAGCCCGGGCCCTTCACGAAGACGTCAACCTTGCGCATGCCGTGCTCCTGCGCGCGGCGGGCGGCCGACTCAGCCGCCATCTGCGCGGCGAAGGGGGTGGACTTGCGCGAGCCCTTGAAGCCGACGTGGCCGGCGGAGGCCCAGGAGATCACGTTGCCCGAGGGGTCCGTGATCGAGACGATCGTGTTGTTGAACGTGCTCTTGATGTGAGCGTGCCCGTGAGCGACGTTCTTCTTTTCCTTGCGGCGCACCTTCTTGGCAGCGCCCTGACGACCCTTGGGGGGCATCTATTACTCCTACGGGGAGGTGGTCGGTCCTACAGCGAAGACCGCTGGTATGCGGCGCTCCGGGGCAGACCCGGAAAATCCGCAGCGTCCGCTGAGGACTACTTCTTGCCCGGCTTCTTCTTACCGGCGATGGCGCGACGCGGGCCCTTGCGGGTACGAGCGTTCGTGCTGGTGCGCTGACCGTGGACGGGCAGGCCACGGCGGTGGCGCAGACCCTGGTAGCAGCCGATCTCGATCTTGCGGCGAATGTCGCCCTGGATCTCGCGACGGAGGTCACCCTCGGTCTTGAGGTTGGCGTCCACGTACTCGCGGATCTTGACCAGCTCCTCCTCGGAGAGGTCACGAACGCGGGTGTTCGGGTTCACGCCGGTCTCGGCCAGCGTCTGCTGGGAAAGGGTCCGGCCGATGCCGAACACGTAGGTGAGGGCGACCTCCACACGCTTGTCGCGCGGGATGTCAACACCGGAAACGCGTGCCATTCAATGGCTCCAGTTGTCGTTCGGAGGTCTTCCGCAGAACCGAATCCCGCCCGCCGTCCTCTTCTCTCCTGAAGATCGAAGATTCGGTACGAACCGGGTCCCCGGCCTCCGACCGGGGGTATCAGGCCTGATGAGACTCAGCCCTGGATTCTGCGTATGAACATGTACTGCTTGCGTCGCGCGAATATCTGCGGGTGCAGAAGGTTCGGCCGTGCGTCAGCCCTGGCGCTGCTTGTGGCGCGGGTTTTCGCAGATGACCATGACCCGGCCGTGACGGCGGATCACCCTGCACTTGTCGCAGATCTTCTTGACGCTCGGCTTGACCTTCATTAGGTGAGGTTCTCCGGGTCAGTGCCACCCCCCGCGTCCCGGAACCGGGAGCACGGAGCAAAGGCAAGATCTACTTGTACCGGTAGACGATCCGGCCACGCGTCAGGTCGTACGGAGACAGCTCCACCACGACCCGGTCGTCAGGGAGGATGCGGATGTAGTGCATACGCATCTTGCCGCTGATGTGTGCCAGGACCTGGTGGCCGTTCTGGAGCTCGACCTTGAACATGGCGTTCGGAAGAGACTCGACGACAGTGCCCTCGATCTCGATGGCACCTTGCTTCTTGGCCACGCTTCGCCCTTCGAATCGACTACCTTGATCGACTCCGCACGAGCGCATGCAGACATGCGGGTGCACGAGAGCCGACGAGTCAGTCTACGTCAGCGCACCCCGAAAGACGAATTCTCCCGGTCCCCTTCGCCACTCATGACGATGCCCCGCTCATCGGCGCGGTATGCGCGATGGGCGGGGCAGGCTGTCCACCGGGTCGGCCAGTCGTGTACCGCCACACAGGCGGTTCCGTTGGACGCCGTACCGACTACGCCAGAGGATCGGGGGCCGCGGTGACCCCGTACTCGGCGAGCTTCGCCCTGCCGCCGTCCGGAGCCGTCAGCACCAGTGGGCCCTGTTCGGTCAGCGCGACCGAGTGCTCCCAGTGGGAGGACCAGGTGCCGTCGGTCGTGATGACCGTCCAGTCGTCCTCGAGGACCTCGGTCTTCGGGGTGCCCAGGGACACCATCGGCTCGATGGCCAGGCAGAAGCCGGGGACCAGCTTGGGGCCCTTACCGCGCTTGCGCTCGACGTAGTTCAGCAGATGCGGGTCCATGTGCATCTCGGTGCCGATGCCGTGGCCACCGTAGTCCTCGATGATCCCGTAGCGCCCGCCGCCGGGCTTCGGCTGACGGCGGATGTACGTCTCGACGGCACGGGAGACGTCGACGAGCCGGTTGCCCTGCTTCATCGCGGCGATGCCGGCCCACATCGACTCCTCGGTCACCCGGGACAGCTCGATCAGCTCCGGAGCGTGACCGGAGCCCACGAACGCCGTGTACGCCGCGTCCCCGTGCCAGCCGTCCACGATGGCGCCGCAGTCGATGGAGATGATGTCGCCGTCCTTCAGGACGACCTCGTCGCTCGGGATGCCGTGGACGACGACCTCGTTGGGCGAGGTGCAGATGGTCGCCGGGAAACCGCCGTACCCCAGGAAGTTCGACTTCGCCCCGTGCTCGGCGAGCACCTTGCGCGCGACCTCGTCGAGGTCCTTGGTCGTGGCACCGGGCACCGCCACCTCACGCGTAGCCGCATGGATGGCGGCGACGATCAGCCCCGCCTCGCGCATCTTGGCGATCTGCTCGGGGGTCTTGATCTGCACCATGGCGGCTGCGGCCTTTCTGGACCGGAGAGTACGGACTTCTCCAACGATACGGGGGACGACACCGGCCCCGCGGCGCGCGGCGGACGCGCGGTCACGGGCGAGGGTGGCGGGCACGGGCGGAGGGCCCGGCTCACACTTCGGCCGCGGCACCCTCCCGGGGTGCCGCGGCCGGAGCGACGTACAGCTACCGCCTACGCGGCCTGGCGCGACAATGCCTCCATGGCGCGCGCCGTGACCTCTTCCACCTTGCCGAGCGCCGAGATCGTGACGACCAGGCCCTGGGCCTTGTAGTAGTCGATGATCGGCTCGGTCTGCGTGTGGTAGACCTCCAGGCGCGTGCGGACGGTCTCCTCGGAGTCGTCGTCGCGCTGGTACAGCTCGCCACCGCAGACGTCGCAGACGCTCTCCTTCTTCGGCGCCTTGTAGGCGACGTGGAAGACGTGCGACGAGTCGTTGCGGCAGATGCGGCGGCCCGCGATGCGCCGGACCACCTCGTCCTCGGGGACCTCCAGGTCCAGGACCGCGTCCAGCTTCATGCCCTCGGCCTGCAGCATCTCGTCGAGCGCCTCGGCCTGCGAGACGTTGCGCGGGAAGCCGTCGAGGAGGAAGCCGTTCTCCGCGTCGGGCTGCTCCATGCGGTCCTTGGCCATCGCGATGGTGACCTCGTCCGGCACCAGCTCGCCCTTGTCCATGTAGGACTTCGCGAGTTTGCCGAGTTCCGTCTGCTGGCTGATGTTGGCGCGGAACAGGTCGCCCGTGGAGATGTGCGGGATCGACAGGTTCTTGGCGAGGAACGCGGCCTGCGTTCCCTTGCCGGCACCGGGCGGCCCGACGAGGACGATTCGCATCAGCGGAGGAACCCTTCATAATTGCGCTGCTGGAGCTGGCTCTCGATCTGCTTCACCGTCTCGAGCCCGACACCCACGATGATCAGGATGCTCGTGCCACCGAACGGGAAGTTCTGGTTTGCCCCGAAACCAACCAACGCCATCGTCGGTACGAGAGCGATCAGGCCCAGATACAGCGAACCCGGCCAGGTGATCCGGTTGAGTACGTAGCTCAGGTACTCAGCGGTCGGTCGGCCAGCCCGGATGCCCGGGATGAAGCCACCATACTTCTTCATATTGTCGGCGACTTCCTCGGGGTTGAAGGAGATCGCCACGTAGAAGAACGCGAAGAAGACGATCAGCAGGAAGTACGTGGTGATGTAGATCGGGTGATCGCCCTTGGTCAGGTTGTTGCTGACCCACGTCTTCCAGCCGGAATTGCCGCCCGCGAACTGGGCCACGAGGCTGGGGATGTAGAGCAGCGAAGAGGCGAAAATCACGGGGATGACACCCGCCTGATTGACCTTCAGCGGGATGTAAGTGGACGTTCCGCCGTACGCCCGGCGACCGATCATGCGCTTCGCGTACTGGACCGGGATCCGCCGCTGGGCCTGCTCGACGAACACGACCAGGCCGACCATGCACAGACCGACCGCGATCACGGTGCCGAACTCGATCCAGCCGTCGGCCAGCTTGCCCTGGAGCTTGACCGTCCACAGCGCGCTCGGGAAGGTCGCGGCGATCGAGATGAACATCAGGATCGACATGCCGTTGCCGATGCCGCGGTCCGTGATGAGCTCGCCGAGCCACATGACGACACAGGTACCGGCCGTCATGGTGATGACCATGGTCATGGTGGCGAAGATCGACTGGTCGGGCACGATCTGGTTCGCCACGGGGCAGCCCTGGAAGAGGGCGCCGCTGCGAGCGGTGGCCACCAGGCCGGTGCCCTGCAGAACGGCGAGTGCCACCGTCAGATAACGGGTGTACTGCGTGATCTTCGCCGTGCCGGCCTGTCCCTCCTTCTTGAGGGCTTCCAGTCGCGGGATGACCACGGTCAGCAGCTGGAGAATGATGCTCGCCGTGATGTACGGCATGATGCCGAGCGCGAAGACAGTGATCTGGAGCAGCGCGCCACCGCTGAACATGTTGATCAGACTGAACAGGCCGCGGTTCGAGCTGGCCACATCCATACACGTCTGGACGGACTTGTAGTCGACGCCTGGGATCGGGATGTGCGTACCAACCCGGAACACCACGATGATGGCGAGCGTGAAGAGCAGCTTCTTGCGCAGGTCGGGCGTCCTGAACGCCCGGGCGAACGCGGTGAGCACGGTGCCTCCTGCGACCCCCGCGCAAGTGCGTCAGAGGTGACGGTCTTGAGGTTCGACGGATAACTGACAGCTAACCAACAGTCAAATGCTGTCCGGAGTTCCCGTGAGGCACACCGGACGAAAATTAGCAGTGCAGGCCACCTTACCGGCGACACTGCCCCCCTTGGAACGACCAACCGGGGATGCCCCATTTGTGGGGCACCCCCGGTCGGGATCGCTCAAGTCATCGAGACGCCTGAATGAGGTCAGACGAGCTCGGTGACGGTACCGCCGGCGGCGGTGATCTTCTCCTTGGCGGAGCCGGAGACGGCGTCGACCGTCACCTGCAGCGCCACGGAGATCTCGCCCTGGCCGAGGACCTTGACGAGGCTGTTCTTGCGAACGGCACCCTTGGCGACGAGACCCTCGACGGTGACCTCGCCACCCTCCGGGTACAGCGCGGCCAGCTTGTCGAGGTTCACGACCTGGAACTCGGTCTTGAACGGGTTCTTGAAGCCCTTCAGCTTCGGGAGACGCATGTGGAGGGGCATCTGCCCACCCTCGAAGCGCTCCGGAACCTGGTAGCGGGCCTTGGTGCCCTTGGTACCACGACCGGCCGTCTTACCCTTCGACGCCTCACCACGACCCACACGGGTCTTGGCGGTCTTGGCGCCCGGGGCGGGACGGAGGTTGTGGATCTTGAGCGGGTTGTTCTCCGCCATGATCAGTCGACCTCCTCGACCGTCACGAGGTGGCGGACGGTGTGCACCATGCCGCGGAACTCGGGGCGGTCCTCCTTGACGACCTGCGTGTTGATGCCCTTGAGACCAAGGGAGCGCAGGGTGTCACGGTGGTTCTGCTTGCTGCCGATGTACGACTTCACCTGCGTGATCTTGAGCTGCGCCATTACGCACCAGCCCCGGCACGCGCACGGAGAAGAGCCGCGGGGGCGACGTCCTCGAGGGGCAGACCACGGCGAGCCGCGATCTCCTCGGGACGCTGCAGGCCCTTGAGGGCCGCCACGGTCGCGTGCACGATGTTGATCGCGTTGGACGAGCCGAGCGACTTCGACAGGATGTCGTGAACGCCGGCGCACTCGAGCACAGCACGCACCGGGCCACCGGCGATAACGCCGGTACCGGGGGAAGCAGGCTTGAGCAGGACGACGCCCGCGGCCTTCTCGCCCGTGATCGGGTGCGGGATGGTGCCCTGGATACGGGGGACCTTGAAGAAGTGCTTCTTGGCCTCCTCAACACCCTTGGCGATGGCGGCCGGCACCTCCTTGGCCTTGCCGTAACCGACACCCACGGTGCCGTCACCGTCGCCCACCACGACCAGCGCGGTGAAGCTGAAGCGACGACCACCCTTCACAACCTTGGCGACGCGGTTGATCGCGACAACGCGCTCAACGTACGCGGTCTTCTCGGCAGCAGCTGCGCCGCCGTCACGGCCCTTCCGGTCCCGCCGCTCGCCGCCACCGGCACCGCCACCGCGGCGCTGGGGTCCAGCCATTGGAATTACCTCTCTCTGTTTCCGCTAGCTACGGAACCGACTCAGAACTTGAGTCCGGCTTCGCGGGCGGCGTCCGCCAGGGCAGCGATGCGCCCGGCGTACTGGTTTCCACCACGGTCGAATACGACAGCCTCGACACCGGCGGCCTTGGCGCGCTCGGCGACCAGGGCGCCGACCGACTTGGCCTGAGCCGACTTGTCGGCCTCGCCACCGCGGATCGTGGTGTCCAGGGTCGACGCCGACGCGAGGGTGTGACCCTTAACGTCGTCGATGACCTGGGCCACGATGTGGCGGTTGGAGCGCGTCACGACCAGGCGCGGACGCTCGGCCGTACCCGAGATGTGCTTACGGATCCGGATGTGACGACGCTTGATGGCAGCACGCTTGTAAGCGTCGCCCTTAGCGATCTTGACACCGTATGCCATGGCTTACTTACCCGCCTTTCCGACCTTGCGGCGGATGACTTCGCCCTCGTACTTGACGCCCTTGGCCTTGTACGGGTCAGGCTTGCGCAGCTTGCGGATGTTGGCCGCAACCTCGCCGACCTTCTGCTTGTCGATGCCCTCGACCGAGAAACGGGTGGGGGCCTCCACCTTGAAGGTGATGCCCTCGGGGGCCTCGACGGTGATCGGGTGGCTGTAGCCGAGCGAGAACTCCAGGTTGGAGCCCTTCGCCAGGACTCGGTAACCGACACCGCTGATCTCGAGCTTCTTCACGTAACCCGTGGTCACGCCGGTGATCATGTTCGCCACCAGCGTGCGGGACAGGCCGTGGAGGGCCTTGTTCTGACGCTCGTCGTTCGGGCGGGTGACGTTCAGAACGCCGTCCTCACCCTTAGCGATCTCGATCGGCGCCGCGACGGTGTGGGAGAGGGTGCCCTTGGGGCCCTTCACCTGGACCGTACGGCCGTCGATGGTGACGTCCACGCCGGCGGGAACCGTGATGGGGAGCTTGCCAATGCGCGACATAGCTGTTTCCTCCGTTCCCTTCCGCTACCAGACGTAGGCGAGAACTTCTCCGCCTACGCCCTTCTTGCCGGCCTGCTTGTCGGTGAGGAGCCCGTGGGACGTGGAGATGATCGCCACGCCGAGGCCGCCGAGCACCTTCGGCAGGTTGGTGGACTTCGCGTAAACCCGGAGACCGGGCTTGGAGATCCGCTTGATGCCCGCGATGGAGCGCTCACGGTTCGGGCCGAACTTCAGCTCGAGGACGAGGTTCTTGCCGACCTCGGCGTCCTCGACCTTCCAGCCCGTGATGAAGCCCTCCTGCTGGAGGATCTCCGCGATGTGCGACTTGATCTTGCTGTGCGGCATCGACACCGAGTCGTGGTATGCCGAGTTCGCGTTACGCAGACGCGTAAGCATGTCTGCGATCGGATCAGTCATGGTCATGAATTGGCCTTCGGCCTCTCTCGCCGGGGTTTCCTGTATGCGCCATCCCTCTCCCCGCTCAGAGGCGGGACGGGTGCGGTGCGGGGACCTACGGCGTAGTAAGTCGTACGGGCGTCAGGCGCCCAACCCTCCTAGCCTAAGCCATGGAGGGGTGGGCTCCTGACAGTGCCCTTTGCTTACCGAGAGCCTCTGGAATCCCGAATTACGGGATTACCAGGAGCTCTTGGTCACGCCCGGCAGCTCGCCACGGTGAGCCATCTCACGAAGGCACACGCGGCACAGGCCGAACTTGCGGTACACGGAGTGCGGACGACCGCAGCGCTGGCAGCGCGTGTAGCCACGCACACCGAACTTGGGCTTACGAGCAGCCTTGGCAATCAGAGCCTTCTTCGCCATCTCGCTTACGCCTCCTTGAAGGGGAAGCCGAGGTGACGGAGAAGGGCACGGCCCTCAGCGTCGTTGGTCGCCGTGGTCACCACGGTGATGTCCATACCCCGGACGCGGTCGATCTTGTCCTGGTCGATCTCGTGGAACATGACCTGCTCCGTGAGACCGAAGGTGTAGTTGCCACGGCCGTCGAACTGCTTGGGGGACAGGCCGCGGAAGTCGCGGATGCGCGGCAGCGCGAGCGACAGGGTGCGGTCCAGGAACTCCCACATGCGGTCGCCACGGAGCGTGACGTGGGCACCGATCGGCTGACCCTCGCGCAGCTTGAACTGCGCGATGGACTTGCGGGCCTTGGTGATGGCCGGCTTCTGACCGGTGATCGTGGTCAGGTCACGGACGGCACCGTCCATGAGCTTGGAGTCACGGGCGGCGTCGCCGACACCCATGTTGACCACAATCTTGACGAGGCCGGGAACCTGCATGACGTTCTCGTAGGAGAACTCCTCACGCAGCTTGCCCGCGATCTCCTCGCGGTACTTCGTCTTGAGACGCGGAGTGGTGGTAGCCATCAGATGTCCTCACCCGTCCGCTTGGCAACGCGGATCTTGTTGCCCTCGTCGTCGAAGCGGTAACCGACACGCGTGACGACCTTGTTGCCGTCCTTCTCCACGACGAGCTGAACGTTGCTCACGTGAATCGGGGCCTCGGTGGTCACGATGCCGCCGGCCTGCGAACCGCGAGCGGTGGGGCCGGCCTTCGTGTGCTTCTTGACCCGGTTGACACCCTCGACCAGGACGCGCTCGTCGCGCGGGTAAGCGGCAATGACCTTGCCCTGCTTGCCCTTGTCCTTACCGGTGATGACCTGAACCAGGTCGCCCTTCTTGATCTTCATGCTTACAGCACCTCCGGAGCCAGCGAGATGATCTTCATGAACTTCTTCTCGCGCAGCTCACGCCCGACCGGGCCGAAGATGCGGGTGCCGCGAGGGTCGCCGTCGTTCTTCAGAATGACGGCGGCGTTCTCGTCGAAGCGGATGTACGAGCCGTCCGGACGACGGCGCTCCTTCACGGTGCGAACGATGACCGCCTTGACGACGTCACCCTTCTTCACGTTGCCACCGGGGATCGCGTCCTTGACGGTGGCGACGATGACGTCACCGATGCCCGCGTAGCGGCGACCGGAGCCACCGAGCACACGGATGCAAAGGATTTCCTTCGCACCAGTGTTGTCGGCGACACGCAGTCGCGACTCCTGCTGGATCACGTCTATCTCCTGATTGTCTGCCGGTTCCCGGGGCGGGGCCGTCCTTTACGACGGCCCCGCCCCGAGCCTGGCGGAACGAACCTGAGGGATACCCCTCAGGTAATTACTTGGCCTTCTCGAGGATCTCGACGATGCGCCAGCGCTTCGTCGAGGACAGCGGCCGGGTCTCCATCAGGAGGACGCGGTCGCCGACACCGGCGGCGTTCTGCTCGTCGTGGGCCTTGAGCTTGCTCGTACGGCGGATGACCTTGCCGTACAGGGCGTGCTTCACGCGGTCCTCGACGGCGACGACGACGGTCTTGTCCATCTTGTCGCTGACGACCAGACCCTCGCGGGTCTTGCGGAATCCGCGCGCCTCGGTCTTCTGCTCAGTCACGTTGCTCTCGCTCATCAGGCGCTCTCCACCGTCTCGATGCCCAGCTCGCGCTCACGCATCAGGGTGTAGATCCGCGCGATGTCCTTACGGACGGCCTTGAGCCGACCGTGGTTCTCGAGCTGACCGGTCGCCGCCTGGAAGCGGAGGTTGAACAGCTCTTCCTTGGCTTCGCGAAGCTTCGCGAGAAGCTCCTCGTCACCCAGTTCGCGCAGCTCGGACGCCTTGGTACCGGCCGACATCACGCTTCACCTGCCTCGCGCTTGACGATCCGGCACTTCATCGGCAGCTTGTGGGCTGCGCGAGTCAGGGCCTCACGGGCGATCTTCTCGTTGGGGTAGGACAGCTCGAACATGACCCGGCCCGGGTGCACGTTCGCGACCCACCACTCGGGCGAACCCTTACCGGAACCCATGCGGGTCTCGGCGGGCTTCTTCGTCAGCGGGCGGTCCGGGTAGATGTTGATCCAGACCTTGCCGCCACGCTTGATGTGGCGGGTCATCGCGATACGAGCCGCCTCGATCTGGCGGTTGGTCACGTACGCCGGCGTGAGGGCCTGAATGCCGTACTCGCCGAACGAAACCTGCGTACCGCCCTTGGCCTGACCACGGCGCTTGGGGTGGTGCTGCTTGCGGTGCTTGACCCTACGGGGGATCAGCATGTCGGTCAGGCCTCCGTTCCGGTGCTCTCAGCCGGAGCGGCAGCGGCGGCGGGAGCCTCGGCCTTGGGGGCCTCGGCAGCCGGCGCGGACTGCTGCTGCGGCTTGCGGCCGCGACCGCCACGCTCGCCACCACGGCCACCACGGCCGGCCGGGCGGTCAGCACCGCCACGGGCCGGGCGGTTGCCGGCGCGGGCAGCGGCGTTCTCGGCGCGGACCTCGGCGATGTTCTTGACGTCGCCCTTGTAGATCCAGACCTTCACACCGATACGGCCGAAGGTCGTCTTGGCCTCGAAGAAGCCGTAGTCGACGTTCGCGCGGAGCGTGTGCAGGGGCACACGGCCCTCGCGGTAGAACTCCGAGCGGGACATCTCGGCGCCGCCGAGACGGCCACCACACTGGATCTTGATGCCCTTGGCGCCCGCCTTCATCGCCGACTGCATGCTCTTACGCATGGCGCGACGGAAGGAGACGCGGGAGGACAGCTGCTCGGCAACGGCCTGAGCAACCAGCTGAGCGTCGGTCTCGGGGTTCTTGACCTCGAGGATGTTCAGCTGGACCTGCTTGCCCGTGAGCTTCTCGAGGTCGCCGCGGATGCGGTCGGCCTCGGCGCCACGGCGGCCGATGACGATGCCGGGACGCGCGGTGTGGATGTCCACCCGCACGCGGTCACGGGTGCGCTCGATCTCAACCTTCGAGATACCGGCGCGCTCCATGCCGGACGTCATCATCCGACGGATGGCGACGTCTTCCTTGACGTAGTCCTTGTACAGCTTGTCGGCGTACCACCGGGACTTGAAGTCCGTGGTGACACCGAGCCGGAACCCATGCGGGTTAACCTTCTGGCCCATTACCGGGTTCCTTCCTTGCTGCTGACGACCACAGTGATGTGGC
Organism: Streptomyces sp. NPDC027189; assembly: GCF_055566975.1. Taxonomy (NCBI): domain Bacteria; kingdom Bacillati; phylum Actinomycetota; class Actinomycetes; order Kitasatosporales; family Streptomycetaceae; genus Streptomyces; species Streptomyces sp. NPDC027189. The sequence continues at coordinate 888,663 of NZ_JBVHRI010000001.1, forward strand.
TGGTCCGCTTGCGGATCCGGTAGGCGCGGCCCTGGGCACGCGGACGGAACCGCTTCAGGGTCGGGCCCTCGTCGACGTACGCCTCGGAGATGAAGAGGCTGTCGGCGTCGGTGTGGTCGTAGTTGTGCGCGGCGTTGGCGATGGCGCTGTCCAGCACCTTGCCGACCGGCACGCTCGCGGCCTGCGGGGCGAAACGCAGGACCGCCTGAGCCTCCGTGGCATCCATGCCACGGATAAGGTCCACCACGCGGCGGGCCTTCATGGGCGTAACGCGGATGTACCGCGCCTGGGCCCTGGCTTCCATGGTTGTCCTTCCAGTGTCTGTCATGGTCATTCCACCCCGCGTTAGCGGCGCTTCGACTTCCGGTCGTCCTTGACGTGACCCCGGAAGGTGCGCGTCGGCGAGAACTCGCCGAGCTTGTGGCCGACCATCGACTCGGTGACAAACACCGGAATGTGGGTCTTGCCGTTGTGCACCGCGATCGTGTGGCCGAGCATGGCCGGGATGATCATCGAGCGACGGGACCAGGTCTTGATGACGTTCTTGGTGCCGGCTTCGTTCTGTACGTCCACCTTCTTGATCAGGTGGTCGTCGACGAAGGGCCCCTTCTTGAGACTGCGCGGCATCTAAACCCGCTCCTAGCGCTTCTTGTTCGTCTTGCGGCGGCGGACGATGTACTTGTTCGAAGCCTTCTTCGGCGAACGAGTACGACCCTCCTTCTGACCCCACGGGGAGACCGGGTGGCGACCACCGGAGGTCTTGCCCTCACCACCACCGTGCGGGTGGTCAACCGGGTTCATCGCCACACCGCGAACGGTCGGACGAACGCCCAGCCAGCGCTTGCGGCCGGCCTTACCCCAGTTGATGTTGCTCTGCTCGGCGTTGCCGACCTCGCCGACCGTGGCGCGGCAGCGCTGGTCGACCAGGCGGATCTCACCCGACGGCATGCGGAGGTGGGCCATCGTGCCCTCCTTCGCGAGCAGCTGCACCGAGGCACCGGCGGAGCGGGCGAACTTGGCACCGCCACCGGGACGGATCTCGATCGCGTGGATCGTGGTACCGACCGGGATGTTGCGGAGGGCCAGGTTGTTGCCCGGCTTGATGTCGGCCCCGGGACCGTTCTCGACGCGGTCACCCTGCTGCAGGTTGCGCGGGGCGAGGATGTAGCGCTTCTCGCCGTCGGCGTAGTGCAGCAGCGCGATGCGCGCGGTGCGGTTGGGGTCGTATTCGATGTGCGCGACCTTCGCCGGCACGCCGTCCTTGTCGTGACGACGGAAGTCGATCACTCGGTAGGCGCGCTTGTGTCCGCCACCCTGGTGGCGAACGGTCACACGACCGGCGTTGTTACGGCCGCCCTTGCTGTGCAGCGGGCGGACCAGCGACTTCTCCGGCGTGGACCGCGTGACCTCGACGAAGTCGGCGACGCTGGAGCCACGACGGCCCGGCGTAGTCGGCTTGTACTTGCGGATTCCCATTTCTCAGTCCTCGTCCGATATTCGGACCAGGGCGCTCCGTTAGGAGGCCTGGCCGAAGATGTCGATACGGTCGCCCTCAGCGAGGGTCACGATCGCGCGCTTGCTGTCGGCACGCTTGCCGAAGCCGCTCTTGGTCCGCTTGCGCTTGCCCTGGCGGTTGATCGTGTTGACTCCGGTGACCTTGACCGAGAAGACCGCCTGGACGGCCTGCTTGATCTGGGTCTTGTTGGCCCGCGGGTCCACGACGAAGGTGTACTTGCCCTCGTCGAGCAGCGCGTAGCTCTTCTCGGAGACGACCGGCTTGAGGAGGACGTCACGGGGGTCCGTGAAGCTCTTGCTCAGCGGCGTCTCGACGGTGTTCTTGCCCTCGGCCTCGTGGCGCTTCGCCTTGGCGACGCGCGCGGCCTTGGCGGCCTTGGCCGCCTTGGAGGCAATGCTCGGGTGACGCGTAGCCATCAGGCTTCGCTCCCTTCGGTGTCAGCGGCCTTGGGGCCAGACACGAAGGACTCGAAAGCGGCCTGGGTGAAGACCACGTCGTCCGAGACGAGAACGTCGTACGTGTTCAGCTGGCCCGGCTCCAGGATGTGGACCTGGGGCAGGTTGCGGGCGGAGAGCAGCCCGGCCTCGTCGTTCCGCTCGATGACCAGGAGCACGTTCTTGCGCTCCGAGATCTTGCCGAGCAGGTTCTTCGCGGCCTTGGTGGAGATCTCGCCGTCGACCACGCCGGTGACGACGTGGATGCGGTTGTTGCGGGCCCGGTCGGTGAGGGCGTGACGCAGGGCCGCGGCCTTCATCTTCTTCGGGGTCCGCTGCGAGTAGTCACGCGGCACGGGACCGTGCACGACGCCACCACCGGCGAACTGCGGGGCACGGGTCGAGCCCTGGCGCGCGCGGCCGGTGCCCTTCTGACGGTAGGGCTTCCTACCGCCACCACGAACCTCGGCGCGGGTCTTGGTCTTGTGCGTGCCCTGGCGGGCAGCGGCCAGCTGCGCGACGACGACCTGGTGAAGCAGCGGAACGCTGACCTTCTCGACGTCGAAGATCTCCGCGGGGAGCTCGACCGTCCCGGTCTTGTCGCCTGCCGGCGAAAGGATGTCAACAGTGCTCATCGGTTACCTCAGGCCCCCTTGGCCGCGGTGCGGACCAGGACGAGGCCGCCGTTCGGACCAGGAATCGCGCCCTTGATGAGCAGCAGACCCTTCTCCGCGTCAACGGCGTGGACGGTCAGGTTCTGGGTGGTGACCCGCTCGTTGCCCATGCGGCCCGCCATGCGGACGCCCTTGAACACACGGCCCGGGGTGGCGCAGCCACCGATGGAGCCGGGAGAGCGGTGCTTGCGCTGGACACCGTGCCCGGCGCCGAGGCCCCGGAAGTTGTGGCGCTTCATGACACCGGCGAAGCCCTTGCCCTTGCTCTTGCCGGTCACATCCACCTTGATGCCGGCCTCGAACACCTCAGCGGTGATCTCCTGGCCGAGGGTGTACTCGCTGGCGTCAGCGGTACGGATCTCGACGAGGTGGCGGCGGGGAGTGACGTCGGCCTTGGCGAAGTGGCCCTTGAGGGGCTTGTTCACCTTGCGCGGGTCGATCTCGCCGAAGGCGATCTGGACCGACTCGTAGCCGTCGGTGTCGTTCGTACGAACCTGGGTGACGACGTTGGGGCCGGCCTTGACGACGGTGACCGGAACAACACGGTTGTTCTCGTCCCACACCTGCGTCATGCCGAGCTTCTCGCCCAGGATGCCCTTGATCTGCTTAGCCATTCTCAGATCACCGACCCTTAGAGCTTGATCTCGATGTCGACACCGGCCGGAAGGTCGAGTCGCATCAGAGAGTCAACGGTCTTGGGCGTCGGGTCGAGGATGTCGATCAGGCGCTTGTGCGTGCGCATCTCGAAGTGCTCGCGCGAGTCCTTGTACTTGTGCGGCGACTTGATGACGCAGTACACGTTCTTCTCAGTGGGCAGCGGCACCGGGCCCGCGACCGACGCACCAGTGCGGGTCACCGTCTCGACGATCTTCTTCGCCGAGGAGTCGATGACCTCGTGGTCGTAGGCCTTGAGCCGGATGCGGATCTTCTGTCCCGCCATGGCTACTCAGTAGTCCTTTGTCTCGTAAAACGCTCTGGTACCCGGGGGTCCGCGTCCCTTACCTCCGACCCACGCGGTCGGGCGTGTCGCGCTCCTGCTGACAGAGATCTCCGCATCACGGATTTCCCCACCGAGGGACACGGCCCAAAAACAACCGCAGGACCGGGGGCTGAACACCCACCGGGCGCCTGGTCGGCACCCCGCTGACACTTCCCGGAAGATTCCCGTACGTCCGCCCCAGCGCTGCCTTCCGACAGATTGGGCGACGAGTACTGTGGGACTCGCTTCCAGTCCTCCCGGCGGGAGGCGCGCAGCATCGGCACTCGACCGAGCAACCCCGTTAGTCTGCCATACGGGGCGGGGGGCTGGCCAATCGAGCCGAGGATCGTACCCCGAGGGTGACGTAGGTCAAACCCGGCTCGGCCGAGACCACGGGACCTGGGCCTCCGAGGGGCCGCGCCCGGGTCACGTCTCGCCCGTCACCCATGTGGCCGTCCAGGCAGGCGCTCGCCTGGCCCACCCACTCAGGAGCGGCGTCCGCGCAGGGCCCGCCAGGCATCCCCGACCGCGTCCTCGGACCGCAGCCACCAGCCCTGCACGGCGCCCCGCACCGTGGCCAGCAGCCACCGCGACTTGAACCACGGCGGCAGCTTCCGGAACGGCACGAAGGTCAGCGTGTCGTCGATGGCGTCCTCGGCGAAGCCGCGGGGACCCTCGGCACGCAGCGCGGCGTACAGCTCCGGCGTCAGCTCACCGTTCAGCCGCGCCGCGGTGCCCGCCGCGGTGAACGCGATCTGCCGCTGAGTGGCGTCCGGCAGCCGCATCGCCCGGACGACCCGAGGCGACGCCTCGGCCAGCGCGCAGGTGAAGACCAGCCCGATCACCGCCGTACCGAGGTGCCGCTCACCGCGCTCGAACGCCGCGTCCACCTCGACGGGGTCGTCGATGTGCGACAGGCCCTCGCCGGTTTCCCAGTCGTGGTCGGATGCCATGACCTCAGCCTCCGCCCGGCTCGTCCCGCAGCGTCCAGACGGCTGAGCCCTCGGGCGGCGCGGGGCGGACCGTCAGTCGCGAGAAGTCGTCCATGTCGTCCACGTCATCGATGTCATCCATGTCATCCATGTGACGCCCAAAAAGGAGGACCGACTCGGATGCGGATCTGCCTGTCGCGGTCGACATGGATCGCGACGACTCCCTCGACCTCGGGCAGCGGGACGGGGCCGGCATCGGGGTCGTTGATCGTGCCCTCAGGGTTGTACGACAGAAGGTCGAGGAAGCCGTGGACCGCGGGAGCGTCCTCGAGTTCCAGGAAAACCCCGAGAGTTCCAGGAAAACCCCGAAGTCGAACCGGTCCTTGACCTGCCCTCTGGCGATGGCCCCCACGGGGTACCGTCGCTTCGCCTCTTCCCAGGTCACGCGAGCAGTTCCTCCAAGGCGTGGGCGTAGGCGCGATAGCCTGCCTTGCCGTAGTCCGGAGCGGTCGAGTCGGGGCGGAGAATGCCCGGGAGGAAGGCGACCCGCCACGCCCTGAACGTACCGGCGGCGCTGCTTCGCCCCGCGTCATCCGCCAGGGCGACGGCAATGGTGAGAGCCTCGGCCACCCTCTCCGCGCCCTGTGGAACTTCCGTCCCGCCGGCGATGGCGGCCGTGACCAACGCCTGCAGGAAATTCGCCAGTTGCAGATCGGCCCCCATGTGGCACATACGCCGCACGGCCGACGGGCGTTCGAGTTCCTCAAGGCGGGGGGAGAACTCCTCGATGCAGCCGGACCACAGGAGCAGGAACGGTGCGGTCACCTCATGCTCGCGCAGATATCCCAGTTCATCGGCGATCGCCATGGACGCATCGCTGAAGCCACCGAGCGCGTGGACCAAGGCGAGCAGCCGGTCCACCTCGCCCTGCCGCGCACTCACCAGATCCCCTACCGACGCGTCGGCGATGGTCCACGTACCCGTGGCGACCACCGCGCCGATCTCCACGATCCCGCCGAACGTGCTGAAGACATCCCGCGCGTACGCCGATTCAGGACGGGGAGTGATCTTCTCGTCCGGGCCGGTTTCCTGCCGGCCCCCTGTGGTTCTGGACCGTGGCGCCTTCACGACGGCTACGTCCCTCCCAACATCTCGTCCTCGTCGAAGCCGAGCTCGTCCTCGATGCCCAGCTCCTCCGCCGCGCGCCACCTCAGTGGGGCGGGCCCATTCGTCCGGTGCGCTCGTGGCGATGTCCCTGAGGAATGCCAGCGCGTCAGGGGTGCCGATCTCTCCGAGTGACTGGATCCCCTTGGCGCACAGAGCGAAGAAAGGCCCGTCGGAGTCCTTGCTTTCCCGTACCCGGGAGCTGATCGCCTCCACCCCTTCGGGAGCTCGCAGCTCGCCCAGGATCTCAACCAGGTCCTCCGCGTTCACACTTGGCACGCCCGAGGCGAGCACCGACGCCAGGATGGGGGCGAGGCCCTCCGCGTGCAGATGAACCGCCACCGCCGCGAGCCGCTCGAACCTGCCCCAGTCGCCCGAGGCGGACGCGAGCCGCAGCCGGTCGAGGATGCGGGTACGCGCTTCGGGAACCGCGGCCGCCACCTCAGCGGCCCTCTCGCAGCCGATGCACCCCCGACCGGCGACAAGGGAGTGCACTCGCTCATCTGGGACAAACAGGTGCGTCATACTCCTTTCCTGAGCCGCGCACGCCGCAAGAACTCCCAGTTGGTCAGCCCCTCGAAGCCGCTGGGGTCGACGCTCTCGCCGGCCCGAGCCGAGACAACGGGCGGCCCCGCTCAGTCCCAGGGCTCGCGCACCGGTTTGCGCTTCCACCACTCCCCGAGCTCGGCCTCGGGCCTCTCCTTCGTCGGACGCGCCCAGGGGTGCAGCGAGCGCTCCGGGTCCGGGACGCTCGCGGCATGGAAGCGCGCGTCGAGCTGCGCCAGCAGTCGTCCCAGCACGCCGTCGCGGGCCTGCGCAGGCAGCGCGTGCATCAACTCTCCCAGCTCGTCACGGGAGTCGAGGTCGTTGCCGTACGCACTGATGGGATAGAAGTCCTCACTCGACCAGCCCGGCTCCATCCGGCGCACCAAGCGCTCCCAGGACGCGAACCGGTCCGCCACCGAGTACACGGGCGCTGTGATCCTCTCCCGCAACTCCGGCGCGACCCGTGACCGCTCCAACTCCAGCCGCTCCACATCGCCGCGGCCGATCACCTCAAGGACCGGCTCAGGCAACTCGGCCCACACAGACCTGCTTTCCGGCGCGAACCAGAACACGGCGTAGGACATCCCGTCCTCCCTCGTCTACTCACTACGCCCCTCCGAGCCTTCCGGGAGAGTCCAGAACGGGGAGTCCTTGGGCGGGGCCGGGCGGACCTCCCAGTCCGAGAGGTCGCCGTCCACATCCGGGTCGCCCGAGGGCAGCAGTCGTGCATCCGGCGTTGGCTTGAAATAGAGATGATATGCCCAGAATTCCGGCATCTCATGGCACATCAAGTCCTGATTCATCCCACTGATGTCCTCGTCTCGATACCTCTCATTGATTCTCGCGACTGCCTCGGCTCGAGAAATCCTGAAATGATGCACCAAAACGTCAGTCATTTCGCGAAAATAGTCGAGCATTTCGTCGTCGAGACGGGTAAGAAATTCTTCAGTTCTCATGATGTCGGTCCGAACCTCTGATGGAATGACCTGTTGAATAGTTCTGCTGCTCGGTCGGAGTAGATGGCGACCTGATGGCCAAAGAAGACAGGATCGGATTTACCCCTGACAAAGCTTCCTGGATTTCTTAGCATGGGGCCCTCGACCAGCTCGTAGTTATGCATTGCACCCCCGCTCCGGTGATGCTTCATGAAGGATGCAAGCTCATCACTCGGACCGTCGAATATCTTGCCACTCAACTTGTCCAGTTCACTCTTCGGGACCTTGAAGTGCAGTACCGCAGGGATGTCGCCCTTGTCCGCAGCTAGCTTCCTGGCCCATGTGAGCGCCTGGCGTGGATCATTCGTCACATAAAAACCGCCCCGGCCGAAGTCCATCTTCCGGTTACTCACCGCGAGATTGATACCGTCATTGATGATGCTGTCAGCAGCCCTTCCAAAGGTGCCGTGATAGAGGTCCACCATGCATGGCGCCTTGAGACCCAACGGGTCCATCCACTGCAGTGGATTCTTGACGTATGCGTAGTGATTTGGCGCGGGGGTCCGGCCTAAGCGATGTCCCGTAAATGATCTCCGCGTCGAGGTGGACACGGCGGGCGGCGGTGCCGCCTATCCGGCAAGGCTGAGGTTGTACAGGTGTGCGATGCCGAGCATGGCGTGATGAACGCCGTCGCCTTTGAGGCGGCAGTCTCGGAGGATCTTCCAGGTCTTCATGCGGGCGAAGGTGTGCTCAACGCGGGCCCGGACCTGCTTGTGCGAACGGTTGTGTTCCTGCTGCCAGCCGGGCAGTTCTTCGCCTTTGCGGCGGCGATGCGGTATGACGAGTCCAGTGCCGGGATAGCCTCCGTCAGCAATCGTTACGGTCCTGCCGACGGCGGCCTTCGCCCCAGATTCCTCCCAGGCCCGGCAGTCGTTGCGGTTGCCGGGTAGAGGTCGGCCCACCACCACGACCAGGCGGGTGTCGGCGTCGATGACGACCTGGTGGTTGGTCGAGTACCGGTAGTTCTTCGACTGCTCGGCCACATCGTGATCGCGGGTGGGCACCAGGGTGCCGTCCACGACCAGCACAGTGTCCTTCGTGAAGCGGCGTCTGGGCTGCAACGCCAGCAGCGGGCCGATCTGGCCGATGATCCGGTCGGCCGCCGACTTCGATACGCCGAACAGCGGGGCGATCTGGCGCATCGTCAAGTTCGTTCGCCAGTACACCGTGACCAGCAGTACCCGGTCCTCCAGCGGCAAACCCCATGGCCGGCCCCGCCGCACCGCGTCCGCACCCTCACGCCGCAGCGCGGTCACCAACTTGGCGAAGCGGCGCGGGCTCAGCCCGGTGAACGGGGTTATCCAGGACGGCTCGGACGCCGTGATCACACCAGCCACGGCGAGATCATCACATCGTGACCGGGGGACTGCGAGCGGAAGCTCACGAGGACAGGCGGCGGGACCCGGCCCAACTCTCGCAACGAACGCTCATCTGTCCCCGATGACGGCGAACGCGAAGGCAAGGCGACGGTCCAGCCAATCTGCCTTGATCGTAAGCAGTTTGATGCTCTGGGAGATCATGACCAGCTTGCCGCCAGACACCCACTCCAACGTACGGCTCTTGCGAACAGGGCTGGTGTGAGTGTCGTCAGGCCCCATACCGGTCACGGCGTTCAGCACCTCTGGGACGACATTGTCGGCTGCCCGCTGAGCGATCCGCTTGGCGTTGAACCCGCTCCACTGATTACGCCCGACAATTTCCGGGTGTCCGGGCTGCTCGATGCGCCAAGTGTGCTTGAAAAGTTTGCTGGATGGGGGAATGCGCCGAATAGCACCGATTCCCTCTCCATGTCCATCGAACACCTGGATACGGCGTTCGCTGCCCTCGTCCCCCTGGGCGACGAGGTAACACAGCAGCTGCTGCGCTTCGGGGTCCTCGTACAGGCACGGTTCCATGGCGGACGGCGGCGCGGGAGGGGCGACCGCAGCGACGTAGGCACAGGGAGCGAATACCTTCGAGTTGCCCGCCCCCTTGGAGACGCGGATGGCCCGCGGGCCGCGTACGGGGCGGGCACGATTCTTGGTGACCGGACGCTCCACTGTGCCGATGGTGAACTCTCGTACCCCAGCCCACTCGACAGCGGGCACAGGGGCCTCCTCCCGTGCTCCAGCCTTCCCGAACGCCACGCCGTCTCCTCACTACTCGCGTACCACTACGGCGCAACCGTAGCCTCCTGCCGATACGGCGGACCGAGGGAGGCATAACGGGACATCGCTTAGGGGGTCGGGGCTCAGGTATCGCGCGGTACCCGGCTCGTAGTAGCGGTGGTGGTTGTAGTGCAGCCCGGTTTCCGCGTCGAAGTACTGGCCTGGAAAACGCAGCGGGCAGTCTGCGCGGTCGCTGCCGATGGGGCCGACGGGGACACCCCAGAGCGTCGACGACTGCGTCCAGACGACATCGCCGTCCGCGTCGACCAGTTCCGTCGGAGTCCCGAGGAGGGAAGCGGCCACTCCCTGAACCGGACACCCAGGACATGGACGGCCACCAGACCTCCGTCGGGATCCTCGCGAGCCTCCACCGCGACGACCCCCGCCTCCTGCTCCCCGAGCGCGACGTACATCGCCTCGCCCCGGCCGTCACCGCCTGGCTGGACCGCGGCGCCGACCCCGATGCCGTACGCCGGACCCTGACGGCAGGCCTCCCCCACGAGCCCCTACGGCACCCGACCGCTCTCCTCGCCCACCGTCTCACCGAACTCCTCCCACCACCGGTGCCCGCCACCCCGGTGGTCGCACGCCCGCACCCCCTCCAGAACTGCGAGGGCTGCGACCGCGCCTTCCGCGCCCCCGAACCCGGTCGCTGCCGCGACTGCCGATCCGATCTCCCGGAGGCCGCCTAGCATGAACGTGACGACCCTTGCCCCTGGGCAGAGACGACGAGGAGCGCACGCTATGAGCATCGCCCCTGACAACGCGCAGCGGGACACCCACCACTTGTACCGGGCGATGCGTGAGTTCCTTGAGTCGATGGACGACACGCTTCCGGGCAAATTCGAGATCACCAAGGAAGGGATCGTCCACGACAGGATGGCGCCCGTCGGCCCGCACGAGCTGACCACGCTGCACATCCGGAAGCGCCTGGAGAAGGTCATGCCGGAAGAACTGGTGGCTCACACCGGCACCCCTGACGTAGAGGCCGAACCCGAGGGCATCATGCGCCACCCCGACGTCATGGTCATCGCCATGGCGGACATGGACGTCCCGGGTTCCTTCGATCCACGTACGCTCATCGCCGCCATCGAAGTCGTGTCCCGCTCCAACCCTGACAACGACTGGGTCGGCAAGATGCGTGACTACCCGCTGCTGGGCATTCCGGTCTACGTGATCTTCGATCCGCGCACGGGCTCGGGCGCAGTGCTCTCCGACATCCACCAGACGCCGCACGGCCCGCGTTACGCCACCCGCAAGGACTTCGTGTACGGCGAGGACGTCACCATCGCCGACTGGACGATCTCGACCACGGACCTGCCGCGCTACTCGCAGGGTTGAGGCCGGCGAGCAAATCCGTCTGGAGCACTCCCCCGCGACACCGAACCGGGAGCGCCCGAAGGTGGACCCATGGCGGAAGACACCACCACCCTGGCCGAGCAGACCCCTCCCCCCGTACGGGACTGGCCCGACGTAGGAGTGCAGGGGACCGAGTTCGACCCGGTGCTCGCGGAGCTGATGAAGGAAGGGCCGCTGACGCGGATCCGGCTTCCGCACGGGGAGGAGGAGTGGGCGTGGCTGGCGACGCGGTACGACGACGTGAAGATGATCACCAACGATCCGCGGTTCAGCCGTAAGGAGGCGTCCGTCCGGCAGTTCACGCGGCTGGCGCCGCACTTCGCACCGCGGCCCGGGGCGCTGGCGTGGGCCGACCAGCCGGACCACAACCGGCTGCGCCGCGCCGCCTCGACCGCGTACACCGTGGGCGCGGTGAAGCGGCTGCGCCCCCGCGCGAAGGAGATGCTCGACGAGCTGGTCGACGCCATGGTGCAGGACGGGCCGCCCGCCGATCTGATCGAGCGGGTCCTGGAGCCCTTTCCGATCTCCGTCGTCTGCGAGGTCATGGGCGTGCCCGCGGACGAGCGGCAGAAGGTGCACGACTGGACGCGGGAGATCATCTCCACGGCGGGCGGCGCCGAGGCCTCCGAGCGCGCCAAGAAGGGGCTGTTCGGGTGGATCGCGCAGGCCATCCGCGACCGCCAGGACAGCGACGGGGACGACGTGCTGTCGCTGCTCGGCGGCGCGGTGCGCAGCGGTGAGCTCAAGGAGGAGGAGGCGATCAGTGTCGCCGGCCCGCTCCAGATCGGCGGCGAGGCGCTCACCAACAACAGCGGCCAGATGTTCTACCTCCTGATGACCCGACCCGAGCTGATGGACCGGGTGCGCAACGACCCGGCCGCACGCCCCGCCGTCGTCGACGAACTCCTGCGCTACATCCCGCACCGCACCGCCGTGGGCCTGCCCCGCGTCGCTCTGGAGGACGTCGTCATCCAGAGCGTCCGCATCCGCGCGGGCGACCCCGTCTACGTCTCCTACCTGGCCGCCAACCGCGACCCGGACGTCTTTCCCGACCCCGACCGGATCGACGTCGACCGGGACGCCGGAGCGCACATGACGTTCGGCAACGGGCCGCACTACTGCACGGGCGCCGTCCTCTGCCGTATGCAGATCGAGCTGCTGATCGACACCCTGTTGGAGCGCTGCCCGGACCTCCGCCTCGGGGTACCCGCCGAGGAGGTCCCCTTCCGGCAGCGCACGATGATCCGTGGCCCGATCTCCCTGCCGATCGCCTGGTAGCCAAAGGAACCCCCGGTTGTCCCGGAACAGCGAAGGGGCCCGTACGACCGAAGTCGTACGGGCCCCTTCTGGTGCTCTGTGGAGCTACCAGGCAATCAAGCCAACAAGAGTTACTTGTTGATCTTGGTGACCTGGCCGGCGCCCACGGTCCGGCCACCCTCACGGATGGCGAACTTCAGGCCCTCTTCCATGGCGACGGGCTGGATGAGCTCGACCTTCATCTCAGTGTTGTCGCCCGGCATGACCATCTCCGTGCCCTCGGGGAGGGTCACAACACCGGTCACGTCAGTCGTACGGAAGTAGAACTGCGGACGGTAGTTGTTGAAGAACGGCGTGTGGCGGCCACCCTCGTCCTTGGACAGGATGTAGGCCTGGGCCTCGAACTCGGTGTGCGGGGTGACCGAGCCCGGCTTGATGATGACCTGGCCGCGCTCGACGTCCTCGCGCTTGATGCCACGGAGGAGCAGACCGACGTTCTCACCGGCCTGGCCCTCGTCGAGCAGCTTGCGGAACATCTCGATGCCGGTGACCGTGGTGGTGGTCTTCTCCTGCTTGATGCCGATGATGTCAACGGTCTCGTTGACCTTCAGGACACCACGCTCGATACGGCCGGTGACGACCGTACCGCGACCGGTGATCGTGAAGACGTCCTCGACGGGCATGAGGAACGGCTTGTCGACGTCACGCTCGGGGGTCGGGATCGCCTCGTCGACGGCGGCCATCAGGTCCAGGACCGACTGGCCCCACTCCTTGTCGCCCTCGAGCGCCTTGAGCGCCGAGACCTTGACGACCGGGACGTCGTCGCCCGGGAACTCGTACTCGGAGAGGAGCTCACGGACCTCGAGCTCGACGAGCTCCAGGATCTCCTCGTCGTCCACCATGTCGGCCTTGTTCAGGGCGACAACGATGTAGGGAACGCCAACCTGGCGGGCCAGGAGCACGTGCTCCTTGGTCTGCGGCATCGGGCCGTCGGTGGCGGCAACCACGAGGATGGCGCCGTCCATCTGCGCCGCACCCGTGATCATGTTCTTGATGTAGTCCGCGTGACCCGGGCAGTCGACGTGGGCGTAGTGACGGCCCTCCGTCTGGTACTCGACGTGCGCGATCGAGATCGTGATACCGCGCTGGCGCTCCTCAGGAGCCTTGTCGATCTGGTCGAAGGCCGAGGCCTCGTTCAGGTCGGGGTACGCGTCGTGCAGCACCTTGGTAATGGCGGCCGTGAGGGTCGTCTTACCGTGGTCGATGTGACCGATGGTGCCGATGTTGACGTGCGGCTTAGTCCGCTCGAACTTCGCCTTCGCCACTGGGTCCTCCTGTGGAGTGGTTCTGGTACGCCTTACTCATCGGCGCCAGGTGATCTTTGCTGGGATGCCGCCCGCCGGGGTTCTCCCCTGCCGGGTGAGCCCCGGCGGTCGGTGTCAAGCCTAAAGCGTGTAAACGGGGTGTGTTACTCGCCCTTGGCCTTCGCGATGATCTCCTCGGCGACGTTCCGGGGAACCTCGGCGTAGGAGTCGAACTGCATCGAGTAGCTTGCGCGACCCGAGGTCTTGCTGCGGAGGTCGCCGACGTAGCCGAACATCTCCGAGAGGGGCACGAGGCCCTTCACGACGCGGGCACCGGCCCGCTCCTCCATGGCCTGGATCTGGCCACGGCGGGAGTTGATGTCGCCGATGACCTCACCCATGTAGTCCTCGGGCGTGGTGACCTCGACGGCCATCATCGGCTCGAGCAGCACGGGGCTGGCCTTGCGCGCGGCCTCCTTGAAGGCCTGCGAACCGGCGATCTTGAACGCGAGCTCGGAGGAGTCGACCTCGTGGTAGCCACCGTCGAGAAGGATGACGCGGACGCCAGTCATCTCGTAGCCGGCCAGGATGCCGAACTGCATGGCCTCCTGGGCACCCGCGTCGACCGAAGGGATGTACTCCTTCGGGATGCGGCCACCGGTGACCTTGTTCACGAACTCGTACGAGGCGTCGCCGCCCTCGATCGGCTCGATCGCGATCTGCACCTTGGCGAACTGACCGGTACCACCGGTCTGCTTCTTGTGCGTGTAGTCGTGACGCTCGACGCCCTTGCGGATCGTCTCGCGGTACGCGACCTGCGGCTTGCCGACGTTGGCCTCGACCTTGAACTCACGGCGCATACGGTCGACCAGCACCTCGAGGTGCAGCTCGCCCATACCACCGATGATGGTCTGGCCGGTCTCCTCGTCCGAGTGAACCTGGAAGGAGGGGTCCTCCTCCGCGAGACGCTGGATGGCGACACCCAGCTTCTCCTGGTCACCCTTGGACTTGGGCTCGATGGCGACCTGAATGACCGGCGCCGGGAAGTCCATGGACTCCAGGATCACCGGGTTCTTGTCGTCGGACAGCGTCTCACCGGTGGTGGTCTGCTTCAGGCCCATGACGGCGACGATGTCACCGGCGCCCACCGACTCGATCTCCTCACGCTTGTTGGCGTGCATGCGGTAGATCTTGCCGATGCGCTCCTTCTTGCCCTTGACGGAGTTCAGCACGGCGGTGCCGGACTCCAGGCGGCCCGAGTAGACCCGGACGAAGGTGAGCTTGCCCAGGTGCGGGTCGCTCATGATCTTGAACGCGAGGGCGGAGAGCGGCTCGTCGTCGGACGGCTTGCGCTTGACGACCAGCTCCGGGTCCTTCACGTCGTGGCCCTCGATGGCCTCGACGTCAAGCGGAGTCGGCAGGTAGCGCACGACCGCGTCGAGCAGGGGCTGAACGCCCTTGTTCTTGAACGCGGTGCCACAGAACACCGGGGTGACCGTGGTGTCGTTGGACTTGCCGGACGCGATGGTGATGCGACGGATCGCGGCGTACAGCTGCTCCTCGGTGGGCTCCTGGCCCTCCAGGTACAGCTCCATGATCTCTTCGTCGTTCTCCGCGACGGCCTCGATCAGCTTTCCGCGCCACTCTTCAGCGGCCTCGGTGTGCGTGGCCGGGATGTCGACGACGTCGTACATCTCGCCCTTGGCGGCCTCGGCGGACCACACGAGCGCCTTCATGCGGACCAGGTCCACAACGCCCTTGAAGTCCATCTCGGCGCCGATCGGAAGCTGCATGACCAGCGGCTGCGCACCAAGGCGGTCCGAGATCATGTCGACGCAGCGGTGGAACTCCGCGCCGGTCCGGTCGAGCTTGTTGACGAAGCAGATGCGCGGCACGCCGTAACGGTCGGCCTGACGCCACACCGTCTCGGACTGCGGCTCGACACCGGCGACACCGTCGAACACCGTCACGGCACCGTCGAGCACACGCAGGGAGCGCTCCACCTCAACGGTGAAGTCGACGTGCCCCGGGGTGTCGATGATGTTGATCGTGTAGTCGTTGTCCTCGAGCGGCCAGTGACAGGTGGTGGCAGCAGAGGTGATCGTGATGCCACGCTCCTGCTCCTGCTCCATCCAGTCCATGGTGGCAGCGCCGTCGTGGACTTCACCGATCTTGTAGCTGACGCCGGTGTAGAAGAGGATCCGCTCGGTGGTGGTCGTCTTGCCCGCGTCGATGTGGGCCATGATCCCGATGTTGCGGACCCTGGCCAGGTCAAGTGAAGTGGTAGCCATAAGGCTTCAGTCTTCTCTCGGTCTCGATGTGGGTTGCGACTACCAGCGGTAGTGCGCGAAGGCCTTGTTGGACTCGGCCATCTTGTGGGTGTCCTCGCGCTTCTTGACGGCCGCACCGAGGCCGTTCGAAGCGTCGAGAAGCTCGTTGAGCAGACGCTCGGTCATGGTCTTCTCGCGACGGGCGCGGGAGTAACCGACCAGCCAGCGCAGCGCCAGGGTGTTGGCACGGCCGGGCTTGACCTCGACCGGCACCTGGTAGGTCGCGCCACCGACACGGCGGGACTTGACCTCAAGCGTCGGCTTGATGTTCTCGAGAGCGCGCTTCAGCGTGATGACCGGGTCGTTGCCGGTCTTCTCGCGCAGGCCCTCCATGGCGCCGTAGACGATGCGCTCGGCGGTGGAGCGCTTGCCGTTCAGCAGCACCTTGTTGATCAGGGAGGTGACAAGAGGAGAACCGTAGACCGGGTCGATGATGACCGGGCGCTTCGGGGCGGGGCCCTTACGAGGCATTCTTACTTCTCCTTCTTGGCGCCGTAGCGGCTGCGGGCCTGCTTGCGGTTCTTGACACCCTGGGTGTCGAGCGAACCACGGATGATCTTGTAGCGAACACCCGGCAGGTCCTTCACACGGCCGCCGCGCACGAGCACGATGGAGTGCTCCTGCAGGTTGTGTCCCTCACCCGGAATGTAAGCGGTGACCTCGATCCCGCTGGTCAGACGCACACGCGCGACCTTACGCAGGGCCGAGTTCGGCTTCTTCGGGGTGGTCGTGAACACACGCGTGCAGACGCCGCGACGCTGGGGCGAACCCTCGAGTGCGGGCGTCTTGTTCTTCTCGACCTTGTCCTGCCGGCCCTTCCGGACCAGCTGCTGGATCGTAGGCACTACTTCTCCGGTTTCTGTGTGCCGAATGGTGAAGCTAACCTGGAACGTCGCCGACCCACGCGGTCGGGTGTGTCGAAGCTGCAGACTCCCGCCGCGAGGCGAAAAGGGCGCAGATTACGGTGGCCGGTTACGGCTCCCCTAGTGCGGTTGAAGGCACGCACGAGAGCCAGGGCACACCCCAGGCACAAGGTCTGAGCGTACCTACCTCACGGACTTCGGTCAAAACAAATGCCTTGGGGCCCGACACGCCGGACTTGTCACGCTTCTTCTGGGGGCTCGTCGAGGCTTCCCGGTGCCTCTGTACCCCATCGCCGTCGACAATCTGTGAATGTCGGTGATTCTCCGCGATTTCTCGATGGTTCGGTGCGCATGGCGATCACCGGTTGAGTACGTTGATCGGTCCCTGCGCATCGGCCGTGGCGCCGATCGGGGGACATCGGGGGACGGGAGACTCATGACGGCCGCGCATTTATCCGGTGACGAGGGGCTGGACGACCGGGTGCCGTTCCTGGCCCGGCTGGAGAGCGCGGACCGCTCCGCGCTGCTGTCCCTCGGCCACGAGCTGTCCTTCACCCCCCGCACGGTGCTCCTGCACCAGAGCGAGCCGTCCTCGCACGTCCTGATCGTCACGCACGGCTGGACGAAGGTGACCGCGGCCGCCGCCAACGGCTACGAGGCGCTGCTCGCGCTCCGCGGCCCCGGCGACATCATCGGCGAGTCGGCGGCGCTGACCGGGCGGCCGCGCTCTGCCACGGTCACCGCCCTCGAGCCGGTCCGCACCGTCGCCGTCGTGCGCGAGCACTTCACCGACTTCCTCGCCCGCTCCCCCGCCGTCTCCTTCGCCCTCCTCGGCCTCACCTCCGACCGCACCCGCGCGGCCGACCGGCGCCGCCTGGAATTCGCCTCCATGAGCGTCCGCGAACGCTTCGCGGCCCTCCTTCTCGATCTCGCCCGCACCAATGGCCACCGTACGGAGGAGGGCATCGAGCTGTCGGTCCCCCTGAGCAAGCAGGAACTGGCCGGCTCCGTCGGCGCGTCGCGGGAGATGGTCCAGCGGCTGCTGAAGGAGCTCCGGGAGCGCGGGGCCGTGGTGACGGGGCGGCGGACGATGGTGATCGTCCGGATGGATGTACTGCGCCAGATCGCGCGACGTTGAGTTTTTCGCCCCCGCCGCCCCTGCCCGTCCCGAACCTGGGGGCTGCGCCCCCAGACCCCCGCCAAAAGACTGCGCAGTTCCCCGCGCCCTTCTCAGGGACGCGGGGAACTGCGCGAACAGCCCCCACACACCCGCAGCCGAAAGGCGCTGGTGCGGGGCGGGCAGGGGCGGCGGGGGCGAAAACGGCCTTCTGTGCACACGGTCACAGTTGAAGTGGGTCATCCGCCCTCACACCCCGGCCGCCGGGACCGCCAACCTGCTTGCCAGGCAAGGCCCCCACCGAAAGGCGACCAGGCGACCATGACCGACCCCGTGAGCCGGACGATCCTCCTGCTCGACATCGAGAAGTACAGCGACCGGGACGACGTCGAGCAGGCCTATCTGCGGCGGATGCTGTATGACATCACCGACCGCGCACTGGAAACCGCCGGCATCGACGAGCGCCTCCGCCTGCGCGCGGACCGCGGCGACTCCGTCATGGAGCTGATCGACGCCAACGCCTCGGTCACCGCACTCCTGCGCGCCCTGCTCACCGAGGTCCCCGCCCAGCTCCGGGCGGTCAACCGGATGGCCTCCAGCTCCGCCCAGATCCGGCTGCGGGGCGTGGTCGCCACGGGGTACGTCGCCGTGGACGAGCACGACGGCTGGGTCGGCTCGGACCTGAACCACGCCTGCCGCCTCCTCGACGCCCAGCTCCTGCGCACGGCCCTGCGCGAGCGGGCGAACGACTTCGCCCTGTGCGTCTCGGAGGGCGTCCACACCGGAATCGTCCGCCACAGCCACCCCGGCATCCCGGCGGAGGACTTCCACCCGGTGACGGTGGACAGCAAGAACGGACCCCTGCGGGCCTGGCTGCACGGCCCGGTACCGCAGGGCACCGAGGACCACAGTGAAAAGGGGGGAACCCCGGCGCCGGGCGACTCGGGGGAGAGCCCGGCGCCGGGGGCGGCGGCCGCGGCGGGGCCGGGCAGGCCGGCCGGCCCCGCCGCCCCTGCCCGGCCCGCCGCCCCTCCCGGCAGCGTCGTCTTCAACTTCAACGGCGGCTCCCCCAGCTTCGGCGGCAGCCTCGTCAGCGGGGACCAGCACGGCGTCTCCGGCGGCCAGGTCACCGGCGACGTCAACCAGGGCGGGTCCGGGGGTGAGTCGGCGTGACGGTCCCCCCACCGCCGGCGCCGGCCACCGACGACGTACCGCGGCAGGAACCGCACCCGGCCGCCGAGGACGAGGAGCAGGAGCGGACCCAGGAGGCCCGGGCCGCGCAGCGCGAACTCGTCGCGCACACCCCGGGGTTCATCTTCAGCGAGGCCGCGTCGTTCGGCGGCAGCCTGGTCGGCGGCGCCCAGCACGGCGTGTCCGGCGGCATCGCCCGTGATGTGTTCATGGGCGGCAAGACGGAGATCCACCACCACACAACGGCGGCGGCCTCGGCGGCCTACGCCTCCGGGGAGATCCCGCGGGCGGACCTCGACGCGCTGTCCGCCGTCTTCGTCGAGAGCCCCGCCTTCGCGTCCGCCCTGGCGCGCCTGCGCGTGGAACGCGTCCTCGTCCTCGCCGGCGCCCACGCCACCGGCCGCAACGCCGCGGCGCTGATGCTCCTGCACCGCCTCGGCGTCCCCGCCGTGCACGCCCTCTCCTCGGAGACGAGCCCCGCGGGTCTCGCGGCCCAGCTCGCCGCTCCCGGCGGCCATGTCCTGCGCGACCTGCCGCTGAGCCGCAACCGGCCGCTGCGGGATCCCCATCTGCACGCGGCCCGCGACCAGCTCAAGAAGGTCGACGGGTATCTGGTGGTGACCATCGAGAACTCCCCGTTCCTGCTGGGTGCCACTCCTGCCCGGTGGGAGCAGCCGGAGCCGGCCGCCGTGCTGCGCGCGCATCTGGCCGACCACCGGCGCGGCGAGGACATCGAGGGCCTCCTCTCCCTCGGCCCCGTTCGGGACTTCCTCTCCCGCGGCGCCCACCGGCCCGCCGAGGCCGCCAAGTTCGCCGTGGAAGTGGCCGGCTACGACGGCAGCGAGGAAGCGGCGGCGCGCCTCGCGGATTTCGGGCAGGCCGCGGTGGAGCAGCAGTGCCGGGAGTGGCTGAGCGACCCCGAGGCCACCCTGCGGGACAAGGCGTTCCTCATCTCGCTCGCCGTCTTCGACCAGGCGCCTTACGTCCTCGCAGCCGAGCTCGCCGACAAGCTGTACGTGCACTTCCAGCGGCTTCAGCATCCCGAACAGCCCCCGGAGATCCCGGTGTTCGGACTCGCCGCCGAGACCCGTCTGGAACGGGCGCGGGCCGAGGGCGAGGTCCGGGACGAGGCGACCGAGTGGGGCCCGGTGCCGCAGTTCACGGCGTACTTCCGCAAGGAGAACACCCCGAGCGTCCTGCTCACCGAGGTGTGGACCGGCCACCCGTCGGCCCGGCCCGCGCTGATCGCCTGGCTGAAGGAGCTGGCCCGTGACGGCCGCCCGGTCGTACGGACCCGGGCCGCCGCGGCCACCGCGCTGCTCGCGCGAGCCGACCTGCCCTCGGCGGTGGCGCTGCTGATTGACGGCTGGGCCGTCTCGAAGTCGTTCGGCCCCCGGGTCACCGCGGCGAACACGCTCACGCTCGCCCAGCTCCTCGACGCGCCCGTCGTGCTGCGCCTGCTCACCCAGTGGTGCACGGACTCCCATTGGGCCCGCCGCTGGACCGCGATCCGCGCCTTCGGGCTGCTCACCCCGCTCCGCCCCGACCTGACGGGTCCCGCGCTGAGCGCGCTCGCCGCCCGTGCCCGTGCCGGGGGCAGCAGCCCCGCCGAGGCGAACAACTTGATCGAGTCCACGGCCCTGCTGCTCTCGGTCGGGGTCCGGCGTGGCGAGATGCTCTCCGAGCTGGTGGGTCTGCTCCACCACGACACCGCGTCGGTCCGCGCGCTCGCGCTGGCCGCGTTCGTCCGCGCCTGCGACAACGACGAGGAGGACGCGCTCGTCGAGTGGTACGCCGCCACGGGCATGTACGAGCCGGACTCGGCCCGCGATCTCGCCACCCTCTGGCGCACCGCGCTCGGCGACCGCGCGCACACCCGCGGCGCCCTCGACGCCCTACACACCTGGGTGTACGTGGCCGAGCACCGCGCGGACACGGCGCGGGCGCTGGAGTATCTGCTCCCCGCCCTGGTCGTGACGGCCGACGACCACAAGCGCCTCAACCACGAGCTGCTCAATCTGCGCGCCCCCGACGGCGGCCCGCGCCCACCGATCGCCGACCGGCTGATCGGCGCACTGACCCCCTCCACCGCAGAGCCATCGAGGAGTTGAACCATGGCGGAGTTCCGCCGTCAGCCGGAGTGGCAGCAGGACGCCAACCGGCACAGCACACTGATCGACCCTGTGCTCACCGTGCGGCCGATCGCCCGCTTCGACTACACCGCCAGACGACCGGTCACCGCGATCGACCACGCACTGGTCTTCGTCACCGCCAAGGGCTCGTACGACGTCTACGTCCCGCCGCACCGGCCGAGCCGCTCGGACGCGGC
Organism: Streptomyces sp. NPDC027189; assembly: GCF_055566975.1. NCBI lineage: Bacteria > Bacillati > Actinomycetota > Actinomycetes > Kitasatosporales > Streptomycetaceae > Streptomyces > Streptomyces sp. NPDC027189. The sequence goes on from NZ_JBVHRI010000001.1 coordinate 909,800, forward strand.
GACCCGCCGCTACACGTCCGTGTACGAGGTGGACATGGGCAGCCATCCGGTGCAGCTGGACCTGGAGCTGCCCAGCGACGACGACGCGTTCTCCTTCGGCGCCACCGCCGATCTGACCTGGCGGGTCGCCGATCCGATCGCGTACGTGGCGAGCGGCGAGCGTGACGTGCCCACCCGGCTGACCCGCGAACTCCACCAGTTCGCCCGGCCGGTCAGCCGGCGCTTCCCCATCGAGGACAGCCCGTCGGCCGAGCGCGCGGTCCAACAGGCCGTGGAGACGGGCGGTTTCGCCGCGGGCATCGGCCTCGCCGTGACCTGTGTCGTACGACTTCGCCTCGACGACGAGGCGATCGCGCACCGGCGGCGGCAGCGGAGCCTGCGCTACGAGTCCGAAATGCTCGACCCCGAGCACGAGTTCCGGCTGCGCCAGGCCCGGCAGCAGCACGAACTGGAAGTCCTGCGCCAGCAGCAGCACCACCAGCTGACGACCGAGAAGATCAACTTCTACCAGTACCACCTCCAGCACGGCGGTGTCGGCGCCTGGGCGGTGCACCTCGCCCAGCACCCCGAGGACACCCAGCTGGTCGTCGGCTCCATCCAGAAGGATCAACTGTCCTTCATCAAGGGCGAGTTGGAACTGATCGCCGGGGACTCGCTGGAGGACTTCCAGAAGGCGGAGTCCGCCCGCTCCATGCTGCCGAAGATCAACGACCTGATCCAGCAGCAGGCGGCGCCGGAGCAGAGCGCGCTGCCCCCGGGTGCGACGCCCGGACAGCCGTACATACCGCCGCAGCCGCCGTACCCCGGCCAGACCCCGCCTCCACCGACGGCCCAGCCGCCGTACGACTCCGCACCGCAGTACCAGCCACCGGCGCCGTACGCGGCCACTCCCTACAGTCAGCCGCAGGCGGCGGCCGGGCCGTACACCCAGCCGCCCGCCCCGCATGCACCGGGCGCTCCCTACGGCGGGCCCCCTTCGCCGCAGGCGCCGGCCGCCCCGTACGCCCAGCCCGCACCGCCCTACGCGGCCACGGGCCCCGCTCCCGCCGTACCCCCGGCTCCGGGCGCCGCCGAGCCCGGCGTACCACCGCAGGACTCCCCCGAGGCGGGGTCCGCGTGACCACCACCCCCGACACCCACGCCGGCGCCCGAACCGCCGAGCGGCTGCTCACCGAACTGCGGGGCGAGATCGCCCGGGCCGACAGCAAGGCGTCCGTGCTGGTGGCGGCGCTCGGCATGACGGCGGGGGTGTTCAGCGGACTGCTGGCCGGGCGGGGCTGGACGCCGAGGGAACTGTCCTGGGCCAGCACCGCCCTGTGGTGGGCCGGAGCCGCCTCCCTGGCACTCTCCCTGTTCGCGCTGCTCCTCGCCGTACTCCCCCGCTACCGCAACGGCTCCTGGGCCCCAGGGCAGCCGCTGTGCTACTTCGGCGACATCCAACAGGCCGTACGTGAAGGCCGGTTGGCCGCCGCGCTCGCCGACACCGACCGCGACCCCGCCGCCGGACTCACGGCGGCCCTGACCGAGACCAGCCGTATCGCCGCCCGCAAGCACCAGTGGATCCGCACCGGTCTGATCGCCTTCTGCACCGGCACGGCGCTGCTGCCCACCGCGCTGCTCATCGGCTGACGTCCCCACCCGAAGGAGCCCCAGATGTCCCAGCCACCAGGCCCCGCGTATCCGGAACCCCAGTACCCGGGCGCGACCCCGCCGCCGCAGTACCCGGGTGCCGCCGCTCCCACGCCGCCGCCGTACCCCGGCGCCACGACTCCGCAGTACCCGGAGCCGCAGTACCCGGGCACCGCCGCCGCACCCCCCTCGTACCCGCAGGCCACCCCCGCCCAGCCCCAGTACCCGGCGGCCCCACCCGCCTACCCCGGCCCGGCCCCGCAGTACCCCGGAGCCGCGGCCCCGTACCCGGGCCCCGCCCCGCAGTACCCGGCTCAGCACCCGCAGCCGGCCCCCTTCGTGCCGCGGCAGTCCGTCGCCCCCGACGACCTCGACTACCGCCACCAGGGCCGCCGCATGCACGTGGCGGCCCACCAGCGCGGCGCGGACGCCACCGCCATAGGCCAGCTGGCGACCCAGGTCCCGAGCCTTCTGGTGAGCCTCGCGGTGGTCGCGGCGGTCGCCGTGGCGATGTTCGGCACGGCTGTGGGATGGCTCGTCGTCCTGGCCTGGCTGGCCTCCGGCGCGCTCGTCTTCCACCGGCCCACCGAGCTGCTCTTCGCCCGGCGCGCCTTCAGGCTGCGAGCACCGCTGGCGACGGAGCGGGCCCGCCTGGAGCCGATCTGGCGCGAGGTCACCGCACGCGCGGGCATCGAGGCGGTCACGTACGAACTGATGGTGGAGAACAGCGAGGACCTGAACGCGTCCGCGGTGGCCGGGCACGTCGTCGGGGTCACCACGTACTCGCTCAACAAGATCCCGAGCAGTAACCTCGCCGCCGTACTCGCCCATGAACTCGGCCATCACGTCGGCGGTCACGCCTGGGCGGGTCTGCTCGGTTACTGGTACTCGCTGCCCGGCCGGATCGCCTGGGCCCTGACCCGGGGACTCGCCAGGATCGCGATCGCCGTCGCCAGTGTCTTCTCGGCGGCCGCGACGGGGATTCTCATCCTCTTCATGGGGGCGTTCGTGGTGATGGGCTTCCTCGTCGCCTGGTACATCACCATCCCCCTCGTGATCGCGCCCTACCTGCTCGCCTACGCGGGCCGCCTGGGCGAGCTGCGCGCCGACCAGCAGGCCGCCGCCCTCGGTTTCGCGACCGAGATGGTCCAGGTGCTGCACCACTTCCAGGCGGAGGAGGACGCCGCGAAGGCGTATGCCGCCGCGCGGGGCAAGAAGCTCAAGGAGCCGGGCGGCCTGGCCAAGCTCCTGACCACCCATCCCGACAACATCACCCGCATCCGCGCCCTGGAGCCGTACCTCCAACTGCCGCGCTGACAAACGCTGAAGGGCGGTCACCCCGAACCCGGGGTGACCGCCCTTCAGTTACTGCGAAGCGACTCGCTCACTGGTTGTACGGACCGTAGTCGTAGTCCTCCAGCGGGACGGCCTGGCCGGAGCCGGTGCCGAACGGCGAGTAGTCGATGTCGTCGTAGCCGACGGCCGAGTACATCGCGGCCTTGGCCTCCTCGGTCGGCTCGACCCGGATGTTGCGGTAGCGGGACAGACCCGTACCGGCCGGGATGAGCTTACCGATGATGACGTTCTCCTTGAGGCCGATCAGGGAGTCGGACTTGGCGTTGATCGCCGCGTCCGTCAGAACCCTGGTCGTCTCCTGGAAGGACGCCGCCGACAGCCACGACTCGGTCGCCAGCGAGGCCTTGGTGATACCCATCAGCTGCGGACGGCCGGAGGCCGGGTGGCCGCCTTCCTGGACCACACGACGGTTCTCGGTCTCGAACTTCGAGCGCTCGACCAGCTCGCCGGGCAGCAGCTCCGCGTCGCCCGACTCGATGATCGTCACCCGGCGCAGCATCTGCCGGATGATGATCTCGATGTGCTTGTCGTGGATCGACACACCCTGCGAGTTGTAGACCTTCTGGACCTCGCCGACCAGGTGGACCTGGACGGCACGCTGACCCAGGATGCGCAGCACGTCGTGCGGGTTGGTGGCACCCACGGTGAGCTTCTGGCCCACCTCGACGTGCTCGCCCTCGGACACCAGGAGCCGGGCACGCTTCGAGATCGGGAACGCCGTCTCGTCGCTGCCGTCGTCCGGGGTGACGACGAGCTTCTTGGTCTTCTCGGTCTCCTCGATCCGGACGCGGCCGGAGGCCTCGGAGATCGGGGCGACACCCTTCGGCGTACGAGCCTCGAAGAGCTCGACGACACGGGGCAGACCCTGGGTGATGTCGTCACCGGCCACACCACCGGTGTGGAAGGTACGCATCGTCAGCTGGGTACCGGGCTCACCGATGGACTGGGCGGCGATGATGCCGACCGCCTCACCGATGTCGACCAGCTTGCCGGTGGCCAGCGAACGGCCGTAGCACATGGCGCAGGTGCCGACGGCGGACTCGCAGGTCAGGACCGAACGGGTCTTGACCTCCTCGATGCCGTGCTTGACCAGCTCGTCGATGAGGACGTCGCCGAGGTCGGTGTTGGCCGGGGCCAGCACCTTGCCGTCGACGGTGATGTCCTCGGCCAGCGCACGTGCGTACACGCTGGTCTCGACGTTCTCCGCCTTGCGCAGGACACCGTCCGCGCCGCGCTCCGCGATGTGCAGCTTGAGGCCACGGTCGGTGCCGCAGTCCTCCTCGCGGATGATGACGTCCTGGGAGACGTCGACCAGACGACGGGTGAGGTAACCCGAGTCGGCGGTACGCAGGGCCGTGTCCGCCAGACCCTTACGGGCACCGTGCGTGGAGATGAAGTACTCCAGCACGGACAGGCCCTCACGGAACGACGCCTTGATCGGACGCGGGATCGTCTCGTTCTTCGCGTTCGACACCAGACCACGCATACCGGCGATCTGACGCATCTGCATCATGTTGCCTCGTGCACCCGAGTTCACCATCATGAAGATCGGGTTGGTCTTCGGGAAGTTCTCGTTCATGGCCTCGGCAACCTCGTTGGTCGCCTTGGTCCAGATCGCGATGAGCTCCTGCGTGCGCTCGTCCTTGGTGATCAGACCGCGCTCGTACTGCTTCTGGACCTTCTCGTCCTGCGCCTCGTAGCCCTTGACGATCTCCTTCTTCGCCTCGGGAACCACGACGTCGGAGATGGCCACGGTGACGCCGGAACGGGTCGCCCAGTAGAAGCCGGAAGCCTTCAGGTTGTCGAGCGTCGCCGCCACGATGACCTTGGGGTAGCGCTCGGCGAGGTCGTTGACGATCTCGGAGAGCTGCTTCTTGCCGACCTCGTAGTCGACGAACGGGTAGTCCTCGGGCAGCAGCTCGTTGAAGAGCGCGCGGCCCAGGGTCGTCCGCAGGCGGAAGGTGTCACCCTGCTGCCACTCCGGCTCGCCCTCCTCCTGCGCCGGCGGGGTCCAGCCGCGCGGCGGGATGGTGCCCACCGGGAAGCGGATGTCCACGCGCGACTGCAGCGAGAGCTCGCCGGCGTCGAACGCCATGATCGCCTCGGCGACGGACGCGAAGGAGCGGTCCTCGCCCTTCACGTTCCGCATCTCACCGTCGGTGGTCAGGAAGAACAGACCAAGGACCATGTCCTGGGTCGGCATCGTGACCGGACGGCCGTCAGCGGGCTTGAGGATGTTGTTCGAGGACAGCATCAGGATGCGGGCCTCGGCCTGCGCCTCCGCGGAGAGCGGCAGGTGGACGGCCATCTGGTCACCGTCGAAGTCCGCGTTGAACGCGGTGCAGACGAGCGGGTGGATCTGGATGGCCTTGCCCTCGACCAGCTGCGGCTCGAAGGCCTGGATGCCGAGGCGGTGCAGCGTGGGCGCACGGTTCAGCAGAACCGGGTGCTCCGCGATGACCTCTTCCAGGACGTCGTACACGACCGTGCGGCCGCGCTCGACCATCCGCTTGGCGCTCTTGATGTTCTGCGCGTGGTTCAGGTCGACCAGGCGCTTCATCACGAACGGCTTGAAGAGCTCCAGCGCCATGGCCTTGGGCAGGCCGCACTGGTGCAGCTTCAGCTGCGGACCGACGACGATCACGGAACGCGCGGAGTAGTCCACACGCTTACCGAGCAGGTTCTGACGGAATCGACCCTGCTTACCCTTCAGCATGTCGCTGAGGGACTTCAGCGGACGGTTGCCGGGGCCCGTGACCGGGCGACCACGACGGCCGTTGTCGAAGAGCGCGTCGACGGCCTCCTGAAGCATGCGCTTCTCGTTGTTCACGATGATCTCGGGGGCACCGAGGTCAAGGAGTCGCTTCAGACGGTTGTTGCGGTTGATCACACGGCGGTACAGGTCGTTCAGGTCGGAGGTCGCGAAGCGGCCACCGTCCAGCTGCACCATCGGACGCAGGTCCGGCGGGATGACCGGCACGCAGTCGAGCACCATGCCCTTGGGGCTGTTGCTGGTCTGCAGGAACGCGGAGACGACCTTGAGGCGCTTGAGCGCACGGGTCTTCTTCTGGCCCTTGCCGGTACGGATGATCTCGCGGAGGCGCTCGGCCTCCTCCTCCAGGTCGAAGGACTCCAGGCGCTTCTGCAGCGCCGCGGCGCCCATCGAACCGTCGAAGTACGTGCCGAAGCGGTCACGCAGCTCGCGGTAGAGGAGCTCGTCGCCCTCGAGGTCCTGGACCTTGAGGTTCTTGAAGCGGGTCCACACCTCGTCGAGACGGTCGATCTCGCGCTGCGCACGGTCGCGCAGCTGCTTCATCTCACGCTCGGCACCTTCGCGCACCTTGCGGCGCACGTCGGCCTTGGCGCCCTCGGCCTCCAGCTCGGCCAGGTCGGTCTCGAGCTTCTTGGCGCGGGCTTCGAGGTCGGCGTCGCGACGGTTCTCGATCTGCTGACGCTCGACGGAGACGTGAGCCTCCAGCGAGGGCAGGTCGCGGGTGCGGCGCTCCTCGTCGACGTACGTGATCATGTACGCCGCGAAGTAGATGACCTTCTCCAGGTCCTTCGGAGCGAGGTCGAGCAGGTAGCCGAGGCGCGACGGAACGCCCTTGAAGTACCAGATGTGGGTGACGGGAGCGGCCAGCTCGATGTGGCCCATCCGCTCACGACGCACCTTGGCGCGAGTGACCTCGACGCCGCAGCGCTCACAGATGATGCCCTTGAAGCGGACACGCTTGTACTTACCGCAGTAGCACTCCCAGTCCCGGGTCGGACCGAAGATCTTCTCGCAGAAGAGTCCGTCCTTTTCGGGCTTGAGGGTGCGGTAGTTGATGGTCTCGGGCTTCTTGACCTCGCCGTGGCTCCACTGACGGATGTCGTCAGCGGTGGCCAGACCGATCCGGAGCTCATCGAAGAAGTTGACGTCGAGCACTATGCGTCAATCCCTCTCAGGGTTGTAAGTCTTAGGGGTCTGATACGGGGGTCCTGGGGCCGGACGGGGGCTCATTGCCTTTTAGGGCTGAGCCCCCGTACCGGACTCCCGTCAGACCTCTTCGACGCTGCTCGGCTCGCGCCGGGACAGGTCGATGCCGAGCTCCTCCGCCGCGCGGAAGACGTCCTCGTCGGTGTCACGCATTTCGATGGACATACCGTCGCTGGACAGCACCTCCACGTTGAGGCAGAGAGACTGCATCTCCTTGATGAGCACCTTGAAGGACTCGGGGATGCCGGGCTCGGGGATGTTCTCGCCCTTGACGATGGCCTCGTAGACCTTCACGCGGCCGGTGACGTCGTCGGACTTGATGGTCAGCAGCTCCTGGAGGGCGTACGCGGCGCCATAAGCCTCCAGCGCCCACACCTCCATCTCACCGAAGCGCTGGCCACCGAACTGGGCCTTACCACCCAGCGGCTGCTGGGTGATCATCGAGTACGGACCGGTCGAGCGGGCGTGCAGCTTGTCGTCGACCAGGTGGTGGAGCTTCAGGATGTACATGTAGCCGACCGAGATCGGCTCCGGGAACGGCTCGCCGGAGCGGCCGTCGAACAGCGGTGCCTTACCGGTCGGGAGCACCATGCGCTCGCCGTCGCGGTTCGGGATCGTGTGCTGCAGCAGACCCGCGAGCTCGTCCTCACGCGCACCGTCGAAGACGGGGGTGGCGACGTTGGTGCCCGGGGCGACCTGGTCGGCCTCGATGGCCTGCAGGCGCTGCGCCCAGTCGTCCGCGAGGCCGGAGACGTCCCAGCCGCGGCTGGCGAGCCAGCCGAGGTGGATCTCCAGGACCTGTCCCGGGTTCATTCGGGACGGGACACCGAGCGGGTTGAGGATGATGTCGACCGGAGTTCCGTCCTCGAGGAACGGCATGTCCTCGATGGGAAGGATCTTGGAGATGACACCCTTGTTGCCGTGACGGCCGGCGAGCTTGTCACCGTCCGTGATCTTGCGCTTCTGCGCCACGTAGACACGAACCAGCTGGTTCACGCCCGGCGGCAGCTCGTCGCCCTCTTCACGGTCGAAGACGCGGACGCCGATGACCTTGCCGGTCTCGCCGTGCGGCACCTTCAGCGAGGTGTCACGGACCTCGCGGGCCTTCTCACCGAAGATCGCGCGCAGCAGGCGCTCCTCCGGGGTCAGCTCGGTCTCACCCTTGGGGGTCACCTTGCCGACGAGGATGTCGCCGGCGATGACCTCGGCACCGATGCGGATGATGCCGCGCTCGTCGAGGTCGGCGAGGACCTCCTCGGAGACGTTCGGGATGTCCCGGGTGATCTCCTCGGGACCGAGCTTGGTGTCACGGGCGTCGACCTCGTGCTCCTCGATGTGGATCGAGGAGAGGACGTCGTCCTGCACGAGGCGCTGCGACAGGATGATCGCGTCCTCGTAGTTGTGACCCTCCCACGGCATGAACGCCACGAGCAGGTTCTTGCCGAGCGCCATCTCGCCGTTCTCGGTCGCCGGACCGTCGGCCAGCACCTGGCCGGCGACGACCCGGGCGCCCTCGTCCACGACGACCTTCTGGTTCACAGAGGTGCCCTGGTTCGAGCGGGAGAACTTCGCGAGGCGGTACGTGGTGTACGTACCGTCGTCGTTGGCGGTGGTGATGTAGTCCGCGGAGACCTCCTGGACCACACCGTCCTTCTCCGACTTGAGTACGTCACCGGCGTCGACGGCGCAGCGGTACTCCATGCCGGTGCCGACGAGCGGCGCCTCGGACTTAATCAGCGGCACGGCCTGACGCATCATGTTCGCGCCCATGAGGGCACGGTTGGCGTCGTCGTGCTCGAGGAACGGGATCATGGCGGTCGCGACCGACACCATCTGGCGCGGCGAGACGTCCATGTAGTCGACGTCGTCACCGGGGACGTAGTCGACCTCGCCGCCACGGCGGCGAACCAGGACGCGGGACTCCTCGAAGCGGAGCTCGTCCGTCAGCGGCGCATTGGCCTGCGCGATGACGAATCGGTCCTCTTCGTCGGCCGTCAGGTAGTCGACCTCGTCGGTGACGACGCCGCCGGTGACCTTGCGGTACGGGGTCTCGACGAAACCGAACGCGTTGACCCGGCCGTAGGAGGCGAGCGAGCCGATCAGGCCGATGTTCGGGCCTTCAGGGGTCTCGATCGGGCACATGCGGCCGTAGTGCGACGGGTGCACGTCACGGACCTCGAAGCCGGCCCGCTCACGGGAGAGACCACCCGGGCCAAGAGCCGACAGACGGCGCTTGTGGGTGAGACCCGACAGCGGGTTGTTCTGGTCCATGAACTGCGACAGCTGGCTGGTGCCGAAGAACTCCTTGATGGAGGCGACGACCGGCCGGATGTTGATCAGGGTCTGCGGCGTGATCGCCTCGACGTCCTGAGTCGTCATGCGCTCGCGGACGACGCGCTCCATACGAGCCAGACCCGTGCGGACCTGGTTCTGGATGAGCTCGCCGACGTTGCGCAGACGACGGTTGCCGAAGTGGTCGATGTCGTCGGTCTCGACGACGATCGAGGTGCCGTTGTCGCCAACGGTCTCGGTCTCACCGGCGTGCAGCTTCACCAGGTACTTGATCGTCGAGATGATGTCCTCGACGGTCAGGATGCCGGCGTCGAGCGGGGCGTCGCCGCCCAGCTTCTTGTTGACCTTGTAGCGGCCGACCTTCGCGAGGTCGTAGCGCTTCGGGTTGAAGTAGAGGTTCTCGAGCAGCGTCTGCGCGGCCTCACGGGTCGGGGGCTCACCCGGACGCAGCTTGCGGTAGATGTCGAGCAGCGCGTCGTCCTGGCCCTGGGTGTGGTCCTTCTCCAGGGTGGCGCGCATCGACTCGTACTCGCCGAACTCCTCGAGGATCTGCTCGGTCGTCCAACCGAGAGCCTTCAGGAGAACGGTGACGGACTGCTTGCGCTTGCGGTCGATGCGGACACCGACCATGTCGCGCTTGTCGATCTCCATCTCCAGCCAGGCACCCCGGGACGGGATGACCTTCGCGGAGAAGATGTCCTTGTCGGACGTCTTGTCGATGGAGGAGTCGAAGTAGACACCCGGCGAGCGGACGAGCTGCGACACCACGACACGCTCGGTGCCGTTGATGACGAAGGTGCCCTTGTTGGTCATGAGCGGGAAGTCGCCCATGAAGACCGTCTGGGACTTGATCTCGCCGGTCTCGTTGTTGGTGAACTCGGCGGTGACGAAGAGCGGGGCCGCGTACGTGAAGTCGCGCTCCTTGCACTCGTCGATGGAGTTCTTCGGGGGCTCGAAGCGGTGGTCGCGGAACGTCAGGGACATCGACCCACTGAAGTCCTCGATCGGGGAGATCTCCTCGAAGATCTCCTCCAGACCGGACTTGGTGGGGACGTCCTGTCCGCTGTCCAGAGCCGCCTCGACACGAGCCTTCCACGCGTCATTGCCGAGCAGCCAGTCGAAGCTCTCGGTCTGCAGCGCAAGAAGGTTCGGAACCTCGAGGGGCTCCTTGATCTTTGCAAAGGAGATGCGCAGCGGGGCGGTGCTGGCGCCGTTGTTCGTATTCGCGGTCGAGGCAGTGCGCGAGGCGGCCAAGAGGGGGTCCTTCCGAGGGCTCGGACTCACTACGCGCGTACCGGTCCCATGTTGGACACAGAGAGAGGCCGCTCCCGATATGGCCGAAGAAGGCCAGGTCAGGGACGATTCAATCGTCGGTGCTCAAGCATGGGCATGCCCCTGGTGACGGGCAGGAGGCAGCTAACAGGCAGCGCAAAGGGTCAGTGTAGCCACTCGGCCCACTGATGTCCAGTCCCGGTTTTTTGAGACCCTCGTTGTTCTCAACACCTGCGGCAAGCCACGCCCTCAATGCACATCGATACTGCCCTCTTCGCCGTCGATCCATGCCTCGGATCCGGATCGTTGTGACGACGCGTCCTGAGAATTGCGCGCTGCGTGCGGTTCGTCAAGGCCCCCCATGCCCAAAGCAAGTGCCGCGAACGTCACGTGCAACCTGTCTTGCAGCCCGTCTTGCAGCCCGTCACGGGCTCGGCCGGAGGCGCAACGAAGATCACCATACTCGTCGCCACCGACAGTGCAAGGCAGCCGCCGCCGGACCCCCTCCAACGCCGAAGAGCGACCACCCAGATGGGTGATCGCTCTTCGGTGCGTCAGCGTTACAGCGCTACGAGAGCGGCTGTATCAGCTCGCGAGGGAGCCCTGAGCGGGCTCCTGGGACTACTTGACCTCGACGGAGGCGCCGGCGCCCTTGAGGGACTCGGCGGCCTTCTCGGCGGCGTCCTTGGCGACCTTCTCGAGGACCGGCTTCGGAGCGCCGTCCACGAGGTCCTTGGCCTCCTTCAGACCCAGGGAGGTCAGCTCACGCACGACCTTGATGACCTGGATCTTCTTGTCGCCGGCGCCGGTGAGGATGACGTCGAACTCGTCCTGCTCCTCAGCGGCCTCGGCCGGGGCGCCGGGGACGGCGGGGCCGGCAACGGCGACGGCCGCGGCGGCGGTGACGTCGAACTTGTCCTCGAAGGCCTTCACGAACTCGGAGAGCTCGATGAGGGTCATCTCCTCGAACTGCGCGAGCAGGTCTTCCTGGCTGAGCTTCGCCATGGTGGGCGATCCTTCCACTAATTCGGCTGGTGCCGGATGTACATGTTTGGCGGGCGTACGTTGGCCCGCTACGACCACTGCCTCAGGCGGCTGCGGTCATTTCGCGAGCCGAATTACTCGGCACCGCCCTGCTCGGCCTGCTTGGCACGAAGAGCGTCCACGGTGCGGACGAGCTTCGACGGGAGCGCCTGGAAGACCTGAGCAGCCTGAGTCTGCTTGCCCTTGAAGGCGCCCGCCAGCTTGGCGAGCAGAACCTCGCGGGACTCGAGGTCCGCAAGCTTCTTGATCTCGTCGGCGGACAGCGCCTTGCCGTCAAGGACACCGCCCTTGATGACGAGGTTCGGGTTGTCCTTGGCGAAGTCACGAAGACCCTTCGCCGACTCCACCGGGTCACCGGTGACGAAGGCAACTGCCGTCGGACCGTTGAACAGGTCGTCGAGCGTCGAGATCCCGGCCTCGTTGGCCGCAATCTTGGTCAGCGTGTTCTTCACCACGGCGTACTGGGCGTTCTCACCGAGCGAACGACGCAGCGTCTTGAGCTGCGCCACGGTGAGACCCCGGTACTCGGTCAGCACAGCGGCGTTCGAGCTGCGGAACTGCTCCGCGAGCTCGGCTACCGCGGCAGCCTTGTCGGGCCTTGCCATAGAGCGTCGGCCTCCTTCCGGGTGATGACGACCGCTCGGAAGGGGCTGGGGAAAACGAAACGCCCCGGCGCAGGCGCACGGGGCGTAGCTCGACCGGTACGTCCGCAAGCTGGGCAAGCGAACACCGGGAGCACATCCACAGTCACCTACGCGGGTCGTCCGCAGTTTCAGCGGATCCTTCGGCCGCCCTGCCCTCTTGCGAGCACAAGGCAACGACCAGCGGTCTTTGGCTTCTGGAGAACAGTACGTGAATGGGTCACTGTCAAGCAAATCCGCTCTGCGGAGCCTCGGGCTCGACGGTGCCTCGGCTCAGCCCTGCTGGGCTTCCTTCATCATCTGGGCGAGGTCGGCGGTGTCCTTGGCGGGCGGAGCCTTGACCGTCACCGGCTTGTTGAAGTCGAGGAAGGTGATGGTCATGTCGAGCTTGCCCTTGTCGGCATCGCCCCGCATGCGGAACTGCTTGGTGTGGTCGTCGCCGTCGATCCACATGTCCATCGTGAGCGCGTCGATGCCCATCTTCTCGTACTGATCGAGGCTCTTCTCCCGCTTCTCACGGGTGGCCTTGTCCTTGCCCTTGAGGGAGTCGCGGAAGTCCTTGAGGGTGACCGTCCCCTTGTAGTGCGTGGTCTTCACGCCGTCGACGGTCTCGCTTCCGACCTTCTTCACGTCCTTGGAGCCGGTGAGGAAAGTGGACTCGGTGGCCGGATTCTTGTCGGCCTGTCCGGCGCCCAGCTGGTCGGCGTTCAGCTGCTTGTCCGCCCCCAGCGCGGACATGTCGAACTTGATCCAGCTCTTTCCGTCCATCTCCTTGGCGACCTGAGCGCCCCCGCCGATGTACATCGCCTTGTCGACGAGCCGGATCTCCACCTGGCCGTCGGTGGCCTGGTCCTCGGCCCTCATCTTCATGCTCATGGCCAGCGGCTTCATGCTCATCGCCGCCTCACCGCTGACGCGGCCCTCCTCCGGGACCTGGCCGGTCATCCGGTAGCGGAGGGACGTGATGTCCTCCGTCTTCTTCGCCGCCTTGGCCACGGCCGCGGCAGGCGTCATCTTCGGCGATTCCCCCGCGTCGCTCTTCGTACACGCGACGGCACCCCCACCGAGGACCAGGGCGGCGAGCGTCGCGCCCGCCGCTCTGTGCCGAACGGTGCCACGTACAGAAAACTCCATGATCCCCCCCAGGGAACGGATGATCGATTCACAGCAGGCTGGAAGTTCACAGCACGGCCGAGAGCGTATCCCAGGGGTTTCAGGTGGTCTCCTGAATTCTCGTGGGACTCAGGAGGTGGTGCCGCCCGTGTTGCCCTGCGACTTCAGCAGGTCCTTGAAGTCGGCGGTGTCGCCCGCCGGGGGCTCCGTGGCGGAGACCTTCACCCCGTAGTCGCTGTAGTACGCGGTCGAGGACATGGTGCCGGTCGACAGCTCGCCCTTCTCGACCTTCTTGACCAGCAGGTCGTCGCCGTTGACCCAGATGTCGACCTTCTCGGTGCTGACGCCGGCCGCTGTGAGCTGCTTCTTCAGGTCGGCCAGCTGGCTCGCGCTGAGATTGGAGGTCTTGGTCGCCAGGTCCGCGACGTCCACCGTGCCCGAGTAGTGCGTGGTCTTCTGGCCGCGCACCGTCTCGTCGCCGACCTTCGTCACGTCGCCGGAGGCCAGCAGGAGCTTCACCGACTGGTTCGGCGTCGTGTTCTGCATCTGGTCCTTCAGGTACGCGCCCGAGCCGCCGCCCAGCTTCGCCAGGTCGTCGTAGGCGTACTTGATCCAGTGCTTGCCACCCGACTGCTGGGCGAACTTGTCGCCCATCTTCGCGTAGTAGGCGTCGGGCAGATAGCGGGCCTGCATCGACGTGCTGCCCGTCTGACGCATCGTGTCGGCCATCGTGCCGCCTGTGTACGTGATCGTCATGGTGCCGGTGAGACCGTCGGCCCAGCCCATGACGCCGTCCGCCTTCATGGACATCATCGTGCCCATGGTCGTCGTGGACTCGACCTTGGCGGAGTCGGCGTTGTCGGTGGACTTCTCGGCGGAGCGCAGGGCGGCTATGGGGCTGACGTGCGTCGTGCCCTTGTGTCCCGCCTTGTCGTCCTGGCCGGAGCTCCCCGAGCCGCCGGAGGAGCTGCAGGCGGCCACCCCCGCCAGAGCGGTCGTCAGCGCGATCGAGAGGGTCACGCGGCGCACGGTCGTGCTCTTCATTCGTCCCACCCCTATGCGAATTCTGTGATCTGCACGCTAGCGCAGCCCACTGACACCCGTATCCGGATTTGATGTCCGCACACAGGGACGGGCCCCGCACCTCGAAAGGTTGCGGGGCCCGTGTCAAAAACGCGTACGCGACGCGGTCACCGGGGTGAGCGGGAGGCTCAGACGGCGGCCGGGTCCTCCTCGACGAGGAGGTTGCGGGTGCGGTTCGGGTCGACCGGAATGCCGGGGCCGATCGTGGTGCTGATCGCGGCCTTCTTGATGTAGCGACCCTTGGCGGCCGACGGCTTCAGACGAAGGATCTCGTCCAGCGCGGCGCCGTAGTTCTCCACCAGCTTCGTGTCGTCGAAGGACGCCTTGCCGATGATGAAGTGCAGGTTCGAGTGCTTGTCGACGCGGAACTCGATCTTGCCGCCCTTGATCTCGGTCACGGCCTTGGCCACGTCCGGGGTCACGGTGCCGGTCTTCGGGTTCGGCATCAGACCACGCGGGCCGAGGACGCGGCCCAGGCGGCCGACCTTGCCCATGAGGTCCGGGGTGGCGACGACGGCGTCGAAGTCCAGACGGCCCTTCGACACCTCGTCGATGAGCTCGTCGGAGCCGACGATGTCGGCGCCCGCGGCGCGTGCGGCCTCGGCACGGTCACCGGTCGCGAAGACCAGGACCCGGGCGGTCTTACCGGTGCCGTGCGGGAGGTTCACGGTGCCACGGACCATCTGGTCGGCCTTGCGCGGGTCGACACCCAGGCGGAAGGCGACCTCGACGGTGCCGTCGAACTTGGTCGTGGAGGTCTCCTTGGCGAGACGGACGGCCTCGAGCGGGGCGTAGAGCTTCTCCCGGTCGACCTTGGCGTCCGCAGCGCGGAGAGACTTGCTGCGCTTGCTCACTACTGCTCCTGATGTGTTCTGAGGAGTCGTGGTATGGGCCGAGCAGGCCCTGCCACGGTTTCTACGAAGGTGGAGGTCAGCCCTCGACCGTGATGCCCATCGAACGGGCGGTGCCGGCGATGATCTTCGCGGCAGCGTCCAGGTCGTTGGCGTTCAGGTCGGGCATCTTGGTGGTGGCGATCTCGCGGACCTGCGCCTCGGTGATCTTGGCGACCTTGGTCTTGTGCGGCTCGCCGGAGCCCTTCTCGACACCCGCGGCCTTGAGGATCATCTTGGCGGCCGGCGGCGTCTTGGTGATGAAGGTGAAGGAGCGGTCCTCGTAGACCGTGATCTCCACCGGGATGACCCAACCGCGCTGCGACTCGGTCGCGGCGTTGTAGGCCTTGCAGAACTCCATGATGTTGACGCCGTGCTGGCCCAGCGCGGGGCCGACCGGCGGAGCCGGGTTGGCGGCACCGGCCTGGATCTGGAGCTTGATAAGCCCCGTGACCTTCTTCTTCTTGGGAGGCATTCCGGGTCCTCTTTCGTTTTCGCCTTCCTACGTCCGAGTCGCCCCGGACGGCTGCCCTCAACCGAGCCAATGATCCGGATGGAGGCATACCGCACAACGATAACGGGTATCCTTGCGCGGCCAAAAACCGAGCAGGTCAGACCGGCTACGTGAGCCCGTCTGACCTGTTCGGAAGACGTACGTCCAGAAGGAGTTAGTTCTTCTGGATCTGGTCGAAGGAGAGCTCGACCGGGGTCTCGCGGCCGAAGATCTCGACGAGGCCCTTGACCTTCTTCGAGTCGGCGTTGATCTCGTTGATGGTCGCCTGCAGCGTCGCGAACGGGCCGTCGGTGACGGTGACCGAGTCGCCGACCTCGAAGTCCAGCACCTGGACCTCGACCTTGCGCTGCGGAGCGGGCTTGCCCTCGGCCTCGGCGGCCTCGCGGGCGGCCTTCTCCTCGGCCTCCGGGGCGAGCATCTTGACGATCTCGTCCAGGGTCAGCGGGTACGGGTCGTAGGCGTTGCCCACGAATCCGGTGACACCGGGGGTGTTGCGGACGACGCCCCAGGACTCGTTCGTCAGGTCCATGCGGACCAGGACGTAGCCCGGGAGCTTGTTCTGCTTGATCGTCTTGCGCTCGCCGTTCTTGATCTGCGCGACCTCTTCCTGCGGCACCTCGGCCTGGAAGATGAAGTCCTCGACGTTCAGCGAGACGGCGCGCTGCTCGAGGTTGGTCTTCACGCGGTTCTCGTAACCGGCGTATGTGTGGATGACGTACCACTCGCCGGGGAGCGTGCGGAGCTCCTCGCGCAGGGCGGTGACGGGGTCGACGGGCTCGGCCTCTTCTTCGGCCTCGGCCTCGTCGGCGATCTCGGCCTCGACGGCGGGGGCCTCCTCGGAGACGTCCTCGTCCTCGACGTCCCCACCGGACTCGTCCTCGACGTGCAGGGCCGCTTCTTCGGCAGGCTCGCCGGCGGCGGCGTCGGCAGCCTCGACCTCGTCCTCGACGTCCGCGCCCTCGACGATGTCGAGCTCGTCGTCAACGGACTCGACCGACTCGCTGGCGTCGTTCAGGTTCGGGTCAGACACGGTGGCTGCTTCTTCCTGGATACATGGGGGTGGAACACGCGAAAGGGGCGCCGGTGACGGCGCCCTTCGCTCTCGGCTCAGCCGAAGACGTACTTGGCGGCGTGGTTGAGCCCATAGTCAATCACGGTCACCAGGGCGATCATGATGACGACGAAGACAATTACCACTGTGGTGTACGTCGTCAGCTGATTGCGAGTCGGCCAGACAACCTTGCGGAGCTCCGCGACGATCTGGCGATAGAAAGTGGCAAGGCGCTTCAGCGGGCCCTTCTTGGCACGCTTACCGCCCTTGCGGGCCTTCTTCTTGGACTCGGGCGCCTCGGCATCAGGCATGTCGATGGAGCCCACGGCGTCCGTCACTCGTCCTCACCTGATTCCGGGTCGTGGCCGTGCCGCGCCCGGTTGAGCCGCACGGCGATGCATTTCAGTACGTACATGCGCACACATCCTGGCGAAAGGAGTGTGTAGCAGGGCCGGAGGGACTTGAACCCCCAACCGCTGGTTTTGGAGACCAGTGCTCTACCAATTGAGCTACGACCCTTTGATTTCCCCCAACGTACCGCATCCGCCCGAGTGCTCGGTGTGCACCGGGTGAGTGCGGCCGGTGAAGGCCAACGAGGTGAGAGTGTACGTGGTCCTGAGCCGGTCGTCGAACAGAAAGTGTCCGTACGGGCCTTGTCCGCCGAAGATCGACTGGTGAGCCGTCCGGATCCGGACGGATGTTCTGCCGATGTTCAGTCTGTGAAACCCGCGTGCCGGGGGCGTTTCCAGTCTGAAACGATGGGACCCATGAGCGCTGCAATCCCTCCCACCGAGCGCCGGGTCTCCGCCCGAGTCGGCGCGATCTCCGAGTCCGCCACCCTCGCCGTGGACGCCAAGGCCAAGGCCCTCAAGGCCGCCGGGCGTCCGGTGATCGGCTTCGGCGCGGGCGAGCCCGACTTCCCGACCCCGGACTACATCGTCGAGGCCGCCATCGAGGCGTGCAAGAACCCGAAGTACCACCGCTACACCCCGGCCGGCGGCCTGCCCGAGCTGAAGGCGGCGATCGCCGCGAAGACCCTGCGCGACTCCGGCTATGAGGTGGAGGCCGCCCAGGTCCTGGTCACCAACGGCGGCAAGCAGGCCATCTACGAGGCCTTCGCCGCGATCCTCGACCCGGGCGACGAGGTCATCGTCCCGGCGCCGTACTGGACGACGTACCCGGAGTCGATCCGCCTCGCCGGCGGTGTCCCCGTGGACGTCGTCGCGGACGAGACCACCGGCTACCGCGTCTCGGTCGAGCAGCTGGAGGCGGCCCGCACCGAGAACACCAAGGTGCTGCTGTTCGTCTCCCCGTCCAACCCGACGGGCGCGGTCTACACCCGAGAGCAGATCGAGGAGATCGGCCGCTGGGCCGCCGAGAAGGGCCTGTGGGTCCTGACCGACGAGATCTACGAGCACC
This sequence comes from Streptomyces sp. NPDC027189, assembly GCF_055566975.1. Taxonomy (NCBI): domain Bacteria; kingdom Bacillati; phylum Actinomycetota; class Actinomycetes; order Kitasatosporales; family Streptomycetaceae; genus Streptomyces; species Streptomyces sp. NPDC027189. The sequence continues at coordinate 928,083 of NZ_JBVHRI010000001.1, forward strand.
TCGTCTACGGGGACGCGGAGTTCCACTCCCTGCCCGTGGTGGTGCCCGAGCTGCGCGACAAGTGCATCGTCGTCAACGGTGTGGCCAAGACATACGCCATGACCGGCTGGCGCGTGGGCTGGGTCATCGGCCCCAAGGACGTCGTCAAGGCCGCGACCAACCTGCAGTCGCACGCCACCTCGAACGTGTCGAACGTGGCCCAGGTCGCCGCGCTCGCCGCCGTTTCGGGCGACCTGACGGCCGTCGCCAAGATGCGCGAGGCCTTCGACCGCCGCCGCAAGACCATCGTGCGCATGCTGAACGAGATCGACGGCGTGCTCTGCCCCGAGCCCGAGGGCGCCTTCTACGCGTATCCCTCGGTGAAGACCCTCATCGGCAAGGAGATCCGCGGCAAGCGCCCCCAGGACACGGTCGAGCTGGCCGCGCTCATCCTGGAGGAGGCCGAGGTCGCGGTCGTCCCGGGCGAGGCCTTCGGCACGCCGGGCTACCTGCGTCTGTCGTACGCCCTCGGTGACGAGGACCTCGTCGAGGGCGTCAGCCGGATCCAGAAGCTGCTGGCGGAAGCCCGCGACTGACGTTTTCGCGTTCCACGCACCTGTGCGGGCCGTTTCCCTTCGGGGAAGCGGCCCGCTTCTTCGTGCGAGCAAGACCACTAACGGGGAAAGCGCTACCGGGACGGCAGGAACGTACGGCAGGATCCTGGAATGGAGCGCGTACGTGATCTCTCTGAACTGCCGAAGGCCCATCTGCACCTGCACTTCACCGGTTCGATGCGGCACACCACCCTGCTGGAACTGGCCGACAAGCACGGGATCCATCTGCCCGACGCACTGACCAGCGCGGAGCCGCCCAAGCTGCGGGCGACCGACGAGCGGGGCTGGTTCCGCTTCCAGCGGCTGTACGACGCGGCGCGGTCGTGCCTCAGAGACCCCGAGGACATTCGGCGACTGGTGCGCGAGGCCGCCGAGGAGGACCTCAAGGACGGCTCGGGGTGGCTGGAGATCCAGGTCGACCCGACGTCGTACGCGCCTCGTCTGGGCGGTCTGATCCCGGCTCTGGAGATCATCCTGGACGCGGTGGACACGACCTCGCGGGAGACCGGCCTCGGGATGCGTGTCCTGGTGGCCGCGAACCGCATGAAGCACCCGCTGGACGCACGTACGCTGGCCCGCCTTGCGGTGCGGTACGCGGACCGGGGCATCGTCGGCTTCGGGCTCTCGAACGACGAGCGGCGGGGCATGGCGCGGGACTTCGACCGGGCCTTCGCGATCGCGCGGGAGGGCGGGCTGCTGTCCGCGCCGCACGGCGGCGAGCTGACCGGACCGGCCTCCGTCCGCGACTGCCTGGACGACCTGGGCGCCGCACGGATCGGCCACGGCGTGCGCGCCGCCGAGGATCCTCGGCTGCTCAAGCGCCTCGCGGACCGCGGGGTGACCTGTGAGGTCTGTCCGGCCTCGAACGTCGCCCTGGGGGTCTACGAGAAGCCGGAGGACGTCCCCCTGCGCACGCTCTTCGAGGCCGGCGTCCCGATGGCTCTCGGCGCCGACGACCCGCTGCTCTTCGGCTCCCGCCTGGCCGCCCAGTACGAGATCGCCCGCCGCCACCACGGCTTCACGGACGCCGAACTGGCAGAGCTGGCCCGGCAGTCCATCCGCGGCTCGGCCGCCCCGGAGGACGTTCGCGCGAAGCTGCTGGCCGGGGTCGACGACTGGCTCAGCGGCCCGGCCGCTTGAAGTGGGCGTACGGCGGATACGGCTGGAAACCGATGGCGACCTCCGGGCTGCGCCAGGTGTCCGGGTCCTGCTGCAGCTCGCCGGAGATCGAGGTCACGTAGGCCGCCTTGCCCTTGACCACCCCCTTCCGGCGCGGTCCCCAGCCCGCCGCGTACGAGAAGGCCATGGCCGCGGAGGCGAAGACGTCGCGGCTGCCGATCAGGAAGAACGTCCGCGCGTGCGTGCTGTGCCGCAGCCAGTCCCGCGTGTCCGGCCGGTCGCACCGCCGCTGCCAGGCCGCGGCGTCGCGCGCGGTGCGGGCCTCGTCCGTGCGAACGGTGAGCGGGGTGCTGTGCGCCAGCCTGCGGCGCAGTTCCGGCCATTTGCTGGGGCGCAGGCCCGCCGAGTGATGGACCAGGACGAGGTCGACGAGGTCGTCGCAGCCCGCGTAGGGCGGCGGCCCGTCCCGTAGGGGCACATGCACGATCGTGTGCCTGGAGTACGCCGCGAACGAGAACAGGCCCGCGAGCCGGTTCAGCCCGTCGTGGTCGCCCATCAGCACGCCGTACGGGTCCGGGTCGCGGAGCGAGGTGTGGCGCAGCGGTGTCCAGGGCTGTACGACACGGTGTTCGTGCGGGCCGGTGCGAGGTCTGAACTCGCGGAGTCTCAGCCGCATTTGGGACGCCTCATGGCCCCAGAGTGATCGTCAGGCCGGGCCACCGGCAAGCGAAATACCGCGCAGGAGCGTGCGGGCGAGTGCGGGAGCGAAGGTGTCCACGGGAGGCGGCTTGCCCTCCGCCGTCGCGTCGTACGCAAAGGCGCGCTGTGCGCAGGCACCCATGAGCAGCGACGCGGCCGCGAAAGTGTCGGCATAGGGGTGGACGCGCCCCGCCTGCTGTTCCGCGCGCAGATACGCGGCGACCCCCCGGATCGGCATGTGGGCACCCGCACCCATCTGCCTCATGGCCTCGTCGTGGCGGCGCTTGAGCTGCGTCTCCGCGTACAAGGAGGCGGCGATCGGAAAGCTCTGCTCATAGAAGAGGGCCGCCTGGCGGGCGATCTCCGTGAGGTTCTCCTCGACGGTGTGCTTCTCCGGCTCGGACATGAGCCTGTCCAGTAGGGGGCCCAGTGTGGGCAGCCGCTCCTTCAGGACGCGGATGAACAGCTCTTCCTTGCTCGCGAAGTATTTGTAGAGCGCCGCCTCCGAGCAGCCCGCCGCCCTGGCGATCTCTTTCGTGGTGGTGCGGGCGAGGCCGACGGTGAGCATGAGCTCGTGCGCCGCGTCGAGGATCCGGATCCGGGCCGGTTTCTGCTGCATGCGAGGCAAGGATTCCATGGCCGGTCCAATCAAGCTTGACGGGTGGGTGAGTACTTACTCACTCTAGAGCTAAGCACGGGTGAGTGAATACTCACCCACTCGAGGGGAGCACAGCACACCATGAAACTCACCGTTTTCGGCGCCACCGGAGGCATCGGCCAGGAGATCGTCCGGCAGGCGCTGAAGTCGGGCCATCAGGTCACGGCCGTCGTACGGGATCCGGCGCGCCTGACCGTCACCGGCGCGGGCCTGGAGGTGTTCCGCGCGGACCTCACGGACCCCGAGGCACTGCGCGCGGCGGTCGCGGGCCGGGACGCGGTCCTCTCCGGGCTCGGCGCCCGCAGCCGCAAGGACGCCGGGGTCGCGGCCCGGCTGACCCGTACGGTGCTGGGCGCCATGGAGTCGGAGGGGGTGCGGCGGCTGCTGGTGGTGAGCGCGGGCCCGGTCGGTCCCGACCCGGAGGGCGCCGCTCTCGTCGACCGCGCCATGCTCGGCCTGATCTCACGGCTCCTGAAGGACGTCTACGCCGATCTCAAGGAGATGGAGGACGAGCTCGCCCGAAGCACGACGGACTGGACGGTCGTACGTCCGCCGCGGCTGCAGAACAAGCCGGTGACCGGCTCGTACCGCACGGTCGTCGGGGGTTTCCCGCTCAAGGGCCGGTTCATCGCGCGCGCCGATGTGGCCCACGCGATGCTGGCGATGATCGACGACACTCGGACGGTGAAGCAGGGCGTAGGCGTCGCCTACTAGGGGCCGATGTCGAAAAGCGCCCCTCCGTAGAGCCCCCTCAGAGGCTGACGCCCACCGTCACCGGCTCGTTGACCAGCGTGATCCCAAAGGCGTCGTGGACGCCGGCGACCACCTCACGGGCCAGCGCGAGAAGGTCCTCGGTGGTGGCCTCACCCCGGTTGGTGAGAGCCAGCGTGTGCTTGGTGGAGATCCGGGCGGGCCCGCCGCCGTAGCCCTTGGTGAAACCCGACTTGTCGATCAGCCAGGCCGCGGAGGTCTTGGTGTGGCCGTCGCCCGCCGGGTACGCGGGCGGCACGGCGTCGGAACCGAGCCGATCCCGCACACGCGCGTGGAACGCGGCGAACTCCTCGTCCGTGAGGATCGGATTGGTGAAGAACGACCCGGCGGACCAGGTGTCGTGGTCCTCGGGGTCGAGCACCATGCCCTTGCCGGAACGCAGCTTGAGAACCGTCTCGCGGGCCGCGTCCAACGGCACCCGGTCGCCGGGCTCCACGCCCAGCGCGCGAGCCGTCTCCGCGTACTTGATCGGCGCCGACAGTCCCTCCGCGTCCTCCAGCTCGAAGCGGACGCGCAGCACGACATGACGCTCGGGGTCGGCCTTGAAGCGGCTGTGGCGGTACGAGAAGGCGCACTCGGCGTTCGTCAGCGTGACCGTCTCGCGCGTCTTCCGGTCGTACGCGATCACTTCGGTGATCGTCGACGACACTTCCTGCCCGTACGCGCCCACGTTCTGGATCGGGGTCGCGCCCGCGGAGCCGGGGATTCCGGCGAGGCACTCGATACCGGCGAGCCCGGCCTCGACGGTGCGGGCGACCGCGTCGGTCCACACCTCGCCCGCCGCCAGCTCCAGCCTCGTACCGTCGAGGGCGAAACCGCTCGTCGCGATGCGCAGTGCGGTCCCGGCGAAACCCTTGTCGCCGATGACCAGGTTCGATCCGCCGCCGATGAGCAGCAGCGGTGTACCGGCGTCGTCGGCCTCGCGCACGCCGGCGATCACCTCGGCGTCGGTCGTGGCGGTGATCAGCCGGGTCGCCGGGCCCCCGAGCCGGAAGGTGGTCAGCGGGGCGAGCGGGGCGTCGTGGAGTTCCTGCACGGGCTCAAGAGTACGAGAAGGCGCGGGGCCGCCCGGCCACCGGTGGGTACCCGGTTCGGGATCGTGCCCGGCCGCCCGGTGGGCACGCACTACGGGATCGCACCCCGCCACCCGTACGGGCGAGGCATGAGAACGGCCCCGCCCGTCGGGGCGGGGCCGTTCCTGTTCCAGTGCGGCTCGATCGAAGCGCCGCGCCGCCTGCGCCCAGTCGAGGGGCGGCTCGTCGGCGGACGCCGTCCGGGCAGGACTCAGCTCAGCGCGTTCTCCGGAACCGGGGCGTCGGCCGAGGACGCCACGTAAGCGCCGGTCACCGGCCGCCGCCGGGGGAGCAGAGCCGCGGCCACCGCTCCCGCGCCGACCACCGCCGCGCCCACCCACAGCGCGGGCGAGAGCCCGTCCACGAAACGCTGCGCGGACTCGTAACCGCCCTGGGCCGAGAAGACCGAGGCCAGGATCGCGATGCCGAGGGCGCCGCCGACCTCGCGGAGCGCGTTGTTGGCGCCGGAGGCGATGCCCTGCTCGGACGGGCGGACGCTGGACATCACGAGGTTCGCGGCCGGGGCGAAGTACAGGGCCATGCCGATCCCGCTGATGATCAGGGCGGGGAGCTGGGCGGCGTACGACACGTCGGGGGCGACGATCAGGGCGAACCAGCCCAGCCCGACGGCCTGCAGGGCGAGGCCGACGGTGATGACCGGGCGGCCGCCGATCCGGTCCGAGAGATACCCGGCGATGGGGGCGACGATCATCGGCATACCGGTCCAGGGGAGCATCCGCAGGCCCGCCTCGGTGGGCGAGTAGCCCACGACGCCCTGCAGGAACTGGCTGAGCAGGAAGATCGAGCCGAACATCCCGACGAACATCAGCAGGCTGGCGGCGTTGATCGCGGAGAAGGCCCGGCTGCGGAAGAGGCGCATCGGCAGCATCGGGTTCTTGTGGTGGATGCCGTGGTGGACGAAGCCCGCGAGGAGCGCACCGCCCGCGATCAGACCGGTGAGCACGGGACCGCTGGTCCAGCCGTCGATGTTGCCGCGGATCAGGGCGTAGACGATGCCGAAGAGACCGCCGCTGGCGAGCAGGGTGCCGGGGACGTCCAGAGGTGCGCCGGTGCCGTAGGACTCGGCGAGCCGCAGCCGGGCGAGCGGCAGCACGGCCAGGCCCAGCGGGACGTTCAGCCAGAAGATCCACTGCCAGGACACGTGTTCGGTGAGGCTTCCCCCGATGAGGGGTCCGGAGGCGACGGCGAGTCCGTTCACGGCCCCCCAAATCCCGTACGCCAGCCCGCGCTTGGCGGCCGGGACCGCGGCCGTCAGCAGGGTCAGTGTCAGCGGCATCATGATCGCCGCGCCGACACCCTGGACCGCACGGGCCGCAATCAGGGAGCCGATGCCGGGCGCCATGGCCGCGGCGGCGGACGCGCCGGTGAAGACGGCAAGTCCGCCGAGGAAGAGCCGCCGGCGGCCGAATCGGTCGCCCAGGGCCGCGCCGAACATCAGCAGCACGGCGAAGGTGAGCGTGTACGCGCTCACGGTCCATTCCAGGTCGCCCAGCGCTCCCCCGAGGTCCTTGCGGATGGAGGGCAGCGCGGTGGTGACGACGAGGTTGTCGAGGGCCGCCATGAATCCGGCGACGCTGGTGATGACGAGGGCCCAGGCGGCTCCTCCGCGACGTGCTGTCTGTGGTGACATCGCTCCCCCAAGGAGTGATCGTTATCCATAGTTAGTTATTGCTGACTAACTTTCGTGCCCATGAAAAGGCGCCGATCTCCGCCTTCCCCGTTCCCTGTCCTACTTCTCCAGCCGGCCCGTGACCCGCGCCGACGGATAGAGCCCCTCCCAGACCCGGTGCTCGGGCGGGAAACCCATGGCCACCAGGCAGTTGAAGAGCATTCCGTACGCCATGAAGGTCGCGGTTTCGTCCACGTCCGCCCCAAGCGGCACGTGAACCGTGTCCCAGAGCCGCATCCAGCCGGCCCGCACCGCCTCGCCGAACTCGCGGTCGCCCGCTTCCTCGGCCGCCGCCACCGCCACGTACGTCTGCATCTGCATGAGCAGCCGCTCCGGCTCCTCCTCGATGACCTTGACGTATGCCTTGGCCATGGCATGCAGGGCCTCTTCGCCCTCCAGCCCCTCCGAGGCCTCCTCGAAGGTGCGCCGGACGAGCTCCATGCAGCGCTCGGTCGCCGCGAGGAAGATCGCCCTCTTGCCCGGGAAGAGGCGGAACAGGTACGGCTGCGAGACACCCACACGTTTGGCGATCGCCTCGGTGGACGTGCCGTGGTAGCCACCCCGGGCGAACTCGCTCATCGCCGCGCGGATGACGCTCTCGCGCCTCTCCTCTGCGCTCATCCTGACCATGCGAGGAAGTTAGTACTCAATCACTAACTACGTCAAGGGGGTGTCGGGGTCGGCCGGAACGGCGCGGCGGGGAGACGTCGGAACGGCGCGCAGACGTCGGAACGGCGCGCAGACGTCGGTACGCCGCCCGAGTGTCGCAACGCGGCGCCAGGCGCCGAACTCCGCCCGAGTGTCGCAACGCGGCGCCAGGCGCCGAACTCCGCCCGAGTGTCGCAACGCGGCGCACGCGCCGGGACGCCACGCAAGTACCGGAACGCGGCGCAGGCGCCTGAACTCCGCCCAAGCGCCGGAACGCCGCACAAACAATGAACGTTGTCGCACGTAGGGGGGATCACGTCAGTAAGGGGCGCTCCACAATGGAGAACGCCCCTTACTTCGCGCACTGCTTGGCGCTGCGCACGACGCGCGACGCACAACGCAGTGCGCACTGCCCACTGCGCGCTACATCCTCAGGCCAGCCGTACGACCGCCCGCGACATGCCCAGGACCTTCTGGCCGGCGCTGGTCGCGGTGAGGTCGACGCGGACGGTGTTGTCGTCGAGCTTGGCGCCGACCTTGGCGCTGACCTCGACGGTCGCGCCCTTGTCGTCGTTCGGGACGACGACGGGCTTGGTGAAGCGGACGCCATATTCGACAACCGCGCCCGGGTCGCCGACCCAGTCGGTGACGACACGGATCGCCTCGGCCATGGTGAACATGCCGTGCGCGATGACGTCGGGCAGACCGACCTCGACCGCGAACTTCTCGTTCCAGTGGATCGGGTTGAAGTCCCCGGAGGCACCGGCGTACTGCACGAGCGTGGCACGGGTCACGGAAAACGTCTGGGCCGGCAGCTCGCTGCCGACCTCGACGTCCGTGTAAGAGATCTTCGCCGCCATGTCAGCCCTCCTCCGCCGCGCGCGCCACGAGCTTGGTGACGGCCGTCACGACATGTTCGCCCGCCTCGTCGTGAACCTCGCCACGGATGTCCAGAATGTCGTTGCCCGCCAGGGACTTGATCGACTCGATGGTCGAGGTGACCGTGAGCCGGTCGCCCGCGCGCACCGGGCGGGTGTAGGCGAACTTCTGGTCGCCGTGCACCACGCGGCTGTAGTCGAGGCCCAGTTGCGGGTCCTGGACGACCTGGCCGGCGGCCTTGAAGGTGATCGCGAACACAAAGGTCGGCGGGGCGATCACATCCGGGTGCCCGAGCGCCTTGGCGGCCTCCGGGTCCGTGTACGCAGGGTTACTGTCCCCCACGGCCTCCGCGAACTCGCGGATCTTCTCCCGGCCGACCTCATAGGGGTCGGTGGGCGGGTAGGACCGCCCCACGAAGGACTGGTCGAGCGCCATGGGCTCGGCACCTCCTGGTTGTCTTCGCTGGACTGGCTGTCACAGCTGGACCGGTTGTCACAGCTGGACTGACCGTCTTAGTCGGACGGACTGTCATCGCTCTATAACGACACGAGGCCGCAACGACGCGAGGCCGCCCCCCGCAAAGGGGACGGCCTCGTGTACGAGCCTGATTTATCGCGTTTCGCGGTGCGCGGTGTGCGCGTTGCAACGCGGGCAGTGCTTCTTCATCTCCAGTCGGTCCGGGTCGTTACGCCGGTTCTTCTTGGTGATGTAGTTCCGCTCCTTGCACTCCACGCAGGCCAGCGTGATCTTCGGGCGGACGTCGGTGGCAGCCACAGGAGTGCTCCTTGACGAACGGATGGGACGATTAACGCATAGAAGAGTAGCCGATCGAAGGACCGACCCCACAATCGGCTACTGTCAGTAGCGGTGACCGGACTTGAACCGGTGACACAGCGATTATGAGCCGCTTGCTCTACCGACTGAGCTACACCGCTGTGATGCGATCGGGCCCCGCCTTGCGACGGGAACCTCTCACACCAGAGCCCCAATACGGAATCGAACCGTAGACCTTCTCCTTACCATGGAGACGCTCTGCCGACTGAGCTATTGGGGCGAGCGATGAAGACATTACACGGTCGGCCGCCGATCGCCCAAATCCGTTTCGCGGCACCCGCCCCGGCCTGTTCCCCACCGTTTCCCCGGGCGTTCCCGCGGCCGCTCACGAGCCCCTCGCGCACCACCGATCACCACGGATTCACAGCCCGGGCCCCGTCCACGCCGGGGGCCTCTCCTCGCCCGTCGGACCACACGCGTGGGAGCCGCCGGACCCTACGGGTGGGAGCCACCACTCCATACGGGTGGGAGCCACCAGGCCATACGGGTGGGAGCCACCGGAGCACACCGGTACGGCTACGGGCCACACCGATACGGCTACGGACCACACCGGTACGACTATTGCGCTCCTCCCCGACACGGACGGATCGCCACCCTAGGCTCGACTCACGCTGCGTGATCTTGTGCCCTCACTCTCCGCAGTCGCCCCTCCCGCAGCCGCCCCCGAGCCCCAGGAGCGCGATGCCCGACAGCCAGCCGCAGCCGCCCCACTCCTCGTCGGGACAGACCGACACGGCCGCCCTCCTGCTGTGTGGGGCACGGCTCACCGACGGCCGGACCGTGGACGTGCGGCTGGGCGGCGGGCGCATCGAGGCGGTCGGCACCGCCGGGAGCCTGGCGACGGGCACCGCCGGCGCCCTCGCCGCCAAGGTGGACCTCGACGGCTACCTTCTTCTGCCGGCCCCGGCCGAGCCGCACGCGCACGGAGACACGGCCCTGACGGCCGACGGTGACGGCCCTGTCACGTACGACGCCCAGGAGGTCCAGCGCCGGGCCACCGAGGCCGCGCTGCTGCAACTCGGCCACGGCGCTACCGCGGTGCGCTCGCACGTCCGCGTCGGCGACGTACAGGGGCTGGACGCATTGACGGCGGTGCTCAAGGCGCGCCGGTCGCTGCGCGGGCTCGCCGAGCTGACCGCGGTGGCGATGCCCCGCGTGCTGACCGGCGTGGCCGGGGCCGACGGCCTCGCGATGCTGCGGGACGCCGTGAAGATGGGCGCCTCCGTGCTGGGCGGCTGCCCGGACGTCGACCCGGATCCGACGGGGTACATGGAGGCGATCCTGGAACTCGCCTCCGAGCACGGCTGTCCCGTCGACCTGCACACGGACGGCGACGACCCCGCCCGGCTCGCCCGGCTCGCGGCGATGGCCGGTGGACTGCGGCCCGGCGTGACGCTCGGCCCGTGCGGCGCGCTCGGTCGGCTGCCCGTCGAGGCGGCCTCCCGGGCGGCCGACCAACTCGCCGCGGCGGGCGTGAGCGTGGTGTGCCTGCCACAGGGCGGCTGCGGTGCCGTGCAACGGCGCGGCATCGCTCCCGTACGACTGTTGCGGGCGGCCGGAGTACGGGTCGCGGCGGGCAGCGGCGCCCTGCGCGACATGTCGAACCCGGTGGGACGCGGGGATCCCCTGGAGGCTGCGTATCTGCTGGCCTCGCGCTACGGGATGCGGCCCGACGACGCCTACGGCGCGGTGAGTTGTGCCGCCCGGGCCGCCCTCGGGCTGCCCGAGGTGCGCGTGGAGGCGGGATTTCCGGCCGAGTTGCTCGCCGTACGCGGGGACCGGCTCGCGGGGGCTCTGTCGTTGGCGTACAGCCGGATCGTGGTGCATCGGGGGCGCGTGGTCGCGCGGACCAGCGCGGTGCGGGAATACTGCAATTCGGCGGCCGCGGCGGGGTTGGACCTGCCTCGGCAGGGGAGGGGGCAGCCGTCGTGAGGCCGCCCCCGCACGCCAGGGTGTCAGTGGCCGCCACGCGCGCGTGGGTGTCTTCGTACGTCCACGCGCGCGTGGGTGTCTTCGTACCTCCACGTGCGCGTGGGTAGTGGGTATTCGTACGTCCACGCGCGAGTGCGCGGCGACTACGGCGGCTGCCGGGAGATGCCGACGGTCCGGACGCTCAGAGTTCGCCGCCGCCCAACAGGCCACCGGCGAGCGGGCTGCCGCCGGGCATCTTGTCGGCGGGAATCTCCGTGGCCCTCGACGGCGCGCTGACGTCGCCCGCCTCGGAGAACTTCAGGATCAGCGGGAGCTTTGGGGTCTTCGGGTCGTCGGCGAGGACGGAGAGGTCGACCTTGACCTGGGTGAGGTCGCCGTTCTTCAGCGTGAAGTCGACCGAGACCTTCTTGTTGGGAGCTTCCTTGAGGTCCTTGTCCGAGGGGAGGTCCGTACCCGGCGGAAGGTCGCCCTCCAGCGGCCGGAGCTTGTCGAAGATTCCCCTGATCAGTTCCCGGAAGTTGGCCTTGGCGACGACCCGTTCGGTGTCGCCGCTGCCGCCCTCGGCCCGGAAGGTGACGTCGTGCGCGATGACACCGCGTACGGCTGCCACGATGTTCCGCTGGGTCTTGGCGTCGATGTCACCGGCGCCTTCCACCCCCTTGGAGGACTTCGAGGACCCCGAGGACTCCTGCGCCTTGGCGAGATCCTGGGTGTTCATCTTCACCCAGTCTCCCTCCAGGACCTTCCTCAACTCCTTCTCGCTCTCCGGGATGTCGTCGGCCGACGGCATGGGGAAGCCCATCGCCTTGCCGAGGGCCTTCATGTCGGCGCGGTAGTACGTGAAGTCGCCGACGACCCGGTACTCGACCAGGACGCCTTCGGCCCCCGTGATCTTCATACTCGTACCGATGAGGTCCTTCTCGCCCGAATCCGCCAGCGCCTTCTTCGACTTGACGGCGACATCCACGCGCAGCCCGCTGAGGAGCTTCGCGAACTCCGGCGGGAGGGCCTCTTCGGAGCCGGCGTCGCCCGCCAGCGCGGTGAGCGCGTCGGAGTCGGCGTCGAGGTCCAACTGGAAGGCGAGCGACTTCTGTTCGCCGAGCCGGTCGACGGCGTGATCCACCTTCTGCCCCGCGGTGAGGTTCTGGACCGTGCCGCAGGCGGCCGCCGTGGCGAGGACGACGGCGGCGCAGCCGGCCGCGGTGACGGTCTTGCGTATGGCGTTGATGGTGTTCTCCTCTACGACGCCGCGCGGTCCCGCACGACATCCCCTCGTTCTTTAGTTCTTGCGTTGTCTCTCGTTCAGAGTGATCACCCATGTGACACGTGAGTTGTCCACAGGGTTGTGCGGCGAAGGCGTCCATCCGGGCGTACGGTCGGAAACATGCGCATTGTCATCGCTGGAGGTCATGGTCAGATCGCGCTGCGGCTGGAGCGGCTGCTCGCCGCGCGCGGTGACGAGGTCGCGGGGATCGTCCGCCGCGCCGAACAGAACGACGATCTGCGGGCGGCCGGCGCCGAGCCGGTCCTATGTGATCTGGAGTCGGCCACGGTGGAGGAGGTCGCCGCGCATCTGCAGGGTGCGGACGCGGCCGTCTTCGCGGCCGGCGCGGGCCCGGGCAGCGGGTCGGCCCGCAAGGAAACGGTGGACAAGGGCGCCGCGATCCTGTTCGCGAAAGCGGCTGAGCGCGCGGGCGTGCGCCGTCACGTGGTCGTCTCCTCGATGGGTGCGGACCCGGCGCACCAGGGCGATGACGTCTTCGACGCGTATCTGCGCGCGAAGGGCGAGGCCGACGAGTACGTACGCGGTCGTACGGGCCTGGACTGGACGATCCTGCGCCCCGGCAGCCTCATCGACGACGCCGGCACCGGCCTCGTACGTATGGAGGCCTCCACCGGCCGCGGCACGATCACGCGCGACGACGTCGCCGCGGTTCTCGCGGAACTGGTCGACACCCCGGCGACGGCGGGCCTGACGCTGGAAGTGATCAGCGGCTCGACCCCGATCTCGGTGGCGGTCAAGTCGGTGGCGGGGAACTAGGAACCTGTCCTTCGGATCACGCCGGTCTCGCCCTATGACGCCTCGTCTCGCCCTCCAGCGCTTCTTGAGTCCCGGCTCAGGCGTGATCCGAAAGACAGGCCCTTGGGCACCGGGGGCCCGCGGTCGCGGGGTTTGACGTCTGGAAGCGGCGTGCCCGGCCGGTCAGAACGGCGGAAGTGCCGGTCAGAACAGCGGAAGCTGTCCGGGAAACTCCGGAACGGCGTACCCGTCCAGCGCTGGCTGAGCCGCCCCGAGTTGCGCCTGCCTGCGCGACCCGGGACAGGAGACGAGTTCCCCGCTCCCCCGCGCACCCGGCGGATCATGTCGAGCGAACCGCCCCGCGACGACAGCAATCTCCCGACGACACTCGGGGCAGCTCCTACGACGCGATGACATGGGATCAGTGTGCCCCGTGGCACTCGCTCCGTGAGGCGCTCTCCCCTGATGTTCACGCCTCGCCGGCTCTGGCCTGTCGGCGCAGTTCCACTCTGGCCGCAGACGCCCGGCCCGCCTCTGTGTCCCAGAAGGGGTGTGAGGCGAGCCGGGAAGACAGTTCCTGCAGGCGGCGGCGCAGCACTGCGGTGTGCAGCGGCCTTCCGGCCAGCGCTTCGTAGGTGCGATTCCAGTCGCGCTGGGTCTGGATCAGATCGGGCGGGAACATCGTGTGCGCCATGGTCAAATTCAAGCATGTGTTCGATTTCTGATGCACGTCGAATCGTCGAGGATCACCCACCTCAGCGCGGCCGGCGAGGCCGACGAGCACGGCCCGATTCTGTGAGGACGGAGAAGCAGAGGGCCCCGTCCCACGAAGAGGCCCCTACCGGCGGAGAACCCGCAGGCAGGGGGGCTTGATCAGGAGGACTTACGTCTTCTTGTCGTGGGTCTTGTCGGGGATCTTGGTGACCTGCATTTTCGCAGGTCGGGGCTGTGCTCCCCGGCGTCTGGGTGGTCGTCATAGGCCGCTGTTGGCCACTGCTGAGCAGCCTCGGACGGCCCAGAGACGGCCCAGCGACACCGCCCAGACGTACCGGCTGGGGTGCCCCTTGCCCAACGAAGTCGCCCAACAACGTGATCACTCGTGAAGCAGCTGGCCAAGAAGGCGGCCGAAGAAAACCGCAAAGAAGGCGGCGGCGCGGAAACCGCGCAGCGCCCAAGGGCGACAGATCACTCTGGCGCCGTCCACACGTCGGGCCCGCCGCCTCGCCAGTCGATCAGTTCAGGGTCGTCGATCGTCGTATCCGCCTCAGGCAGGCCTGCGCGGCGCAGGAACTCCACCACGTCCAGCAGGTGGTAAGCCGTGCCGACTGGCTCGCCGCGGATCGTCACCCGCCTGCTGCCGTCCGGCTGCGGCGGGTGCACGACCACAGGCACACTCTCGGGCACATTCCCAGCCTCTCACTCGGAGACGCAGATGGCCGAGCAGCTGACCCGGCCGGAAGGTCCGCACGACTGGTACCTGCGGACGTCATGTACGCCCAGGCTGCGCTTCCACCATCGAGGCGCTGCCAGCACTCCCTTCTGTGGTTCGCCAAGCTGTGCGCCGGCGTCACCGGACACTCCATGCGATTGCACATGCGCGGGTATCAACCACGGCATGGGCAAGGAGTTCTTCCGGGCACCGCATCCCGGAGCCCCTGACTGGGCCTCTGCGCAGGCGCCCGCGTGGAAGCCAGGCCCCGGCACCGTTGAAGTCGACTGCAAAAATCGGCGAGTCGCCGGGCGCGACCCCTTCCAGAAGCACGGCACACGCGTACGTCCTCCCTCGTCAGCGTGGACGTCACCTGAGGTGGCGGAGCAGTCGGCAGACCAGGGATTGGGCGGAACGGTCTGACAGTGGCGCATAGGACCGCCGCAGGGTTTGTGCCGGCCGGGAGGCCCATCGCCCGCGTCTCTGGACCGGACGACTGCAGGGGCCGCGGCGCTGGGCGAGCACGCTCACGGCTTCCTCAGCCTGCACGGCTACCCAAACTTTGGCGAAGCCCAGGCCCGCGGTGGCACAGGACATGGGCAAGCCGTCCACACTTGGCCCGCGTATGGCCCGGAAACCCTGATCAGCCCCGGGATCCACGCGGCACAGAGCGAGAGAAGTCACCCTGTTCCGATTCCACTCGAAAGCTCGTCCCTGAACACGAAGAAACCCCCTCCGCTCTGCGTTTCCGCAGTGCAGAGGGGGTCTTCCCCAATGTGGCGGCGCCAGGATTCGAACCTGGGAAGGCTGGTTGAGCCGCTGGAGCCGGGCGGGCAGGCCGTCACAGGCATGTCTCGCGCGAGCTCTCTACGGGGTGTGCAGTTCGCAGCCCACGAAAGTGTCGAGCGCGTCTCCGCTGGCGATGTCACCACTGCCACCGTCACAGTTGACTGTGTCGGCAAAGCCGTCCGCGACAGCGATGACGTCGTTCGCGCCGCCGGTGGTCACGGCGTCATTGCCGGTGCCCGGATTGAGGACGACACGGAAGGTCGGGGCAGAGAGGCTGTCTGTGAACGAGTCGTCCCCGTTGCCCAGATTCGCGGTGAAGTCGCTGACGCCTGCGACCATGCCGCAGGTCGTCGTGGTCGCGGTGACCTGACGGCAGCCGAACCCGGCAGCGATCCCAGCCGTGTCAGTCACCGTGAGGACTCCGCCAGGCGCCGTGACGGTCACCGTGTTGCTGAAGCCGGATGCGGCGTTGTAGGTCACGAACGAGCCGACGCGATTGATGCCTGATCCCGCCGCGGCGGCCGGGGAGGCGAGCGCCAGCGGCAACGCCAGTCCCGCCAGTGCCGCCGGGACAGCCACACGTATCAGAGTCCTGCTTGCGATCTTCATGCTCTGTGCCTCTCACGCATCCGTAAGGGCACCGGACGGCACCCTCGACGCCAGATAAGCAGCGGGTAATCGGATTCGCACTATCTGTTACGACCATCGGTGGCCATTCAAACGAGGACCTGCCCCTGCTGGGCGGCTGGCCTCATCCGCGAGAAACACCCCGCTACAGCTACCCCCTGGGGGAACCGCTGTGGCCAGGCGACCACTTGCGGCATTGCAGCCGATGACTGAGGCTCGCTGGTCATCTCGGTCCGCCGGTCGGCCGCGGGGCAACCCTGAGACGGTCCAGCGCACGCCAGGTGAGTACGGCGGGCTCAGCATCCCTTGGGCTATGAGTGCAAGGGATGCTCTTCAGCCCTCAAAGGCTTTCGCCCACCTTCCCGGCGACTTGCTGAAGCAGCGGTCGTGTCCCGCCGAGTGGTGTAGCAGCGCAGGCACGCGTGGATCCTCGGAACCAGGATCGCGGCGCCCGGCCCCACAACCCGGGCCGGCGACGGCCGACGTGCCGCTGAGGCCGGCACAGTCGGCTTCGAAGCGGCTGGGAACCGCCCGTCCCTCCGTTCCAGCCCACCCCCAGAGCCGAGGATGTGGCGGCGCGAGCAAATTCCAGCCACCGGGCAGGTAAATTCCGGCCACCTGGCAGGTAAAGTCCGACCACCTTCTTGAAGAGAGAACATCCGTACGCATCGGCTCCGGCCCGCGGCCATCTGATCGCGGCCAGTCAGCGAGTCCGTGCGCGAGGATGCTGAGTTGCCTGGAGCCCGCGAAGTGTCAGCATCGCCCTTGACCGCTCGGTTGCGCACCGCAGCGGCACGCCTCCTCCTACCCACGGTGCTCGCCCTGTCGATCGCCGTTCAGGCAGTAGGTGCCCTCCTCCCCAGCGTCCCCCTGCTCGTGGCCTCCACCGCCGTCGGGCTGGCGGCGGACATCGCCCTGCACCGTTGGCAGCGGCGTATGACCACTGCCCTCGGGAAGCTGCACGCGACCGTGTTCGTGCGCCAAGTCGTCCGGGACCTTCTGCTGGTGACCGGCCTGATCCGCATCGAGGACCAGGACTATGAGACGAAATACCTGGCTCTCGTCTGCGGTCTGCTGCTCTTCTACGCCCTGCATTTCGCCTGCCAGGCGCTTGCGATCCTCGTACGCCGCACCCGCACCCTGCCCGTGGTGACCCGGAACATCGACGCCTCGCCACTGCGACTGAGCCCCGCTCCCCCGGTGCTGCTGATGCATCGCTCCGGGCAGCGGCTCCTCACGTTCGGTCTGCCCTCGACGGCCGGCCTGCTGACCACCGCGGCGGGCGGCTCGGCCTGGTGGGCCGTCGCGGGAATCACCCTGTCCGCTGCCTTCGCGGTGTTGGCCATCGGCATGCTGCTGCAGCGGCTGCTGCCGACACGCAGGCCGGTGACGAGCGAGCAGGCGCTGGAGTGGTTCGAGGCCTGGCTCACGGAGTACCAGCCGACCGTGGGCATGTACTTCTCCGGCGGCACGAGCTCGGCCTATCAGGCGAACATGTGGCTGGAGCCGCTGGCCCGGCTGGAGGGCCGTCCGCTGATCGTGCTGCGTGAGCGCTTCATGGTGAGCCAGATTGCGTCCACCGACATCCCGATCGTGTGTCTGCCGAAGGTCGCCGACCTGATGAGGCTGGAGCACTCCACGCTGAAGATGCTGATCCACCCGTCGAACTCGGGGAAGACCTCGCAGGTGCTGCGAATCCCCACCATCAAGCACGCGTTCGTCAACCACGGCGAGAGCGACAAACTGTCCAGCTGCAATCCGTACGCGAAGGCCTACGACGAGGTGTGGGTGGCCGGTCCCGCGGCGCGCCAGCGGTACGCCCTGGCGAACGTGGGTATCGACGACAGGGACGTCGTGGAGATCGGACGCCCGCAGCTTGACGCGATCGAGCCGTATGCCGGTACGCCCGCGGGCCCGTACACCACGGTTCTCTACGCCCCCACGTGGGAGGGGTGGGACGGCAACCCGGGCAACACCTCGATCATCGAGGCCGGCGAGAACATCGTCCGCACCCTCCTGGCCGATCCGGGGGTCCGGCTCCTGTACAAGCCGCACCCGCTGACCGGCTCGGTCGATCCCCGGGCGGGAGCCGCGAACGCCCGGATCCAGGAGATGATCCGCGCCGCGAGCGCCCTCCGTGCCGCTGAACACCCCGACGAGAGACCCGCGCCCTCCACAGCGGCGGAACTGGCCTACCGGACCGCCGAACTCGACCGACTGACCACGTCCTCGTTCCGGGCGAGCGCGGACGACGCGGAGCGGATGCTGCTCCAGACGGTCCCCGAACCCGGTCAGGCCGCGGCCGTGGCCGCCGCGACCGCCGCCTGGGAGGCCGCGTACTGGGCCTCGTTCCCCGCGTGGGAGCACCGCATCATCGTCGGGGCGCGGCCGACCGTCTACGCCTGCTTCAACGTGGCCGACCTGCTGGTCAGCGATGTCTCCAGCGTCATCTCCGACTATCTGGCGAGCGAGAAGCCCTACGCCGTCGCCAACACCAGCGGCCTTCCCGAGCAGGACTTCCGCGACACCTTCCCCACTGTCCGGGCAGGTGCCATCCTCGCTCCGGACGCCTCCGGCATACCGGCCCTGCTGGAGTCCGTGCGCCACCCCGAGAAGGACACCTACGCCGAGGCCCGCAGCGAGCTCAAGCTGCACCTGCTGGGCCCCTCCGACCCGCCGTCCGTCGTCCGCTTCAACGAGGCTGCCCGTGCACTGTGCGCGGCGGCCGACGAACACCGGGCGGGTATGGCGGTGCGAGCGCTCCCGGTAATCCCGACACAGCGAGACGCCGGGTCGACGCTGGACAACGAGCGCGTCAGGGGCTGAGTCCCCAGGGCGTGTACGCGGTGTCCCCGGAGCAGCCGGCATCCGCACCGACTATTGCGGCGGCCGCATGTTCCGTGGGACATCCGGTTCCGCGGTGCGCAGCCATGGACCGGGGAACGAACACGAATCAACGCGGCGCTTGCCGCTGTTGCGTGCGGCAGGGGGAACCGCCCGTCGGCAAGCCGAATATCTGCCCAGGTACTGGCACTCGGACTGCAAGCAGGCACACCGATCTCGCCCGCCATAAAGAGCTTCCTTGCCCGACGAGGCGTGGACCGCGGTCGCTTGCCAACGTCGAACGGACGCTGAGCCAACTGGCGCATCGCTCGTCACGCCTCGTCAACTGCCAGTCGGTGCAGTGCTGGTACGCCGGGCCTCCGACACCCACGACGCCCCGAAATCTGGTCCGCGCCTGGTCCGGAAGCCCTGATCGGTCCCGGGATCCGGCCAACACAGCGTGAGACAAGTCACCGCGTTTCGATTCCGCCCGAAAGATCACCCCAGAGCACGAAGAGACCCCCTCCAATCCGCCTATTCGCAGATCGGAGGGGGTCTTCCCCAATGTGGCGGCGCCAGGATTCGAACCTGGGAAGGCTGAGTCGGCAGATTTACAGTGGGCTGCGCAGTATGCCTCTGACCTGGCCGTTTCTTTCCATTCAGGATCCGTGGTCCGCGACTGGCCCGGATCATGCATTACGCACTCCGCCGCGGTCGCTAAGCCAGGCGGTCCGGGCTGCCCCCGACAACCGTAGGGGGCAGCACCCCTGCGTACCGCCGGGTTGCCGGCGGTGAAGCCGACCACGGGCTGGCATCTATTGCTCTATCCGCTGCGCCAACTCCTGCGGCATCTCATGCACAAACCCGCGTTTGGCGGCTCGCGTTGTCGCAGGTCAACCCCGTGGTCGGCCCCCAACCACGATCACTGACATCCCCTCTACGCCCCCCGACAGCCCCAAACAGCAGGGAGAGGGAGGGAGTTGGGCTGGGGCAAGACGGAAGGCGGGCGAGGGGAACGCGCGGCCAGTCGCCCGTTCCGCCCGGCTCGCGCCGTGCGGGCCTGGCCGGGCAGGGGACAGCGGAAAGCACGCCGGGGTTTCGACGAGGGCGCAAGGGTGCTCCCGCAGGCTCGCCGCCACGCTGATCAGGCGTGGTGAGGCATTCCTCGAGCGTCCGTCACACACCCGCCAGTAGACGGGGCGAGCCGCTGCAGCAGTGCTGGCAGTGTCGCTGTTACCTCGCGACACTCGCCTTAGCCTGTCTCCGGGTTACGACGCGCCAGCCCAATCACGCACCCTGGCTGGGCGTCTTGCGGTCAGAATTTCCTTACGGTCGTCAAGGCCCGCGCACGGCGCGGGCGCGCGCCGCCTCTGCGGCGCGGCCTGCCTCCTGTCTGCGCCCCGGCTGGCCGCGCCCGGCGGCGCGCTACGTGCAAGCGGGCGGAAGCGAGAACGTCATCCGCGGGCCAAGGACATGCCTCCGGCGGGGGATCGGCCGGCACCGGGATGGAGGGGGCGCCGTTCCCGACTGCGGGCACATTGTGGCGAGCGTAGTGGGCTCCCATCCCGTCCGCCATCGCCCCAGGCAGAGCCGAGCAAACGCGGCCCATGGCGTCCAGGTCGTTCGTACAGTGGCGCGCTCCACCTGGACGCCATGAACCACGCCCGCTCCACAGTGTGTGGGTCGACGGCGGACGGGATGGGAGCTGGGGTAAGTGGTGGGTTGGGGTGGCGCTTCAGTGCATACACCGATCGCCACGTGCAAAATCCGGCTTGCTGAGTTCTTCGTGACTCCCAGCAGAGGCGGCATGTACCGTCGCGCCGTGAAGGACTACGCCCGGCCGTGCCGGACCTCCTGACCTGGGTCATAGCCTGGATCCTCGTTACTGTGATGTTCTGGTTGGTGGCCCAGGTGACCGGCAGCCCGAACAGCTGGTACGCGAGCGCACTCCTCGCAGGGATCATCGTCGTCGCCGGAGAACTCGCAGACCGCTATAAGCAGAAGCGCCACACACGAAAGCGCAAGTCCTGACCAGGTCCGAGGCGTGCACAGAGCGCCCCTGTTTCTGACATCAGTCTCTGATACCAACGAGCGCGAACAGCGGCGATCGATGCCGAACCCCAGCGCGCAGTCAGTCGAGGGACGGGGCGGGTTGACCGACGTCGACGGCTCCCCGTGATCGACCTGGTCGAGATGAGGCCAGACTGCAAAGCCGGCGTGGAGCCGTCACCAATCGACGGACGGCACTACGCCGACCACGCTACGGTCCAGTCATGTCCAACGATGCGCCCGATCCCTTCAAGGAAGTCATGACGCGAGAGTCCCTTGCCGCCATGATTCACAGCCTTCGCGACGACTTTCACCGACGGGGCGAGGAGTGGGAGAACCGCACCGTGGAGGACTACCTCGGTGCGCTCGCCGCGTGGATCACGGACTCGCCCGGCTCGTACCGGTACCTCGGCGAAGAGATGCCGCCGGACGGCGACTGGACGTTCTTTGCGCGGGCCCTCAGCGCGGCCGTCGTCTACGAGTAGCCGAAGGGCCGTGCCCGATCGACCGGTAACTGACGGGGAACCGCGGTGGTTGACGAACAGCGCACATGAGAACGGCCCCAGACCGATTTACCTGGTCAGGGGCCGCTCATCTGCGGTGGGTGTGGGATTTGAACCCACGGTGACATCGCTGCCACGACGGTTTTCAAGATTCATCGGGGAATCTGTTGCCGAGCTTCGGTAAGCACGAGAGGCAGCCGACCGAGCCAGTTCCCGTCTTGTGGGAGCGCGGCCATTGACCTCAAGCCGGTACGCAACCATCAACCATGGGCCGTACATCGGGGCAGATTCACGGTCGCGGTACCCGTCCACGCCTTTCTAACGACGACTGGTGGGATTAGGCGACGGCGACTACGCCGTTCGCAATGGGATTCGTCGCCCAACTGCGAGGGCACAGAATTCCGGCCGCGCAGCGGTACCCGTTGTCCGGCCTCACCCTGCCGGCCCCGGCTGCGGCGGCACCAATGCTGCTTCTCCGGAGGGCGGAGTCCCCGCCTCCCTGGCGTCTGTCCGCTGGGCGGTGCGCCGCCGCAGCTGTCCCAGACACCGGTAGAACCGGTCCGGAAGGAACACGGTGTCCGCAATGATCATCGCGCTAGAGAAGAGCGGCAGCCCCAGGAGCACCGCGATCCCCATGTGCATGCCCAACAGCATCGTCAAGACGGGGTACTTGAGCCTGCCGAACAGGACGAACGGAAAGGCTACCTGCAACAGCACCGTCAGGTAGCAGGCAATGGCGATCAGTACGTCGTGTTCGTCCACCATGAGAGAGAGCGCGGGCCAGGGCTGGAAGAGATCGAGGTTCAGGACGTAGTGGAGGGCGGTCCCATTGCCCCAGGAGCCGCCCTGCACCTTGTACAACCCTGCGGAACCGTAGAGGAAGCAGACCTGGGCGGCGATGACGAGCATGCCGCAGTTGTGCAGCACGGTGATCACTGTCAGGCGCGCGTCGCGGAGTTGGCGTCGGAGCTCGCCCGATGCCCGGTCCAGCGGAAGCCGGGCTGTCTTGCCGGCGGATGCTCGAAGCCGGGTCCTGCGGGCGTCGAGGGACCAGCGCCGGCCGCATGCGGTGAAGACGAGGTATACGGCCATGAGGAGGATGAGGTTGTCCCCACCGTCCGTCATGAAGATCGCCCTGGCGTGGAACGACACCACTACGACCGCGAACAGCACGGACACCGCTCTGGTCCGCCAGCCCAGCATGAACAGTGCGGATGTGACGAGGGCTGCCGCGTAGCAGACCTCGAAATACGCCCTGTTGTCGGACAGGGTGAGGATACTGGCCCACCCTGTCTGGTCGAACAGTTGCTTCGCCAGTGTCGGCGTCCATGGTGAACCGGGACCCCAGATCTCGTCGCGGTGCGGAAACTCGCGCAGCAGGAAGACGAGGTAGAGAAGTCCGTACCCGATGCGCAGAACCGCCGCGGCGTACAGGGAGGTCGGCCGCTCCAACAGGAGGGTGAAGAGCGCACCGATGCCTTCGGGCATCGGCTGCGGCGCGCGTGCACTGGCCTGTTCGGTGCCGCGTCGCGACGGCGTGGGTGCCGATGCCGATGTCTGCTCAGCCCGTTGCATGGGGGGCCACCTTCCACCAGGGCAGATAACGGGTGTCGGCGGGCTTCGGTGCGGCCACGCCGGGACCGGGGCTGCCCGCTCCGGCGGGCGCGGCGATGGGCAGTGTGATCACCCGCAGCTGGATGGACTCGAATGTGCCGTGGCGATGGGCGGCGACGCGAGCCGCCACGATGTTGCGCAGATATTGCTGGATCATCAGAGCGCGTTGCGAGCGCGGCTGGTCGTCGCCGCCGTGCGTTTCTAGGTAGGAATTCCAAGCGCGACGCAACATGTTCTGCGCCGTATGGCTCGGGAAGGGGTTGTGTTTCACCGCGGCTTTGTCGATGGCGGTCAGGTCGAACCAGCCGCTGACCTGGACGGTGCCGTCCGGGACGGTGTGCATGGTCCTTGCCGAAATCTGCCGGTTGACCGACTCTGGGTCCGGGGCGAAGAGTCGCCAGTCCTGCTCGAACAACGGGAAGACCCAGGCGTTGACCTGCCGGCTGTACTGCCGGGAGATGGGATTTGGGGGTGCCACGTGCAGGAATACCAGGAGCACATGCACCAGGGCCGTCGCCAGGCACAGGACCACGGCGACTCGCACTCCGGCCCTCAGGGCGACGGGCGGCTCTGAAGGCTCTTGGAACGCAAGAGGTCTCCCGCCCCCGTTCTGTGCGGTCGGCCCAGCGCCGGGCCGGTCCGATTCATCAGCATCCGCTGATACAACGCCACCCCGCACCGCCTTGTCCGGCCATTCCGTCCCGATTTCCCTCACCTGCTTCTCCTGAGCTTTCGCCGGCGGCGCGCGACGGAACCGATGACGATCCCCGCCGCACGCCGCCCGTCCTACTCACGCACATGGACGGCTGCCTCCGAGCACTCACCCCACCGGAGGGGCCCACCGCGTGATTCAGCTACGACTTCGCGAACCCGCAGGACGCGCGGGAATCGCTCCGTGCCACGCTGACCGTCGCGCTAAGCAGGATCGCCGCCGTGGCCCTCGTCCTTGCCGGGCTTCTCGCCATGGCCCTCGTCCTTGCCGGGCTTCTCGCCATGGCCCTCGTCCTTGCCGGGCTTCTCGCCATGGCCCTCGTCCTTGCCGGGCTTCTCGCCATAGCTCTCGTCCTTGCCGGGCTTCTCGCCATGGCCCTCGTCCTTGCCGGGCTTCTCGCCATGGTCGTGGTCGCCGTTTCCACCAGTCGTGGTACCCGTGGTTCCGCCGGTGGTGCCCGCCGTCGTCGTACCCGTCGTTCCGCCGGTGGTGCCCGCCGTCGTCGTACCCGTCGTTCCGCCGGTGGTGCCCGCCGTCGTCGTACCCGTCGTTCCGCCGGTGGTGCCCGCCGTCG
>NZ_JBVHRI010000001.1:952215-952281 GCF_055566975.1 Streptomyces sp. NPDC027189
GTACCCGTCGTTCCGCCGGTGGTGCCCGCCGTCGTCGTACCCGTCGTTCCGCCGGTGGTGCCCGCC
>NZ_JBVHRI010000001.1:952380-997714 GCF_055566975.1 Streptomyces sp. NPDC027189
CGTCGTCGTACCCGTCGTTCCGCCGGTGGTACCCGCCGTCGTCGTACCCGTCGTTCCGCCGGTGGTACCCGCCGTCGTCGTACCCGTCGTTCCGCCGGTGGTACCCGCCGTCGTCGTACCCGTCGTTCCGCCCCCGCACGGCCCCACGAAGATCCTGTTGGTGTCCAGCGTCACGGCGCCGTCACCGGTACCGCCCGCATCGGCCAGCAGCCGGCCGTTGATAGTCGCCCCCGTGGTGGCGGTGATCGAGGTGTAGGCCAGGATGTTGCCCACGAACGTGGAGTTGGTACCGAGCGTGGCCGAGCTGCCGATCTGCCAGTACACATTGCAGGGCGAGGCGCCATTGGTAAGGACTACTCGGCTGGCGGATCCCGTTGTCAGCGTCGAACCGACCTGGAACACCCAGACGGCACTGGGGTCGCCCTGGGCGTCCAGGGTGAGTGTGCCGTTGATTCCTGCGGAGACGTCCGCCTTGTAGATGCCCGGCGTCAGCGTCTGCTCACCGAACTCGTGGGGATCGTCGTTGTACTCCGCAGTCGGCGGAACCTGTCCGGCGGCCTGGTTGTACGCGTTGGTCAGGTCGGCCTTGGCTTGGGCAGCGACGGCATCGGCAGAGTGCAGAGTCCCGGGCGGGGTCACAGTGCCGGGCCCGGTCGGGGTCGAAGGGAAGAACCCGGTGATGGCTGTCCCGGGGCTCACACCGACGTTAAGACCCTCGACCACCGTGGGACCGGTGTTGGTGACCGTCGCACCAGCCAGTACTCCGAAACTGGCTGCCGTGCCCAGAGGCACAGGGATGGCAACGGCATTTGCGCGTGTCGGCGTCACCGCGAGGACAGCAGCGGCGATCACCACGGCCATCACCGCCGCAATCCAGACTGACATTGTGCGCCGTTGAGGCGCGGCAGGAATATTCAGCGTCATCGAGGAGCCAGCTCCTGTGAGGGGATGGTGACGTATTTGGCGGTTCTCGGTCGCACGGAATCGCCTGTTTCTGTCGCTGGCATATTACTCACGAGAATGGACCTGCTCGCGATTCATCCGAGCGGTTTTGCCAAAACTCGGCGAGCGGGTCACAAAATACATAGAAGAGAGTAATGGGCTGGATGGCCGTGACTGTTTAACCCGGGCGGGTGACGAGGCAACGCCACATGCCCGGAACAGGGGCAATGCATTTGATGCTGCCGCTGGGCACGCCCTCGCGTGCCCTGGATGTGACTGGCGGAACGAGCGATCGCAGTTCCCCTGGGCCAATACCGGCGGAAGGCGTACCGCGAGAAGATCATGCAAGCTCTGTCCGACGCCACCGTAGGCAACCGCCTTCTGGGTGTCATCGGAGTGAAGCTGCTTCACGATATCGGGATCCGCAAAGAGGACCTGGCTGTCGCCTGTACTCATCTGATGAGCGTGGACCTGATCGCGATCGACCGGACCACCGGAAATACAACCGCCATGGTCACCCTGATACACAAGGAATTCGGCGTATGGAGGCCGAAGAAGAAGAACGGGGCTGACGCGGCACTCGGACCCTATCCGAGCGCCACATACTGTTCTGCGGGACGGCTCGCACCGACCGGCGCCCCGCTCAGGAGGGAGAGGGAGCATGATCCAAGCAGCCGACATCCGCGAGTGGCGCAACCATGATGTCGTCGACTCGTGTCGGCTCTCGACGACAAGATTTTGATGAGGGCCAAGGCCATCCAGGTCGACAACCCGGACGTGCCATGGTGGCGAGACCAGGCCTAGATCCACAGGCGGTCGTCTCAGTTTCCGTCTCATTCAGCCCCGTTCACGGCCGTTCGGATGAGACCAGGAGTCGAGACCGGGTCGGTGACGAGCCGCCCATGAACCCAGGTAAACGGGCCCGAACAATGCCCAACACCCCACCAACAGACTTGGAAAGCGTGCACGTCACCAATTCAAGCCAGGCCACCCGCGTCGGTCCCCTCTGACGAAGCACCGTGCGGTCATGTACGCAGTTGAGGAGCCCGCACGCTGCGTCGCATCGGTACAGGAGATCCGGGAGACGTTGACCCAGATCTTGATGGAACCTGACACGGGGCATGAAC
Organism: Streptomyces sp. NPDC027189; assembly: GCF_055566975.1. Classification (NCBI taxonomy): domain Bacteria; kingdom Bacillati; phylum Actinomycetota; class Actinomycetes; order Kitasatosporales; family Streptomycetaceae; genus Streptomyces; species Streptomyces sp. NPDC027189. The sequence continues at coordinate 954,450 of NZ_JBVHRI010000001.1, forward strand.
TTGCAGAGAACCTCAGGGCAATGCGAGCCGCCTGTCGGCGGTTCTTGGACACCGTAGGTCCCGGCCACGGGGTACATGTACGCGGTCGCATCCAGAGCGCCACTTTCGGCGCCGCTCTTGGTGAGCTACGAGCGGTCTTCGGGATTCAGCTCGGCGTCATCGCTGCGCGCTACAAGCTTGAGTTGCCTGAGGAGCTGGTGGCCATCCTTCCCGCCCCTGACACCGATGAGGAGTAGGTACCTTGCGGGCTCATTGCCTGCACCACTACCGCACCAGATGGGGCGGGGGACAGCGGGGCATGACGGTGAAAGCGGCTGAGCCTGAAGAGGCCACGAACCGTCCGTTCGCCCAGGTCAGCACCTCAACAGGCCCCGGAGTGCCGCAGCTTCCCAAGCTGATGCAGCTCGGACCAGTTCGCGTCTTCACAGCCTGCGGGAGGCGAGCCACGGTGCCTCGGGCGGTCGGTGTCGGCGCATGCCACAGCCGTGCGACATCAAGCGGTCAACCACATCAACGATGGCTGTTCGCAGTCGAGATGCACCGCTGACTGACCTGCGGACTCCACGCCCGCAGGGACTTCGCCAGCGCCAACCTTCGCACCCGGCCGGCTCGACTGGGTTGCCCACCTCTATGTGCCAGCGCTGGCGCGCTGGCCAGTCCTCGAGTTCTTGCCGGCGTTCCGCAAGCAGGGCTGAGCGATCTGCAGCCGCAAGGTCATCGATGGTCATGGCGACATGTGATGCACCCCTTGCTCCACATCGACAAGCCGCGGCTAGGAGCCACGATCCCTGCCACGGATGACGTGGAATTGCGGAAGGTCGTCGAGATCTTCGGCCGGTACTTTAAGAGCGAGCTGCGCTTCGACTTCCCGCCATTCAGCGCCGAGCCAACTCGGCTGGACCGGGAGCAGTCCGTCGAAGGCGTGCTCTTCGACTCACAGAAGCTACGAGCCACGTTCCCAGTCGCGGTTGGTGCCGCCGGCCTCAGTACCCAAGACGGCGTGCGCTGGCTGGACTGGATCTGGGTCCACCCGTTCGAACGGGGAACCAAGCTCATGGGCCAGGCCTGGACCGATCTGGAGAGGATCTACGGAACCGACTTCAAGATCTCGCCGCCGATCTCACCGGCTATGGCAGGCTTCCTGACCTACCGGGGCGTAGGCCGCGAGCGCTGGGCCTCCGGCGGACACTGACTGAGCGGCCATCCGAGAGGTCCTCTCCCTGGAGTGCGTACGCCCACGGAAGGGCGCCAGTGGCCCCGCATGGTTGCCAAGGGCCGCCCAGACCTGGCCCGCGTATGGCCCGGAAACCCTGATCAGCCCCGGGATCCGGGCGTCACAGGGTGAGACAAGTCACCCTGTTTCGATTCCACTCGAAAGATCGCCCGGAAGCATGAAGAAACCCCCTCCGCTCTGCGTTTCCGCAGTTCGGAGGGGGTCTACCTTCATGTGGCGGCGCCAGGATTCGAACCTGGGAAGGCTGAGCCGGCAGATTTACAGTCCCCTCAAGATCGCATGACATGAGTGCCGTTGACCTGCGAAAACGTCGCCGTTCTCAGGGAACTAGCCTCTGGTCGTCCACGCCTCGTCCAGAACTGTTAGGGCCGGGGTCCTCGCCCCAAGAGCGAGGCCTCTTGGGCACGTTCAGTACCCCTGAGGCCCGGAGCGACATCACGCGATCGAGATCGGCGCAGTACCGACCGCCGCCTGAGCAGTCGCCACCGGTCGTCGTTGGCAACTGTGGGCGCCCTGCCTGTGTGGCCTGCTTGTCATGCAACCGACCTGGCTTCACGGGACGTCTGGGACAACGCCACCAACCCCTGTGAGGCAGAAGTGTCCCGTTCCCGTCCGCGCGCCCCGCGCTTACGCGTGCGTCATCTCCCGCCCCGCCCAGCCATCCGACCGTCTGCGACGCCGGGCGTTCAGCGATCGACCGCTTGGTCTTCGACTCCGTCGAGCGGCATATGGCGCATCTGCGCGGCGCCTTTCCGAGGCGCGTTCAGGTGGTATCAGCGCGTGGACTGGGCGAAGCACACCACCGTTGTCGCCGCTCTTGTTGCCGCTGCGGGTCTCGGCGTCACAGCCTGGGGAACACTCATGTCCGCGCGCGTCGCCGAGGATCAGCTTGATCAGTCGAAGGAGCAGCGGACCGAACGTTCCATGAGTCAGGCGAGCAGGATCACGGCCTGGACGGAGGGAGACAACACAGTCGTTGCAAATAGATCACTCGACCCCGCAGACGTCTACCTGGAAGCGCTAGTCGTCGGCGCCAAGCAGGTGGCTGTCCTCGGTGCGGAGCCGCAACGCGATTTCGTGTACGTAGGCACCGTGCCGCCGTGCCTTCGCGTCAGCATCCCTGGCAACATGCTGCGATCGGCGCTTTCCAACACAGGTCACATACAGTTCGACTCGAAGAGACCTGGGCCGATCTACGTGACATCCGTCCTGATTGTCGATGCGAACGGGCACGTATGGGAACGCAGCAATGGGAGCCCCCTGGGTCCCGCTTCTGGCCACGATGCAAAGTTTGCCGTCTCATTCGCCATGGCACGCATGGTGCACACCCCGTGGCTCCGGGTCGACACCGACAAGGCAGTGCCCCTGGCATCAGCTCCCGCCGCGAAGACCAAAGGGCTTGAGGAATGCGGCTCAGCCGACTGAGGCCTCGCATCAAGAACATTCTCAGCTGATGGGGAAAGCATCCTCTCTGATTAGCTCCCGAGCACGTCGGCTCGCGTCGCTCACGGAGCACCTCCGGGCACTGCTGGCCGGCCGGGCGAGCCAAATCTAGGCGCCGATCAAGCCGTGACGAGAGCCTCATCAGTGGACATATGAACACAGGCGGCAGCTCGCCAACTTCCAGAAAAGCGTCTAAAAGCCGTGCAGATCCTCCTAGGATCACCCATGTGAACAACGAGTCGCAGGCGTCAGATCAGTCCGCCTCTTCGGGTGAAACATCAGTCAAGGCGGTCACGGGTGCATTGGTGGGAGCCGTAGGCGCGGTCAATCCCGCCATTGGCATAGCCGCCGGAGTCGCCAAGGAGTTCGCCGACCCATACCTTGTTCGAGCCTTTGACGGGATCCGTTCGGTTCGGGAGCAGCGTGCACTGACCGCTCTTTCGGCAGGATCGGACGAGGCTGGAATTTCGCTTGACCGGATGGTCCACACGGTTGAGAGCAACTCCGAACTTCTTGCCCTCATGTCAGAAACCGTGCAAGCCGCGATGCAAACACCTCTCGAAGAGAAGATTATCGCACTTGGTAAATGTCTAGGTCGCAGCGTCAGAGATGAGACCAAGATAGACGCCGAATTCATCTACATCAGAGGGCTTGCCGAAATCGAGGCACCCGAAGTAAAGGTCATGCAGGTACTTGACCAGCCCACCATGCCGGCACCTGAGCTTCCCGGTTTCACGGCGACCCTGGACGCCTCTCTAGCACGGCTAACCGCAGCGGGAATGATCAAGGATGACGGAATCGGGAGGCTCCCCCCCCGGACGAAGACTCAGAAAAGGAGATATGGATTCTCACCGACTTCGGGAGGAAATGCATTTCTCTACTTAGAGCCGTATCGCCCAATACGCCCTAAAGGGGAGCCCGCGATCCGACATGGCAGGAGGGCAAAAGAATATGGGGATAACATGAACTTTTACGGGAATCTAGTCTTGGCTCTAGCGAGGGTCGAGAGCACTAGCGAGGGTACAAAAGTAAGCCTTCTAGGCTCCTGTTTTCCAGCAGGCCCAAGACATCTGGCAACAGCCCTGCATGTCGTTTCCCCCAATGACGAAAATCTCGTTGTCTTCCAGCCTGCCATTTCGCAGGCTGTCGATTACCAGAACACTTCCCAAACTTCCTGGATCGTCCACTCAGTTCAAATTTCCGCAGTCGACGCGATCAGGGATATCTGCATTCTCGAACCACCATCGGGTTGGTCCATCCCTTCGCCCTACACCCTGACGGGGACTGACTTTTTGCGTTTAGGGGATGAGGTGCACGTCTACGGATACCCTCACATGGAATTCGGCCGCAAGGTCCTAACAGTTCAACGCACACACGTGGGCACCAAGGTCCTAATCACCAATCATGGCGTCGAAATCAAACACGCGGTAATTAATGCACAATTGAGGCCAGGGCAATCCGGGGGGCCAGTCTTTGATGTTAACACTGGCTCGCTATGCGCAATGGTGACAGGTAGCTATGCGCCCGACATTAAGGGGTCTATTTTCGTGTCGGGAGTGGATCCAGTGACCCTCCACCAAACAGGACATGCAGTCAGCGCAGAATATATCAAGGATATGATCCAGTGACGGAAATCAGTCAGCTTGTAGTTGATAATCACGAAGCATGGTTGGGCGAGTTGCCCAGATTTCAACAATCCGGAATCCGCCTCATGCTCAGATCGGGAATGAACTACGATGCTGCCGCTGCCGCATGGCTGAGTGGCGCAGTGGCGGACAGCACGGCGCCATTCAGCGGCGGAGCCAGGGGGAAAGTATTCTACGATGCATTCCTTGACCAAATGCACGATTTCCTCTGCACGGGCGTCAACTATGAGGAGGAGCGGGCAGCCGTTATGGCTGGCTTCAAGCCAAAGCAGGCCGGTTTGGCGGCCACGATCGCTGCAGCGATCGCCCCGCATTTGGGTGCCGCTTCTACGCTTATCGCCCCTGCGGTTGCGCTCTCCCTCTGCGCTATTGGAAAGATGAGCCTTGGCGCTTGGTGCCAAGTGCAGACGGCGCGGCGGTCGAATTCCACTGGAGGAGATGCGCCGCGGCCAGACAATTCGGGCGGCGATTCTGCATAGTAACAGGCCTTGCGGACCCGCTACTAGCCGCGCGCCATTCCTGTTAGAAACGACGGCGAGTTCTCGATGGACAATGATAGACAAAGTGCCGGACTGCTTAGCGCCCGCTCGTTGTGCATACGAAATAGGGGCTAGTGCTGGACCCTAGTGGCTCTGGGCTCACCGTGCCGCCTGGATCCCACAACGTCACTCTGCGACTATGCAAATATCGCGACCAATGCGATGCAGAGAGCGTTCACGGCAACGCTTATCGCCGCAATGAAGCTGTAACCCGCAACCCTCTTACTGTTGTATTGCTGGGGATCCAGACCCATCACATAAGCATCGACTGCGAAAATTATAAGCACGGTCACCAAAAGCGCAACTGCCCCTATTGCGGGTGGCCAGTCATGCGGAATTGCTAGCGTAACCCCTATTGCGGTGAGCAAGATTGCGGGGACTATCTGAACGGCATCAATAGCGAACGACACATAACCTTCAATGAAGGCATCCGTACGGTGAACTGGTACGCCCGCCCCGCCAGCTGTCTGCTGATCAGTCTGCCTAATGGAGTCAAGAATCGCCTTTTTCGCCCGCTTTTCAAGCAGAGGGCTGAAGGCGTACAGGACGATTGCCGCACCGAACGGAATGTATTCATCCATGCCGAACCCTTTTAGCATCTCATGGATATTTACAGTCTACCGTTATCGACGTTTCGGCAGTTGACTTGACTTCGGGGAGGTACCTGTTGTATCCGTCGCACGGTTTAATGACGACTTGCTCAATGACGATTGTCTCATCCGTCCCAGCATCAACCGCGGCAAGATCAACAGCTAGCGGCACCGCAATAGACGACGTTTTGTACGGAGGCGCGACCACCCGTACCTTTCCGCTTAGCCGGCTCCGCTTCTGCCCACCCCGAAGGTATCGAACCTTGGCGCCATCGCAACGGAGTTGGACTTCTACGTCGTAGGCATGACTGGTCACATTTTCAAAGACCACGTAGTGCTTGCATCCGTTAGCGCTGACTAGGCATTTGTCCGCCGGTTCAATGTAGGTTTCACCTTTGAACCAGCCAGGCAGTCCGGAAATCTTTTGGTAGCACTTTCTGGGGCCTCGCGGTCGACGCGGCAAAGAGGTGGTTGTCATTGTGCAACCCCTCCCTCTAAACGCCCCTGGCCGCACTCGCTAACAGCATTCGCTTCCAATAGTGCGGCATCCACCTCGCCAATCAGGCTTTCCGTAGCCGTCTGGTGTATCCACTCATAGACGTGCCGGAGATAAAGGTTCTCACCAACGGCTGTAATTAGAGTGAGGGCAGGCTGGTGCTGACTGCTCGGAAACTTCTGCCATTCGAGAGATGCAGTCGGCCAACTAAACCGGATGAAGTCGCAGTCGTTAACCGCACTCAAGTTTCGCACTCGCGATACTATTTCCTTGGTATCTCCTTGCATCGATTGCCCGCGGGCAATCACCGTCGCCTCTCCGGGTGCCACCTCACCCAAAGCGAGGAATTGTGCCGCCGAACAACTACCCGTCCAGCTAAATATGTCCCCTTGCCTCCTAGGGTGAACGCTCAAAAAGTCACATTCCGATATTTCCAGATGAAAAATCGGACCCTCTGGCGTATCGACCTGGTGGGTTTCGTAGGACATATTTCCCTCTCCCGTTTCCTACCACCTTCAGGCTAGCGCTGGTCCGGCCTCCCTGCCTCCCGGCCCCAAAGTCGCTCCGTAGGTTGTTTGGCGGTCCGGACGAGTGGGGTGTGGCTCTAAAGTCGCTCGCCCCGGTGGTTCCGGTGGAGTGGCCGCCCCGCAAGTGAATCGCTCACGTGTTCGAATCTAGGGAGAATCTGGCCCTCGGCGCCCGTCGCTAGCCCAGGGCGATGCCCCTCCCCCACCCGCGCCTTTCGGTGCGACGGATGACCCCAAGCTGTTCCATCTGTTCAAGGTGGTACGCCACGGAGGACGGGCTCGACAGGCCGACGCGCCGGCCAATCTCTCGGATCGTGGGAGCCTCTCCGCGCTCGGCAATCCCTTCCCGGATGCACTTCAGGATGCGTTCCTCTCGCTCCGTGAGGTGATCTCCCCTGATGTTCACGCCTATCCCTCCTCTCTGGCCTGTAGTCGCAGTTCCACTCTGGCCGCGGGCGCCCTGCCGGCCTTGGTGTCCCAGAACGGGTGCGAGGCGAGCTGGGAAGACAGCTCCTGCAAGCGGCGGCGCAGCGCGGTGGTGCGGAGTGGCCGTCTGGCCAGCGCTTCGTAGGTGCGGATCCAGTCGCGCTGAGTCTCGATCAGGTCGGGCGGGAACGTCGTGTGCGCCATAGGCAAAATTCAAGCACGTGTTCGATTTCTTGCGCACGCCCCTCATTGCCTCGCCTGACTGGGATCACCCGACAACGACTAGAGGCAGCGCGTCCATGGCCTACTACGCTGGTACGCACCACCTCAGAATGGAGAGTGCTCCACGGATGGGACCGAAGACGACCAAGGTCTATGAGGCGCTTCGTGCACGACTCGGTTCGGGTGAGTACGCCCCCGGCGACAAGATCCCTTCGGAGCGGACGCTCCTCAAGGAACTCGACATCGGTCGCACCGCACTGCGGCAAGTGCTGGCGCGACTCGTAGCGGAAGGCGCCTTGGAGGTTCACGGCCGAAGTTCGTATCGGGTTCCCGGCGGGGTGAGCGTCCAGACGCCGGAAGGGTTGGAACCCTGGCGCATCCACGGCGAGCGTGACGTCTACGACAACCCTTGGGTCAAGCTCCAGCTCTGGGACGTGGAGCCGCCCGGCGTGGAGCGCTTTGAGCATCACGTGGTGAAGCTCCACCACGTCGCCATCACCGCGGTCCTGGACGATCAGGATCGCGTCCTGATGATGTGGCGATACCGCTTCGTTCCGCAGCAGTGGGGTTGGGAGCTACCGGGCGGGATCGTGGACGAGGGCGAGGATCCCTCAGCCACGGCGCTGCGAGAAGTCGTGGAAGAGACGGGTTGGCGGCCGAAGTCGGTGGATCACGTCGTCACCTACCAGCCCATGGTCGGCATGGTCGACTCACCCCACGAGATCTTCGTCGGACACGGAGCCGAGCAGGTCGGTGCACCAACGGACCTCGAAGAGGCGGGCCACATCGAGTGGGTGCCGTTGGTCGACATCCCGGGCCTGATGGCCCGCGGTGAGTTGATGGGTTCCGGCACGCTCGTTGCTCTGCTCCACATCCTGGCGAACCGAGGCAAGCAGGGCGTCACAGCCGCGCACTGAGCAGGTCGACACGGCGGCGCTGCCGCACCGAACCGGTGCGGCTCGCCAACAGTCGCGCCTGCCTGAGATGGGTGTGGGCGTCGTCGTACTCGGCTCGCGCCAAGTGCGCCTGTACGAGGTCGGCGTGCAGTCCGGCTTGCGCTCGGACAAAGGTCGGGTCCACCACTTCCAACGCGTCATAGAGGCTGGTCACTGCGTCGCCGTCGCCGAGCAGGGCAAGGACGTTGCCGCGCCATCGGGCTAGGTGGCCGCCGTTCAAGAAGATGCTCAGCATGTCCGGGTCTCGGTCATCGGAGCCGGGCGGGATGCTCGCCATGGCCGCATCGAGCGCCCGTCGGCCGTCGTCGGGCATTCCCGCGTGGGCGCACAACTCCGCTTCAGCCGCGTACAGCCATGCCTGAAGGCGTGGTGATCCGGCCTGGCCAAGGGTGCGTTGGGCATCGCGAACCAGGTCGACACCGAGCGCCGGCCGACCTGCCTCGCACAGTACGTACGCCTGCTCAGCCATCGCGTGCGCGAGGTACATCGGGGCCTCAGCGTCGCGCGCGGCTCGCTTCGCAAGTTCGTAGTGGCGCCAAGCCCGTTCGACCGCCCCAGAGTCGATCGCTTGCCACGCCGCAAGGGTGGACGCCCCCGCGAGCGCGAGCGCCACGGGCCGCCGGGCATTCGGGAGCACCGCAAAGTTCAGCGCGTCTTCGAGGGCACTGAGGTGCCCCGCCATCTGGTCCACGAGACTGGACGCGCCCCTCTGGCGGTCCATGGTCCGCAGTATCTCGGTCTGGTCGTTGAACGCCTTCACCATGGACTGGCTAACACTGCTGGCTGAATCGATCCTGCTCAGCAGTTCGTCGTACCCGTCGGCAACCGACGGAGGAGGCGTGAGCGGTCCGCCCCTCAACTCTGCGTCCGTGACACCGAGGAGCTGCCGCAGGATCGCCGCGTAGCGATCCGAGATGTTGCGCTTGCCGTTCTCCCACTCGGACACGTACACCCGCAAACTCGCGGTCGCCGCAACGTCCGTGACGTGTCGCCGGGCGTACTGCTCGATCTCGCGAACCAGTCGCTCCTGAGACCAGCCTCGCGCCGTACGCGCGCTCCGCAGTCCTGTGCTCACGGCCACCGTCCGGCGATAGGTCCATTCACTGACCTTCCCAGCATGCCTCACATCGCCGCAGGTCAACAGGGCTTAACAGGACGGGTGTTAAGGCCTGTTGGCTACCGACTCCCCTCCCTGAACCGGACTCTGGAGATGCACCGAGGGGGGCAACCGCCGCTCGAACGGGCGGAGACTCTTGACTCTGGTGCGCACCAGATGCTTCTCTACTGGTGCGCACCAGATGCCGGAGTCGCCTCCGCGAAGGTGCCCGACAACTCCACAGCGTGATCCGCCACAGCCACGACGGCCGTGACCACACCAGCCGAGGTGAGCGGAGACCAGTCGGTCATCTCCCGTCAGGGACACGTACCGACTCAAAAGAACGGATCTACCCAAGGGCGAGTACGCCGCGCGAAGAGACCGAGATGCGATTCCTCGGAGGAGCGGGACTGAGGCTCAGATCCATATCGCACGCAGCAGAGCTGACCCAACCCCACCTCATACGGCGCGCACCCCCGGAGTTGCCGCTCCGGGGGTGCTGTTCGGGCCGTACCACCGACTAGGGAGAACACGACCCAATGAATCCCATCGTCACTGTTCAGGACGTTGTTACCGCGTTCGCCGACTTCATGGAGCCGACGGATGCGGAGCTGGACGCGATCGAGCAGGAGATGCCCGTGATCACGGCGGACATCGACCTGTTGGACGCGCAGATCATCACCCTTGACCGCACGCCGACGGAGCTGGACGCGCGGCGTATCCGCCGGGCTCACCGTCGGGTGCTGGTCGCCCGGCCGGAGTTGGCCAACCGCGCCGCCGTCACGGACGCGACGGGTGGTGCCGCGTGAAGGCCAAGACCGTACTGCCCGCCGTCGCGATGACGGCGGTGTCCATGGTGCTCACCCTGGCCGTGGTCGTGATGTGGCTGGGCACGGCGATGCCGTGGCCCGTCGCTTTGGTCGTCGGTCTCGGGATCGACGGCGGATGGCTCGCCACCCTGGCTTACGAACGCCGCCTCGCCGCACAGGGCGACCACAACCGCGCCGTCACCGCCGTCGGCTGGTCTTTCGGGCTCATCGCGGCCGGCGTCCTCGTGGCGCATGCGCTCACCGCTGAAGAGTCCACCGGCGCGTGGCTGGCCGTGGCCTGGCTGCCTATCGCGGCAAAGGCGCTGTGGTTGGTGCACGGTCTGTGGGAGCGGACCGCGCTCACCCCGAACGCCCTCGGAGCGATCCGAGGTATCCAGCAGGAGGCGCGCGACGAAGCGGCCGTGGCCCGTGCCCGCCTGCGGGCCGAAGCGGTCACAGAGGAGACCCGGCTGACGGCGGTGACGCAGGCCGGCGCCCGCGTCGCCCGCGTCCAGGCCAAGACCGCACAAGCCCTCTCGCGAGCGTGGTCGACGCTGGAGGCCGCGCGGGAGGGCGAGGACACCGGACGGGCACTGACCAGCGTGACGAACCGCGTCACACCCGACGTCGCACCCCGGTGGCAACTGCCCGTCTGGGGACCCACCGAGCCGGTTTCAGCGTTCACCCTGGACGCGGCGCCTGCGCTCACCGACGCGGCGCTTGACGCGCTGGTCGACGAGATCCGGCACAGCGAGATGCCTGCCCTGTCCTACCGCGAGATGGCCAGCCGCTTCCGCGCGGCCGGCCACTCCGCCTCCGAGGTCCGCCTGCGGGCCGCGTGGAAGCGCGTGGCGTGATGGCGGCGCTGCCGGTGTTCCGGTGGCATCTCGCCCCGGACGGCTACGCCACCCGCCGTCAGCTGAGGGCGCGCGGTCTGCGCCCCGGCGGTCAGGACGTGGCTGCTCAGCTCGAACGGCCGCGCCGCCGCCGTGGGCCGCTGTTCGCCTACCTGTACCGGGTCGACCTCGCCAAGCCCGTGCGGCCCATGACCGATGCGAAGTGGGCGGCGCTGGCCAAGGCCAACACTGCCCGCCGCACCTGCCCGTCCTGCCACCGCGATGCGGGATACGTCATCCCCGCCTCGCTCGGATCTTGCGTGGCCTGCGCCTACCCCGACGATCAGCGCGCCGCCTGAACACCCCGACGTCTCCGAGGAGTTCCGCTGTGACCAGCACGAATGAAGCTCCCCGCACCATCAGCTACGCGTGGCATGCCTGGGTGACCGTGCCCGGCGAGGGCCGCGCGTTCGCCCACGGCGCCATCACGGTCCCGCTCGACTACTGCTGGAGGCGCGTCCAGCGGGAGGTGGGCGCCTGGCTCGGTGCGCAGGGCGTCACCGGCCGGCTCGCCGACATCTCCCTCATCCTCGCCCCGCAGGCCTGACAGGAGGGACTGACCATGGCCAAGCCCGACACCCGCCGTCTGGACCGCGCGATCCGTGAGGCGAACCGCAAGCTCGAAGCGGTCCGGGAACGTGAGTTGTGGCCGCTCAGCGGTCCCGAGAGGCGGGCGATCGTCCGCGCCCTGGCCGGAGGCACGATCAAGGTCGCCCGGGGCAACAGCACCGCACGCGCCGACCAGAGGGTGGAGACGGCGTGGAGTGCGGCCGAGACCCGGCTCATCGCGGAGATCACCGCGCTTCAGGTGGAACGCCAGCGGGTCGTGAACGAGGCCGCCGCCGCCAAGGCCGCCAAGAAGTCCTCAAGGTGGTGGTGACCATGTTCCAGGCCGGCGACGTGGTCCAGATCCTCTCCAGCGAGTTTCACCCGAACCTGGTCGGCAAGCGCGGCCACATCATCGACGAGGCGCCGCCGTTCAACGGCGTCTGGGCCGTGCACGGCATCCCCGGCCTGCTCAACGCCAACCACGGCGGCTTCTACGCCCACGAACTGCGCAAGGTCGGCCACGACCCGAGCAAGGCGCCCAAGCCCAAGAAGCCGTCGAGGTGGTGGTGAGCATGGACCGCCGCTGCCCCGCCGCCCACCCGGACGACCCGACTCCCTGCACGGGCCCGGTCGTGGTGACCGTGCTCGACGCCGTCAACGCCGGGGCTGATGGGTGCGAGCACCACGGTGCCCGCCTGCTGGCCTCCCTCGACGGCGGTCGCGTCTACGCCCTGCCCGACGCCCCGGCCGGCGCCGCCATCCGCACCTTCACCGCTGCCGACGGCATCCGCCCGTTCTGCTGGTTCGACGGCCCGCGCACCGGGCCGTCCCAGCTCAGCCACGCGGAGAACCGCGCCCGGCACAGCCACTGATCAGCGCGACCCCCGCCCGCCCGCACCGTTGCCGGGCGGGGCGGCTGTCCCCTCAACTTCCGCCCCGTCCCGGGGCAGTCAGGAGCCTTCCCGTCATGGGTGGCACCCTCGTTCACCTGCACAAGAACACCGAACCGTCTGCCGAGCCGGCCACCGTGACCACACTGACCGTGGTCCCCGACCCGGCACCCACCGCGCCGCTGTGGGTGCGCTCCGGGCGCGCCGTCAAGACCGTGGTCACGCACGAGACCACCAAGACCACCGCCCGCGCGGTCGCCCGGCACACCCTCTACGTGGCCGGCGGGGCGAAGATCGCGGCCCAGCGGACGTGGGACGGCCGGACCGCATCCCGGTATGAGCGGATGTTCCGCGCGGCGGAAGCCGCCGGGAACCATGAGCTGGCAGCGGAGTGGGAGGAGCGCGGACAGCACTTCCGCGAGGCACGCCACCGCCGCCGCATGGACCTGCTGCACTCCCCGGTCGACGCGGCCAAGGGAGTTGCGGTCAGTACCGGCATGGGCATCGGATCGCTGGTCGCCCTCGGAGTGGTCATGGCCATCGCGACGAAGGACGTCACCGACGTCGTCACGCCGCTGATGGCCACGGTCGACTTCATCAACCTGCTCATCACCATCGTCCAGGTGGTGTGGGGACCGGCCCTCACGATCGGCCCGTTCCTCGCCCTGCTCGCCCTGTGGGCCGTCGGCAGCAAGCAGCAGGCCGCACCGGCATGGGCCCTGCCCGACAACGTCCGCAACAGCGAGGGCGAGCCCATCACCCCCTCGATCGTGGTCAAGGCGCTGCGCGACCTCGGAGTACCCGCACTCCGCAACGCCATCAAGGACATGGGCGACGCCGGCGCCTCGATGCTCGGTCCGATCCGGATCGCCGGATGCGGCGTGGAAGTCGACGTCACCCTGCCCTCTGGGGTGGCCACGAACGAGGTACAGAGCAAGCGGCGAAAGCTCGCCGAGAACCTGACCCGCCACGAACACGAGGTGTTCATCACCATCCCGCAGGCCGCCCGCACCGTGCGCCTGTGGGTCGCCGACTCAGGGGCACTGGACGAGCCGATCGGCCCGTCTCCGCTGGTCACGGACGAGACGATGACCGCCGACTACGCCAAGGGCCGCGCCCCCTGGGGCCAGGACCTGCGCGGCGATGCTGCTGCGCTGAGCGTCTACCAGAGGCATCTCCTCATCACGGGTCTGTCCAACCAGGGCAAGACCGCCGCGCTGCGGTCGTTGGCGCTGTGGCTGGCGCTGGACCGGTCGGTGCAGTTCCTGCTTGGTGACCTGAAGGGTGTCGGTGACTGGGCCATGTTCGACGGCTTGGCCAGCACCCTCATCCAGGGTCCGACGGATGAGCATGTGATCCAGGTGACCGAGATGGTTGAGGGCGCTGTGGACGAGATGAACCGCCGTCTCCAGGCCCCGCCCGGAACGCAGTTCCCGGCGCTGATCGTGCTGGTCGACGAGGCGCAGGTCGCGTTCATGTGCCCGGCCAAGGACGAGGACAAGCGGCCCTACGGCGGATCCAAGGCCAACTCCCGGTACTTCATGGCCGTCCGGAAGATCCACAACCAGGGGCGTGCGGTCAACGTCCTGATGTGGCAGGGCACCCAGGACCCGACGAACGAGAACCTGCCCAAGCTGGTCCGCGAGGGAGCCCACACCCGCGCCTCCCTCGCCCTCGGCACCGAGTCACAGGCCCGCATGGCGCTCGGGGACAAGGCCGTTGACGGCGGGGCCGCCCCGAACCTGCTGCGGCCCGGCCTCGATCAGGGCACGGTCGTCGTCGCGTCCGCCGGCATCGAGATTCCCGCCGGACAAGCGTCCATCACGGTCCGCACGCACTACATCGACACCGACGAGGCCGCCGTGATCGCCGACCGGGCCAAGGCCCTGCGGGACGGGGTCACCACCCTGCACGTCATCGAGCGGGGCGAGGAGCGCGACCCGCTCGCCGACATCGCCGCCGTCCTCGGCGACAAGCCGCGACTGAAGACACAGGACGTCCTCAAGCGGCTCACCGCACTGAACGAGGACGCCTACGGCGGCTGGTCGTTCCTGGACCTCAAGCGCGTGCTGGAGGACGCCGGCGCCGAGCCCTACAAGTCCGACGGCCGCATGGTCGTCGGCCGCGACCGCGTCGCCCGCGCCATCGCCAACCGCGACGGGAACGGTTCCGCTTCCGCCGACGGATGACAGGGAGTCGACCCCCGACGGGTCAGGGAGGCAGGGAGAACTCCCTGAACCCCTCCCTGACCCGCCTCCCTGGCCCTGAGCTGCACAAATGATCCATCAGGGAGTCAGGGAGGCACCCCAGGTCAGACCCCGAAAACCCCCTCCACAGCCCACCCCCAAGGGGGTGGCTCCGCCTCCCTGACCGAGCACCGGAAGGGATTCCGCATGTACCCCGAACACCCCACCCACAGCCGCCCCGTGACCGCCATGGAAGTCCACCAGCCCACCCCGATGGCTCCCGCCATCGTGACGCCGGCGCCGCTCGTTCCCGTGCAGCCGGGCAGGGTCCCGGCGGTGGCGAGCATCGTGCTTCCGGACGGGCGGGTCGTCACCGGCTACGCCATCAACCCCGTCCAGCCCGAACCGGTCGCGGCCAAGCCGCCCGTCTCCCGCGCGGCCGTGAACATCGCGCTGGGAGGCATCGGGTTCGGCGCCGTCTGCGGCGGGCTCCTGCTGCTGACGACGTTCATCGCCGCACTCACCGCACTCATCACCCAACTGATCACCCTGGCCGCCGTCATCTTCGGCGGCTGGATCGCCGTACAGATCTTCGGCGCGCACGGCTCCAAGGCCGGGACCACGGTCAACATCCGCAAAGCCGTGATCAAGCGCAATCACTTCCACGGTTGAGGGGCGACAACACCCCTACTTGGAAGCATCCAGTACGCGAGCCGGATCGGTAGAGCTCCTTACTGTCCGCCCGTGATGACACCAAGAACCTCGATCATGCGTCGCAGGTTGCGGCCAAACGCGATCGTCAGCGCACCGGCCACGATCAAGGGATAAACAATCGCCTCCGCAGAATCTGGCACAACACCAGTTAGAGCCAGTCCCGTCACGGAGCCGACCGCGACCGCCAACGACACGAGCCACCGCAACAGTTCACGGTCCGGCAGCGGTTCTACGTCACGCAAGGCAGCATCATCAAGTAGCGCGCCCAGCCGGGCATGGCAGTACCCGTCCGAGATGGTCAGTAGCGCATCGGCCAGGTCCTTCAGGGCTTGATCGGGTTCGTGGTCAAGCCGGGAGTCCAGGGCCTGCAGGACTGCCGAGACGTGCCTCGCATGCTGCTTAAGTGCCTTCCTGCGGTGGGAGATCCGAGGCACCGACCCCCGGCTGCGGTGCGCGTCCGACAGGCCGCGCAGCACTGCTTTCAACCGTTTGGACACCCTTCTAAGAGCGACCGCTTGGCGTTCGCCTCCGGTGCGCCGGGCTTCCGCACATGCATGGATCACGTTCGCGCACTGCATTACCAGCGCGTAGCGACGGGCCACGAAGAACCACGAAACCCACACTGTTCGCCGAGAGGCCCCGAGCTCAATTAGTGCATTGAGGGCGAAAATGCCCGCGATGAAACACGCAGCGAATAGCAGGAAGAATTCCAGGGATTGCACCCAGGGAGTCGGCAGCCAATCAGGAATATCTGAACGGTCTCCCCGGGGCGGCCAGTGAAGCAGCGGATTATCCTCGTCCTTCGGGAACAAGGCCCCCAAGGGCATCACGTATTCGGGAAATCGGATATGCGTTACGGATGCCACATACCAGCAAAGAGGGATCAAGGCCAGGGAGTGGAGCCCAGCCAGGCCCACAAGGGCCAAGCGCTTCCAGCGGCGGAGGTGAATACGTCGCCGCAGTGCCACTCTGACGCGAAGAGGAACCGGACGGTGAATGGCTAACTCGTCCAGATCCTCAGCGAGGCGCGTCAAGTCCTCAACGCTGAGTGACAGCAGGCCTGCACGAGTGTGTCTCGACGCGTGCACCGTGCGTTGCCCTGGGATCGGCGCCGCACTTGGGCGTCCTGTCGGAGTGCCGGTCGTCATGGGCGTGGATATTGCCATGACGACGCGGTGACGCAGAAGCGATCTAACGCCGCAACCCCTGGCTGGCCTACAGCAACCAAGCCCCCTTCGAACTACGCCAAGGGCGGCCCCCGTCTCGCCAAAGTCCGGGGCCGCCCTTGTTCACCTGCCACTCACTGACCTGTGGAGGTCTCACAGCATGACGCAACCGACCGACATTCGGCGAGCACTCGCCTTACGGCTCCGTCTCGGGGACGTGATCCGGGTGCTGGACGCCTACTCCTGCATCGGCGGGGGCACAGAGGGCTACCGGGCCGCGTTCGGGGCCAACTGCCGCATCACCGGCGTGGACATCGAGCCCCAGCCGGACTACCGGGGCGACGACTTCCACCAGGGCGACGCCATCGAGTACATCAGGGCCCACGGCCACGAATTCGACTTCATCCACGCCTCCCCGCCGTGCCAGGGCGAGGGCGCCCCCACCAAGGGCACCAACAAGGCGCGCAACGCGGCGATCGGCCGTACCTACCCCCGGCTCATCGCCCCGACCCGCACCGCGCTGGAGGCGACGGGCCGGCCGTACGTGATCGAGAACGTGGCCGGCTCCGAGGTCCGCAAGGACATCCGTCTGTGCGGTGAGATGTTCGGCCTCGCCGTCCTCATGCACCGCTATTTCGAACTCGGACGCTGGACGACCGTGCAGCCGGTGCATCCCCAGCATCGGGGCAGGGTGCGCGGATGGCGGCACGGCAAGTGGCACGAGGGCCCCTACGTCGCCGCCTACGGCAAGGGCGGCGGCAAGGCCAGCGTCGCGGAGATCCGTGCGGCGAAGCGCATCGACTGGTCCACCGATCACCTTCGGCTCCGCGAGGCCCTCCCACCCGCCTACACCGAGTGGATCGGCCGTGCGTTCCTCGCCTCGCGCGCGTTGGGGGTGGCCGCGTGAACGCGCTGCCCGATCACCTGCGGACCGCGCTGGCTCTTGCGGCGTCCGGTGTTCCGCCGCTGCCGCTCCGGGCGGGGAAGGTGCCGTTCGGGAACTGCCGTACCTGCGCCGCTGGTGCCTGCGGCGGCCGGCCGAACATGATGAACGCGGGCCCCTGCCGGTGCCCTGCCCCGTGCCACGCGTGGGCCGCAGCCACCGCCGACCCACACACGCTCACCTCGCCTGCATGGGCGCCAGCGTGGCGTCAGGCCGTGGCAGTCGCCTACCACCCCGGCGGGGCGGGCGTGACCGTGGTCGACCTCGACAACGCGGCGGCCCTCGCCTGGGCTCGCGCGTCGTTGCCCGCCACCCGGACCGTGCCCACCACCAGGGGTGAGCACTGGCTCTACCGGGGCGTCATGCGGTCCGCCAACGCGGTCCGGCCCGGCGTGGACGTCAAGTCGTCCATGCAGTACGTCCGTTGGCTCGGACCCGGCACCGGCCACATCACCGCCCTGCCGGACTCCGTCCGCGCGTTGGTCGTGAGGGAAGAGACCACCCCCGCCCCGGGCAAGGTGGTCTCTTCCCTCCCCGCACGCGCCGTCTGGGACCGGACAGTCGCTACAGGGTGCCGTCACACCGAGCGCTACGTCCGCACCGGCCTCGACCGGGGCCTGGCCCTCGTACAGAGCCGCACCGACTCGGGCGCCGGGTCGCAGGCCTTCGGGGTGGCGCGGTTCGTCGCCGTCCAGCACGAACTCTGCCCCGGCCCCTGCGGGTTGACCGTGATCGGGGAAGAGATCGTGGCCGCCGCGATCTCCGTCGGTGTCCCCGAGCCATACGCACGCCGTGCCGTCACCAACGGCCTCCAGGCGGCTCAGGAGCGTGCGACATGACCAAAGCATCCGATAACCCCACGAACAGCCCTCTGGGCGCCACCCAGGGCCCGCCACGGCCGTCCTTGGGCGAACCGAAGGTCGCCGCCCGTCAGGGCGTCCTTTCTGCTCTTCCTCGTCCGAAGCGCTTCCCCGCCGACCAGGGAGGCCACGACGGCACGAACCCGACGCCGGATCAGCCCGGCATCCGCATCTACGACCCGCCCGTCTACCGCTCCCACGACGACGAAGCCCGCTGGTCCAAGCGCCACGGCGACACCCCGAACGCCGCCTACGCCTGCGCCTGCGGACAGACCCGCACAGCCACCGGCCCCCGCGCCGTGGCCGCCTTGGTCACCGACTACGACACCCACAAGGACACCTGCACCGGCACACATACTCCGCTCTCGCTCCTGGAAGGGAGGGCCGCCGCATGACCGAGACCGAGGAACTCCCCCCGCCCACCAACCCCCTGGCCGTGGCCCGCCGGCTGCTGCCGGACTGGCAGACCGAGGACGGACGGCTCATATTCCGGCGCTGGCGGGCATCGTGGATGCGGTGGAACGGCGCCTGCTGGCGCGAGGTGGAGGAAGCGCAGATCCGCAAGGCGATGTACACCCGCCTCGAACACGCCGTCTACCAGGCACCGGGCAAGGACGGGGCGACCGAGGAACGCGACTGGGCACCCACCAAGCAGAAGATCGGCAACCTGCTCGATGCCCTCGGATCCATCACCCTGCTGCCCACCGACACCGACGCTCCCGCCTGGGTCGACGACCAGGGCGCCACCGCACAGGACGAAGGACCCATCGTGGCCTGCGAAAACGGGCTACTGCGGATCCGGGACCGCGCGCTCCTGCCGCACGGTCCGGAGTTCTTCAACCTCGTCTCCGTACCGTTCGCCTACGACCCCGACGCGAGCGCACCCACGTGGCACCACTTCCTCGCGCAGATCTGGCCGGACGACCCGGACGCCGTCAACGCGCTTCAGGAGTGGTTCGGCTACGTCCTCTCGGGCCGCACCGACCAGCAAAAGATCCTGCTCATCGTCGGCCCCTCCCGCTCCGGAAAGGGCACGATCGCGCGCGTGCTGAAAGAGCTGGTCGGCAAGGAGAATCTGGCCGGCCCGACCCTGGCAGGCCTGGGGACGAACTTCGGCCTGTCCACCCTGATCGGCAAATCTCTCGCGATCATCTCGGACGCCCGACTGTCCGGCAACGACAACACCCAGGTCGTAGAGCGGCTGTTGACGATCTCCGGTGACGACACGATCGACATCGACCGTAAGTACCGCGAACCCTGGACGGGTCGGGTGCCCTCGCGGCTGATGATCCTGTCCAACGAACTGCCGCACTTCGGCGACTCATCCGGCGTCATCGCCAACCGGTTCGTCCTGCTCAGTACGCGGCTGTCGTGGCTCGGCAAGGAAGATTCCACCCTCGCCGAGCGTCTCACCGCGGAGATGCCCGGCATCCTCAACTGGGCTCTGGACGGGCTCGCCCGCCTGCAGCGCAACGGGCGGATCATCGAGCCGCCGTCCAGTCGCGAGGCGATCACCACCATCCGGGACACTGCCTCGCCCACCAGCGCATTCATCCGCGAACGCTGCACCACCGGACCTGCATGCACTGTGGCGGTGGACGAGCTGTGGGACGTCTGGCGTGACTGGACCGAGGACAACGGCGTCCGCGCCGGCACCAAGCAGGTCTTCGGCCGCAATCTGCTCTCCGTCGTCCCGCAGCTCAACCGCACCCGTCCCCGGGCCCCTTCGGGCGAGCGGATCGCCACCTACATCGGGATCGGCCTCAGCAGTTGAGCCCACATTTCGCCGGGTCGCGGCCCATCGCGGCCCACCCCGCCTGACCTGCGGATTTACCCACGCCTCATTGCGGCCCATCGCAGCCCACGCTCCGAGCGGGTGGGCCGCGATGGGCCGCACAGAGACGCCGCAAAACCGCAGGTCACAGCCTTGGGCCGCGATGGGTCGCGACCCACAGCATTGTGGCGCCAACCACACCCCGGACCGCCCTCTCCTCACTTCAAGGAGATCTCCGCATGAGTACCCCGACCCGTCGGCGCCGGGCGCCGAAGGACGAACTGCTGCCCCTGAGTGACGCCCTGGAAGAGATCGGCATCAGCCGGGCCACCTGGTACCGCTGGCGCAACCGTGGCTTCGGTCCGGAGGCCCGTCGCACACCTTCCGGCCGTATCTGCGTACGCCGCAGCGCCCTGGACGCCTTCAAAGACGAATTGGAAGCCGCGTGACTGAGTGGAGCTACACCGTCAAAATCTGGGCGATCCGGAAACGCGACTACCGGAAGCCCTACCAACTCCGCTGGAAGGTAGGCGTACGCCCGCACTCCGAGTCGTTTCTTACGCTGGGGTTGGCGGAGAGCCGCCGGGCACAGCTCATCACTTCGGCTCGCGAGGGCGAACCGTTCGACGTCGACAGCGGGTTGCCGAAGTCTCTGATCGCGAAGGACCGAGACATCTCCTGGTACGAGCACGCGCGCAACTACATCGAAATGAAGTGGGACGACTCCCCTGCTTCGACGCGGCGCACGCTCGCCGAAGCGATGGCGACCGTGACCCCGACGTTCGTGAAGGACACCAGGGGCATGCCGGACGCCGGAGTCGTCCGCACCTCGCTGTACGGCTGGGCCTTCAACAAGAACCGCTGGGGCGAGGAACCCCCCGCCGACGTCGCCAAGGTCCTGGAGTGGTTCAAGCGTAAATCGCTGCCCACGTCTGCGCTGTCGGACCTCGTTCTCGTGCGGACCAGTCTCCGGGCCATCTCCAAAAAGCTGGACGGGAATACAGCAGCGCCGGGCACGATCAGCCGGAAGCGCGCGATTTTCTACAACTCCCTTGAGTTCGCCGTGGAGGCTGAACTCCTCACCGACAACCCGCTTACTCGCATCAAGTGGAAGGTCCCTGAGCAGGTGGTGGAGGAGGTGGATCCTGCGTGCGTACCCAATCCCGAGCAAGCGTCCAAGCTGCTGGCCGCCGTATGTGACCAGAGCCCGCGTGGGCGTCGTCTCGCCGCGTTCTTCGGCTGCATGTATTTCGCGGCTGCACGGCCGGCCGAAGTCATCGGGCTGAGGCTCCGCGACTGCGACCTTCCACGGCGTGGGTGGGGGCTCCTGAAACTCAGGGAGACCCGCCCTCGCTCCGGATCGGCCTGGACGGACAGTGGCGAGTCACACGACAGGAGGGGCCTCAAGCATCGCCCGCGGAAGGCGGTCCGGCACGTCCCGATCCCACCTGAGCTGGTCGCCTTACTGCGATGGCACGTCACCGCGTACGGCACGGCTTCCGACGGTCGGCTCTTTCAGACGTCCCGGGGTGGGTTGATCCAGGACACCGGGTATGGCGAGGTCTGGGCGGAGGCTCGCACACGCGCCCTCACCGCACATGAGTTCGAATCGACCCTCGCCAAGCGGCCGTATGACCTCCGTCACGCCGCTGTCTCCACGTGGCTCAGCTCTGGTGTGGAACCACAGCTCGTGGCGGAGCGGGCCGGCCACAGCGTGGGTGTGCTCTTCCGGGTGTACGCGAAGTTCCTCAAGGACGGCGACGACGCCGCTAACGCCAAGATCTCGGCCCGGCTGGGACTGCGTGGCTGACGCGGCAGGAATCCCGTCCACGCCCCGTCCACGCATCCCGAGATATGGCGTTCGAACACGAGACAGTGTGAGACAGCGCGCCGATCGCCAGGGGGCATGACTAAGGGCCCGTGACCTGCTGTTTAGGCAGGTCACGGGCCCTTAGTTCCCGTGTGGCGGCGCCAGGATTCGAACCTGGGAAGGCTGAGCCGGCAGATTTACAGTCTGCTCCCTTTGGCCGCTCGGGCACACCGCCGGGGTTGCTGCCTTGAGGCCCGCTTTTCGGCGGTGCTCGCTGGCAACGACGTAAACGATACCTGATGCCCGGGGGTGCTTCGCCACCCCATTGATCGGCGCTTGGAGGGGAGGGGGTGGCTAGGCTTGTCGGATGCGGCCCGGGACCGATGGCGGGCTCGAGGGCCGCCCCCACGCATCTCCATGCACCCCGATACCCACCCCGATACAAGGAGCCACAGGACATGGCCGACTCCAGTTTCGACATCGTCTCGAAGGTCGAGCGGCAGGAGGTCGACAACGCCCTCAACCAGGCCGCCAAGGAGATCTCGCAGCGCTACGACTTCAAGAACGTCGGCGCCTCCATCTCCTGGTCCGGCGAGAAGATCCTGATGGAGGCGAACTCCGAGGAGCGGGTGAAGGCCATCCTCGATGTGTTCGAGACCAAGCTGATCAAGCGCGGCATCTCGCTGAAGGCGCTGGACGCCGGTGAGCCCCAGCTCTCCGGCAAGGAGTACAAGATCTTCGCGTCGATCGAAGAGGGCATCTCCCAGGAGAACGCGAAGAAGGTGGCGAAGATCATTCGCGACGAGGGTCCGAAGGGCGTGAAGGCGCAGGTTCAGGGCGACGAGCTGCGCGTCAGCTCGAAGAGCCGTGACGACCTGCAGGCCGTGCAGGCGCTGCTCAAGGGCAAGGACTTCGACTTCGCGCTGCAGTTCGTGAACTACCGGTAGCCGCCGCTTCGTTGCGCGCACGAGAAAGGGTGGGCACCCAGCGGTGCCCACCCTTCTCGCCTGCTGGCTGCGGCCTCGGGGTGCGCGCTCAGCGGCGCGAGTCGCCGAACAGAATGCGGTAGAGGACGAGCAGGACGAGCGAGCCGCCGATCGCGGCGGCCCACGTGGCACCGTCGTAGAACTGCCTGGTGATCGGATGGTCCAGCCAGCGCGCGGATATCCAGCCGCCGATGAAGGCCCCTGTGATGCCGATGAGGGTCGTGCCGATGAAGCCGCCGGGGTCACGGCCCGGCAGCAGGAACTTGGCGATGGCTCCGGCCAACAGCCCCAGAATGATCCAGCTGATGATGCTCATGCCGTGAACCTGCCTCTCCGTGCTGTGCGTGTGCTGTGCTCCTGCTCCGGCCAGGCCGTGTCCATGCCTTGAAGTTCGAGCAGCCCGTTGATCGTCCTGGTGTTCGTGTCGCGTTGCCGGGGAGGACGCCTCATCGGCGCCGGTCGGTTGCAGCGATCAGTAGGGTGCGGCACATGACACAGTCCGGATCCGAGTTGCGGCGCACCCTGGGAGTCGGGGATGCCGTGGTCATCGGGCTCGGCTCGATGATCGGTGCCGGGATCTTCGCGGCGCTCGGCCCCGCGGCGCGGGCGGCCGGGTCCGGGCTGCTGCTCGGGCTCGCGGTCGCCGCCGTGGTCGCCTACTGCAACGCGATGTCCTCGGCCCGGCTGGCAGCCCTGTATCCCGCTTCCGGCGGCACGTACGTCTACGGGCGCGAGCGGCTCGGCGCCTTCTGGGGGTACCTGGCCGGCTGGTCCTTCGTCGTCGGCAAGACGGCCTCCTGTGCGGCGATGGCGCTCACCGTGGGCGCGTACGTCTGGCCGGGGCAGGCGCACGCTGTGGCGGTCGCGGCCGTGGTGGTTCTGACCGCGGTGAACTACGGCGGCGTACAGAAGTCGGCCTGGCTGACGCGGGCGATCGTGGCGGTGGTCCTGGCGGTCCTCGCTTCCGTGGTGGTCGTGTGCCTCGGCTCGGACGCCTCCGACGCCGGGCGGCTGGACGTCGGAGTCTCCGCCGGCGCGGGCGGGGTCCTTCAGGCGGCCGGGCTGCTGTTCTTCGCGTTCGCCGGGTACGCGCGGATCGCGACGCTCGGTGAGGAGGTACGGGATCCGGCGCGCACCATCCCGCGCGCGATCCCGCTGGCTCTGGGCATCGCGCTCGTGGTGTACGCGGCGGTGTCGGTGGCTGTCCTTTCCGTGCTCGGGTCGGCTGGGCTCGGGCATGCAGCAGCGCCGCTGGCCGACGCGGTGAGGGCAGCCGGTGTGCCGGGGCTCGTGCCGGTCGTACGGGTGGGTGCCGCCGTGGCCGCGCTCGGCTCGCTCCTCGCGCTGATCCTGGGCGTCTCGCGGACGACGCTGGCCATGGCCCGTGACGGTCATCTGCCGGGCAGCCTGGCCGCCGTTCATCCGCGCTTCCAGGTGCCGCACCGGGCGGAGCTGGCCGTGGGCGTGGTGGTCGCGGCGCTGGCCGCGACGGTGGATGTGCGGGGCGCTATTGGGTTCTCCTCCTTCGGTGTGCTGGCGTACTACGCGGTGGCCAACGCATCTGCCTGGACGCTGAGTTCAGCTCCGGCAGCGCGGGTTGGGCCGGTGGTGGGGCTCGTCGGGTGCGTGACGCTGGCCTTCGCGCTGCCCGGGGTTTCCGTGGTGGTGGGCACGGCTGTGCTGGCGGTGGGGGCCGCGGCGTATGGCGTACGGCGGTGGGTGGCTGCGCGGTAGCCGCCGACGGCGGGTGGGGCGCACCGCCGTTGCGTCGTCGACGGGGACAGGGCGAGCCGCCGCTTGCGCCGCCGCCGGAGACGCGGCGTGCCACCGCTTGCGCCTGCCACGAGGTCGGGGACAGCGACGGCGGCGCCCGACGCTGTCACCCGCCCCTGCGCCCTCGCGGCAGGGCGGTGGCCTAGGAGGCCCGTGCCGCCGCCGTGCGTATGCGGAAGTCGGGCCAAGGAGCCATGTCCGTGCCGTCGTTGGACTCCTCGTACCAACCCGTGCCGTCGAGCCAGGCGTCCAGCCAGGTTGCGAGGTCGGGCGCGTCCACGTACCAGGCGTGGTCGGCCTCGTCGGCGTTCGGCTCGAACAGCAGGACAGGGCCCTCGGGGCTGTGGCAGTCCACGCACGCGTACATCCCGCAGCCCCAGTGGGATATCGGCAGGACGCCCTCCGGCCAGGGCCAGTCGGGGTCCTTGCGGCTGCTCTCACGGTTGGCGAGGTACTGCGGAACGACCGCCGGCTCACCGGACGGGGGGCCGTCGAGCAGGGGCAACAGGCCGTATTCCGGACCGAATCCGCCGTCCCCTATACGCAGGTAGAGCGCGGCAAGCAGGGGCGGCAGCGCGAAGCCCAGGGCTGCCTCCGCGCGGGAGAGCGTGGCAGCGTCCACGGGCTCGGGGAGCGAAGGCCAGCCCCACGGCCGGGTGTTGCGGGCCTCTGAAGCAACCCGTGCCAGCAACTGCTCGATTTCGGTCATGGGTTCATGATGCAGCGCGCCACTGACAATCGGGCGGGCTGTGGATAACCCTCAGGCGAGACGGACGTCGACACGCTTTTCGGCGAAGAAAGCGAGCAGTTCTTCGAAGGTCAGCGGGCGGTAGCCGGTGTGCGGGGTGACGCCGAGGCAGGTGCGGGCGACGTGCGCGTCGTGCCAGACGAGCGTGAACGGCGGCGCGGCACCCCAGCGGCCGCGCAGGCAGTCGTTGAGGGCGTCGAGGCCCCAGCCGAAGTACCCGCCGGCACCGTTCACCGCTTCGCCGAGCGCGCAGAAGAAGCCGCGCTCGTCGAGGATGTGGCGGCCGTCGATGTGGTACGTCATGCCCGGGAGCCTGTCCGGCTCGCCGCGGATGCGGTTTTCCAGGGCCGTGCCGAGCCAGAAGTCACGGCCCTTGGGGCCGCATCGCGCCCAGAGATTGCGCGCGGAGGGGCGCCCCTCCCACCACAGGTCCCAGACCTCCGAGGCGGCGGTCGGCGGGCGCTCCGACCAGGGTTCGAGGGTCAGGTCGATCAGGCCGCGGCCACGCGCGGACGGGATCCACGCGGTGAGTTCGCCCTCGACGGCCGACTGGACGGTGCCGCCGTGCGAGTCGAGGCGCAGCACCCTCGCGTGCCCCAGGTCCTCTTCGCCCGCGTTCAGAGCCCTCCGGAGGGCTCCGCGAGGTAGGCAGCCGAGCAGACGCAGCGGGGACTCCATGGGTTCCGGTCGCTGTTCGTACCAGACGTGCGCCAAGTCCTTGCAGGTGCCCCACGAGGCCTCCTCGGCGCTGAGCAGCCGGTAGCCCGGCGAGAGCGGCGGGCACTGTGGATAGTCGGACCCGTTGTCCTCGGACTCGGACGCCTCGACGGTGATGTCGCGGAGCGACAGGTCACGCGCGCACGGGCGGTCGCCGAGGACGCGTACGTCCTCCAAGTGCCACAGCCACACGCCGACGCGCTCGCCCTTCTTGTCGAGGGTCTCCAGGGCGAGGGAGCCGAGCGGCGCCGAACCCTCGGCACGCGCGCGTGCGAGGGCGGTACTCAACTCGCCCTCCGGCACGCATCCGAGCAGTTCGTACGTTCCGCGCGCGGGACGGGGCGGATCCCCGAAGAGACCCTCGGCGTCCGCGCACGTGGCCCATGTCTCCTCGTACCCGTCCTCGCCGTTGAACTCGGCCTCGGAGTCGTACGAAAGCAGCACGTACCTCGGCGGCTCCACCCCCGCGCCCACCTCCTAGCGCGACGCGAACGGCTGGTCCGTGCGCACGATTTCGCGGCCCAGAGGGAGCAGCGAGACCGGGATGAGTTTGAAGTTGGCGATGCCGAACGGGATGCCGATGATCGTGATGCACAGGGCGATACCGGTGACGATGTGGGCAAGGGCGAGCCACCAGCCCGCGAGGATCAGCCACAGGACGTTGCCGATGCAGGACGGCGCGCCCGCGTCGCGGCGCTCCACCGTCGTATAGCCGAAGGGCCACAGGGCATAGATGCCGATGCGGAAGGCGGCGATGCCGAACGGGATGCCGATGATGGTGATGCACAGCAGCACGCCCGCGGCCAGATACCCGAGGAACAGCCAGAAGCCGCTCAGGACGAGCCAAATGACGTTCAGAATTGTCTTCACTGGTTGCGACCTGCCATCTGCTCGAGCCGGGCGATGCGCTCCGCCATGGGCGGATGCGTAGAGAACATCTTCGACATTCCCTGTCCCGGGCGAAAGGGGTTCGCGATCATCATGTGGCTTGCGGTCTCGATGCGTGGCTCCGGGGGCAGCGGCAGCTGCTTGGTGCCCGCGTCGAGCTTGCGCAGCGCGCTGGCGAGGGCGAGCGGGTCGCCGGTGAGCTGGGCGCCGGACGCGTCCGCCTCGTATTCCCTGGAGCGGCTGATGGCGAGCTGGATGAGGGAAGCGGCGATCGGTCCCAGGATCATGATCAGCAGAAAGCCGAGGATGCCTGGACCCTCGTCGTCGTTCGAGCGGCCGACCGGGATCAGCCAGGCGAAGTTGACCAGGAACATGATCACTGAGGCGAGAGCGCCGGCGACCGACGAGATCAGGATGTCGCGGTTGTAGACATGGCTCAGCTCGTGGCCGATGACGCCGCGCAGCTCGCGCTCGTCCAGGATGCGCAGGATGCCTTCGGTGCAGCACACGGCCGCGTTGCGCGGGTTGCGGCCCGTCGCGAACGCGTTCGGCGCCTCCGTCGGCGAGATGTACAGGCGCGGCATGGGCTGGCGGGCCTGGGTGGAGAGGTCGCGGACCATGCGGTACAGGGCCGGGGCCTCGAATTCGCTCACCGGGCGCGCGCGCATCGCGCGTAGAGCCAGTTTGTCGCTGTTCCAGTACGCGTAAGCGTTCGTCCCGATCGCGATGAAGAGTGCGACGACGAGGCCCGTACGCCCGAAGAAGCTGCCGATGACGATGATGAGTGCGGACAGTCCCCCGAGGAGTACGGCGGTCCTGAGCCCGTTGTGCCGGCGGTGCACGGTACGCCCTCCAAGTGGTGCGGCAGGGGAACCCTTTGCCTACTGATGCTCTGCATCCACTCTTCAGTGGACCCTCCCGTACTGGTCAACGCCAGACGGGGAGCACTAGTTCCCTTGTGCGCGCGGCTGCGCGCATGGGCCGTCCGGGTGACGGCGGACGCCACTTCACGCGCGCGTGGGCCACGAACCCGCGTGCGCGTGCCCTGTGAATGTCAGAACAGGCCGGTGGCCGAGAAGCGCAGGACCAGCTGGGGTGCCCCGGAGAGGGCGATTCCCAGGACGGCAGTCAGGGCGATCGCCGCAGTGAGCGGAGCCGGGACGCGGTGCCTGCCGGGTTCGCCCTCGGGGGCGCGGAAGAGCAGCGTCGTCCACTGGAGGTAGTAGAAGAGCGCGATCACCACGTTGACGGCCATGACCACGGCCAGCCAGCCGAGTCCCGCGTCGACGGCCGCCGAGAACACGGTGACCTTGGCGAAGAGGCCGATGATGCCCGGGGGCAGGCCCGCGAGGCAGAGCAGGAAGAAGCCGAGGACCAGCGCCGACAGGGGGCTCGCTGCGTACAGGCCCCGGTAGTCGCTGATGCGGTTCAGAGGGCTTCTGCGGGCGACCAGGGCGGCCACGGCGAAGGCGCCCAGGTTCACCGCGGCGTACATCAGGGCGTACGCCACGGTGGAGCCGATGGCCTTCACGGCGTCCTTGGAGTAGGCGGCGGCCGCGATCGGCACCAGGAGGTAGCCGGCCTGGCCGATGGAGGACCAGGCGAGCAGTCGTACCGCGCTGTACGCGCGCGTGGCCTGCTGCCGCAGGGCGCCGACGTTACCGACTGTCATGGTGAGGGCGGCCAGGGCGGCCAGCGCCGGGCCCCAGACGTCCGCGTACGACGGAAGGGCGACGACGGTGACGAGGATCAGCCCGGAGAAGCCGACCGCCTTGCCGACGACCGACAAGTAGGCGGCGACCGGCAGCGGCGCCCCTACGTAGGTGTCGGGCACCCAGAAGTGGAAGGGCACGGCGGCCGTCTTGAAGGCGAAGCCGACGAGGGTGAGGACGACGCCCGTCTGGGCGAGCGTGTGGAACTGTCCGTCGACGTGCTGGATCTTGTCCGCGACCTGGGTCAGGTAGAGGGTGCCGGTCGTGGCGTAGACGAAGCTGACGCCCATGAGGCTCACGGCGGTTGCGGTGACGGAGGACAGGAAGAACTTCAGGGCCGCTTCGGAGGACTTCCTGTCGCCACGCTTGATGCCGACGAGCGCGAAGGCGGGCAGGGAGGCGACTTCCAGGGCGACGATGAGGGTCGCGAGGTCTCGGGAGGCGGGCAGCAGGGCGGCGCCCGCGGCCGAGGAGAGCAGCAGGAACCAGAACTCCCCTTCGGGGAGATCCTTGTTGGCGTCCTTCAGGGCCGTGACCGACAGCAGGGCCGCCAGCAGCGCGCCGCCGAGAACCAGGAACTGGATCACGAGGGTGAACCGGTCCGCCGTATAGCTGCAGACGTTCGCGTCGCCCGTCAGACAGAAGGTGCCGCGGTCGCCGTCCAGGATGGGCAGCAGCATCAGCGCGGACGCGGCGAGGCCGGCCACGGACACCCAGCCGAGCACCGCCTTCTTCGCCTCGCCGATGAAGAGGTCGGCGACGAGCACGACGAGTCCGACGACCGCGGCGAGGGTGGGCGGCGCGATCGCGAGCCAGTCGACGGACTGGATCAGGGAGCTCATCGGGTGCCTCCTGCGAGGAGCTGCTGTACGGCCGGATCGGTCAGACCGAGGAGGGCCTTGGGCCACAGGCCGGCGACGACGGTGAGGGCGACGAGTGGCGTCCAGGCCGCGAACTCGTAGCTCTGGACGTCGGCGAGCTTCGGGCTTCCCGGCTGCGGGGTCGCCCCCATGCAGACGCGGCGTACGACGACGAGCATGTACGCGGCGGTGAGCAGCGTGCCGAAGGCGGCGATCGACATGAACGTCAGATACGTGGGGCGGCTGAGGTCGGCGGCGGGGTTGAACGCGCCGAACAGCGCCAGCATTTCACCCCAGAATCCGGCGAGGCCCGGCAGCCCGAGCGAGGCGACGGCGCCGAAGGCGAGCAGGCCGCCGAGGCGCGGGGTCTTGGCGTAGAGCGCGGCGCCGGTCCCCTCGGCGAGCGTGTCGAGGTCGGTGGTGCCCGTGCGGTCCTTCAATGCCCCGACGAGGAAGAAGAGGAGGCCGGTGATGAGGCCGTGGGCGATGTTGGCGAAGAGTGCGCCGTTCACGCCGGTCGGGGTCAGGGTCGCGATGCCGAGCAGTACGAAGCCCATGTGGCCGACGGACGAGTAGGCGATGAGCCGCTTGAGATCGCCCTTCGCGCCCTGTTTGGCGAGGGCCAGGCAGGCCAGTGATCCGTAGATGATCCCGACCACGGCGAAGGCGGCGAGGTAGGGGGCGAAGGTGTGCATGCCGTCCGGTGCGATGGGCAGCAGAATGCGGACGAATCCGTAGGTACCCATCTTCAGCAGCACACCGGCCAGCAGGACCGAGCCGACGGTGGGCGCAGCGGTGTGGGCGTCCGGCAGCCAGCTGTGCAGCGGCCACATCGGCGTCTTGACCGCGAGCCCGATTCCGATCGCCAAAACGGCGATGACCTGCACGGATGTGGTCAGCCCGCGGCCGTTGTCAGTGGCGAGTGCCACCATGTCGAATGTGCCGGACTTGATTCCGATCAGGAGCAGGCCCAACAGCATGACGACCGAACCGAGCAGCGTGTAGAGGATGAACTTCCAGGCGGCGGCCTGGCGTTCCGCACCGCCCCACCGGGCGATGAGGAAGTACATCGGGATGAGCACCATCTCGAACGCGAGGAAGAACAGCAGCAGATCGAGAACGGCGAAGGTCGCGAGCATGCCGGACTCGAGCACGAGCAGCAGTGCGACGAAGGCCTTCGGGGTCGGGCCCGCGGGCATCTTGAAGTAGCTGTACAGCGCGCAGAGGAAGGTCAGCAGCGCGGTCAGGACCAGAAGGGGGAGGGAAATGCCGTCGACGCCGAGGTGGATCCGCACGTCGAGTGCGGGGATCCAGCTGATGTCCGTCGTGGCCTGCATCTTCGACGGGTGGTCGTGGTCGAAGCCGAGCGCGAGGACGATCGCGGCGATGAGCACCGCGCCGGTGACCGTCACACCGTGCCGCAGCACGGCCTGCTCGGGCGACTTCCCCTTCAGCCCGGGCGGGGCCGGAAGAAAAGCCGCGGCCGCCCCGATGAGCGGGCCGACGACGATGAATGCCAGAAGGATCTGCATCACGGATTCGCTGATATCGATCACGCCTGCTCACGCTCCCGTGGCGACGAGGAGGGCGGCGACCACCAGGACGACGGTGCCGGCGAGCAGCGCGCTCACATAGGTCTGCACATTGCCGGTCTGGGCACGCCGTACGGCAGCGCCGAGCCAGCGGGGTAGGGCGCCCGCACCGCGTACATAGGTGTCGACGACCTCGCGGTCGAGGAACCGGACGAGTGAGGCTCCGGCCTGGACCGGGCGGACGAAGAGCACCGAGTACACGGCGTCGAGGTGGAAGCCGACGGCCGCGTGGCGGTGCAGCGGGCCGAGCAGCAGTCGGCCCGGGTCCGCCGGGTCGGACGCGGAGGCCACGTCTCCGAACGTCGGCGCGTGCATCGCGATCGCCTCGGCCTCGACGGTTCCGGCATCGGCATCGGGGTGGGCCACGACCGCACCCAGCGGTACGCGCGCGGCCATCGCGCTGGTGTGCCGCCAGGCGCCGTAGGTGACCAGTCCGCCGACCAGAGCGAGCCCCGTACCGAGGACGGAGGTGGTGAGGACCGGCGTCAGGTCACGGCCGTCGAACCAGTCGGGCAGCGGGCCGTACGCCAGACCGAAGGCGAGCGACGGGACGGCGAGCACCCACAGCACGACCGTCATGGTCAGTGGCTGCCTGCCGTGGTCGGGGGCCTCGACGCCACGGCCGCGGAAGGCCAGCAGCCACAAGCGGGTGGCGTACGCGGCGGTGAGTACGGCGGTGATCAGGCCGGCGACGAGGACGATCCAGCCCGTGGCGCCGGGGGCGTGCTCGGTGTGGCCGGTGGCGACGTGCTCGGCGGCGCCGAGGACGGCCTCCTTGGAGAAGAAGCCGCTGAACGGCGGGATCGCGGCAAGCGCGAGCAGCGCCACGGTCATCGTCCAGTAGGCGTCGGGGACTCGGGCCCGCAGGTCCTTCATACGGGACATGACGGCCAGCGAGTTCGTGCCGGAGGCGTGGATGATCACGCCCGCGGCGAGGAACAGCAGCGCCTTGAAGGCGCCGTGGGACAGGAGGTGGAAGACGGCGGCACCGCGGTCGCCGACGGCCAGGGCGCCGGTCATGTAGCCGAGCTGGCCGATCGTCGAGTACGCGAGGACGCGCTTGATGTCGTCCTGTGCGAGCGCAGCGAGCGCCGAACCGGCCATCGTGATCGCGGCCATGACGGCGAGGACGATCATCGCGGCCGAGGAGGCCTGGAAGACGGGGAGGAGCCGGGCGACGAAGTAGACACCGGCGGCGACCATCGTCGCGGCGTGGATCAGCGCGGAGACGGGCGTGGGGCCCGCCATCGCGTCGGGCAGCCAGGTGTGCAGCGGGAACTGCGCCGACTTGCCCGCCACACCGGCGAGGAGCAGCAGCGCGACCAGCGTCGGATGGTGCAGTCCGCCGCTCGCGACGGTGCCGAGGACCGTGGTGATGCTGAAGGACCCGGCGTCCGTGGCAAGAGCGAACAGACCGATGAGGAAGGGGACGTCGCCGAGCTTGGTGACCAGGAAGGCCTTGATCGAGGCGGCGCGGGCCTCGGGGGTCTCCCAGTAGTGGCCGACCAGGAAGTACGAGCAGATGCCCATGATCTCCCAGCCGACCAGGAGCACCATCAGGTCGCCGGAGTAGACGACTACCAGCATCGCGGAGGTGAAGAGGGAGACGAGAGCGGCGTACGAGGGGTAACGCGGGTCGTCGCGGAGGTAGCCCGTCGAGTAGATCTGCACGCAGGAGGCGACGAAGGCGACCAGTACGGCGACGAGGGCCGCGAAGCCGTCGATGTACAGGGCGAGTTCGATGGGGACCGAGCCGGTCGGGGTGAGCTCGGTGTGGGCGTTGATGACCTGGTCGCCGCCCTGGCGCACGGCGACCAGCACGGCGAGGACGAGCGACACGAAGGGAGGCAGAACGGCGAGGGGCCGTACGAATCCGGGGGCCGTGCGGCCGAGGAGGAGTCCGGCCACGGCGCCGAGGAACGGAAGAAGGGGGACGAGGGCGGCGAGGGTGGTCGTGGTCACGCGGTGGCCTCAGCCTTCTCGTCTGCCGCGACGGTGGCTTCGTCGGGGCCGTGCGGCTCGGCGCTGTCGCGGAGCTTGTCGATGTCCGCGGTGCCGCGGCCCCGGTACACGGCGAGGACGATCGCCAGGCCGATGCCGATCTCGGCGGCGGCAATGGCGATGGTGAACAGGGTCAGCGCCTGACCGGAGTGCAGCATGTCGCGGGCAGCCCGGGAGAGCCAGACGTCGAAGGCGACGAGGTTCAGGTTGACGGCGTTGAGCATCAGCTCGACGGACATCAGGACCAGGATCGCGTTGCGGCGCGCGAGGACTCCGTACAGGCCCGTGCAGAACAGGAGGGCGGAGAGCACGGCGGGATAGGCGAGGTGCATCAGCGGGTCCCTTCCTTGGCCGGGGGCTGCTCGCCGGAGGCCGTCGTGTCGGCGGCGGTGCGGCTCGGGGGCCGAGTGCCCGACGGCGTGCCCGGCGTCGGGAGGGCCGGTGTGGCCTTGTCCGCGGCGGCCTTGCGGGAGAGGACGATCGCGCCGACCAGGGCGGCGAGGAGGAGGACGGAGAGCGCTTCGAAGGGGAGGACCCAGCTCTGGAAGAGGCTCGCTCCGGTCACCTCGGTGGAGCCGGCGGCGGCGCCGTCCAGGTCGACCCAGGTCGTGCGGAAGGCGTCGACGACGACCCAGACCAGGGCGGCGGCCGCGGCGACGGCCACGGTCAGGGCGGCCCAGCGGTTGCCGGAGTCGGCGTCCGGAGAGCGGCCGATGGGCGCCTTGGTGAGCATCAGACCGAACAGGAGGAGGACGACAACGGAACCGACGTAGATGAGGACCTGGACCCAGGCGATGAACTCGGCCGTGAGCAGGAGGTATTCGACGGCGAGGCCGCCGAGCGTGACCACCAGCCACAGGGCGGCGTGCACCAACTGCTTCGTGGTGACGGTGACGATCGCGGCGCCGAAAGTGACCAGGCCGACGAGGAGGAAGGCGACCTCGACACCGGTCGGGGAGAGGAAGCCGTGGCTTTCGGCGGCGGTGGTCGTGGCCCGCGCCGCGGCGGCCGTGGCTGCTGCGAGGCTCACGACTCGCCCTCCCGCGGCTCGGAGGACTCGGAGCCGCCCGTGGCCGGGGGCTCGCCCGGTTCGGAAGCCTGGACGGGAGTCTGGGGCTCGGTCCCGGCCTGAGCCGGGGGCGCGGCCTCCGCTGCTTGCTCGGCCTGCTCGGCCTGCTCGGCGGCGAGCTGCTCGGCCGCCAGCTTGTCGGCGGTCTTGCGGGCGGCGGCGAGCTCCTTCGGTTCCTCGGCGCCGGGGTCGAGGGCGGGCGGGGCCGGGACGGTCCACATCCACTCGCGGAGCTTGTCGCGCTCGTGGGTGAGTTCGTGGATGTCGGTCTCCGCGTACTCGAACTCCGGCGACCAGAACAGCGCGTCGAAAGGACAGACCTCGATGCAGATACCGCAGTACATGCACAGGGCGAAGTCGATGGCGAAGCGGTCGAGGACGTTGCGGCTGCGCTCGCGGCCGCCGGGGGCCGCGGGCGGGACCGTCTCCTTGTGGGAGTCGATGTAGATGCACCAGTCCGGGCACTCGCGGGCGCACAGCATGCAGACCGTGCAGTTCTCCTCGAAGAGGCCGATGACGCCGCGGGTGCGGGGCGGGAGTTCGGGCTGGGCGTCCGGGTACTGCGCGGTGACGGTCTTTTTCGTCATCGTGCGGAGGGTGACGGCCAGGCCCTTGGCGAGACCGGAGCCAGGAATGGGGGCCATGGTTACGAGATCACCACCTTGACGATGCCGGTGAGGGCGATCTGGGCGAGGGAGAGGGGGACGAGGAGGGTCCAGGAGAGTTTCTGGAGCTGGTCCTCGCGCAGGCGGGGATAGGTGACACGCAGCCAGATCACGACGAAGGCGAGGATCGCGGCCTTCAGGAGGGTCCAGACCCAGCCGAGGCCGTCCGCGCCCCAGGGGCCGTGCCAGCCACCCAGGAAGAGGACGGTGGTCAGGCCGCACAGGACGACGATTCCGGCGTACTCGGCGAGGAGGAAGAGTGCGAAGCGCAGGCCCGTGTACTCGGTGTACGCGCCGAAGATGATCTCGGAGTCGGCGACGGGCATGTCGAAGGGCGGGCGCTGGAGTTCGGCGAGGCCGGCCACGAAGAAGACGATCGCGCCGACCATCTGCCAGGGCAGCCACCACCACTCGAAGGCGTCGACGATGCCGGGGAGCGAGACCGTCCCGGCCGCCATGGCCACCGAGGCGGCGGTCAGCAGCATCGGGAGTTCGTACGCAAGGAGCTGGGCGGCGGTGCGGAGACCGCCGAGGAGGGAGAACTTGTTGGCCGATGCCCAGCCCGCCATGAGCGAGCCGAGGACGCCTACGCCCATCACGGCGAGCACGAAGAAGATGCCCGCGTCGACGACCTCGCCGACGGCGCCCTCGCCCGGGCCGATGGGGATGGCGAGGAGGACGAGGAGGTAAGGGAGGAGTGCTACGGCGGGGGCAAGTTGGAAGATACGGCGGTCCGCGCCCGTGGGGACGACGTCTTCCTTCTGCGCGAACTTCACGCCGTCCGCGACGAGTTGGGCCCAGCCGTGGAAGCCGCCCGCGTACATCGGGCCGAGGCGGCCCTGCATGTGGGCCATGACCTTGTGCTCGGTCTGACCGACGATCAGGGGGAACGTCAGGAACACGACGAAGACGACGAGGAGTCGCAGGGCGACGTCGAGAGCGTCGTTCACTGCGGGCCTCCGGAGGGATCTTCGGGTTCGGGGTCGGGGTCGGGTCCGGGCTCGGGTCCGGGCTCGTGGTCGGGTTCAGGTTCGGGTTGGGGTTTGGGGGTGGGGCCAGGAGCAGGGGCAGCGTCCGGCGCGGCCGGAGATTCCGCGGCGGCCTCGGGCTTCGGAGCTGCGCCGGGTTCCGCGACAGCGTCCGGTTCCGGGGCGGCCACGGCTTCCGCGACAGCGTCCGGGGCGGCCACGGCTTCCGGGACAACGTCCGATACCGGGGTGGCCCCGGGTTCCGACGTGCCCTCAGTGCGTCGCTCCGGCTCCGGCTCCGGCTTCGACACCGGCTCCGGCTCCGGCTCGTCGAAAGCGGGGCGGGCGTGGTGCCACGGAGCGTCCGCGCTGCGCGGCGCGGCGGGCCTCGCCGGGGTGGCGGGAGCCGTCGGCTCGGTGGCCTCCGCCCGCTGTGTCGCCGAGCCCTGGCTCGCGCTGCGCGTGCGGCGCGGTCCGGCCGGGGTGGTCGGTTCCGGCGGCGCAGGGGTGGACGTCGTCGCCTGCTGGTCAGGGGCGGGAGCCGTCGGCTCGGCGGGTGCCGGTGCCGAAGCGGTGGGCTGCTGCTCCGGGGCCTGGGCCTGCTGGTCCGGAGCCGGGGTCGCACCCTGCTGGCTGGCCGATCCCTGGCTCGCGCTGCGCGCGCGGCGCGGCGGCGCCGAGGCCTCCGCGGTGGCACCGGCACCCGCGGCAGCGGCACCCGCGGCACCGGCAGCGGCCTGGCTCGCCGAGCCCTCCCCCGCCGTGCGGGCCCTGCGTACGGGACGGTCGCCGGCCGCGCGGGCAGTGCCGCGGGCGGGGCGGGCCGGGGCCGGCGGGAGCTGGCCCTTGAGGGGGCCCCACTCGTTGGGGTCGGGGACGCCGGGCGGGAGCATCTGGCGGCGGCGCGGTCCGCCGTGCTCGGACTCGCCGGGTTCCTTGGCGCCGGGCCAGGCCTTGACGACGCGGGCGGCCAGGACGAAGTCCTTGCGGAGGGGATGGCCTTCGAAGCCCTCCGGCAACAGCAAGGGGTCGAGGCCCGGGTGGCCCTCGAAGTGCACGCCGAACATCTCGTGGGTCTCGCGCTCGTGCCAGCCGGCGCCCGCGTACACGGAGACCGCCGACGCGAGGACGGGCGTCGCGTGCGGGACCGTCGTACGGACGAGAAGGCGGCGTACCGAGGTGGGGGGCAGCGCCACGACGTGGGCCGCGACGCGGAAACCGGTGCCGGGTTCGTCGACGGCGCTCAGCCAGTCGAAGTAGGTGCAGCCCAGGGCGTCACGCGCGGTCTCCAGGGCGGCGATCCAGGACGTCGGCGGTACGTCGACCGTCAGGACCTCGTACGACTCCTCGGCCGTGGCCTCGGGGCCGAAGAGTTCCTCGACGGGTGCGGGGAGCCAGCCGACGGTCATCGGTCCTCCCCCGGGACGGGCGGCTTCACCAGGCCGCTCTGGAGCGCGGCCGCGGAGGGACGCGCCGCTCCGGACCCGTACCGCTCGCCCAGCGACTCGCGGGCGATCTTCTCCTGGAGCTTGAGGATGCCCTGGAGCAGCGCTTCCGGGCGGGGCGGGCAGCCGGGGACGTACACGTCGACGGGGATGATCTGGTCGACGCCCTTTGTCACGGAGTACGAGTCCCAGTACGGGCCGCCGCAGTTGGAGCAGGCGCCGAAGGAGATGACGTACTTCGGCTCGGGCATCTGCTCGTAGAGGCGCTTGACGGCCGGAGCCATCTTGTCCGTGACCGTGCCCGACACCACCATCAGGTCGGCCTGGCGGGGGCCCGGCGCGAACGGGATCACGCCGAGGCGGATGAAGTCGTGGCGGGCCATGGACGCGGCGATGAACTCGATGGCGCAGCAGGCGAGGCCGAAGTTGAAGACCCAGAGCGAGTAGCGGCGGCCCCAGTTCAGGACCACCTTCATGGGCTCGGGGGCCAGCCGGGCGAGCGCGCCCAGCCGCTTCGGCTCGGGAAGCAGCACCGGCTCGGGGAGCGAGGGGGTCACGTCCATGCCAGGACGCCCTTCTTGTATGCGTACAGCAGGCCGACGGCGAGGAAGCCGAGGAAGATGAACATCTCCACGAGCGTCGCGGCGCCGTAGCCAGGCGCGGCGAAGACCGTCGCCCAGGGGAAGAGGAAGATCGAGTCGACGGCGAAGATCACGTAGAGGAACGCGTAGACGTAATAACGGACCTGGGTGTGGGCCCAGCCCTCGCCGACCGGGTCGACGCCGCACTCGTACGTCAGGAGTTTCTCGGGGGTGGGGACCACGGGCCGCAGCAGGCGGCCGGCCCCGAAGGCGACGGCGACGAAGAGCACGCCCACGACGGCGAGCAGTCCGACGACCGAGTAGGACTGGAAGTAGCCCGCCGCGACGACGGTCGGTTCCGGCACGTCAGCCCCTCGCTCCCTGACCTCGTATGCGCCCCGGAGTGCGCCGTCGCGCACTCTGTGATGCGCCGTGTTCGACGATCTGTACGGACGGGAGTCTAGGGCCTGCTAAAGAGACCGTAAGCAGCCCGTCACCCATGGACCATCGCAAACGCGTTCCAGTCTCGCCAGGTGGACAAGTACGCCTCCCGCGTCGAGATCGTGCCCAGGTCCCGCCCCGTCGACGTCTCCGAGCGAACCTCGTCTCGGTATCCGCGTGCCACCCGTCGACGTATCCACGTCCCACCTCGTCGACAACCCGAGTCCCACTCCACCAGTGTGTCCGATTCGCGCCCTTTGGGGTGGGGTTTTCCCCAGTGGATCGCGGCGGCCCACCTCATGGCGCGGCGGCGCGGCGCCGGGCAGGCTAGCGGATATGACCGAACGCATCCCGCTCACCGGTCCGTCGGACGAGATGTCCGACGGCGACCGGCTGCCTCCCGCGCGCTTCGCCTTCGACCGGCAGACGTGGAAGGAGATCGCGCATCTGCTCGCCAACCTGCCGCTGTCGATCGTCGGCTTCGTGTACGTCGCGACGCTGATGTTCACGGGCGCGGGGCTCGCCGTGACGGTCATCGGGCTGCCGCTGCTCGCGGGCGGGCTGCGCGGCGCGCGTCAGCTGGGCAAGGCCGAGCGGGCGCGGGCGCGCGCGCTGCTCGGGCTGCGAATCGACGAGCCGAGCCCGCTCCCGGTGCACAGGACCGGCTTCTTCGGCTGGCTCTGGTCGAGCCTGAAGGATCCGGTCGGCTGGCGGACGGTGCTGTACGACTTCATCCGGCTGCCGTGGGGCATCGCCACTTTCGTGGTCACGTTCACGTCGCTGTTCGTGCTGTGGCCGGTGCTGCCGTTCATCGCGCGGGGGCTGACGAACGTGGACAGGGCCCTGGTGCGCGGGCTGCTGTCGCCCTCCGACGAACTGGAGCGGCGGATCGCCGAGCTGGAGTCCGACCGGGGGGTCGTGGTCGACACGGCCGCCGCCGACCTGCGGCGCATCGAGCGCGATCTGCACGACGGAGCACA
Organism: Streptomyces sp. NPDC027189; assembly: GCF_055566975.1. Taxonomy (NCBI): domain Bacteria; kingdom Bacillati; phylum Actinomycetota; class Actinomycetes; order Kitasatosporales; family Streptomycetaceae; genus Streptomyces; species Streptomyces sp. NPDC027189. Next base: position 993,648 of record NZ_JBVHRI010000001.1, read on the forward strand.
GGCCCGGCTGGTCAACCTCGCGATGGGGCTCGGTCTGGCCAAGGAGAAGCTCCTGGAGGATCCGGACGCGGCGGCGACGATGGTCGACGAGGCGCACGGCGAGGTGAAGCTCGCGTTGCAGGAGCTGCGCGATCTGGCGCGCGGCATCCACCCGGCGGTGCTCACCGACCGGGGTCTGGACGCGGCGCTGTCGGCGGTCGCCTCGCGGTGCACCGTGCCGGTGAAGGTGACGGCCGAACTGGAGACAAGACCGGCCGCGGCCATCGAGGGCATCGCGTACTTCACCGTCTCCGAGCTGTTGCAGAACGTGAGCAAACACAGCGGGGCGAGGTCCGCGTCGGTCGATGTGTGGCGGGCGGACGAGCGGCTGCTCATACAGGTGTCGGACGACGGGCGCGGCGGGGCCGGCCTGGACGGCGGTACCGGGATGGCGGGGCTCGCGGACCGGCTCGGCGCGGTCGACGGCTTGTTCGTCATCGAGTCGCCGGTCGGCGGTCCGACCGTCATCACGGCGGAGCTCCCGTGGCGGGACCGGCAGGACGAGCCCGCGCGGTAGGACCCGTACGCCTCGGGTCGCCGCCTCGAGAACCGGCGAGAACGCGGTTGAAGCCTCCGGCAAGCACCCGGAACGTACCCGACCACGGCTCCGGTCCCCTCCCGAGGTAGGGAAAACCCCCGCCCCAAGACGCCGACCCGCTCCATGGTCGGCGAGCCCCGTGGACAGCAGGGTTGAGGTACGAGCCGACGAGCAGGACGAGTAGAACGGACGAGACCGATGGCCACGGAGTACGGACAGGGGTACGGGCACCGGAGTGGGCCCGGATTCCGCGGAGCGGACGCCGCTGAGCGGCGGCACCGTCTCCCGGCCCCGCTGCGCGCGCCGATCGAGGCCCGCAGCTGGCGCGAGTTCGGCTATGTGATGCTGAGCCTGCCGCTCGGGATCATCATGTTCACGTTCGCCGTCACGATGTTCTCGCTCGGCGCCGGCCTGTTGATCACCTTCCTGGGGATACCGGTGCTCGCCGCCGGCCTGGCAGGCTGCCGCGGCTTCGGCGCGCTGGAGCGGGCGCGGGCGCGCGGACTGCTCGGGGTCGAGGTGTCCGAGCCGGAGCCGCTGCGGATGAAACAGCGCGGGGCGATGGCGTGGATGGGCGCGATGCTCAAGAGCGGCACCTCGTGGCGGCACCTGCTGTACGCCGTGGTCCAGTTCCCGTGGGCGGTGTTCTCCTTCGTGGTGGCGCTGAACTTCTGGGCGTACGGGTGGGCGCTGCTGACGTATCCGCTGTGGTTCTGGGTCTTCCCGATGTACGGGGGGCAGGGCGGGCTGCAGCTCTACGGGGACGACACGCACGCCATCTATCTGGACAACCCGTTCGAGATCACGGTGACCGCGCTGGTGGGGCTGCTCTTCACGATGGCCACGCCGTGGATCGTGCGGGCGCTGACGACCGTGGACCGGCTGATGGTGCGCGGGCTGCTCGGCCCGTCACGGCTGGCGACGCGGGTGGTCGAGCTGGAGTCCGACCGGGGGGTCGTGGTCGACACGGCCGCCGCCGACCTGCGGCGCATCGAGCGGGATCTGCACGACGGGGCACAGGCCCGCCTGGTCGCCCTGGCGATGGACCTGGGGCTGGCCAAGGAGAAGCTGACGGAAGACCCGGAGGCCGCGGCGCGGATGGTGGACGAAGCGCACGGCGAGGTGAAGACGGCGTTGCAGGAACTGCGGGATCTGGCCCGCGGGATCCATCCGGCGGTGCTGACCGACCGCGGTCTGGACGCCGCGCTGTCCGCGGTGGCCTCGCGGTGCACGGTGCCGGTGCAGGTCGACGTGGATCTCGCCTCGCGGCCCGCGCCCGCGATCGAGGGCATCGCGTACTTCACGGTCTCCGAGTTGCTGCAGAACATCAGCAAGCACGCGCGGGCCACACGCGCCACGGTGGATGTCTGGCGGGTGGAGAACCGGCTGATGATCCAGGTCGGCGACGACGGGGTGGGCGGGGCCGATGTCTCCGCCGGGTCGGGGCTGGCGGGGCTGGCGGAGCGGCTCGATGCGGTGGACGGGATTCTGGTGGTGGATTCGCCCGTGAGTGGGCCCACGCGGATCACGGCAGAGCTGCCCTGGCGGGGGTGAGCCGGTGCGGGTTGGGGGCGGGAGGGTTTTGCGCCCCCTCCGCCCCTGCCCATTCCCGTGCCCGGGGGGCTGCCGCCCCCAGACCCCCCGCTTCGGCCCGAACGGCCTCGTCCTCAGACGCCGGACGGGCTGACAGTGCCCGGTGACGTCTCCTGATGCCGATTCTCGCTGCCCGGGCGCAGTCCGGTCCGAATGCTGGAATGCTGGGGGCTGTCGTACGAGCGGGGACGAACCCGGCGCGGGCCGGGAATGGACTCGGGTCGGGCCGGGCTGTCCCGGTGTGGGCCCGGGGACGGGCTCTGGGGGGCCGAGAATCGTGGAGGACAAGGTGCGGGTGGTCATCGCCGAGGATTCAGTGCTGCTCAGGGAGGGCCTGACCCGGTTGCTGACCGACCGCGGGCATGACGTCGTGGCGGGTGTCGGCGACGGCGAGGCATTGATCAAGACCATTACCGAGTTCGCGGCCCAGGACGCGCTGCCGGACGTCGTCGTCGCCGATGTGCGGATGCCGCCGACGCACACCGACGAGGGCGTCAGGGCGGCGGTACAGCTGCGCAAGGCGCATCCCGGACTCGGTGTACTCGTGCTGTCACAGTACGTGGAGGAGCAGTACGCCACCGAACTGCTGGCCGGTTCCAGTCGCGGTGTCGGCTATCTGCTCAAGGACCGGGTGGCCGAGGTGCGGGAGTTCGTGGACGCGGTGGTTCGGGTGGCCCAGGGGGGTACCGCGCTCGACCCGGAGGTCGTGGCGCAGCTGCTCGGCCGTAGCCGCAAGCAGGACGTGCTCGCGGGGCTGACTCCGCGGGAGCGGGAGGTCCTCGGGCTCATGGCCGAGGGACGTACGAACTCGGCGATCGCACGGCAGCTCGTGGTCAGCGACGGCGCGGTCGAGAAGCACGTCAGCAATATCTTCCTGAAGCTGGGCCTGTCCCAGAGTGACGGGGATCACCGGCGTGTTCTGGCCGTGCTCACCTATCTGAACTCATGACGGCCTGACACTGTGTCAGGTGGCTGGTGCGACTCCAGGTGCCACCGCATCCGCCAGGAGAAGCCCAGAAACCAGGAAATCCAGGAACCCAGAACCAATGGATGAGCGGGGAGCGTCTTCAAGGAAGGACCGGGGGGCGGGTAAATCATGACAAGTCAGGGTGTCCGGCCGTCTCAAAATGATGTCCATCATGCGAATGGCCGCGGGAAGGCCACCCTTACCGACGTAGGGTTGAAATTGGGAGGGCCTGCGGGAAGGCCGCTCCCAGACAGCCGCCTCGAGGGAGGTCCAGTTCAGTGACGAGCCAGGTCAGTAGCCCAGCGGAGCAGGCAGACGGAGCCGTCGTAGGAGAACAGCGCAAAGCGGCCGGGGTCAAAGACGTCCGCCGCCTTGACCGAGTGATCATTCGGTTCGCGGGCGACTCCGGTGACGGAATGCAGCTCACCGGCGACCGCTTCACCTCCGAGACAGCCTCCTTCGGCAACGACCTCTCGACCCTGCCGAACTTCCCCGCCGAGATCCGAGCGCCCGCAGGCACCCTGCCGGGCGTTTCGTCTTTCCAGCTGCACTTCGCGGACCACGACATCCTCACTCCCGGCGACGCGCCCAACGTTCTCGTCGCCATGAATCCGGCCGCCCTGAAGGCGAACATCAGCGATGTGCCGCGTGGCGCGGAGATCATCGTCAACACGGACGAGTTCACCAAGCGGGCGATGCAGAAGGTCGGCTACGCCACCAGCCCGCTGGAGGACGGCTCCCTGGACGGCTTCAGCGTCCATCCCGTCCCGCTCACGACGATGACCGTCGAGGCGCTCAAGGAGTTCGCGCTCTCCCGCAAGGAGGCCGAGCGCTCCAAGAACATGTTCGCGCTGGGCCTGCTGAGCTGGATGTACCACCGGCCCACCGAGGGCACCGAGAAGTTCCTGCAGACCAAGTTCGCGAAGAAGC